>NZ_CP077970.1:8043750-8692500 GCF_024758505.1 Bradyrhizobium arachidis | reverse complement strand
GAGATCGGCATAGATCTCGTTGGCCGCGTTGTAGCAGGCCTCCAGCACTTCCTGCGGGAACGGCTTCAGGATCGCACCCGCAACCAGCAGGCGCTTCAGCGCCGGCGGGTTGACGTAGTCGTACTTGCCGGTGACCCAGGTGAAGGTGTCGCGCGACGCGGTCTCGATCGCGGCCTGGTAGTGCTTGGGCAGCGCGTTCCACTTGTCGAGATTCATCACGTTGTGGCCCTGGCCGGTGCCCTCCCACCAGCCGGGATAGTAGTAGTATTTTGCGACCTTCACGAAGCCGAGCTTTTCGTCGTCATAGGGACCGACCCATTCGGCGGCGTCGATCGTGCCCTTTTCCAGCGCCGGATAGATGTCGCCGCCCGCGATCTGCTGCGGCACGCCGCCGACCTTGGCGATGATGGTGCCTGCGAAACCGCCGACGCGGAATTTCAGGCCCTTGAAGTCGTCCATTCCCTTGATCTCCTTCCGGAACCAGCCGCCCATCTGGGCGCCGGTCGAGCCGGTCGGAAGACCAATCGTGTTGTACTCCTTGAGCAGGTCGTTGAGCATCTCGGTGCCGCCGCCGAACAGCAGCCAGGAGATGTGCGCGCGGGTGTTCAATCCGAACGGCAGCGACGTGCCGAAGGTGAAGGCGGGGTTCTTGCCCCAGTAGTAGTACAGCGCGGTGTTGCCCATCTCGACCGTGCCGTTCGACACGGCGTCGAGCACCTGCAGGCCCGGGACGATTTCGCCGGCCGCAAACGGCTGGATCTGGAATTTGTTGTCGGTGACTTCGGCGACGCGCTTGCAGAAATATTCGCAGCCGCCATAGAGCGTATCCAGTGCCTTCGGCCAGCTTGCGGCCAGCCGCCACCGCACCTCGGGCATCGATTGCGCGATCGCGGGCGCGGCAACGGCCGTGCTTGCAGCCAGGCCAGCGCCCGTCACCTTCAGGAAATCACGACGCTTCATGCGTATCCCTCCATTACTGCCGACATCTCGACAATGGGGACGATCTTGGTGTCGTCTTGTCTGCGCCGAGTGATCGACGTTGTTTGTTGAGCGTTCCCGTGGACCCTTTTGGGCCCTTGTTGTTGGAATTCCGAGCTTTGCGGTTCCGCGAGGGAGGATGGCCCGGCGTCCCCCGATAATCAAGCGGTTAGCCCCCACCGCAACTGCGAAGGGCCCGCCGCTTCGGCTGGACGAAAGTCTAAGTCGACGCCCCCGTCCGGCAGCCGGGCGACACTTGGGCACATGTCAGGATTTCGCGAACGCCGCTTCCATCGCCTTGCGCGTCCTGATGGTGTCGTTGTTCGGATCGAACTCGACGTCGCTCCAGCGCACGATCTCGCCATGGCCGACGTCGTGCTTCAGCTTGAGGCGGTGGGCGAGCCCGATCGGCAGCGCGCCCGCTTTCAGGCTTTCCGCCGCCGGCACCAGCTTGCCCCACACCGTGTAGCCGCCCTCACCGTCGAGCATCTCGCCCGCGCGCAAATCGCGTTTGGCGACCGACGCGACGTCGCCGCGAAAACCGTAGGGTTGGCCGGTGGCCTCGTTGCGCAGCGCGGCCGAGAGCACCGAGACGTTCAGTTCGAGCCCGATCAGGTGATACGGCTTGTACATCGCCGCGAACCGCCCGCTCGCGTCGGTCTTGAGCCCGTATTGCTTGAAACAGTCCGCCGCGTAGTCGTTCGGCGCCTCCAGCACGACATAGACGCCCCAGCGCAGGTCGCGGAACACCGGCCGGCCGTCGCGCTCGAGCGAGGACACCACTTCGACCACGCCGGACCGCTCCAGCACGCCGCCCTTGTCGCGGGGACGCATGATGTGCGGGAGGTCGTCGACGCCGCAGGGCGGAAAGAGCAGGCCCTGCGACGGGACGTCCAGCGTGCAGGCATTGGCGATCGCGGCCATCTCGATCGCCGATTTGGTGCCGTCGAGGAAGGAGTTGAACATCTGCGGATTCATGCCGGCCGACTGTGCCTCGCCCGCGGTGAGGCCATAGTGCTGCCAGACGCCGTCGGGCGTTACGTCGTGATAGGCTGGCAGATACTTTGTGCCCTTGCCGGCGGCGACGATGCGAAAGCCGGTGGCGCGGGCCCAGTCCACCATCTCTGCGGTGAGTGCCGGCTGGTCGCCATAGGCGAGCGAATAGACCACGCCGGCCTTGCGCGCCTCCTCGGCGAGCAGCGGCCCCACGAGCACGTCGGCCTCGACATTCACCATCACGATGTGCTTGCCGGCGGCGATTGCTGCGCGGGCGTGGCGGATGCCGACGGCGGGATTTCCGGTCGCCTCCACCACCACATCCATCGCGCCGCCGGCAATCGCACGCACGCCGTCGTCGGTGAAGACGGTCGCGGCGATCCGCTCGGCGTCCCAGCCGACGGTGCGGCAGGCCTCGCGTGCGCGGTCGCCGTCGAGGTCGATGATGATTGACACCTCCAGCCCCGGCACATGCGGCACCTGGGACAAGAACATCGAGCCGAATTTCCCGGCACCGATCAACGCCACGCGCACGGGTTTTCCGGCGCTGCGGCGGGCTTGGAGGAGGGAGAAGAGGTTCATGGGAAGGATCCAAGGATTCTTGATTTCGAAGAGACGTGTGCGAACTCTCCGGTCGTCATGGCCGGGCTTGACCCGGCCATCCACGTCTTGCCGCCGTGATCGTGTCAAGGCGTGGATGCCCGGGACAAGCCCGGGCATGACGCCCGTGGACGCAAGATCGTCCTACTCCGCCGCCTGCCGCGGCGCACGTGCCAGGCGCAGCAGCGCGTCGTCGTCCACGGTCTTGATCGGCGTGAAATCGCGGTGCGCGATGTAGTCCGCCCGCGTCGGTGTGCGGATGTAGTTGGAGACCGCGTTCAGCGTCAGGTACACGATCTTGCGCGGGTAGGGCGTGATGTTGCCGCTCGAGCCGTGCACCAGATTGCCGTGGAACATCAGCATGCCGCCGGGCTTTCCGGTCGGCGCCACGATGCCGCCCTGCTTGACCAGCCGCGTCACGGTGTCCTCGTCCAGCGTCCACAGCGGGTAGGACGTCGTCGAGAGGTCATGCGAGGCCTGGAGATCACCGGCATTCTGGCTGCGCGGCACCAGCATCAGGGGGCCGTTGATCGGCATCACCTCGTCGAGGAAGATCGCGATGTTCATGGCGCGCGGCTCGGGCATGCCGTCGTCGCGCTTCCAGGTGCCGTAATCCTGGTGCCACTGCCAGACGTCGCCGGTGAAGGCCGATTTTGCGTTGATCTTGAATTGATGCATGTAGACCGGCTCGCCAAACACCTGCTCGACCGGCTCGATCATGCGCGGATGGGCGCCGAGCACGCCAAAAGCCTCGTTGTAGAGATGGGCGGCAAAGGCCGTGCGCGGCGCGCCGCTCTTCTCGCGCCAGACTTCGGGGCGGTTGGCGTCGTAAATGGCGACCGCCTCGCGCGCGAGGAAATCGACCTCCTCTTGGGCAAACAGTTCGGGCAGGAACAGCCAGCCCTCGCGGTGGAAGAACTCCAATTGCTCCTGGGTCAGTTTCATGGGTCGCATCCTCCTGTTTGTTTATTGTTGTCGTTCCGGGGCGGTCCGAAGGACCGAACCCGGAACCTCGAGATTCCGGGTTCACGCTTCGCGTGCCCCGGAATGACAGCTAGTTACGCCGCCGTCTCCTCCGTCGCCCTCAATCGCTCCTCAGTCATTCGTCCGGCGTTTTGCGCATGCGCGAGCGCGGCGCGTTCGGCAGCAGCCGTCTCGCCCGCGAGTATGTGTTTTGCGATCGTCGCATGCTCGGCCCACGCACTCTCGCGATAGTCGAGCTCGGAGAGCACGGTTGCCATCGAGCGGCGCATATGCGGCCACTGCGGCGCGATGGTCGCCTCGATGACGGGATTGCCGGCGAGCTGATAGATCGCGCGGTGAAAGTCGACGTCGAGCGCAATCAGCTCGTTCAACGACGTCTTGCGCGTGATGCGGTGGCCGGCGCGCAGCGCCGCTTCGAGGCGCGCGCGTCCCGCGGCATCGTTCTTCGCGCGTTCGGCGGCGAGCCGCGCCGCCAGCGCGTCGATCGCACCGCGCACCTCATAGAGCTGACGGATGCGCGAAGGATCGAGCTGGGTGACTTCAAAGCCGCGCCTGCCGCTCTCGGCGACGAGCCCCTGCCGATGCAACAGATGCAGTGCATGCGACACCGGCTGGCGCGAGACGCCGAGCTTGTCGGCGAGTTCGTTCTGCGTGATGCGCTGTCCGGGCTGCAGCGTGCGATCGGTGATCGCCTCCAGGATCCGCGCATAGACCTGGTCGATCAGATTGGGGAGCGGGTCGAGAGGGATCACGCTGGCAGCTCCTTCGGAATACGGAATTCCGTATGCGAAGCTACTCCCCGGGCAGGGGAGGCGTCAAGGCAGGAGCGTTCGGCTTGCCGGCGGCTACTTAAGCTGTTGAAAATATGATTGTTTCGTCATGGCCGGGCTTGTTCCGGCCATCCACGTTCTTCTCCGATCGCGATCGTGCCGGCACCAAGGCGCGGCTAGCGCTCCAGCACATCCACCTCGAACGCACCAAGCCGCTCCGCATCGGCCACCGCCTCGAGTTCGACGATCCGGTCGCCCCTAAAGGTGACGCGCAGCGCGATGCGGAGACGTCCGCCGAAGATGACGGCGACGCCGAGCTCGCCATTGACCAGCGCCGGCCGTGCGGCCTGCGCACGCCCCTTGAACGCCTGCGCGACTGCGTCAGCACCGCGGATCTCGGCGAGCGTGCCGAGCCGCACCGCAGCCTGGTCGGCCCGCATGACGACATCAGGATCGAGCACCGCGAGCAGGCCCTCGAAATCGCCTTCGCGCGAGGCGGCGAGAAATGCGTCGACGATTCTTCGCTCGCGGCTGAAGTCCGCTTGCGGCTGAGGTGCGCCCTGCACGCGGCGCCGTGCGCGGCTGGCAAGCTGCCGCGAGGCCTCCACCGAGCGGCCGACGATCGGCGCGATCTCCTCGAAAGGAACGGCGAACATGTCGTGCAGCACGAAGGCGAGGCGTTCGGCCGGCTGCAAGGTCTCCAGCACCACGAGCAGTGCTGTGCCGACGGAATCGGCCATCTCGGCCTCACTCTCGCGGGCCTCGTCCACGGGCTCCGGCACCTGCGGGCCAAGCGGATCCTCGCGGCGCGATTTGCGCGCGCGCAGCATGTCGAGGCAAATGCGCGCGACCACGGTGGTCAGCCAGCCCCGCAAATTCGCGATCTCGCTGGTGTCGTAGCGGCTGACCCTGAGCCAGGTCTCCTGCACGGCATCGTCGACCTCGCCGCGCGAGCCCAGCATCCGATAGGCGACGCCGCGCAGATGATCCCGGTTGGCCTCGAATTGTCGGGCCAGAAAATTGTCATCGAAATTTTTTGGGGTCATCGGTCACGTTCCCTGTTTGCCGTCCGTCATGGCTATGACGAAGCGAATCCGGCCGATGTGACAGAAATGGCGCCGGAACCGTCGAAAATCAGCCGGCAGGCCTGCCGGCGCCACAGATGGAGACAAGACATGATGCACGCCCGCATGAATCACCCGGTCATGGTCATCCCCGACGCCATGAACGTCCTGCAATCGCTCGGCAACCTCACCAAGCAGGGCCTGCCGGAAAAGCTCCTGGAACTCGTGCATTTGCGCGCCAGCCAGATCAACGGCTGCAGCGTCTGTGTCGATATGCATCCAAAGATCGCGCGCAAGCTAGGGGAGACCGAGGAGCGCATCTTTGCGGTCTCGGCCTGGCGCGACACGCCCTATTTCACTGAAGCCGAGCGCGCCGCGCTGGCGCTCACGGAGGCGCTGACCAGGCTGTCGGATCGCGCCGATCCCGTGCCTGACGACATCTGGAACGAGGCCGACAAGCATTTTGACGAAGCCGAGCTCGCAACGCTGCTGCTGGCGATCGCCGCGATCAACGTCTGGAACCGGCTGAACGTCGCAATCAAGATGCCGGTAGGTGTGTGGAAGGTGTGACGATGCTTTTCTTACCCTCCCCTGGAGGGGGAGGGTCGATCGCGCGCAGCGCGAGCGGGGTGGGGTGATCTCTCCACTTGGGCAGTGTTCAATGCGGAGAGACCGTCACCCCACCCCGTCTCACATTTTCGCTGCGCTCAATGTGAGCCGACCCACGAGCGAGCTACGCTCGTCTCGGACCCCTCCAGGGGAGGGTAAGAGTCAGCCCGCCAAAAACTCCGTCACCACATCGCTAAACGCCTGCGGCGCCTGCTCGAACATCCAGTGGCCTGCGTTCGGAATGACCGCCGTCTTCGCGCCTTCGATATGCTCGGCGAGCACGCGCCAGATCGACGACAGGCTGCCCGTGGTGGCGCCGCCGCCGATCAGCAGTGTGGGCGTCCTGATCGCCAGCGCATCCGCGCGCGTATAGGATTTTCGCTGCTCGTTGATCTGGCCGAGGAAGGTGACGACGTTGTCGCGCAGCTGCTGCTTGGCGGCTGCCGGCACGCGCCGCCATGAGCCGTCGCCCTCTATGCCCTCGAAGAAGTTTTGCAGCGCTCCCTCGATATCGCCGGCGCGGAGCATCTCGACCGAGCGCACCGTGCGTGCAGCGAGTGGCGGATGCGCTGGTGTGCCTTCAGGCAGCGGCAGCGTCGCATCGAGATCGCCGCCGGGCTCGGCCAGCACCAGTTTTCGCAACAGATCCGGCCGCGCCTGCGCGACGCGGAACGCGATGTGTCCGCCGCGGGAATGGCCCATCAAATCGACCGGCGCGGGTTTGATCTGTTCGATGAAGGCGGTGACGTCGGCGACATGCTGCGCCATCTTGTAATCGTCGCCGGCGCCGTTCCAAGCTTCCGGAAAGAAATGCCGCAGGCTGACCGAGATCACGCGACGCTTCTTCGACAGCGGCCCGAGCACCGAATACCAGGTGCGGAAATCGCCGAGCGTGCCGTGCACGCAGACCAGCGGCGGGCCTTCTCCGACGTCGAGATAGGCCATGTCGTATCCGTTGACGCGAAGTGTCTGCATGATCAGCCTGCTAGGAAGTCGAGCACGATTTCAGAGTATTTTTGCGGCGCCTGCTCGAACATCGGATGCGTCGTTCTCTCGATGATCACCGTCTTTGAATAGGGCACGTGCGCGGCGAGCGCATGCAGCACTTTTGGCAACAGGCCTTTTGTGCGGCTGCCCAGGATGAACAGCGTCGGCATCTTGATGGACTCGGCATCCGCCTTGGAAAACGGCGGGCGATTGTCGCGGACCTGGCCGATCAGCGTATAGGCATTGTCGCGCAGATTCTGCTTCACGATTGCCGGCAGCCGCGGCCAGGTGCCTGGCCCCTCCAGCGTGTCCACGAACACAGCGAGACCGCCATCGACGTCACCGGCCGCGATCTTCTCCGCCGAGGCCGTGAAGCGTGCCAGCAGCGGAGAGGGGCCGCCGGCGTAGTCCGGATCAAGGCTCGCATCGAGCTCGCCGCCGGGCTCGGCGAGAATCAGCCGGCGCAGCAGGTCCGGCCGCTTTTGCGCGACGCGGAAGCAGATGTGCCCGCCGCGGGAATGGCCCATCAGATCGATCGGGCCGGTGTCGAGTTTTTCGATGAAGGCTATGACGTCGTCGACATGCTGGCTGATGGAGTAGGTGTCGCCCACGCCGTCCCACTGCTCCGGAAAGAAGTGCCGCAGGCTGACGCAGATCAGGCGGTGCTGCCTGGAGAGCGGACCGAGCACGCAGCCCCAGATGCGGAAATCGCTCAGCGAGCCGTGCACGCAAACCAGCGGCGGGCGAGAATTGGCCTCGCCCACGTCGAGATAGGCCATGTCGTATCCGTTGACGTGCAGGCTTTGCATTTTTGGCTCGCGGGCAGGGGAATTTCGACTGGAACCAGCTGTGCAAGATTCCCGGAATCCGGGTGGATCGCAACTATTTCCAAGCCTAGATTTGGGCATGAGATCACGGTGGGGCATGCGTCGGGGACGCAAGCGGGAACTGAACCATGACTGACCAGCATTTTGCCCTGTTCGACACCGAAATCGGCCTTTGCGGCATTGAGTGGGGCCCGCGCGGCATCAACGGCGTGCAGCTGCCGATGGGTGACGAAAAGAAGATCCGCACCCGCATCCATCAGCGCCATCCCGAGGCCGGTGAAGCTGCACCCACAGCGGAGGTGCAGCAGGTGATCGACCGCATCGTCAAATTGCTCGCGGGCGGGACCGATGACCTTACCGACATTCCGCTCGACCTCGACGGCGTTCCCGAATTCAATCGCGGCGTCTACGCGATCGCGCGCAGCATTCCGCCCGGCAAGACGCTGACCTATGGCGACATCGCAAAGCGCCTCGGCGGCGTCGAGCTGTCGCGCGACGTCGGCCAGGCGCTCGGCCGCAATCCATGCCCGATCGTGGTGCCCTGCCATCGCGTGCTGGCGGCCGGCAACAAGCCCGGCGGTTTCTCCGCCAATGGCGGCGTGGTGACGAAATTGAAGATGCTCGAGATCGAAGGCGCGATCGTCAATCACACGCCGAGCTTGTTTGATTGAGGTGGCCGAGTGCGCGGAGGCGGTAGGGTGGGTTAGCCGAAGGCGTAACCCACCACGTCTGCCGACGCGGAAGCATAGGAGGTGGGTTACGCTTCGCTAACCCACCCTACGCAGCGTGCGTTGCAGCTCACACCGCCGCGCAGACGAACCCATTCCCCCTGCGCTTGATCTTTCCCGCCGACGGCGAGGGGAAATGCGCGGTGCAGCACAGCGTGTCGGTGTCGCAATAGCGCTCCAGGAAACTGCGGCGCGTTTTTGCGGCAAGCGCCTGATCGACGTCGAACTTCATCGACATCTCCGGATACAGCGTCTGGATCGGCGAATGCATGAGATCGCCTGAAAACACCGCATCGTCCTTGCCGCGGCCAAAGGTGAAGGCGACGTGGCCGGGCGTGTGGCCCGGTGTCGGCAGGATGCGGACGTGGTCGCCGATCTCATGGTCGTTGGTGACGACCTCATGCCGCCGGGCCTCGACCACCGGCAGCACGCTGTCGACGAAGGGCGGTACGGGTGCCTTGGCGTTCTGCTCGGTCCAATAGTCGAACTCGGTCTTGGCGAACACGTAGCGCGCCTTGGGGAAGGTCGGCACCCAGCGGCCGTTCTCCAGCCGCGTGTTCCAGCCGACGTGATCGACATGCAGATGCGTGCACATCACGAAGTCGATGTCCTCGACCGCGATCCCGGCCGCGGCAAGGCCGCCGAGATAGGTGTCGTCGGTCTTCATGTTCCATTTCGCACGATTTGGCCGCGGCTTGTCGTTGCCGATGCAGCTATCGACCAGAATGGTGTGATGCGGCGTCCTGATGACGTAGGACTGGAAGCACAGGATCAGCGTGTCCTGGTCATCCAGCGCCTTCGCCTCTCTCATCCACGCGCGGTTCTCCGCCAAAACCTCGGGCGTGAGACCGGGCAACAGCTCCAGCGCCGGCAGGAAGGTGGTTTCCTGCTCGATGACGCGCTGGATGGTGAGATCGCCGACCGAAAATTTGAGGCTCATGGAAACTCCATTCGCTTACGCCGCCGGCGGCACCGAGATCTTTACCGACGGCCGCTCCAGCATCTTCTGATGGAAGGCATCGAGCTTCGGAAACGCCTTGCGCCAGCCGCAATCGGCGAAGCGGAAATCGGCATAGCCGAGCACGCAGACGAGACCGATCTGGGCAATGCCGAACGGGCCGTTCAAGAGCTCGCCCTGGTTCTCGAACCGTGCCATGCCGCTCCAGGCTCGGTTCCAGTGGTCGTCGGACCACGCCTGCCACTGCGATCCCTGCGGCCGTACCATCTTCTCGTAGCGGCACAGCAGCATGGAATCGAGCATGCCGTTGATCAGCGAATGATCGGTCTTGGCCTTCCAGCGCTGCGGCCCGTATTCCGGGATCAGGCTGCCGCCGGCAATCTCGTTGAGATATTCGACGATGACGTAGGAATCCAGAATGACATCGCCGTCATTGGTGATCAGAACCGGCAGCTTCTTCAGCGGCGTGATGCGCGAATACTCTTCGTTGGCCTGGCCGGGCGCGACGGTGGCGGGGACCAGCTCGATCTTGTCGATCAGCCCAAGCTCGATCGCGGCAATGCGCACCTTGCGGGCGAACGGCGAGGCGGGGGAGAAGGTGAGTTTCATTGAACAGATCCTACAATGACTTCGCGATGGCTCTCTCATCCGTCATGGCCGGGCCTAGCCGTCTGAAGGACGGCGTCGCTTCCGCTCGCCTATGCCCGGCCATCCACGTCGCTTCGCAAGGCACTACCGCAAGACGTGGATGCCCGGGACAAGCCCGGGCATGACGACCGTGGGTGTGTCAGCGCACGTACAAGCTCATGCCGCAATAATCTCCTGCCGCTGCTCACCAAGCCCCTCGATGCCCAGCGTCACGACGTCGCCGACATTGAGGAAGGTCGGCGGCTTCATGCCGAGGCCGACGCCGGGCGGGGTGCCCGTGGTGACGATGTCGCCGGGCAGCAAGGTCATGAACTGCGAGACGTAGGAAATGCACTTCGCCATCGTGAAGATCATGGTCTTGGTCGAGCCGGTCTGGCGGCGCTGGCCGTTGACGTCGAGCCACATCGACAGGTTCTGCACGTCCTTGATCTCGTCCTTGGTGGCGAGCCACGGGCCGACCGGGCCAAACGTGTCGTGCGACTTGCCCTTGGTCCACTGACCCAGACGTTCGGTCTGGAAATTGCGCTCGGAGACGTCGTTGCAGACGCAATAGCCGGCGACGTAATTCAGCGCGTCGGCTTCCGAGACATACTTTGCACGGGTGCCGATGATCGCGGCGATCTCGACTTCCCAGTCGAGCTTGGTCGAGCCGCGCGGCTTCTCGACCGCGTCGTTCGGGCCTGACAGCGACGTGTTGGCCTTGAGGAAGATGATCGGTTCGGTCGGAATGGCAGCGCCCGTCTCCTTGGCGTGGTCGCTATAGTTGAGGCCGATCGCGACGAATTTCGAGATGCCGGTGACGGGGGAGCCGAACCGCGGCTTGCCTGATACCGCCGGCAGGGAGGCCGGGTCGAGGCTTGCGAGCTTCTTCAGGGATTCCGGCGAGTAGGCCTCGCCGGTGAGGTCCTTCACATGCGCCGAGAGGTCGCGCAACTGGCCGGATTTGTCGATCAGGCCGGGCTTTTCCGCACCCTTTTCGCCGTAACGAACAAGCTTCATTCTCGTCTCTCCCTGGGATGGACCGGTTGGTTAAATGGCTTCATGGAACAGGGCGGCGGGAATTTCAACTGCCGATCAGGCCGTGCATTGCAGCCCTCTCAATTCGGTAGGCGATGTAGAGTGGGTTAGCCCTGCGGCTGCGCGCCAGCGCAGTCCGCTGGCGTAACCCACCTCTTTTCTTACCGTATCGGCAGAAGTGGTGGGTTACGCCGAGCGGTTTGCGCTTCGCGCAATCCGCGGGGTTAACCCACCCTACCATCCTACGATTGCAGCGCCACATATCTGAACGCGTCCCCATCCCGCCGGATATGGCCGCCGGAAAAATGCCCGCCGATCACCAGCGTTGGGGTGTCGGCAAAGCGCGAGAACAGCGTGCGCCGGCTCTCGGCCGCCTGCCTTGGATCGGCATCGACAGTCGAGGACCAGTCGAGACGCGCCATCTGGCAGGGATGATGCGCGGCGTCACCAGTGAGGAGCGCCTGCTCGCCCTCGGACCGGATCAGCACGCTCATATGGCCGGGGCTGTGGCCGGGTGTCGGGATCAGGCTGATCTCGTCGCAGAGCTGATGGTTATCAGGGATCAGCTTTGCGCTGTCGGCATCGACGATCGGTTTGATCGAATCCGCGAACAGCGCTGCCTTGTCCGGCTCCGTCGAATTGTCGCGCCAGTACTCATATTCGGTCCGGCCGAACAAATAGTGCGCCTTGGGGAAGGCGGGCTGCCATTTGCCGCCGTCGACGAGTTTCGTGTTCCATCCGACGTGGTCGACATGGAGGTGGGTGCACAGCACCGTGTCGAAACTGTCAGGCGCAAAGCCTGCCGCAGTCATGGTCTCCAGGAACGGCGTGTTGCGGTTGTTCCAGGTCGGGACGTTGCGGCCCTGCTTGTCGTTGCCGAGCCCGGTGTCGACCAAAATGCGGCGCGTCGGCGTTTCCACCGCCAGCGAGTGGATCGACATCTTCAGCCGGCCTTCCTCGGTGGCGAAATGCGGAATGAGCCAGGGCATTTTTTGGATTTCGTCGTTGGTCGCGGCAGGAAGGATGAAACGGGTCGAGCCCACCGTCTCCATTTCCACGAACCTGGTGATGCTGACCTTGCCGACCTTCCACGACATTCCTGCGTTTCCCTTGTTCTTGCTTTGGCGGGGAAAGATGCGGGTTTCCGCCTGCTGGCGCAATGGATCATCTGATGCAGTGCGGCGTTATCGCGGCAACCAAGGAGGGAGCCATGCCAGAGCTCGCGATTTCCGTCGACAAGGTCGCGTTCCTGATCGCAAAGGCCCGCGAATTCGACGTCAAGGAAGCGGCGGCCGATCCGGACACCGGCTCAAATCCCGCCGATGACGACGAGATCGACGTGCTGGAGGACAACGCCTCCGATCCGGTCGCCCGTGAGCTCGGCGGCTTCATCAGGGCCTTGAACGAGGACGAGCAGATCGATCTGGTCACGCTGACGTGGCTGGGGCGGGGCGATGGCGGGATCGACGATTGGGACGATCTGCGCGCCCGCGCCGTCGAGGCGCGCGGAGAATATCGCAACCCGAGGGCCGAAACGGCGCGCTATCTCCTGGGCGAGCCGATGCTGGGCGACCTGCTGGCCGATGGTCTCGACACTTTTGGCCTCGACTGGACTGACGAGCGGACGACGCCGGTGCCGTAGTGATTACCGCGCGCAGTCGATGATGACGGTCCCGACCTTGTCGCCCTTCTCGACGGCCATGTGGGCCTGCGCGGTGTCCGAGAGCGGAAACTGACCGGCGATGTTGTGGATGCGCGGTCCTGCGGCCAGCCACTTTGAGATGTCGGCTTGCGCAGCAGTGAGCAGCGCAGGCGGCAGCGCGAACAGCACCAGCGAACGCAGATTGATGCATTTCTCCATCAGATCGCGCATCGGCACCGTCGGCGTCCGATTGCCGTTGGTGGCATAGACGGCGATCGTCGAGTTGACAGCCATGAGCTTAAGCGTTGTCGCGATGTTGCCGCCAAAGTCGACGTCGACGACATGGTCGACGCCGCGCCCGCTCGTGAACGCCATGGCCTTCGCGACGACGTCGTCCTCCCTGTAATTGATCACGAAATCGGCGCCCGCGCGCCGCGCCTGCTCGGCCTTCGCGGCCGAGCTCACGGTCGCGATCGCCTTCGCACCGCCCCATTTGGCGAGCTGCACGGCATAATGGCCGACCGCGCCGGCACCTCCCGTGACCAGCACCGTCTTGCCGACGATCGGCCCGTCCGCGAACAGTGCGCACCACGCCGTCATGCCGGGAATGCCGAGCGTTGCGCCTTCGGCAAACGACAGGTTTTGCGGCAGCGGCGTCACCAGCCATTCGGCGAGCGCGATATATTCCGCAGCCGTGCCAAAGGCGCGGCCATTGCGCTGGCCGTTGAACAGCCAGACGCGATCGCCGATCTTGAACCGCGTCACGCCGTCACCGACCTGGTCGATGAAGCCGGCGCCGTCGCTGTTCGGGATCACGCGCGCATATTCCATCGCCCGATAACTGCCGCCGCGCCTTCCGACATCGGCGGGATTGACGCCGGAGGCCTCCAGGCGAATGCGCACCTCGCCGGGGCCCGCGACCGACGTCGGCATCTCGCCATAGGTGAGGACGTCGGCCGCCGGTCCCACTTGTTCGTACCAGACTGCTCTCACAGCGTGCCCGGGAACGCGCCGCCGTCGAGCAGAATGTTTTGTCCCGTGATGAAGCCGGCCTTCGCGCCGCACAGGAAGGCGCAGGCATAGCCGAACTCGTCGGGTTGGCCGAAGCGGCCGGCGGGATTCTGCTTGGCGCGATCAGCCAGAATCTGTTCCGGCGTGACGCCGCGCTTGGCGGCTTCGGCCTTGGCTGTGCCGGTCAGACGGTCCGTCTCGAACGGGCCCGGCAACAGGCCGTTGATGGTGACGTTGTTGATCACGGTCTTGCGCGACAGGCCGGCGATGAAGCCGGTGAGGCCGGCGCGCGCGCCGTTGGAGAGGCCGAGGATGTCGATCGGTGCCTTCACCGCGGCCGAGGTGATGTTGACGATGCGGCCGAATTTTCGCGCCATCATGCCGTCGACGGTTGCCTTGATCAGCTCGATCGGAGTCAGCATGTTGGCGTCGATCGCCTTGATCCAGTCGTCGCGGGTCCAGTTGCGGAAATCGCCGGGCGGCGGGCCTCCGGCATTGTTGATGAGAATGTCCGGATCCGGACAGGCCTTGAGCACGGCCTCGCGCCCTGCCGGCGTCGTGATGTCGCCGACGATCTCGGTGACGGTCACATCAGGATACGCCTTCCTGATCTCGTCGGCCGTTGTCTTCAGGGCCTCGGCGCCGCGCGCGGTCAGCGTGACGTGAACGCCTGCTTCGGCAAGCGCGATGGCGCAGGCACGGCCGAGGCCCTTGCTGGATGCGCAGACGATGGCGCGGCGACCCTTGATCCCAAGATCCACTGTTTCACTCCCGTAATGTCGGATGGGTTTGGACGCGGCACTCTAGCCAACATCAACGCCGCTGATAAGGGACGGGCCCGCATCAAAACGCATGGCGCGCCCGCGTGCCATGAATCCGTAAAGCGTTTTCAAGCGAAGTGGACACCGGTTCGCGTCAAGAAAACGCGTCAAAACAAGAATCTAGATCCGCCGTTCCTTCTTGATGCGGTCGATGGCGGCGGCGGCCTCCGGCGGCAGCGATTTGAAACCCATCTGTCCGGCCGCCGAGAACAGCGGGCGGAGCTGCGAGCCGGCCAAAAACGGCGGCTGCCGGTTGGCGGGTACGATCTGGTCGAACACCAGCACCAGCGTAACCGCGACGAGGCCGACCCTGATGGCCCCGAGCGCGGCGCCGCCGAGACGATCCGGCAGGCCGGCTGCCGCGGCGGTGTCGTTGAGCGCGAGGCGGCCGAGATGGCCGAGCGCCATGCCCACGACCAGGAAGATGCCGAAGAACCACACCCAGTTCTGCAAAAAGGTCGCGGCAGGATCGCGCGTGAGCTGCGGCGCGATGACAGGCATCAGCCAGACGGCGATGGGAGCGGCGAGCAGATAGGCCAGGATCGTCATCGCGCTGCGGAGCAGCCCGGTCCGAAAGCCGAAGCCGATCGCGATCGCCAGCGCCGAAGAGACCGCGAGATCGAAACTGTTCATCGTGAGGTCCTGCCTGTACCTGAGACAATGAACAGCGAAGCGATCAATCCGGTTTCAGATCGCTAAAATCGTCTGTAGTGATGGGGCAGCAAGGCCTTTCGGGAACTCAGTCCATGTCAGAGATCTTCGACGTCAGCACCGAAACCATCCTCGTCACCGGCGCGAGCCAGGGGTTGGGTCGGCAATTTGCGCGCGTTCTCGCCGCCCATGGTGCCGCGGTCGTGCTCGCGGCGCGGCAGACGAACAAGCTGAAGACAATCGAGGACGAGATCCGCGCCAAGGGCGGCCGCGCCGCGGCCGTGGCGCTCGACGTCACCGACACCGCTTCGATCGCGGGCGCGGTCGATGCCGCGGAAGCCGCGCTCGGTCCGATCACCGTGCTGATCAACAATGCCGGCATCGCGATCGAAAAGCTTGCGACCGAGCAGACCGAGGCGGATTGGGATGCCGTGATCGGCGCCAACCTCAAGGGCGCCTACTTTCTGGCGACCGAGCTCGCGCGGCGCATGATCGCACGCAAGCAGGAAGGCAACATCGTCAACATCGCCTCCGTGCTCGGCACCGGCGTGTTGAAGGCGGTCTCGCCTTACGCGATCTCCAAGGCCGGCATGATTCAGGCGACGAAAGCGATGGCGCTGGAGCTTGCGGGGCAGAACATCCGCATCAACGCGCTGGCGCCCGGCTATATCGACACCGAGATGAACCACGACTTCTGGTCCACGCCCGCCGGCGAGCGCCTCACCAAACGCATCCCGCAGCGCCGCGTCGGCGCCGAATCCGATCTCGACGGCGCGATTCTGCTGCTGGCCTCAAAAGCGTCGCGCTACATGACGGGCAGTGTGGTGACGGTGGATGGCGGGTTTTTGTTGGGGTGAGGCAAACTGTCGTCCCGGACAAGCGCAGCCACAATATCGCTGTCGTCCCGGCCCCCGTGCGCAATTGCGCACTAGGCCGGGACGACAGCGGAAAACGACGCGACAGCTTCACACTACCGCATCTCCGCCTTGATCATATCCGCCGCCTTCTCTCCGATCATGATCGTCGGCGCATTGGTGTTGCCGCCGATCAGGGTCGGCATGATCGAGGCGTCGACGATGCGAAGACCTTCCAGCCCGTGCACCTTCAGTTTCGGATCGACCACGGCCATCGCATCCGTGCCCATCTTGCAGGTGCCGACGGGGTGATAGACGGTGTCGACGCGGTTCCTCAGAACGTTGCGGATGTCGTCGTCGGTTCTCACGTCAGCCGTGAACATGTCCTTCTTCTGCAACGCGCGCATCGCAGGCGTCTCCATCAGCCGTCGCGTGGTCTTGAAGCCTGCGACCATCGTCTCGACATCCTCCTCCTCGCCCAGAAAATTCGGATCGATCATCGGCGCTGCGAGCGGATTGGCGCTCTTCAGCCAGACACTGCCGCGGCTCTTCGGCCGCAGCAGGCACACGTGGCACGAGAAGCCTGCTTCCTTGTGCTTCTTGCGGCCATGGTCGTCGAGCATCGCGATGATGAAGTGAAGCTGGATGTCCGGCACGTCGAGATCGGGCCGGGTCTTCAGAAAACCGCCGCACTCGGCAAAGTTGGTGGTGATCAGGCCGCGCCGCTTGCTGCGATACTGCTGGATGGCGCGGAGCAGGGATGGCAATCGGCCGAGCGATGCGTGCACGAAATGCGGATAGTCGGAGGCGTAGACGAACACGAAATCCGGATGGTCCTGCAGATTGCGCCCGACGCCCGGCAGATGGTGCACGACGCCGATGCCGTGTGCGCGAAGCGCCTCGCCATCGCCGACGCCCGACAGCATCAGGAGTTGCGGTGACTGGAAGGCGCCGGAGGCGAGGATCACCTCGCGGCGGGCGCGCAGCTGCTTCGTCTGCTTGCCCTGCACATATTCGATGCCGACCGCGCGCCCTGCTTCGAACAGGATCTTTGTTGCCTGCGCCCCCGTCTCGACGCGCAGATTCGTGCGCTTGTCGATGTGAGGATGCACATAGGCGCGCGCCGCGCTCCAGCGCTCGCCATTGTGCTGTGTCACCTGGTAGCTGCCGAGCCCTTCATGGTCCTCGGCATTGAAGTCCTCGCGGATGCGGAACTGCGCCTCGCGCGCAGCCTGATGGAAGACGTCGTGGATTGGATTGTCCGAGCGCAGCCTGTTGACATGCAGCGGGCCGCCCTTGCCATGATACTCGCCGTCGAAATCGGCGTTGTTCTCCGAGCGCTTGAAATAGGGCAGCACGTCCGCATAGGACCAGCCGGCATTGCCGAGCGAGGCCCAGTGGTCGTAGTCCCATTTGTTGCCGCGGATGTAGACCATGGCGTTGATCGCCGAGGAGCCGCCAAGGCCCTTGCCGCGCGGTTGATAGCCGACACGGCCGTTCAAGCCCTTCTGCGGCACGGTGTCGAATGCCCAGTTGGCCGCACTGTAGGGCAGCGCGAGCCCGAACGGGGTGGTGATCCGCCAATTGTCGTTCCGTCCCCCCGCATCGAGCAGCGCCACGGATGTCGCCGCATCCTCCGACAGCCGCCCCGCCACCGCGCAGCCGCCGGAGCCTGCGCCTACGACCACGAAATCGAATGTGTCGGTCACTTGTATTCCCCCTCCGTCGTCATTCCGGGGCGCGCCTCTTGGCGCGAACCCGGAATCCATTTGACCGCAGAGACGGTGGCGCAATGGATTCTTAGGTGCGCAATTGCGCACCATAGTTCGCGACTTCGTCGCGCCCCGGAATGACGAGCTACAACTACGACATGAACCGCATCATCTTCTCCAGCCGCGCGATCTTGCCGCCATAGGGCGGGTAGAGATCCGCGAGCCGGTTGAGTTTTGAGCGATAGAACACCGGCTTCAGCTTGCTGAACGTCCGAAACCCCCATTCGCCGTGATAGGCGCCGGCGCCGGACGCGCCGACGCCGCCCATCGGCTGGTTGATTTGCGTGAAGTGGAACAGGCAGTCGTTGACGGTGACGCCGCCGGACACGGTGCGCATCAAGACCTCGTCGCGCGCGGTGCGGTCCTTGCCGAACCAGTACAGCGCCAGCGGCCGGTCGCGGCCGTTGATGAAGGCGATAGCCTCGGCTGCCTCGCGAAAGCCCATCACGGGCAGCACGGGCCCAAAAATCTCCTCCTGCATGATCGCCATCTCAGGCGTAGCGCCGACCACCAGCGTTGGCGGGAATTTCCGCCGCGCCTTCCAGTTGGGATCATCGGCCTTCGCCGGCTGCAGGATCTTTGCGCCGCGCTGCGCGGCATCGGCCACCAGCCGCTCCAGCCGCGCATAATGCCGATCGGAGATGATGGAGGTGTAATCCTTGTTGTTGGGATCGGTGCCGAACATGCGCCGCATATGCGCGCGCACCTTTTCCGCGAACGCCTGCAGCGAGGCCTCCGGCACCAGCACGTAATCGGGCGCGATACAGGTCTGCCCGGCGTTGAGCAGCTTCCCATAGGCGATGCGCTCGGCGGCTTCTTCCAGGTCGGCGGAGGGATCGACAATCGCCGGCGACTTGCCGCCGAGCTCGAGCGTCACGGGCGTGAGGTTGCGGCCTGCGGCTTCAGCGACGATCCGGCCGACCCGGGTCGAACCGGTGAAGACAAGATGATCGAAGGGCAGGGTGGGGAACGCTTTTGCGACCTCGTTCTCGATGCCGGTAACGAGCATCTCCGTGGCATCGAATCGCGCGGCCACAAGCTCCCGCAGCAGCGCGGAAAAATGCGGCACCAGCTCGCTCGGCTTGATGATGACACGGTTGCCGGCCGCGATCGCGCCGATCGCGGGCGCCAGTGCGAGCTGCAGCGGATAATTCCAGGGCGCGATGATGCCGACGACGCCGAGCGGCTGTGGAAACAGCCGGTTGCGCGCCGGCAGGAATTGCAGCGCGGTGGCGATGCGCTGCGGCGCCATCCAGCTCTTCAGGTGCTTTGTGGCGTGGCGCACCTCGGAGAACACCAGCAGCGTCTCGGCGATGGTGGTCTCGACCGCCGAGCGGTGGCCGAAATCGGCCGAGATCGCCTGGCGGAAGCGCTCCTCATTGTCCGCGACCACGGCCCTTAAGCGCGCCAGCCGGTCGTGCCGCTCGCCCAGGCTCGGCGGGGGCGAGGTGCGCGACCGTTCGACCATGGCATGGAAGGCGTCGTCCAGCGCGCGCAGGGGCGCGCTCATCAGCGGCTGATCCAAGGCGCTCTCCCTAACAAGGCGCTCTCCCCAAAATGGCGTTCCCGGCTTATGTTGTTGCCGCAAGCTGGCCCTTTGCGGAACTTATGGCAAGGGCTGGCTTTTTTGCCCCCAGAGGCCGCCATTTCACCTGTCATAAAGTCGAAAAAAACGTCGCCTCAGGCCTTTCCAAAGCCAACCCGGGTTGATAGATAACCCCCGCGCCCGACGGCCTCAGCGCCATCAGGGTTGCCTTCCAAGGAAGCCTTTGGGACGCGAACGCCACGCGACAAGCGCTGGTCCCTCGCCCGTCGGCGGATTTTGCGAAGGCGTGCAACGGTTTAACGCGGGGTGGAGCAGCCCGGTAGCTCGTCAGGCTCATAACCTGAAGGTCATAGGTTCAAATCCTATCCCCGCAACCACCGATACCGACACTCCCGCAGCCACCGCTGCGGGAGTTTTCGTTTTGGTAGAGTTTTCATGATCTTGGCGGGTCATCCAGCCCAGGATCGTGCCCAATTCGCCATAGAGGGTCGCGTTCAGCACGCCACGATTGGGACCAGGTTCCAGGACGATGCGCTCGATCAGGCTGCGTAGCGCTTCTGTGGCCTCCGTCCGGTCTTCCGGCTGGTTCAGCGCTTCTGTGAGACGTCCGACCTTTCTGGCGTAAACCTTTGAGGTGCTCGGCAGGATATCTGGCACATCCAACTGACTTTCGCCGAGAAGTGTGACCAGTTCTGCCTTGCGATTTTCGAGCCCATCCATCGCCGCCTTCATGGACGGCTGGAACATGCCCTCTTTGATGGCCTCAACTATCCCTTGGATCTGCTTCTCCACCTTGGCCAGTTCCGATCGCCAAGCTTCACCGTTTGAACGCCGTTCGCGATTGAGCCGGTTTGTCTCTTCTGCATAGGTGCGCATCGCCTCGGCAACCACCTCCGGCGCCATCATCCGGTCCTTTAATCCGGCCAGGACGCGCCGTTCGAGTTCTTCGCGCGGAATGGTCCTGCCGTTCGAGCAAGAGCCGTTAGTAACGTGCGCAGAGCAAACGAAGCGGTCCGCACCTCGCAGCGAATAGGGGCCGCCGCAGCAGCCGCAGAAGGTCAATCCGGACAACAACGACCTTGGGCGGCGCGCGCTGTTCAGCCGATTTTTAGCATGGTGTTCCCGGATGGCCTCAGTCACGTTGACGTATTTGTCTGCAATTTCGGTCTGACGAGCTTTAGCCGCCTGCCAAAGCGCGTCATCGAGAATGCGCAGTTCTGGAACGTCGGCGACGATCCATTTTGACTCTGGGTTGAGGCGCGACACGCGCCGCCCCGACGACGGATCCTTTACATAGCGCTGTCTGTTCCAGACTAGGCGACCAACGTACAACTCGTTGTTGATAACACCGGTCCCGCGCTTAGCGTGCCCGCGGATAGTTGTGTCGTTCCATAGCTTTCCTTCCGGTCCACTCACACCCTCATCATTGAGGGTCTTGGCAATCGTGCGCGGACTGATCCCCTTCGCAAAATCGCGAAAAATGCGAGCGACCACGTTGGCCTGGGCTTGATCAACCTCACGATCGCCGCGGATTGGGTCGCCACGCTCATCCACCTTCTTGATGACGCGATAGCCATAGCAGAGTCCGCCACCCGACTTGCCGTCCTCCACGCGCCCCCGTAGACCTCGGTGCGTTTTGGCCGCAAGGTCCTTGAGAAACAGCGCGTTCATCGTACCCTTAAGTCCAACGTGAAGCTCACTGATCTCGCCTTCCGCCAACGTGAGGATCGGCACGCCCGCGAAGCGCAATTGCTTGAATAGAGTAGCCACGTCGGCCTGATCGCGGCTGATACGATCTAAGGCCTCAGCCAAAACAATGTCGAACGCGCCGCATTGAGCATCCTGCAACAAAGCCCGAATGCCCGGCCGGAGGATCATGCTGGCGCCAGAGATGCCGGCATCCTTATAGGAGTTGACGATTTTCCATTTCTCGCGCTTCGCATGCTCTCGGCAGATCCGAAACTGGTCCTCAATCGACGCATCACGCTGATTGTCGGACGAATAACGGGCATAAAGCGCAACGCGAGTCATCGACAAGCTCCTTACGGTTTCCCCGCGATCAAGTGCACAGCACCGCTATGCAATTGCTGGAACAATCAGAGGAAGTTGGCTTTAATTAGCCCGAACAACCTTTGCGGGATGAAAACCCAACTGGTTCGCTCGCAGACTAGCCCTAAAGCGATGACTTACGTCGGTGCGAAATGAACCGTCTGCTTACCTTCGGCGTCTCGATGGTGAGGCATAACTGAGAAAAGCGGGCTGCGAAGCTGCACAATTTGCTATGCCCTATTTCAGGTCGTTAATTCGCCCTTGCGTCGGAAAGGTCGTGTCGCCTTGCCGTGCCGCCGTTCAAACTCTTCGCGAGCTATCTGCCGCCCAATGAGACGGGCGAGATGCAGGACAGATTCATCTACAAGGTTCTTCCCGGCAGCAGGTTTATCCGCCGACCCGAACGCCTCGATCCGAGTGTGTTCGTTCTTGAAGGCCATGCCTCCACCCCGCACTACGATCGCTTGCCGCCAACCAAAAGGAGGCATCGACGAAAGGAAAGAGCTTCGGGTCGCGCGTGCGGTTATTGGGTAGCTTGGCGCAGAAACGAGGTGGCCGGCGCAGGAGCTTGGTCACGGTATTCCTTGCTCGACCGGGACTGAGCAGCGCGTTCCACAATGCGTTACTACGGAGCTGGCCGGAATCAAGCCTGTAACTAGACCGTTATGAGCGGCGGAATAGCGGTTGATTTCGTTGGTTTTGCGGTTGCTTTTGGCGAGGGCAAGGATGGCAATCGCTAAAACCGTCGTCAGGCTCTTGCAACGGCACTACGTGAGCCTTTTGGTGGAGAGCAATCCGTTCAAGCCTGGTGTGATTCGCAATATCATGCGACCGGGCGTTACGCTTGCCATCGCGAGCGCCAACACGGCGACTTTCGCTCAAGCCGCCGTCAAGGCGTTCCATGCCTTATGGTGTGACGGGTTCCGGTACAAAGAGCTGGGGTCATGCTCCTTGATCTCGGTCCCGCCGCGAAGGTTGATCTCTGGACGGCGCCAGATGACGCGCGGTCGACAGCACTGATGAAGGCCTGGATCCGATCAATGGGCCATTATGGGCAGGCACGCTGGCCTCCGTCGCGGGACGCTGAACGAGTAGTGGGGCAAAGCCAACGGCGAGGCATGTCGCTCCTAGACAGCGAAACGCGGCAAGTGAGAAGGTCTCGAGATCTGAGCTTCTAAAAGAATTGTGAAGCACTGCTTCGCGGAGTTCTGTACCTGCGTTTGATCAGCGCCGCGCGCGGGCGTTCTTGGCCTTGGGCTGCTTTGGTCTCGATCGCTTGCCTTGTGGCGCTGGGGAAGAACGGCCTTTCCGAGTTACTCGCTTCGTGATCGCTCGAGCCAGAGCGTCAGTAGTATCAAAGCGAGCGATTCCACGGCGAACGCGAGCCCTCTCAGAAAAGTTTATGGTTCGTTTTACTTTCTCGTGGGTCGACAGCAGCACGTAATCGAGCACCGACTCGTTATGCTCAGACAGCCTGATGGCGGCAATCCAGCCCTGAGGCAGGCGTGCTCTACGCTTGATCGACCAGTACGGCGCTCGATTTTGCCTTCCGCACCAGAGGGCTGATCGAATTGAGATGTTGACCGATCCATCCACGCGCAAGTAACCCGTCCTGTTGCCAGAGGCGGTGCGACCACCGGCTTTCCTGATGGCCATGGCGATCTGAGAGCCGAGCTTGGCCTCTTGCTCCGCCCACCGCGGGCGCGACTCAAGAAACCCATAGCTGCGCTTGGGAGCGTAGCCAATCAGCCGATACACGTTCATCAAGCTGCCGAAGTGAGTTTGATAGGTGGAGGTGCAGGGAAGACCTATCGTGCTGGCTATGATAGCGGAGCTCAGGCGTCCTTCCTTGAGCAGCGTTCGGCGTAGACGGGCAAGCATCTCCTCTTCAGTGAGGTCGACACGCCGTTCCTCAATAATCTTATTTACCTTCAGGAAGGCTTCGCGTTCGATGATCGGCTCGATACATCCCTCGCTGGTGATCCAAAATTCGGGAGGATTGCAGGTGCAGGTCCGCCGCAACTTGCGTGATCGGCGGTTAAAGGTCTGGTTTCCAATGTAGTTCTCGTTTCTAAGCACTCTGTTAACCGCTGCACGAGTCCACCGAACTCCTGTGTTCGTGAGTATGGCCCTCCGGTTTAGCTCCCGGGCGATAATCGCTTCCGACTTTATCTGCAGGAATCGCTCGAAGATCCACTTCACCACGGCTACTTCGTCGGGAATGCCGGGTCGCACTCGGATATGATCAGTCGTGAGGTACTTCCGATCACCGTTCTTCAGCACACCTCGTGACTGCTGACTCTGATCGACAAGTTCCCGCAACAGTGCATAACCAGGGCGACCTCCGAGCTTGAAGCCAAGTCGCGCGAACCGGCACTGCGCAATGTGAACCTTTGCTGAAAGCTCGCGGCTGTACTCCGCCGCCATTACTCGCTTGATGTTCTTGACGATGCTGGAGAGCATGCTGCCGTCATTGTCAAACAGCTCAGCACAATATGTTACCTTGATGCCCGCCTGTTTGCAGACGAATTCATAATACGCGCTCTCGTCGACGTCCTGAAAGCGGCCCCACCGGCTTACGTCATAGACTAGAACATGACCAAAATCGGCTTCTCCTGTTTGGACATCCTTGATGAGCTGTATAAGGCCGGCCCTGTTCTTGATGAGCAGACCGCTCTCACCCTCGTCGCGATAGGTTCGTACAATCGTCAGGCTATGGGCGTGTGCGTATGCTGCAATCACAGCAGCCTGATTCTGAATCGAGTATTGCTGGCGCTGTGTCGACATGCGGACGTATTGTGCCGCTCTCATGCCAAGCTCCGATCGTACCAGATGAGCTTTATGGACCTCGGGCGCGTTGGCCATCATTCTCGCTTCTAAACCTTACACGACCTGGAGCAAATCAAACACCTGTACGACGCCTGCAGCAAGAATTACTTCAATTGGAAAGCCCCGCCATCGGCGCCGGTGCAGTTGGGGGCGGTCGCCTCTCTTCGCGGCTGCGCCCCACGCAGCTTGTTCGAGTGCGTCATCTGCAACGACCATTGGCGGAGGGCGCGATGCGGGCAAGAGTAACTTGACTTCGGTGATGCGCATATTTAGCGCATTAGGCCGTCTTATACGTCGGCTGTTTCAAGCCTTCTCTATAATCCGCAATAGATGGGAAGCGCGTGTGTCAATCGCCGCTCGGATAGGTTTGAAAATGCCGGGACCGATGCCTGCTTCTTCCAACTCCACAAGCAGATCATCCGCTGCTCTTCGGATCCGCCTCGCCGATTTCTGGATATCCTTTATGAGTAGATGCCGCACGCCGCGTGTTGCAGGCACGAGTGTTAGCAAGTGCTGCAATTGAATCGTATCCGGGACCGAGCGCCCGCCAAGCGTCGTGGCAAGCTTCTTGGCCAGGCGCGAGTAGGCGGCCGTACAGACGCATCATAAAGCGGGGCGAGGTCAGGCACGTCGGCTCTGTAAAGCGCGGCTTAATCCTCCCCATGCGCGGCGGCATTGCCGACCAGATAGTGAAAGAAGAGCATGCGGATTAAGCTCAACCGATCGGCTGCCGGTCGCGCGGTGGCGCAATCGATTAGGTCTAATGAATGCGCGGTGCCTGGTCCTGCTTCCTATTTGAGCTCCGGAGGCCTGACAGAAATCCTCCCGATGGAGGCGTGAGATGGTGCTGGTAGCTTCGCGCAGAAATGAGATACTCGCGCAGGTATTTGGCAAGCTGACTTTGGCAATCCCTTTGTTAGGACCGAGCACCGACGCGCGCATGCCGCGGCTCCGCCGAACAGAACAGGTCCGCTGGTGCCGGAACTTCGCTATGCCGAACTTTCCGAAATCGGAGCAGTATGACACAACGGCCCCTATCCGTTGATCGGTCGACGCCTGAACTGGTCCTCCGTGTCCTAGGCGTCCTTCTCGTCACCAAATGGCTTCTTGGAATGCGGAGGCCGGTCTCGCGATCGCAGCAGCGAAGACCGAAAAAAGTTCGACCCGAAACCGCAAGCCGAACTTTTTCTAATCATCGCTGGTTTTCGCCATAGTACGCGGCGGCGCTCATGTGTTCGCATTGACGTTTTTTGGCTGCTCAAGCAACTCTCGTCAGTCGAGTTTGAGAGGCGGAGCCTATGCGTCGAAATCCGGGAGAACAAGTCGAGCAGGATCTCCCCGCCTCGAAGCCTTCCGACCAAAGAAAAATACCGTTTGCCGAGCGGTTGACCTGTACGATTGATGAAGCGTGCCAAGCCACAGGCCTGGGGCGTACCATGCTCTACGAGTTGATAGGCGCAGGAAAACTGGACACGAGGTCCGTCGGACGTCGGCGCTTGGTGCTTGTATCTTCACTTCAATCACTGCTCGACGTGAATTGTTCAAGCGCCAGCGGCAAAGAGAGGCTCGGGTAACTGCACCCACGCCCGCGGCCTTTCAGCTTGACGGGATGCGCTTGCCTGCAGCCGGACTCGCGTTGATTTCCATACTTGTCGCACCGCGCGCACAGCTCTCACTGCGTTCCTTCCATCTGCCGTGATCCGACGGATTCCTAGCTTCACTATACCGCGAGCGTGCCCCGCAGTTCCAACGATCAGGACTTCCGGCCGGTTCGTCCAAATGTGCAATGGTGGGCGGATGGTGGGGCGGCTTCCCAAGTATAGTAGATTTTCGTCGAAAAAAGTAAGGCGCGACTGGCATCACCACAGTCGCGCCCTACGTCGCCGGTTTATGGGGCAGGGGGGAATAACCGGCTGCAGGGATGACTCCCGGTGGCAGAAGTCGTTCCGCCTCTCCTCAAAATATTTTGCACACGGTTAAGTGATCGGGGCGCGTCCGAACTCTGGATGTTTCGGCAGCGTTGTTCCGTCGATCGCCATGGGGCGAGGGACGAACAGCCATGTCACAGATCAGCAAAGCTTTCTTCGGTGCAGTCGCCGTCACACTGACGCTCGGTGCCGTCCAATTGGCCTCGGGCCATGATCTCGCCGACCGCTGGCAGGCCGTTGCGGACAAGCCGAGCCATAACGTCAACCGCGCCGGGAAGGCCGACCGCGTCGCCGATCCAAAACCGTCGGCGGTTCCCACGCGCACAGTGTCGATGCGCCTCAACGATCTCAAGGATACGTCAGTCTTGCTGCGCGTTCCTGCCGTGATCGAAACCGGCAATGCGGCCAAATCGCCCACGCTGCTGCAGAGGAACCGCAAGCCGACGATCGCGTGCGAACCCGTGGTCAGCTCGCTGACGGAGGTCGCCAAGCTGCTGCAGCCCGGACGCTGCGTGACCTGACCGGCACGACGTTTTAGCTGAAGCTCTTATTCGGCCGCTTCGGCCGACGCATCGTCCGCCGCGCCCGCGCGGCTCGCCAAAATCCCCAGCGCAAGGCCGCCGATCGCGAGAATCGGCACCAGCCGCTTGACGCCGATGGCCCGGACGACCTGCAAGCCGGTCGCGATCAGCATGGGATCGGCAAGCATGCTTTGCGCCGAGGCTTTTGCGGCTCTTGCCGCCCGCTTCTCGGCATCCTTCTTGTACGCGACATAGCAAAGACCGGCGAGCAGCGTCAGCAGGAAGAATATGCCGGCCCCAGTGAGGCAAGCCTGCACGGGTCCATAGGCCTGGAGCACGGCGATGAAAGCCGCCGCGCACAGGAACGAGGTCGTCACGAACAGCGCGAGGCCGGCGGCAAAGGCGAGAGATGTCAGGCGCACGGTCGTGCCGGTCGATGCGCGAATGCCGTCCATGATGCGCTGAAACATTGTCGCCTCTCATCTCCCTCAGGCAGAAGCGGCGCCGCACTGCGCCGCGGTCAACGCTGCTTTTGGCGCTAAAGCGCGAAGAATTTAGGTTGAATCGTCATCGCGCTTTAGCTCCTTGTTTGAGCATGATCTTGTCGGAAAACCGCTGCACACTTTTCCGGATCATGCTCTAGCGGCGCCAGGCCAGGCCGATCAGGAAGCCGATGCCGAGCGCAATTCCGACGGTCGCGAGCGGCCGCTCCGTAATCGCCTCTTCCAATGTCTCCTCGAGCGAGGAGGCCGCGTCCTGCGCCGCGCCCATCATGGCGCTGCCGCGCTCCGACATGTCGTCGAGCGTCGAATCCATATTCTGGCGCGCCTGCTTGTAGCCGCGCCGGGCCTGCTTGCCCGCCGAATTCGCGAACGTGTTGAGTGCATCGGTAATCTGGTCGGTGAGGGCGGCGATATCGCTTTTCACGGCTGCTACATCCTTCTCGAGGCGTTCTCTGGTGGACTTGTCAGTCCAGTCTCTCATTCCGGTTTCGCCATTGCTCATTGACATCAAAAGCTCCGAACTGTGGACGGTGAGCTAGCCGGGAAACGTTTCGCTCCCCGGGAAGTTCCGTGCGCGGAAACCGCATCAAACGCCGTCCAATCCCACGTTCAATCGCTTGTTTAGTCTCCTGGAAGCTGCGGCGAATCCGGCGGCAACAGATGCTCCTTCAGGATCAATCCGACGATCAGGAGTGGCGAGGACAGGAAGGCACCCATCGGCCCCCACAGCCACGTCCAGAAGGCGAGTGCCAGGAAAACGGCGAGGGTGTTCAGCGCCAGCCGCCGGCCGATGATCGTCGGTGTGATGAAATGTCCCTCCAGGAAGGTGAGGCCGCCGAAGGCGAGCGCCGCCATCAGCCCGCCGCCGATCGTCGGAAACGCGACGAGACCCACCAGGACGAGCACGGCGAACATCGCGACCGGTCCGATGATCGGGATGAAATTGAGGGTTGCAGCGAGCGCACCGAGACCGGCCGGATTGGGCATGCCGGTCAGCACGCAGACGATGCCGGTGGCAATGCCGACCCCGATATTGATGACAGTGACGGTCAGAAGATAATTGCCTAGATGGACCTCGATCTCGTTGAGGATCCGCAGCGTGCGCAGCCGCGCGTCGCGATCGCCGAACGTCATGATCAGCGTGCGCCGCAGGTCACGCCAGCTCGCGATGAACAGGATCAGGGTGACGAAGAACAGGAGAAACTCGGTGAAGGTCGGCGACAGGAATTCCAGCGCCGGCTGCACCCATTCGAATTTGGGCATCTGAAGGCTCGGCAGGCCCTCGGAGCCGCCAAGCATGGATTGCAGCTCCTGCCAGAGCGCGAGCGGCCGGTCGAAGATGTGCAGCTTGTCCTTGAGCTGTGCCGCCAATTCCGGCAGGCGCGAGCTCCATTCCATCACCGGGGCTGCGATCAGGCCGACGACGAAGACGACGACGGCTGTGACCGTGGCCACGATCAGCACGGCCCCGAGCGAGCGTGGCACGTTCCGCTTCTCCAGGAAGCTCGCGGCCGGCGATAGCATGGTGCCGGTCACGAACGCCATCACCACGGGAAGGAAAAACGGCTTGCCGACATAGAGGACGGTGACGACACAGATGACGAACATCCCAGCCAGTGCAAAGGCAACGAATTCGGTCCGCCGGATCACTGGCGGCAATTCGCTCTTGCTGTCGGGAAGGGGTGTGCCCTCGTCGTTGCCGGAAATCAGACGTTCACTGGGAAGGACGCGCACAATCGTTCTCCCCGCACGGAGCCCATTGCCCGCGCGGCCCATATCCCGGTGAACGCAGACAGTCCTAGGCGGTTCCATCGCGGACTCGTGAAGTCGCGTTCGCTTGACTGTGACGTCACGGCCGCGTGCAGGGGCGGAACTTGAGTCGTCGTCACCGCGTTTGTTGGGGCAGCGCATCACCCTGATGCACTCTGATTCAAACGGGGCAGCACATGACCGAGTTATCTGCATCCCTCCGCCGGCGTTCGCCGCGCGCTCTCATCATCCTTGTCTTCACGACAACACTGCTGACGGTGCCGCTCAGTGCCGCGAGCGCGCAGACGCTGTTCTATGCGCCGATGCAGCCGCAGGCCTTTGCTCCGGGCTACACGGCCCGAGGCTATGCGACCCAAGGCTATGCGACCCAAGGCTACGCGACGCAGGATGATGCGGTGCAACCGCCGCAAGCCTCTGACGACGCGGTGCTGCCGGAGCGGCTGCGCCGCACCATCGTCAGCTTCCCCTCCAACGAGGCAGCCGGCACCATCATCATCGATACCGCGAACACGTCGCTCTACTATGTGCTCGGCCAGGGGCGCGCGATCCGCTACGGCGTCGGCGTCGGCCGTGAGGGCTTTACCTGGGCAGGCGTGCAGACGATCAGCCGCAAGGCGGAATGGCCAGACTGGCATCCACCGGCAGAGATGATCGCGCGCCAGCCCTATTTGCCGCGCTTCGTGGCCGGCGGTCCCGGCAATCCGCTCGGAGCACGGGCGATGTATCTCGGTTCGAGCGAGTACCGCATCCATGGGACCAATGATCCCACCACGATCGGCAAGTTCGTCTCGTCCGGCTGCATCCGCATGACCAATGAAGACGTCACCGATCTGTTCGGCCGGGTCAATGTCGGCACCAAGGTGGTCGTCCTGCCGAAGAACGCGCCGCTGATGGCACGCGGCGGCGACGCCGTGCGCAAGCGCCCGGCCCCAACGACGCTGCCGTCAGGCCGCCAGGCCCTGAACATCTCGACGTCGTCAGTGAATTGAGCGAGGTGGCATGGTGAGGCGTTCGATCGGTGGACTGACAAGCGGGGTGGCGGCGGCTCTGTTCGCCGCCTCGCTGAGCGTGGCGCTGGTGTCGTCAGCCCAGGCAGAAGACTTCTTCTCCGCCTTGTTCGGCGCGTTCGGACGGCGGCCGTCGCCGCAGATCCGGGTGCCATTCCCGGACGACGACATGCCGCGCGGCGAGGCCCCACGGCTGCGCTATGGCGGCGGCCAGGCCTATTGCGTGCGCGGTTGCGACGGCCGCTACTTCCCGGCCCAGGGAGCCGATAGCGAGAGCAAGGCGCAGTCCTGCAAGAGTTTTTGCCCGTCGAGCGAGACGACGCTGGTCTACGGCAGCAATATCGAGGATGCGGCGACCGAGAACGGCAAATCCTATTCCGACCTGCCGAACGCGTTCCGCTTTCGCAACGAGCTGGTGGCAGGCTGCACCTGCAACGGCAAGGATCCCGTCGGTTTGACGCAGGTCAAGGTCGAGAACGATCCGACGCTGCGCAAGGGCGACATCGTCGCAAGTGCCGGGGGTCTTGTGATGGCCAACCGCAGCGCGGACGACAGGCGCGGCACAGCGGTGAACTTCTCGCCCTTGCCAGATTCGGTGAAGGCGCGCTTCCGCCGCATGCCCGTCGTTGCGAAGGAGTAGTGACTGACGTGGGTCGAGCTCTCTCGGCACGTCGTCCTGGCGAAAACCAGGACCCATTACCCCGAAAGGGAGTGTTGCACACCGCTGATGCCACCAGCCTGCCAATTGCGAAAGCCGGTGGTTATGGGTCCTGGCTTTCGCCAGGACGACATCGGTTGTTTGGCTAGGCTGCCCTGATCTTCCCCAAAAAGTCGGTCACCTGATGGCCGAGCTGGCGGCTCTGCGTCTCCAGCAGCTCGGAGGCGTGCTTGACGTTGTCGGAGGCCGCGGCTGCGGCATCCGCGTCGGCTTTGACGCCCGTGATGTTCTCGGACACGTTCCTGGTGCCCTGCGCCGCATATTGCGTGCTGCGGGTGATCTCCTGGGTCGCGGCGCCCTGTTCCTGCACGGCGGCCGCAATTGCGGTCGCAACCTCGTTCACCTCGCCGATGATGCCGCCGATCGCTTGGATGGCATTGATGGCGTCGCCGGCCACCTTCTGGATGTCGGCGATCTGCTCGGAGATTTCATCGGTCGCCTTCGCCGTCTGGGTCGCCAGCGATTTGACCTCGGAAGCGACCACCGCAAAACCGCGGCCGGCGTCACCCGCGCGTGCGGCTTCGATCGTGGCATTGAGCGCGAGCAGATTAGTTTGCGCGGCGATGGTGTTGATCAGGCCGACGACCTCGCCGATCCGGCTCGCCGACTTCGCAAGACCCTGCACGGTGCCGTCGGTGTCGCGGGCCTGGCTGACGGCGCGGCTCGCAATGCCCGCGGCATGTGCGGCCTGCTGGCTGATGTCGTTGATGGAGGCGCTCAACTCTTCCGCCGCCGAGGCGACGCTGTCCACGCTCATCGAGGCATCGTTTGACGCCTTGCCGGCGACCTGGACGCGGTCGTTGGTCTGGCGCGACACGGCGGAGAGATCGCCCGAAGTCTTGCGCATCGCGCCGGACGCTTCGGAGAGCTCGTCGAGCGTCTTGCGCACCGCGCCCTCGAATTCGCCGACATAGCTTTCGACCGCACGCTGGCGCGCGGCGGCGCCGGCATTGCGTTCGCGCTCCTGGGCCTCGATCGCGAGTTTTTCGCTCGCCTGCTGCTTGAAGGTTTCGAGCGCGCCGGCCAGCGCACCGATCTCATCCTTGCGGTCGAGATAGCCGCTGTCGACCGAGAGATCGCCGCCGGCGACCTTCAGCATGGCGTCGCGAATGTTGTGCAGCGGACGGATGACCCGGCGCGTCACCGCGATCATGGCACCGGCCGTCAGCAGGATTGCGAAGGTGAGCATCGCGATCTGCACGGCCAGCGCGCGGCCGGCAGAGGCGTACTGCTCGGCGGCGTAGTCGCGCGCCTCGTCGAGTGCGCGCTCGGCGACCGCCACCGCGGTGCCCATGCGCTGCGCCGTCTCCGGCGTCCATTGGTCGGCGGTCATGTCGGTCTTCGAGCCGACCATGATCTGGTCGATCAGCTTGTCGCGGAGCGCCAGATAGTCCGGGTTGAAATAGGCGGACTGCGCGGTACCCATCGCCTTGGCGAGCTGCGGCGAGAGCTGCATGCCGAGCGTCGAGGATTCCAACCCGCTCCAGGCGTTCTCGATCGCGCCGACTGTCTTGGTGTAGATCTGCTGCGCCTCCATCGGGAGGCTGCCGGTGGCGACGAGCCCCGTCGCGACCAGATCGGAGGCTTCACCGGCAGTATTGCGCAGCAGCCAGGCCGCCTGCCTGATCGACAGCAACTGGTTGATCAGCGGATCGGTGTGGTTGACCGAGGCTGCGAGATTCGCGGTGATCTTCTCCAGCGTCACGAGCAGGGCGCCGGTGAGATCGGTGTATTCCTTGGACAGGGCCGCGCGGCGGGCCTTTTTCGGCTTGCGCATCTCGTCCCAGGCTTCCGCCTGCAGCGTCGCGAGTTTTTCGACCTGCTGGTTCAACGTGCCCACGAGCGTGGCCTGTTCGGCGAACGGGATCGAGGGCAGCAGCGTGGCGGTGGAGCGGATCGCGGGCATCTCGGCGCCCTGGATGCCGTGGAGGAATTTGTCGATCTCGGGCGAGACCGCGGCCTCCGCATTCAACATGCGCGGTGTAGACGACCGGTCGGTGCGCAGATTATGCATCGCCTTGAAGGCGTTGGTGGAGGCGTCGGCGACCGCCGAGATGTGGCCGGTCGAGCGCAACCGCTCCCAGGATTGCCATGCGGTCGTTACCAGCAGCGCCACCACGCAAACCGCCAGCAGCGCAATGACGGACTGAAGCAGCGTCGAAACGGTCAAACGTTTCAGCATGATGGAGATCCCCCGAACCCGAGGGCATTGTTCGCAAAAAGGAATAAACAGAGTTGTAACGCCCGGCGGGTGCGCGGGTGGGGAGAGGTTAAGGGAGTGTTACTAATCGCACCGTCATTGCGAGCGTAGCGAAGCAATCCAGAATTGTTCCGCGGCGGCGGTCTGGATTGCTTCGCTACGCTCGCAATGACGAATTCGATGAGGCGCTGGAGCCTACGCCGCCCTGATCTTGCCGAGGAAGTCGCTGACCTCTTGGCCGAGCTGCTGGCTCTGGCTCTCCAGTATTTCGGAGGCGTGCTTGACGTTGTCGGCGGCACCGGCCGCGGTGTCGGCGTCGGCTTTGACACCGGCGATGTTGTCCGAGACGTTCTTGGTGCCTTGCGCTGCATATTGCGTGCTGCGGGTGATCTCCTGGGTCGCGGCGCCCTGTTCCTGCACGGCAGCGGCGATCGCGGTCGCAACCTCGTTCACCTCGCCGATGATGCCGCCGATCGCCTGAATGGCGTTGATGGCATCGCCGGCCACCTTCTGGATGTCGGCGATCTGCTCGGAAATCTCTTCCGTCGCCCTCGCAGTCTGGCTTGCCAGCGATTTCACTTCAGAGGCGACCACGGCGAAGCCGCGGCCGGCTTCGCCCGCGCGTGCCGCCTCGATCGTGGCGTTGAGCGCGAGCAGATTGGTCTGCGCGGCAATGGTGTTGATCAGGCCGACGACCTCGCCGATGCGGCCGGCCGATTTCGCCAGCCCCTGCACCGTGCCATCCGTGTCGCGGGCCTGGCTCACGGCGCGGCTTGCGATGCCCGCGGCGTGTGCGGCCTGCTGGCTGATGTCGTTGATGGAGGCGCTGAGCTCTTCGGCGGCGGCGGCCACGCTGTCGACGCTCATCGAGGCGTCGTTGGACGCCTTGCCGGCGACCTGGACGCGCTCATTGGTCTGGCGCGACACGGCGGAGAGATCGCCGGAGGTCTTGCGCATTTCGCCCGAGGCGTCGGAGAGCTCGCCGAGGGTCTTGCGGACCACGCCCTCGAACTCGCCGACATAGGCCTCGATCGCCTTCTGACGGGCCGCCGCGCCGACATTGCGGTCGCGCTCCTGGGCTTCGATCTTCAGCTTGTCGATCGCCTGCTGCTTGAACGTTTCCAATGCGCCGGCGAGCGCGCCGATCTCGTCCTTGCGATCGAGATAGCCGCTGTCGACCGAGAGGTCGCCGCCTGCGACCTTCAGCATCGCGTTCTGTATGCTCTGCAGCGGCCTGATGACGCGACCGGTCACCAGCATGATCGCGCCGCCGGCGAGCCCGAGAGCCAGCACCAACAGCGTGAGCTGCACGATGAGCGCGCGCTGGGCCGCTGCGTGCTGCTCCAGCGTATGGGATTTGGCGGCTTCGAGCGCGCCCTCGGCGACGGCAACTGCGGTAGCCAGGCGACCCACCGTGACGGGAGTCCATTGGTTTGCGGTCATTTCCGCCTTCTCGCCATTCGCGAGCGTGTTGGCGAGCCGATCGCGAAGGGCCAGATATTGCGGGTCGAAATAGGCGGTCCTGGCCGCGGCCAAGGCGGAGGACAGGGCCGGCGGCAGTTGCATGCCCGACGCCGACAATTCCAGCGCCTTCCACAGCGCGTTGATACCGCCGACGTATTGGGTATAGGCGAGGCGGGGCTCCGGCGCGATGCGACCGGCATTGAGGCCGGTCGAGACGATCAGCGAAGCTTCGCCCGCTGTGTTGCGCAGGAGCCAGGCGTTCTGCTTGATTGAGAGCAGCTGGTCGATCGCCGCATCCTGGTGGTTGATGGTTGCGGCCAGGACGTTGGAGAGCTTGTCCAGCGTATCCAGGAGACCTTGCGTCGTCTCCATATAGTCCTTCGGCAGGCTCGCACGGCGCTGCTCCTTGGGCTTGGCCACCTCCTCCCAGAATTGCTTCTGCTGCTCGGTCAGGAGCTTGTGGAGGCGCGCGAGCTCGGGCACCAGCGTGCCGGCCTGTGGAAATTCGATGTTCGGCAGCAAATCGAGGGCGTGCGCCATCGCCGGCATTTCGTTGCCGCGGATCCCGCGCAGATATTTCTCGATCTCGCCGTCCATCGGCTCGGTCGCATTCAGGAGCCGGTTGGTGGTCGAGCGATCCGTGCGTAGATTGTGCATCGCCTTGAACAGGTCGGCGGAAGTATCCGCGATCAGCGAGATGCGATCGGCGGTCCGCAAGCGCTGCCAGGATTCATGCGCAGTGAGCGAGAGCGCAATCACCACGCAGACAGACGTGATCGCGATCACGGCCTTCAGCAGTGCGGACACGGTCAGGCGATTCAGCATCGAGGCCCCCAATTCCAATTTCGACGTTCGGTAACGCACCCCGGCAAATTCGAAGCAGGGAAGGGCGCTTCTTCAAAGCAATCATCTGCAGCCTGCGGGCGGCCGCAGGCGGTAAAGGCATCTGGAAGGAAAAGGGTAAAATTTTAGGCAGCAGGCTCTGCCGTAGAAGTACGCATTTCCTAGAAGTTGTAATGGGTTGCATCTGATGGAACCGAAATGCCGCGCCCCGCGTTAGCTTGTCATTAACAAATGCCTAAAGGGGGCCCTGCAATGCTGGTCGGCGTACTCGTCACCTTTCTCGTCGTCATCCTGGTTCTTTATCTCATCAACATGCTGCCGATGGACGGCCGCGCCAAGCAGATCGCGCGCGTCATCGTCATCCTCATCGGCATCGTCTCGCTGCTGAAATATCTGGCGGTGTTTTAGGCCGGAAAGCTGTAGCTCATCCGGGCCACGCGACTACGCAAGCAAAAAGCCCCGGCGCTTGGCCGGGGCTTTGGACGTCTCACTGCTGACTGCGATCAGCCGGCCGCTTTCGCCTCGCGGCGGCGGGCGGTGAGGATGTATTCGGTGTAGCCGTTCGGCTGCGTGCGGCCCTTGAAGACGAGGTCGCAGGCCGCCTTGAAGGCGACACCGTCGAAGGCGGGCGCCATCGGCTTGTAGAGGGAATCGCCGGCGTTCTGCTTGTCGACGACGACGGCCATGCGCTTGAGCGACTCCATCACCTGCGCTTCCGTGATGACGCCCTGATGCAGCCAGTTCGCCAGATGCTGGCTGGAGATTCGCAGAGTGGCGCGGTCTTCCATCAGGCCGACATCGTGGATGTCGGGCACCTTCGAGCAGCCGACGCCCTGGTCGATCCAGCGCACGACGTAACCCAGAATGCCCTGGCAGTTGTTGTCGATCTCCTGCTTGACGTCATCGGGCGCCCAGTTCGACTTCGATACCGGAATGGTGAGGATGTCGGAGAGCTTTGCGCGCGGTCCGCCCTTGGTGAGCTCCTGCTGCCGTGCGGTGACGTTGACCTGGTGGTAGTGCAGTGCATGCAGCGTCGCCGCCGTCGGCGAGGGCACCCAGGCGGTGGTGGCGCCGGCCTGCGGATGGACGAGCTTCTGCTGCAGCATGTCCGCCATCTTGTCGGGCGCCGCCCACATGCCCTTGCCGATCTGGGCATGGCCGGGCAGGCCGTCGATCAGGCCCATGTCGACGTTCCAGTCCTCGTAGGCCTTGATCCAGGCTTGCGCCTTCATTTCGTTCTTGCGGATCATCGGACCCGCTTCCATCGAGGTGTGGATCTCGTCGCCGGTGCGGTCGAGGAAGCCGGTGTTGATGAACATGATGCGCTTGGAGGCGCGCTGGATGCAGGCCTTGAGGTTGACGGTGGTGCGCCGTTCCTCATCCATGATGCCGACCTTGAGCGTGTTCTCCGGCAGCGACAGCAGTTTTTCGACGCGATCGAAGATCTCGCAGGTGAACGACACCTCGTCGGGGCCGTGCATTTTCGGCTTGACGATGTAGGCCGAGCCGGTGCGGCTGTTCCTGGTCTTCGAGTTGCCCTTGAGGTCGTGGATCGCGAGCAGGCCCGAGACCGCGGCGTCGAGCAGGCCCTCCGGAATCTCCTCGCCCTTGTCGTCGAGCACGGCGTCGGTGAACATGTGATGGCCGACATTGCGCATCAAGAGCAGGCTGCGGCCGTGCAGCTTCAGCTCGCCGCCATCAGGCGTCTTGTAGACGCGGTCGGCATTCAGCGAGCGGGTCAGCGTCTTGCCGCCCTTCTCGAAATCGGCCGACAGCGTGCCGTTCATCAGTCCGAGGGTGTTGCGATAGACCAGCACCTTGTCCTCGGCGTCGACGGCGGCGACGCTGTCTTCCATGTCGAGGATGGTGGAGACGGCGGCTTCCATATTGACGTCGGCGACGCCGGCCGGATCGTCCTTGCCGATCGTGTTGCTGCGATCGATCTTCACCTCGACATGCAGGCCGTTGTTGACGAGCAGCACCACGCTCGGCGCGGCTGCATCGCCCTGATAGCCGGCGAGCTGCGAGGCGTTCTTCAGCGCCGTGGCATTGCCGCTCTTCAGCTTCACTGCGAGCTGGCCCGCGACCACGCTGTAGGCAGTGACGTCGGTGTGGCTTCCGGTCGCGAGCGGCGCAGCCGCATCGAGGAAGGCTTTTGCCTTGGCGATCACCTTGTCGCCGCGCGCCTTGCTGTAGCCCTTGGCCGTGTCGCTCGCATCATGCGGGATCGCGTCGGTGCCGTAGAAGGCGTCATAGAGCGAGCCCCAGCGCGCGTTCGCGGCGTTCAGCGCATAGCGGGCGTTGGTCAGGGGAACGACGAGTTGCGGGCCGCAGATCTTGCCGATCTCGTCGTCGACGTTGGCGGTCTCGACCTTCTGCGTCGCAGGCTCCGGGACGAGATAGCCGATCTGCTTCAGGAACGCGGTATAGGCCTCGATGTCGAACGGTTTGCCCTTGCTGGTGCGATGCCAGTCGTCGATCTTGGCTTGCAGCGTATCGCGCAAGGCGAGCAATTCGCGGTTCTTCGGCGCGAGATCCCTGATGATCGCAGCAAGCCCGGCCCAGAACGCGTCAGGGGCTACTCCCGTCTTCGGGGTCGCTTCCTTGGCGATGAAATCAAAGAGAACAGGGGCGATCTTCAGTCCGTGGGCGTCGACGCGTTTCATGATGGGCTTTCTTGTTGGAAATTGGCTGTTTTTGGCTACCTTTTGACCCGGCGGCAGCAAAATGCGCCCATAAAGGGCGGCTTTCGGGGCTCTATTAGCCCCAAAACCGGGGCCGTGAGAAGGCCCCTAAAGTCTGTCAAAATGTCAAGACGAGGTGGTGATTCAGCTCGTCGCATTCGCAATTGAGCCCGGCTGCACGCCGCGGAGCAGACTGCGCTCCCTCCCCCGCAAGGGGGGAGGGAACGCAGCGGCGCAAGCGGATGAACTACAGCTCAAATATTCGCCGCGAGGTCCACGACCTCGTCGAACAGTACGCCGGTCGTCTTCAGCATCTGCTCGATCTCGTCTGCCGCCTCGGCGACCGTCCGCCTCGACGTGTCGATCACGAGTTCTGCAGCCTCCGGCTTTTCATAGTCGTTGAGGATACCGGTGAAGGATTGAAGTGCGCCGGCACGGGCCTTCTTGTAATGGCCCTTGGGATCGCGATCCTCGCAGACCTCTGCCGGTGTCGCGACATGGATCTCGCGGAAGGTAGTGTCGGCGATGCGGCGCGCCGCGGCGCGGTCCTCGCGGGCCGGTGAGACGGCGGCGACGATCGCGATATGGCCGTTGCGGGCGAGATGGGTTGCGACTTCCGCAAGCCGGCGGATGTTCTCGCTGCGGTCCGCAGCAGAGAAGCCGAGGTCTCTGTTCAAGCCAGCGCGCAGCGTGTCGCCGTCGAGAAGGATCGGCGAACCGCCATTGGTGAATAGCCGACGTTCCAGCGCTCTCGCCAGCGTCGACTTGCCGGAGGCGGGAAGGCCGGTGAGCCAGACCACGGCACCGTTGTGCTGATAGCGCGCGGAACGTTCGTCCGGACGCAGTGCGGATTCGACCGGCACGATATCGACAGGAACGGCGCGCTGACCGGCATCAACCGACAGCACCAGACCACCGCCGGCGATGCGCCCGGAGACCTCGATCACGAGACGGCCGGTGCGCGGATTCTCCGTGTAGGGATCGGTGGCAATCGGATTCGAAAGAGAAATGTCGATCTCGCCGACATAGTTGCGCCCGATCGCCTTGTTCTCGCTGCTTTCGAGCTCGCCGGGATCGACTGCCTTCTCGATCGCAACCACGGTGGCGCGGCTTTCCTTCGGGCCGCAACGCACCAGGAGCTGATCGCCCTTGGCGAGCGGCTTGTCGTGCAGCCAGAAGATGCGCGCGCGCAGGCGCCGCGTTTCGCGCGGGCTCGTTCCCGCATGCGCGATGATGTCGCCACGCTCGATGAACAGTTCGCGGTCGAGCGTGATGCCGACCGAACGGCCGGCGCCCTGACGTCCGGCGACCGGCGTCACCGGCCAGCTCTCGACCGACTTGATCTTGGCGATCTTGCCGGCAGGCATGATCACGATCTCCTCGCCGGCGGCGAGGCTGCCGGATTCGATGCGGCCTGCGACGATGCGGCGATCGTCGAACTTGTAGATCGCCTGCACGGGCAGGCGCAAGGCGAGAGCTTCCAGCGGCCGCGCCGGCTCGAGCCGGTCCAACGCCTCGACCACGGTCGGGCCCTTGTACCAGCCGATGCGATCGGTGCGCTCGGCGACGCCGTCGCCGTCGCGCGCCGAGATCGGGATCACCGCCGTCGGCGTGACGCCGAGACCTTGAAGGTGTGCCGTGATCTCGTCGCTGATCTCCTTGAAGCGATCGGCGCCGAAGTCGACGCGGTCCATCTTGTTGACGACGATGGCGACCTGCTTCACGCCGAGCAGGTGCAAGAGATAGCCGTGCCGACGGGTCTGGTCGCGCACGCCTTCGAGCGCATCGATGATCAGCACCGCGCCGTCGGCCTGCGAGGCGCCGGTGATCATGTTGCGCAAGAATTCAGCGTGGCCGGGCGCGTCAATCAGGACGATGTCGCGCGAATTCGTGCGGAAGCGAATCTGGGTGGTGTCGATGGTGATGCCCTGGTCGCGCTCGGTCTGCAGCGCGTCGAGCAGGAACGACCATTCGAACGGCATGCCGCGCCGCGCGCTGACGGCCTTGAGCATTTCGAGCTTGCCCTCGGGCAGGCTGCCGGTCTCGTGCAGGAGGCGGCCGACCAGGGTCGACTTGCCGTGGTCGACATGGCCGACGATGACGATGCGGACTTGTGGCCGCGTCGTGCCATTTGGCATCGACGTGGTGCCGTTCGGGGTGGCCGGCGAAGCGGAGGTGACGATCATGTTCATACGAGGCTCGCGTCCTTGATCAGAGATAGCCGGCGACGCGCAGCCGCTCGAAGGCATCTTCGGTCTCGTGGTCGAGCGCGCGGCCCGCGCGCTCCGGCACCTTGGTCTGTTCGAGCTCGACCAGGATCTCGTCGATGCTGGACGCTGTCGAAGCGACCGGATTGGTGATGTCCTGATCACCCAGCGAGCGATAGCGCTTGCCGTTCTGGGAAAGATACAGCGGAATGATCGGGATGTTCTCGCGCTTGGTGTAGGCCCAGATGTCGGCCTCGGTCCAATGCAGGATCGGATGGATGCGCAGATGCGCGCCCTGCGGCGGCGAGGCGTTGAAGTGATCCCAGAATTCCGGCGGCTGGTCGCGCACGTCCCAATTGCCCTCCAGGCCGCGCGGCGAGAACACGCGCTCCTTGGCGCGCGTCGCCTCTTCGTCGCGGCGGATGCCGGCGATCAGGCCGTCAAAACCGTATTTGGCCAGCGCCATCTTCAGGCCCTCGGTCTTGCGCGCGGCCGAGCGCGCAGCCGGCGGCAGCGTCGGATCGACGGCGTCGATCGGCGGGCAGGGCTCGACACGCAGATCGAGCTCCCACTCCTTGCCGTAGTGATCGCGGAAGCGATACATCTCCGGAAATTTCTTGCCGGTGTCGACATGCAGGGCCGGGAACGGCATGCGGCCGAAGAACGCCTTGCGCGCCAGCCAGATCATCACGTTGGAGTCTTTGCCGAGCGACCACAAGAGCGCGATCTTCTTCAGCCGGGCGAACGCCTCGCGGAAGATGTAGATGCTCTGCGCTTCGAGCTGATCGAGATGGTCCATGCTCGGGGGTGATGCTGCCAAATGAGCAGAAAATTCTCGCGCGTTAACCTGCTCTGCGAGAGCTGGCCTGCGCAATCCATCAGCAGCGGAATCGTCCTTGAGAAGATGCATCTCTGGCCCTTTGCCTTGGGAGGCGAAAATTCTACGGGTGCGCTGCAAAAGAGAAGAAAAAATTTTCTCTTTGCGTGCTCGAAACGAGACATATATAGAAAATAATTCCAGTCAACCCCGTTTGTGGGGGAAGCGAGTATCGTATGCGGTTCTTGCCGGTGTTCCTCGATCTCAAGGCCGGTCCGGTGGTTCTCATCGGCTCGGGCGAGCTTTTGCGTGCCAAGTTGCGCGTGCTCGCCGCGGCCGGTGCGCGCCTGCGCGTGCATGCGATCGACGGCAATCGCGACCTCGCCGGCCTTGCCGACGACGTTGCGGCGGGCGTTGTCTTCTCCGACGGCGATCCTTTGACGGCCGATCTCGCCGGCATCATCGCCATCGTCTGCGCCGGCGCCGGTGACATCGGTGTTGCGATGTCGGCGCGCGCAAAATCGCTCGGCCTGCCCGTCAATGTGATGGACGACCTCGAACATTCCAGCTTCATCTTCCCGGCGATCGTCGATCGCGGCGAGGTCGTGGTTGCGATCGGCACCGGCGGCTCCTCGCCCGTGGTGGCGCGGCGCGTGCGCGAAAAGATCGAGGCGCTGCTGCCGGCGCGGATCGGCGAGCTTGCCGAGTTCATCGGTGGCTTTCGCAAATCCATTCATGCGCGTCTTCCTGAATTCCAGCTGCGCCGTAGGTTTTGGGAGCGCGTGATCGACGGCCCGATCGGCGCGCTGGTGCTCGCCGGACGCAAGACCGAAGCCGAAGCCGCGCTCGACAGGATTTCCGACGCAACAGCCTTTGCCCGGGCCGACAAGCCGGAAGGCTCTGTTGCGCTGGTCGGCGCCGGTCCCGGCGACCCCGATCTCCTGACCATCAAGGCGTTGCGTGCGCTCCAGGACGCCGACCTCGTCCTCTATGACGAGCTGGTCTCACCCGAAATTCTCGACCGCATCCGCCGCGATACGGCGCGCATTGCGGTCGGCCGCCGCGTCGGCAAGCCCGGCATCGGCCAGGATGCCATCAACAGGCTGATGATCGAGGCCGTGCAGTCCGGCCAGCGCGTCGTGCGGTTGAAGGGCGGCGATCCCTTCGTCTTCGGCCGGGGCGGCGAAGAGGTGGAAGCACTGCGTGCGGCCGGCATCGCCTATTCGATCGTGCCGGGCATCACTGCAGCTATTGGCGGTGCGGCGGCTTTCGAAGTGCCGCTCACGTTCCGGCAGGAAGCGCTGCGAATCACCTTCCTGACGGCGCATAAGGCGCACGACGCCGAGACCGTCGACTGGTCGACCCTGACCGACACCAAAGCAACCGTCGTCGTCTACATGGGCATGACCGCCGCGCCGTCGGTGCGCGCAGGCCTGCTCGCCGCCGGCCGCTCGCCGGAAACGCCGGTCGGCGTTTTTGCGCGCGTCACGCGGCCCGATGCGCAAGCGGCGATCGGCACGCTCGGCGAATTGCCAGAGCTCATCGCGCGGATCGAAGGCGGTCCCGCCATTCTCATCATCGGCGACGTGGTCCGGCATGCCGGCGCCATCAGCCAAAACCCCAAACAAATCACCACCCAAATCATCTCGGACCTATTGGAAGCAGCCGCATGACCTCTCCGCTTGAACAGAAGAAAATCAGAATTGCCGGCCCCTCGGTCGTGACCGCCAACCGCACCTGGGATGGCGCGGTGATCTATCGCACCGCCGCCAGGAACTGGTCGGCGGACCTGACGGATGCCGCGATCGTGCGTAACTCCGACGACGCCAAGGCTCTGCTTGCCGAATCCGTCGCCGACGATCTCGGCGCGGTCGGCGCCTATATCGCGCCGGTCCAGGTCGCTGATGACGGCAAGATCGCACCCGGCAATCTGCGCGAACAGATCCGCCGCACCGGCGTTACCATCGGGCTGCCGGTTCAGGTTTAAGGCAATCTCCCATGTATGCTTACGACGAAATCGACCGCACGCTGGTCAACGAGCGGGTCTCGGAATTTCGTGACCAGGTGAAGCGCCGCCTTTCCGGCGAGCTCACCGAGGACGAGTTCAAGATCTTGCGCCTTCAGAACGGCGTCTATTTGCAACTGCACGCCTACATGTTCCGCGTCGCGATCCCCTACGGCACGTTGTCGTCGGATCAGCTGCGCCGGCTCGCGCACATCGCGCGTCGCTACGACCGCGGTTACGGCCACTTCACCACGCGGCAGAACATCCAGTTCAACTGGATCAAGCTCGCCGAGTTGCCGGACGCGCTGGCCGATCTCGCCGAAGTCGGCATCCATGCGATGCAGACCTCCGGCAACAACATGCGCAACGTCACCTCGGACCAGTGGGCCGGCGTCGCGCCGGGCGAGATCGAGGATCCCCGGATCTGGTCGGAGCTCTTGCGTCAGCACACCACGCTGCATCCGGAGTTCTCGTTCCTGCCGCGCAAGTTCAAGATCGCGATCACCGCGTCGGATCACGACCGCGCCGCGATCAAGATCCACGACATCGGCCTGCGCCTGGTCAAGAACGAGAAGGGCGAGACCGGATTCGAGGTGCTGGTCGGCGGTGGGCTCGGTCGCACGCCGTTCATCGCCAAGACCATCAAGCACTTCGTGCATGGCCGCGACATCCTGAGCTATGTCGAGGCGATCCTGCGCGTCTACAACCAGTATGGCCGCCGCGACAACATCTACAAGGCGCGCATCAAGATCCTGGTGCACGAACTCGGCATCGAGAAATTTTCGCGCGAGGTCGAGGACGAGTGGCAGCACATCCGCGGCTCGTCGCTCCAGATCGACGACGAGGTGATCGAGGACATCCGCTCCCGCTTCAGCTATCCGGCCTATGAGAAGCTGCCGCACATGCCGGACGAGTTGCGCCAGGCCGCGGCCGATCCCGCGTTCGAGGCGTGGCGCAAGAACTCGGTCGCCTCGCATAAGGTCCAGGGCTACTCGATCGTCACCATTTCGCTGAAGCCCGTTGGCGGCCCTCCGGGCGACGCCACCGCCGAGCAGATGGATGCGCTCGCCGACCTCGCCGAAAAATACTCCTTCGGCGAGATCCGCGTCGGTCACGAACAGAATTTGGCGCTGCCCCACGTCGCCAAGCGCGACCTGCCCGCGCTGTGGCGGGCGCTCGACAAGCTCGGGCTCGCGACGCCGAACGTCAACCTGATCAGCGACATCATCGCCTGCCCGGGGCTGGATTACTGCTCGCTGGCGAATGCGCGCTCGATTCCGATCGCGCAGGAGCTGACGCGGCGTTTTGCCAATCACGAGCTCGCCAATCTGATCGGCCGTCTGCACATCAACATCTCCGGCTGCATCAATGCCTGCGGCCATCACCATGTCGGTCATATCGGTATTCTCGGCGTCGAGAAGAACGGCGAGGAGGTCTACCAGATCACCATCGGCGGCCGCGCCGACGAGAACGCCGCGCTCGGCAATCTGATCGGACCCGGCGTGAAATTCGAGGAAGTCGCCGACGTCATCGAGGATGTCGTGGAGGCCTATCTGGCACTGCGCGAGCGGCCGGAAGAGCTTTTCATCGATACCGTGAAGCGCCTCGGCGTCGAACCATTCAAGGAGCGGGTCTATGCCACTCGTTAAGGGCGGAAAGATCGCCGACGATACTTTTACCCGGCTGGCCGACGATGCGCCGCTTCCCGCAAGCGGCGACATCCTGGTTTCGGCCGATCGTTTCGTGAAGGACACGGACGCTCTGCTTGCGCGCGCGGGCAGGCTCGGCGTGATCTGGCCGAACAACCGCGATATCGAGGAGCTGGTGCCGCATCTTGCCAGGCTCGCCGCCGTCGCCCTGGTGTTCCCGACCTTCCGCGACGGACGTGCCTACAGCCAGGCGCGTCTGCTGCGCGAGCGCTATGCCTATCGCGGCGAACTGCGGGCCACCGGCCAGGTGCTGCGCGACCAGTTCGTGTTCATGCTGCGCGCTGGCTTCGACAGCTTCGAGGTCAGGAAGCAGGCCGACGCGGAAGCCTTTGCGCAGACCGTGAAACGCTATTCGGTGTTCTACCAGCCGACCGGCGACGGCCGCATCACGGCGCTGCACCGGCGCATGCAATTGCGCCATTCGGAAGGTGTCGGCACGTGAGTGTGACTGTGTCTGAGCTTGCTCCGTCGTCGCCGATAGCTCTGCCGCCTGCGGCCGAGCTCGCGCGTCAGCTCCGGGGCGCCTCACCGGCGGAGATCATCGCCGCTGCGCTGAAGACGGTCGGGCGCGAGCAGCTTGCGCTGGTGTCGTCGTTCGGGACGGAGTCGGCGGCACTGCTCAAGGTGATGGCCGACGTCGATCCGGCAATTCCCGTGATCTTTCTCGATACCGGCTGGCTGTTCGAGGAGACGCTCGCCTATCGCGATACGCTGATCGCGACGCTGGGCTTGCGCGACGTGCGGTCAATCAAGCCGCTCGAGGAGACATTGTCGCGCGAGGATCCCGATCGCGATCTGTGGTTCTCCAATCCCGACGCCTGCTGCCGCATCCGCAAGGTGGAACCGCTGGCGCGGGCGCTCAAACCGTTCTCAGCCTGGATCAACGGCCGCAAGCGTTTTCAGGGCGGCGCGCGTGCCGAGATTCCGGTGGTCGAGGAAGACGGCGCGCGGTTGAAGTTCAATCCGTTCGCCGATGTATCGCGCGAGGACATCGACGCGATCTATGCGCGTGCCAAATTGCCGCAGCATCCGCTGCAAGCGTCAGGCTTCCTGTCCGTTGGATGCATGCCCTGCACCAGCCGGACGAGCGAAGGCGAGGATGCGCGCGCCGGTCGCTGGCGCGGCCGGGCCAAGACAGAATGCGGCATTCACACGATGAAGATTTCGTAGCACAACAAGGCTGCGACGCTGCGAACAAGAAAATCCGGTTCCGTTGACTTGGAGCCGCTTTCTACCGAGTTATGTCCGCATGTCCTCGTCGACACTGACGTCGTTGAGGTGAATGGAGAGAGACATGATCCGCCGTATTGCGCCGATCGTCGCGGGCCTCCTGTGGGCAAACTCGGTTTTCGCTGCTGACGTCAATCTGCTGAACGTGTCGTACGACCCGACGCGCGAGCTGTATGTCGAGTTCAACAAGGCGTTTGCGAACGCCTATCAGCGCGAGACCGGCAAGAGCGTCGAGATCAAACAGTCGCATGGCGGCAGCGGATCGCAGGCCCGTAGCGTGATCGATGGTCTCCAGGCCGACGTGGTGACGCTCGCACTCGCCTACGACATCGACGCGATCGCGGCCAAGGGATTGACGGCTGCCGATTGGCAGAAGCGCCTGCCGCAGAATGCCTCGCCCTATACATCGACCATCGTGTTCCTGGTGCGCAAAGGCAATCCCAAGGGCATCAAGGACTGGGACGATCTGATCAAGCAGGGCGTCGCCGTCATCACGCCGAACCCGAAGACGTCGGGGGGCGCGCGCTGGAACTACCTCGCGGCCTGGGGCTTTGCGCAGAAGAAGTTCGGCGCGGCCGACAAGGCCAAGCAATTCGTCGCAAATCTCTATCAAAACGTCCCGGTGCTCGACACCGGCGCGCGCGGCGCCACCGTCACCTTCGTCGAGCGCGGCGTCGGTGACGTGCTGCTCGCCTGGGAGAACGAGGCTTTCCTCGCGCAGCGCGAGTTCGGCAAGGACAAGTTCGAGATCGTGGCGCCGCCGCTGTCGATCCTGGCCGAGCCGCCGGTGACGATCGTCGACAAGGTTGCCGATAAAAAGGGCACGCGCAGTGTCGCCGATGCCTACCTTCAGTATTGGTATACCAAGGAAGGTCAGGAAATTGCCGCACGCAATTTCTATCGTCCGCGCGATCCGGAGATCGCCAAGAAGTTCGAAAATTCATTCGCCAAGGTCGATCTGTTCACGATCGATGACGTTTTCGGCGGCTGGACCAAGGCGCAGAAGGAACATTTTGCCGACGGCGGCGTCTTTGATCAGATCTACAAGAACTGATCGGGCGCCGTTTTTGGAGGGCTGAAGCAGGGGGCCTGGTGAGCGCAATCGCAGTACGACGCCGGACATTGCCGGGCTTCGGTCTCACGATGGGACTGACGCTCACCTGGCTGTCGATCATCATCCTGATTCCGCTGGCCGGTCTCTTCCTGCGCTCGCTCGAGCTTAGCCCTGAGCAGTTCTGGAACATCCTCTCCAGCCGCCGGACGCTGAATGCTCTGCGGGTCTCCTTCGGGCTCGCCTTTGCGGCCGCCTGCGTCAACCTCGTGATGGGCAGCATCATCGTCTGGGCGCTGGTGCGCTATCGCTTCCCAGGCCGGCGGATATTCGATGCCATCGTCGACGTGCCCTTTGCTCTGCCCACCGCGGTAGCCGGCGTTGCGCTGACGTCGCTGTTTGCCGAAAAGGGCTGGCTGGGGGCGCCGCTTGCGGCGCTCGGCATCAAGGTCGCCTTCACGCCGGTCGGTATCTTCGTTGCCATGATCTTCATCGGCATCCCCTTCGTCGTGCGCACCGTGCAGCCGGTGTTGCAGGACCTCGATCCTGAGATCGAGGAGGCGGCCGGAAGCCTTGGCGCGAGCCGCTGGCAAACCATCACGCGCGTCATCCTGCCGAGCCTGGCGCCAGCGCTGCTCACGGGACTTGCGCTCGCCTTTGCGCGCGCGGTCGGGGAATACGGCTCGGTGATCTTCATCGCCGGCAATCTGCCGAACGTGTCCGAGATCGCGCCGCTCCTGATCGTGATCCGGCTGTCCGAATTCCGCTACGCCGATGCGACCGCAATTGCGGTCGTCATGCTGGTCGTATCCTTCGTCATCATCTTCGCCGTCAACCGGTTACAGCGCTGGGCGCGGGACCGGGTGCCCGCACAATGAGGGTTGCGCGATGACGATGCAATTGACCGATACCGTCGCCCTTGCCTCGCCCGAGGCGCGCGCGCATGCGGAGGCCGCAAGAAGGAACCTCCGTACCGAGCCTCCGGCGGTCCGCATCGCCATCATCTCGCTCGCGATCCTGTTCCTCAGCGTGTTCGTGGTGCTGCCGCTGGTCGTGGTATTCGCGCAGGCCTTCTCCAAGGGCATTTTGGCCTATCTCGCCGCGCTGTCGGAGCCGGAAGCGCTGGCCGCGATCCGGCTGACGCTGCTGGTGGCGGCGATCTCGGTCGGTCTCAATCTCGTCTTCGGCCTCGTCGCGGCCTGGGCGATCGCAAAGTTCGAGTTCAGGGGCAAGACGTTCCTGATCACGCTGATCGACCTGCCGTTCTCGGTGAGCCCGGTGATCTCCGGCCTCGTCTTCGTGCTGCTGTTCGGCGCTCAGGGCTATTTCGGCTCGTGGCTGCGCGAGCACGACATCCAGATCCTGTTCGCGGTGCCCGGCATTGCGCTGGCGACCACCTTCGTGACCTTCCCGTTCGTGGCGCGCGCGCTGATCCCGCTGATGCAGGAGCAGGGCACACAGGAGGAGGAGGCCGCGATCTCGCTCGGCGCCTCCGGCCTGCAAACCTTCTTCCGCGTCACGCTGCCCAACATCAAATGGGGCGTGCTCTACGGCGTCCTGCTCTGCAATGCGCGCGCGATGGGCGAGTTCGGCGCAGTCTCCGTCGTCTCCGGCCACATCCGCGGCGAGACCAACACGATGCCGCTGCTGGTCGAGATCCTCTACAACGAATATCAGTTCGTCGCGGCCTTCGCGATCGCCTCGCTGCTCGCGATGCTGGCGCTGATCACGCTGATCGCCAAAACCGTTCTCGAACGTCATCTGGACGAAGGACACGAACCCCGTGACCATTGAAGTCAAGAATCTCGTCAAGAAGTTCGGCACCTTTGCCGCGCTCGACGGCGTCGACCTCAAGGTCGACAATGGCGAGCTCGTGGCGCTGCTCGGCCCATCCGGCTCGGGCAAGACCACGCTGCTGCGGATCATCGCCGGCCTCGACTGGCCCGATTCCGGCGAGGTCTTCTTCAACGGCGAGGACGCGCTGGCGCGGGGCGCGGGCGAGCGCCATGTCGGCTTCGTGTTCCAGCACTACGCGCTGTTCCGCCACATGACGGTGTTCGAGAACGTCGCCTTCGGCCTGCGCGTGCAGCCGCGCGCCGTTCGCAAGGACGAGGCCGCGATCCGCGCGCGGGTGAAGGAGCTGCTCGACCTCGTGCAGCTCGACTGGCTCGCCGACCGCTATCCGAGCCAGCTCTCCGGCGGCCAGCGCCAGCGCATTGCGCTGGCCCGCGCGCTCGCGATCGAGCCGCGCATCCTCTTGCTCGACGAACCCTTTGGCGCGCTCGACGCGAAAGTGCGAAAAGAGCTGCGGAAATGGCTGCGCTCTCTGCATCATGAGATCAGCGTCACCTCGATCTTCGTCACCCACGACCAGGAGGAGGCGCTGGAAGTCGCCAACCGCGTCGTGGTGATGGACAAGGGCAAGATCGAGCAGATCGGCTCGCCCGATGACGTCTACGACAATCCCGCCACCGCTTTCGTGCACGGCTTCATCGGCGAATCCATCGTGCTGCCGGTTGATGTCGCCGATGGTGCAGTCCGGCTCGGCGACCGGCCGCTGGCTCTCGCGGCCGACGGGCTGTCGCCTGGCGCGTCAAAGCTGTTCGTGCGGCGACACGACATGCTGGTCGGCCCGCCCGGCAGCGGCGCCTTCGAAGGCGCCGTGCAGCATGTGCGGACTTTTGGCCCCGTGCAGCGCGCCGAGGTCGCGCTGTTCGGCGGCGAGACCATCGAGATCGACGCGCCCCGTGACAGGGAACTGCGTTCCGGCGATCGTGTCGGGCTGGAGCCGCGCCGCTACCGGATATTTGCGGGCTAGGGATCCCGTCATTCCGGGATGGTCCGAAGGACCAGACCCGGAATCTCGAGATTGTGGCGCGAGATTCCGGGTTCGATGCTCCGGGCCGCGCTTTGCGCGGTCCCGTCGCATCGCCCCGGAATGACGGACCAAATTTCCGTAAAATTCACCTTTCAGCCACGGTTGGTATGCAACAACGGCCCGTCTCCTGGGGGCTGATTCATGCGCGCCGCGGCCGCAATTCTCATCACTTTGCTTCTCGCCGGCTGCGCGGGCACTGAAACGCCGGTCCAGCAACCGTCCATGTACACGGACATGGCTGCTCCCGGCGCGCGGCTCGATGCGCAGGCCGCCGCCGTGATGATCTCCCAATACCGCCAGAATAACGGGCTCGGCACCGTCATCGTCGATCCCGATCTGATGAAACTGGCGGAATCCCAGTCGCAGGCAATGGCCGCCGCCAACAAGATGGACCACGACGTCCGTGCGCCGCTGGCCAAGCGCCTCAACACCGGCGGCTATCCGGCCACCGTCGCGGTCGAGAACGTCTCGGCCGGCTATCACACGCTGGCGGAAGCGTTTTCCGGCTGGCGCGACTCGCCCCCGCACCGGGCCAATATGCTCAAGAGCGGTGTCACAAAATTGGGCATCGCGGCGGGCTATGCTCCGGGCACCAAATACAAGGTGTTCTGGACGATGATTTTGGCGTCAACGGACCCCCGATAAGCCAGTCTTGATCTCCGGATGCATTGACGCCGTGGTGAACTGACGCCACGGTGGCGCGCCATTTCCTAACGATACATTTGACTGATCCCCATGACCGATCATTCCGGGCCGGCATCGAGCAGAATCCCCGCCAATGCGCAGCGCGTCCTGGTGCTCCAGGGCGGCGGCGCGCTCGGCTCCTATCAGGCCGGCGCGTTCCAGTCCTTGTGTCATTTCGGCTTCGATCCGGATTGGGTCGCCGGCATCTCGATCGGCGCCGTCAATGCGGCCATCATTGCGGGAAATGAGGGTCACACCCGCGTCAAGCGGCTGAAGGAGTTTTGGGAGATGGTCGCGGCGCCGGTGCCGTGGAAGCCGATCGGAAAGAGCGATCAGAGCCGCGAGCTGTTCAACTCTACGAGCGCCGCGCTGATCGCGACCTTCGGTGTGCCGGGCTTCTTCGTCCCGCGTGTCCCGCCCGCGCCGTTGTGGCCGCCCGGCCATCCGGAGGCGGAAAGCTATTACGACACCACGCCGTTGAAGAGGACGCTGGAGCGACTGGTCGATTTCGATCGCATCAACGATCTGAAGACGCGCCTGTCCGTCGGAGCGGTCAGCGTCACCTCGGGCAACTTCAAATATTTCGACAATTATGAGTTCAAGAAGCTCGGTAAGAAGATCGGCCCCGAGCACATCATGGCTTCCGGTGCGCTGCCGCCGGGCTTTCCCTCCGTCATTATCGACGGTGAGCACTATTGGGATGGCGGCATCGCCTCGAACACGCCGCTCGACTACGTGCTCGATGCCGAGGTCGATCGCGACATGCTGATCTTCCAGGTCGACCTGTTTTCGGCGCGCGGCGACTTGCCGACCTCGCTGCTCGAGGCCGCCGAGCGTGAGAAGGACATCCGCTTTTCCAGCCGGACGCGGATGAACACGGACAAGAACAAGCAGTTGCACAATGCCCGCAGGGCCGTGCGCGACCTGATCAGCAAATTGCCGGATTACCTGAAGAACGATCCCGACGTCGAATTCCTCGCCAAGGCGGCGCGCGAAAGCACTGTCACGGTGGTGCACCTGATCTATCGCAGCAAGAACTACGAATCCTCGTCCAAGGACTACGACTTTTCTCACCTCGCCATGGTCGAGCATTGGGAAGCCGGCGTGCGCGACGTGCATCTGTCGATGCGCCACAAGGATTGGCTCGAGCGGCCGCAATCCGGCGAGACCATGGTGACTTACGATCTCACGGGGGACGTCACCGCGCCCCCGGCCTCAACCAGGAGCGAATGAAATGGGTACTCTGTCAGGCAAGAACGCCGTCGTGACCGGTTCGACCAGCGGTATCGGGCTCGCTTATGCGCGCGCCTTCGCCGCCGCCGGCGCCAACGTCGTCATCAACGGTTTCGGTGCGCCCGCCGACATCGAGAAGGAGCGCGCGGCGATCGAGTCCGACTTCAAGGTGAAGGCGATCTATTCGCCCGCCGACATGAGCAAGCCGGCGGAGATCGCCGCGATGATCGCGCTCGGCGAAAAGACCTTTGGCTCGGTCGACGTCCTCGTCAACAATGCCGGCATCCAGTTCGTCTCGCCGATCGAGGAGTTTCCGGTCGAGAAGTGGGACCAGATCATCGCGATCAACCTGTCCTCGGCATTTCACGCCATCCGCGCGGCGGTGCCCGGCATGAAGAAGAAGGGCTGGGGCCGCATCATCAATACGGCCTCGGCGCATTCGCTGGTCGCCTCGCCCTTCAAGTCGGCCTATGTGTCGGCCAAGCACGGCATTGCCGGCCTCACCAAGACCGTGGCGCTGGAAGTTGCGACCCACAAGATCACCTGCAACTGCATCAGCCCGGGCTATGTCTGGACGCCGCTGGTGGAGAAGCAGATCCCCGACACGATGAAGGCGCGCAACCTGACCCGCGAGCAGGTCATCAACGACGTGCTGCTGGACGCGCAGCCGACCAAGGAATTCGTCACCTCGGAGCAGGTCGCAGCCCTCGCCCTGTTCCTGTGCGGCGACGACGCCGCGCAGATCACGGGGGCCAACCTCTCGATCGACGGCGGCTGGACGGCGTAGGCCGCGTTTTGACAAGGGAATGGCGGACGACGTCCGCCGTTCCCGCCTCAATGCGTCCAGGCCAGCGCCGTCACGATGACCGACGACAGATTGAGCTCTGCAAAGGCAATCTTGCCGGCGACCACGACGAGGACGCTGGCAAGCGTCAACCGCAGCACGGTTTCCGGCACGCGCGTCGCGCTGTAGCTGCCGATCACGATGCCCGGCAGCGATCCCATTAGCAGCACGCCCATCAGCGACCAGTCGACATCGCCGAGCGCCCAGTGTCCGATCCCCGCCACCAGCGTCAGCGGCACGGCATGCGCGATGTCGGAGCCGACGATGGTCGCCATCGGCAGACGGGGATAGAGCAGCAGCAGCACGGTCACGCCGACCGCACCGGCGCCGACCGACGAAATCGAGACCAGCACGCCAAGCACAGCTCCGGTGATCACGGTTGCAATTGCCGTAGTGCGATCGTCGACGCCTTCCAGGCGTCGGCGATAGCGCTCCATGATGGACTTGCGAAAGATCAGCGACGTCGCTGTGAGGACCAGCGCAAAGCACAGCACCAGATTGACCAGGCTGCGCTCGGTATCGCTCTTGAGGTCGAGCTTCCAGAGCACGAACAGCGTTAGCGCGCTCGCCGGGAGGCTGCCGCAGGCGAGCCGTGCGACGGCGGGCCAATGCACGCTGCGGGACCAGCTATGCACGACGCTGCCGCCCGCCTTGGTGGCGGCGGCGTACAGAAGGTCGGTCCCCACGGCCGTCGACGGGTGCACGCCGAACAACAGGATCAGCAGCGGTGTCATCAGCGACCCGCCGCCGACACCCGTCATTCCGACAAGCAGGCCGACGCCGAAGCCCGATGCGACGTAAAGCGGATCAATCATGTCTGGGAGGAATCTAGGTCTATCTCGTTGGTCAGGCAATATGACGTAGAATAAACTTGCTCTGGGTCGCAACTGATTGGACCAAATAAGAAAAATCGTGCTGCCGTATCAGATGCGGGAGCCGAATTGACCTGCTCGACTTGATTTGGCGAAACAGGCGTTTTGCGGAGCGCCGATGGCCCGGATCAGCCTACCGCCCGAACGCCAGCACGTGCAGGCCGAGCCGCTGCCGCACGATCCAGAACAGCAGCACGGTCTCGAATGCGAGCGAAATCGAGGTTGCGGCGGCAGCACCATGGCCACCGAAACGCGGCACCAGCGCGATGCACAGGATGACGTTCATGACGAATGCCAGCGCGTAGGCCAGCGCGCAGATCTTCTGGTGGCCGAGCATGTTGAGGAGGCGCTCGACCGGGCCGATCGCGGCACGCACCACGAGGCCGATTGCGGCCACGAACATGATGTCGTAGCCAACCACGAATTGCGGCCCGAACAGCCAGAGCAGTGGCTTGCCGACGGCGAGCAGCGCGACCGTCGCAGCCAGCGACGGCCAGAACGTCCAGTTGATGGCGTGCGCCACGTAGGCCGACAGCCGCGCCTTGTCGCCGAGCGCGTTGTATTCGGCGAAGCGATGCGCCGTCGTCGCCGCCATCGCGTAGTGGATGAACGAGACCAGCGCCAGCGTCTTGACCACGGCGAAATAGACGCCGACCTCGTCGGAGGGGCGGAACTGCTGCAGCACCAGCACGTCCGTATAGGACAGCAGCAGGTAGAAGCTTTCGACCAGCAGGATCGGCAGCGAGACGGCAAGCCAGCCGCGGATGTCGTAGGCCTTCGGACCCGCCTCGATATGGCCCGACAGCTTGTGGTTCAGCACCACCATCTGTCCGGCCATCGCGATCCACACCGCACCCGCGCTTGCGACCATCGCGGCGGTGGCGCCGAGATGGAAGCCGAGCACGAAGGCGGCGGCCGTGATGCCGATGATCAGCGCCTGGCGGATGATGAATTGCGGCATCAGGCCGAGCTGCATCCAGTCATGCGAGCGCGCGATGCCGTCCTGGGTATTCGCAACGACGAAAGCCGGCAGCGTCATGCAGCCGATATAGAGCGGCAGCTCCGATGCGGGATCGATCCACGGCGACAGCAGTCTGACGATACCGGCCAACCCGAGCGAGACCAGCGCCGACACGATGAAGGTCAGCCAGCGGCTGCCCGAGAGAAAGCCGCGCAAGAGCGCGTGCTCGCCGCTGGTGCGATATTCCGGAATGATCTTTTGCGCGGAGGCCGAGATGCCAAAATCCATCATGCTGCCGAGCAGCAACACCCAGGTCCAGACATAGACGTAGACGCCGTAGTCCGAGGTGCCCATCCAGCGCGCGAGCAGGATCTGGGCGAGATAGGCCATGCCCGCGCTGATCACGCGGATGATGAAGATGGTGCCGGCGAGCCGCCGGGTCAGCGAGGCCTCGCTCGTTCCGCCGCCGCCCGCCATTTTCGCGCGCAGCCGCGCGATCAGCCCGACAGGCTCCGTCGTTGCGCCTTGTGCGTCCATCACGGCCACGTCGAAGCTGCCCTCACGTCCCGCACGATGCGGCAGGGTCTGGCCTAGCAACCATTCGTTAAGAAACGGTGGCCGCTACGGCCACACCGACATCGCCCCGGCCTAGTGCGCAATTGCGCACGGGGGGCCAGGGCCCATAACCCAAGGGAGAAGCTTGGCGAAGACTCGTGATCGCCAGCTCGCACCATCCCTGTGGCTATAGGTCCCGGATCGGCGCGCCGCTGTGCGGTGCTGGTCCGGGACGACAGCGAGAATCAATCCAGATTGATATTGAACTCGTAGGACTTCTCCGGGCCGACCAGCGTGAACTTCAGCGCCGCGCCGTCCGGCCTGGCGCCGGGCGGCAGGCCGTCGAGATCGAACATGAAGCGTTTGACGCCTGCCGCGCCGCGCTCGAGCGGTGTCGGGATCGGCAGCGCCCAATCGGGCGTCGGACCCTCCACGAACAGATTGACGTCGCGCGCATCAGGCGTGACCACGTCGACCGCGACCTTGCCAGCCCCCTCGCGCTTGACGTCGCGGATCGTCAGCGGATTGGGATCGCCGATATTGGCCGGCTTGGGCACGGTGTCGAGCGCCGCGAACAATGCCGCGTCTTCGGTCGAGGCGACGCTGTTGAAACCGAGCTCGGCCTTGGCCTCGACGGGGATGCAGAGCTTTTCGCAAACCGCATAGTTGATCTCGGCGCGCAGCGTCACCGGCTTGTCGGCGGTCTTGGCGACGATGCGCAAGGGCAGCACGATCTGGTCGTGATAGCCGATCGAATGACCGCCGGCGCCGTCATCGAATTTCAGCGGCGCCGGCCAGAGCACGGTCACCGCCTCGACATTGTCCGACTTCGAGAAGTCGAACCGCGGCGGAACGCCGGAATCGCCCGGCGTGCGCCAATAGGTCTTCCAGCCGCGCTGGAGCTGGAACGCGATCCCGCCGAGCAGGACCGCGCCGCTACGCGATCCCGCCAAAAGGCGGACGGCGGAATGGCTGTCGCGCTGCCAGGGCGAGGAATCGTCGGCGTGGGCGATGGTCGATTGCGCCGACACGAGCAGGGTTGCGGCGACAGCGATCGCGGCGTGCGCGGGAACTATGCTGAACATGGCACGTCTTTACAGGGTCGCCCCGGAGCAAACCATTGAATTGCTTGTGAAGGATGCCTTCGAAATCAAAGGAAGGCTTGGAAATCCGCGCCGGCAAGCCTTGATTTGACAGCCGCCCAGCCCGACATCAGGATAGGAATGCAAACCGGAGTGCTTCACCATGGCTCCTGAAGGTAAAAGGACTGGCGACAGCACCGCAATGGCCGGCCCCGCGGTCCCGACTTCGGCCGGCTATCTCGACGGCAGGCTGCTGATCGCGATGCCCGTCATGGGCGATTCCCGTTTCGAGCGCTCGGTGATCTATCTCTGCGCCCATTCCGCCGAGGGCGCGATGGGGATCATCGTCAATCATCCGGCGGGTAGCATCGATTTTCCCGAATTGCTGATGCAACTCGGTATCATCAAGAAGGGCGCGCAGATCAAGCTTCCGGAAAACGCCGAAAGCATGAAGGTGCTGCGCGGTGGCCCGGTCGATACCGGCCGCGGCTTCGTGCTGCATTCCAGCGACTTCTTCATCGAAAACGCGACGCTCAGGATCGATGACGGCGTCTGTCTCACGGCAACCGTGGATATCCTCAAAGCGATCGCCAACGGCTCCGGGCCGAAGCACGCCATCCTCGCGCTCGGCTACGCCGGCTGGGCACCGGGGCAGCTCGAGACCGAAATCCAGAGCAATGGCTGGCTGCATTGCGACGCAGACGCCGATCTGATTTTTGGCGACGATGTCGAGGAGAAGTACGCCCGCGCGCTGCGCAAGATCGGCATCGATCCCGGCATGCTGTCGAACGAGGCAGGGCACGCGTAGCTGCTGACCGCCTCCGCTGTCGTCCCGGACAAGCGCGTTGCCGGGCAACGCGCAGCGTTGACCAGAGCGGAGCGCAGATCCGGGACCCATACCCCCAGAAAGCAGTTGTTGAAGCGGGCTGGTAACAACCAGTCTTCGCCAAACTGTTCCCTGTGGTTAAGGGGCCCGGATCTGCGCTCCGCTTCGCTGCGCTTGTCCGGGACGACGGCAGAGCGCGTTGCTACTTCGCGGTCTGCGTCTACTCCGCCGCCTGCTGCTGCACCGTCGGCTCGGTGCCGGCGACCGTGGCGCGGCGCATGTCGCGGGGTTGCGACTGGTCGTAGCGGCGGACGCGGTGCATGGTCTGGCGATTGTCCCACATCACGAGGTCATGCAGCTTCCATTTGTGGACATAGACGAACTCCGCTTGCGTCGCGTGCTCGTTCAGGTCGCGCAAGAGCAGTCGTCCCTCCGGCATGTTCATGCCGATTACCTTGCCGGCGTGCGATGACAGATACAGCGACTTGCGGCGATGCACGGGATGGGTGCGCACCAGCCGCTGCCGCACCGGCTTGAACATCTCCTTCTCTTCATCGGTATATTCGGTGAAGCCGAGCGAGCCGCGCGAATACATCAGCGAATGCTCGCAGATCAGGTCCTCGATCTCAGCCTTGGTCTCGTCGTCGAGCGCGTCATAGGCCGCTCGCATGTCGGCGAATTCGGTGTTGCCGCCCTTCGGATTGACCACGCGGGCCGACAGCAGCGAGAACTTTGCAGGGATCGGCCGGAACGAGCTGTCGGAGTGCCAGAGGCAGTTGCCGAGGTTGAACAGATTGGCGCGGCTGTCCCGGGCGAGCGGCTTGCCGTCCTTGCCGAGATTGGAGACGTCGTTGAGGCCCGAGGTGAGCCGGTGGTCCTTCTCCTTGGTGATGTTGCCGCCGCGCGCGTCTTCCCGCTGGCCGAAGTTGAGCGCGAATGCCATCTGCTGCTCGTCGGTGATGTCCTGGTCGTGGAACACCAGCACCGCATACTTGTCCATGGCCGCCTCGATCTCGCGTGCCTGCTCGTTGGTTAGCGGCTGACGCAGATCGAGGCCGGAGACCTCGCCGACAAAATGCTTCTGAAGCTGCCGGATGGCGATCGTCATGGCGTTCTCTCCCGCATCTGCGAGCGGTTTGCCCGCCCTGTTTGCAGAAAAAGCTACTCCCGCGTCGGGTGATGTCAACGGTCCGGCGGCATACCTCTTAGGCGTTGCGCGCCATCAGGCCGCCGTCGACCGGGATCACCGCGCCGGTCAGGAAGGACGCCGCCGGCAGGCACAGGCTCAGCGTCATGTGCGCGACCTCCTCGGGATCGCCGTAGCGACCGAGTGCGGTGCGGCGCTTGGCATAGATCGTCTTGTGCTCTTCCGAGATGCGATCGGTGATGGCGGTGCGGATCGGGCCCGGACAGATGCAGTTCACCGTAATGCCTTCGCGGCCAAGCTCCACCGCAAGCGAGCGCGTCAGGCTGGCGACGCCGCCTTTCGCGGCCGAATAGGCGCTGTGCGTTGCGGTGGCGCCGAGCGCTTCGGTGGAGGCGATGTTGACGATGCGCGGGGTCTTCGACTTGCGCAGGTAAGGCAGTGCCGCGCGGATGATGCGCGGATGCGCCGTCAGCATCACGGCGATGCCTTTCGCCCAGGCCTCTTCGTAACCAGGATCGTCGATCGGCACGCGCACGGAAATGCCGGCATTGTTGACGACGGCGTCGAGCCCGCCGAACTGCGCAGCGACAGCATCGACCACGCACACGATCTCGCGCGCGTCGGAGACGTCGAGCTTCCAGGCTTTTGCCGAGCCGCCGCTTGTAGCAATCTCTTTCGCAACGGTTTCTGCACCGGCAGCATCGTAGTCGGTGACCGCGACATTGGCGCCGTCTGCGGCGAAGACGCGCGCGGTGGCGCGTCCCATGCCGCTGGCCGCACCGGTGACGAGAACAGTCAGTCCCTTCACGGACCGGCTCAACTCCTTGAACTCGGACATGCTGCTTCCCTGGGCCTGTTTGCTTCTTGTTATGCAATTGACAAGGCTGGCACCGATCCGCACACAGGTCAAACAAACCAAAAACAAGCGGAGGATCACGCGATGAACGAGCTCGATTTCAGCGGCAAGCAGGTGCTGGTCGTCGGCGGTTCCAGCGGCATTGGCAACGGCATCGCGCAGGCCTTTCGCGCCAAGGGCGCGCATGTCTTGGTCTGCGGCACGCGCGCCAACGCAAAGGATTATTCACCGGAGGATGGCTCCGATCTCACGGGACTCGCTTACGCACAGCTCGATGTCAGCGATGCCAAGGCAATCGAGGCGTTCAAGCCGTCGTTCGATCGGCTGGATGTGCTGGTGCTCGCGCAGGGCGCGGTGATCTATCGTCGCGGTGAATTCGAGATGGCGGGATTTCGCAGGGTCGTCGAGATCAATCTGATGAGCCTGATGGCGTGCGCGACGCGTTTTCATTCCATGTTGCGGGATTCCAAGGGCTCGCTGATCATGGTCTCGTCGACGGCGGCCTATCACTCCACCATGGGCAACCCGGCCTACAACGCGTCCAAGACCGGCGCGGTCGGTCTGACGCGGACGCTTGGGGAAGCCTGGGCGGAGGACAACATTCGCGTCAACGGCATCGCGCCGGGGCTCGTCGACACCAAGATGACGAAGGTGACGACCGCGAATCCCAAGCGGCTCGAAGGCGCGTTGTCGCGCATTCCGCTGCGGCGATTGGGCACGCCGGCCGACATGGCGGGCGCGGCCCTGTTCCTGGCCTCGCCGCTGTCGTCGTACATGATCGGCCAGACCCTCGTGGTCGATGGCGGGCTCATTCTCTAGAGCATGATCCTGACCCGAAGGGCCGCGTTAGCGCAAAGTGCGCAGCGGTTTTCCTTCGCGACAAACGCGGAACGCGTTTGCGCGGAGATCATGCTCAAACGAAAGGCTAACGCGCGACGAAAGCGCGCTTGGAACCGCACCGCGCCTGATCGGTTACTTCGGCTGAGCCCCGAGGGAGAGAACCATCATGGACAAGGATCGGATCGTCGGATCAGCCAAGGAGTTTGCCGGGCGCGTGGAAGGCGCCGTCGGCGATATCGCGCAGGACACAAAGACGCAGGCCTCCGGCCGCGCACGCGAAGCCGCCGGCTCCGTGCAAGATCTGTACGGTCAGGCAAAGGACGCTGCCCGCGAGGCCGGCGAGACCGCAGCCGCTTACGCGAAGGATGCCTATGAGGCCGGCGGCGAGACGTTCCGCGACGGCTCGCAGGCGCTCGCCAAGAGGGTGCACGACAATCCGCTCGGTGCGCTGCTGGTTGCAGGCGGCATCGGCTTTGCGCTTGCACTGTTGATGTCGCGCCCCGCGCGCCGTCCGCCGCCGCGCTGGCGTTATTACGGCTAACTCAACAGTTCAGCGGACTGGAGCGCCCGGGAGTTCGGCCGATCGTCCGACGCTGCCCGGCGGACGCGGGATCGCCGGGTTGGCCGGATTGCGCGGCTGAGGCGCGAACTGCCGCGGCGGAGGCGGGGGCGGAGAGGGCGAGCCGAAGCCGAAGAAATCGCGCAGCGACGGTGTCGCCTGCTGCGGCGGTTGCTGTAACGGCGGCTTCTTCGGCAACAATTTTGGCGGCGCGATCGCGGCCGCCGCACCCGGATTTGCACCGTTCTCGCCAGGCGTGGTCGCGGCCATCGGCGTGTCGCCCTTGGCCTGCTCACGACCGACTTCACGGCGGGGCCAGGAATAATCGTCGGCGCGGCCCGCGGGCGCGTTCAGCGGTTCGCCCTTCACAAGCGTGCGCGCGGCAAGTGCATCGACGGCCGCGGGGCGCGATCCCGGTCCACCCAGCAATTGATCGGCCGAGATCGAGGCCGCAACCAGCGGCACGATCGGCCCCGCGAGCGGCCGCGGTGCCGGCTTGCCGGGTTCGGCGCTGGTGTCAGGCGTCGCCGGTTCGCTCGGCAGCGCGATCGGGCCGGAGCGTCCGGCGAGCAGGCGCGTGATCTCGCGCTCGACATAGTGGGCGAGCTTGCGCGCGCCGGGCTTTGTGAAATAGACGCCGTCACCGGTGCGCAGCTGGCGGATCTGGCCTTCGAAGTCGGGACCCTTTTGCAGGAAGCGGCCGGCTTCGTCGACAAAACCGTCCCAGACGTCGACATAGGTGATGCCGGCCTTGTTGGAGCCTTCGCGATAGAGCGAATCCAGGAACAGCATGTCGGCCGTTCCCTTGGGCCCTCGGATCGCGGGCAGGCCGACCCAGAGCACCGGCACGCCCTTGGCCTTGAGCACGCCGATCAGCTCCTCGATCTTCTTGCTGTAGAGCTCGACCCAGCGGTCGTCGCGGAATTCGTAGAGCCCGTTGGGTGAGCGCGCGGTCTTCTCGGGCGCCGTCACCTGCGGCGTATCGGCATTGTCGGCGTCGTCCTGCGGCAGGTCGCTGTCGGCGGGCTTTTCATCCGGCTTGGCTGACGCGTCCGGCTTGGCGTCACCGGGTTTGGCCGGCGGCTTGCCGCGCGCGTTCTTGTCGTTCTTCTTGTCTGTCGCCTTGTTGTCGGTCTTGTCGGCTGCCGGCTCACGCATCGCCATGCGATCGTTGAGGCCGAGCATGACGACAATGGCGTCCGGCTTTTCCGTCTCGAGAATACTCTTGGCGGCCGCCGTCCAGTCCGAGGGCTCGCCGCGCGGCTGGTACTTGATCAGGCCGGACGTCGTCTTGTGCTTGCGGATCACGCCCATATCGGGCTGCTCGGCATAGGCGTCCTCGAGGCCGTAGGCGAGCCAGTCCGCCATGCCGTCGCCGATCACCAAAATGTTGCGCTCGGGTACGGTGTCGCGCTTGGCCGGCGCCGGTGCGCGCGAAAAATCCTGACGCGGGGCCTGCGGCTGTTGCTGTTGGAAGGGCGCAAAGAAGTCGCCGCCGAACCAGCCGCCGCCACCACCGCCGCTGCGCGGTGGCGCGGGCCGCGACGGTCCGCCAAATCCGGGGAAGTTGAAGAACTGCGCCGAGGCAGGTCCGGCAATCGAAACCAGGATCGCAAGCGCCGTCCCCAGCGCGATCAACGGGCCGGTCTGGGTCAACGCCTTGAAGAATGATTTCGGCTTCGGCTCTGACATGCGATTTCGGGCACGCGCAAGGGAGTTTGGAGACGGCAAACATAATAGCGGAATCGGGCCGCAAACGGGCAGATTTGATTACGTCATACACCGGCGATCGGCCAGTCCCGTCAAGGATTTGGGCCGAATTCCGCGTTCAGGGTTACTTTTGGCCGCCTTTCAGCGCCCGCGGAGCCGTTCCAGCATGTCGGAGGAGGCAAATCCGTCGGCGGGGGCTCCGATCGAGGCCTGGAAGTTGCGCAGGGCCTCCCGGGTCTGGCCGCCGAACTGGCCGTCCGGGGTGCCCTTGTAGAAGCCGCGCTGGGCCAAAAGCTGCTGGAGCTCCAGCCGTTCGGTCCGGGACAATTCGCGCTCCTGGCGCGGCCAGGGCTGCACGAAGGGCTGGCCGCCGCGCAGGCGGTCGGCAAAATGCCCGATCGCGAGCGCATAGGCCTCGGCCGGGTTGTACTTCATGATCACGCGGTAGTTTTGCAGCATCAGGAAGCCCGGACCTGCCGCGCCGGCGGGCGCGAGCAGATAGGCTTTCTCGGCCGGATGCGGGAACGGCTGGCGGTTGGCCCTGACGACGCCGAGCTTCTCCCATTGCGCGATCGTCATCGCCTTGGCGCGGTCGGCCAGCATGTAGTTGAAGCCCTGGGGCACGGCGACTTCAAAGCCCCAGGTCTGGCCGGCCTGCCAGCCGTCCTTCTTCAGATTGTTGGCGGTGGACGCAATCAGGTCGGTCGGATTGTCGACGACGTCGCGCCGTCCGTCGCCGTCGCCGTCCACGGCAAAGCGCTTGAAGGCGGTCGGCATGAACTGCGTCGGACCGAACGCGCCGGCCCAGGAGCCGCGGAGCTGTTCGGGACGCAGATCGCCGCGATTGAGGATCTCCAGCGCCGAGAGAAACTCGTCCTTGAAATAGGCCTGGCGGCGGCCGATGCAGGCGAGCGTCGCGGTCGATTGCAGCACGCTGCGATCGCCCATCTGGGTCGAGTAGTTGGATTCGATGCCCCAGATCGAGGCGATGATGTAGCGGTCGACGCCATAGGCCTTTTCGGTCGCGTCGAACTGCGCCTTGTATTTGGCGAGGACCTCCTTGCCCTTGGCGAGGCGGTTGTCGTTCACGAGGATGTCGAGATAGTCCCAGATCGATTTTGTGAACTCCGGCTGCGAATCCATCAGGTCCATGATGCGCAAATCGGGCGAGAGGCCCGTCGTGAAGCGCTGAAAATTCTCCTGGGTCACGCCGCGCCGTGCGGCATCAGGCCACATCGATTGGACGCAGGCGTCGAAGTTCGCCGCCGCCTGGCGGATCGCGGCCGCCGTCATCAGCGGATGGCCGGAAGCACCGTCCTCGCCGCTCCAGGGTTTCGGTCCGTCCGTGCCCTGCGCCGGTTGCGAGGGGCCGGCGTTTGGGCCGGAAAAGATCCCGCCAAACAGGTTGGACAGGCCGTTGTTGGAGGCCTGCGCGCGCACCTCGAGCGGGAACAGGAGCGCAGCCGCCATCATGGTCGCGCCGGACAATTTTGCCAGTCCCGCCGTCGGTCGCATCGTTCCCACCTGGTTTCCTCCAAGATCCGGCATCAGGAGGCCCTGTTACGGTTGCCAATATCTTAACAAAGGTGAAGTTTTGTAGGCGCTCCCTGCCTAAAGTCTTGCCGGCGGGGGCCCAACATCCGCCTTTGTTGCCGGCTGCAAAGCGGCTAGCAACACCTCATTGCTCCCTTCACGTTCCAAGGTATTCGATCGATCCCATGAAAATCCGCAAAGCCGTCTTCCCGGTCGCCGGCCTCGGCACCCGCGTCCTGCCTGCCACCAAGGCGATGCCCAAGGAAATGCTCACCATCGTCGACAAGCCGCTGATCCAGTACGTCTATGACGAGGCGAGGGAGGCCGGCATCGAGCATTTCGTGTTCGTCACCGGACGCAACAAGGCCGTCATCGAAGATCACTTCGACCGCATGTTCGAGCTCGACACGACGCTGGCCTCGCGCGGCAACAAGAAGGCCGAGCAGGACGTGCTGGCGGAGAACCAGCCTCCGGCCGGCGCCACCAGCTTCACGCGCCAGCAGGCGCCGCTCGGCCTCGGCCATGCCGTGTGGTGTGCGCGCGACATCGTCGGCAACGAGCCGTTCGCGGTCGTGCTGCCCGACGAGCTCGTGCTGAACACGCCGGGCTGCCTGAAGCAGATGATCGAGGCCGCAGCCAAGCTCGGCGAAAAGTCCAACCTGATCGCGGTCGAGCCGGTGCCCGCGGAGCTCACGCACCAATACGGCATCTGCGGCGTGGGAAAGCGCAGCGGCAAGATCTTCGAGGTCGACGGCATGGTCGAGAAACCGCCGAAGGGCACCGCGCCGTCCAACCTCTCCATCACCGGCCGCTACATCCTGCAGCCGGAGATCTTCAAGATTCTGGAGACGCAGGAGCGCGGCGCCGGCGGTGAGATCCAGTTGACCGATGCGATGATCACGCTTGCCAAGAAGCAGGCCTTCTACGGCGTCGAGTTCGAGGGCGAGCGCCACGATTGCGGCTCCAAGGCCGGCTTCCTGCGCGCCAACATCGCCTTCGGCCTCAAGCGCCCCGAGCTGCGCGACGGGCTGATCGCGGAGATGAAGAAGTATCTCGGGCAGTGAAAGCCTGAGGCTTTAGTGGCCCCTCTGACCAAAGTGTCGAAACAACCCCATGCACAGTAGCGTGGGGTTGGCGGGCGTTACCGGACTGGTATTGCGGAAGTGTTTGACGCGTCGGGTAAATCAACGCGCCCGACAAAAGTGAGTGCGTGGCTTGCTGCTTGCCCGATTGACGGTACAGGCGGCCCTCAAGCCACCAGCGACAGCTTCGGGATGTTCGCGACCACGGACTGGTTGCGGCCGCCGGCCTTGGCCGCGTAGAGCGCCTTGTCGGCAGCGGCGACCAGGATCGACCAGTCCATTCCGGCCATGGGAACGAGGCTCGCGACGCCGCAGGACACGGTCGACATCGACTGATCGTCCGACCAGCCCTGCACCTTGGTGCGGATTTTCTCGGCGACCTTGAACGCATCGTCCGCCGACGTATCCGGCAGCAGCACGGCAAATTCCTCGCCGCCATAGCGCGCGGCGCAATCGCCGGCGCGGCGCACGGAATCGGAGATGCAGATCGCGATACCGACCAGCACCTGGTCGCCGGCCTGGTGGCCGTAGGTGTCGTTGTAGGCCTTGAAATGATCGGCATCGATCATCAACAGCGCGACCGGCGAGCCGTGACGAACCGCGCGCCGCCATTCGAGATCGATCACCTGGTCGAACTTGCGGCGGTTGCGCAGGCCCGTGAGCGCGTCCGTCGTCGCCATCTCCTCGAGCTTGTTCTCGGCGTCGGCGCGACGGCCGATCTCGCGGGCCAGCACCAGCGTCGAGCCCAGCATGAACAGGATCAGCGTCAGCACCACGGCGCCGATCCGGAAGGCCTCGGTCTTCCAGAGCGCAAACACGGCGGACAGCGGCTTGCCGGCCACGACGAACAAGGGGCCCCCGCCGTTGCTGCGTGCGTATAGCCGCGGCGTCGCATCCACCGGCCCCTGGCCGGAATAGGTCCCGCCAGCCTTGAGGTTGTCGGGCTTCCATTTCGCGCGATCGGCGAGGTTCTTGCCGATGATGTCGAGGTCGAACGGGCGCCGCATCATGATGGTGCGGTCGCGCTTGAGCACCGTGATGGTGTCCTCGGGGTCGAGCGTCAGCCGCTCGAACAGCTCGTGGAAATAGCTGAAGCGGATCGAGCCGGCGACGACGCCCATGAAGCCGCCGTCCTGGTCGCTGATGCGCCTGGAGAGCACGATGGCATAGGCGCCGCGGAACAGCATCGGGCGGCTGATGAACAGGCCGGCGTTCGGGTTGTCGCGATGGACCTTGAAGTAATCCTCATCGCTCCGGTTCTCAGGGACAGGATCGAGCGTGGAGGCGTCGATCGTCAGCTTGCCGTCGGAGTCGAAGACCTGAACCGCGCCGAAATGCCGTGCGGTGATGGCATGGTCGAACAGGATCAACTGGCGGATCGGCTTCGAGACGGCCGAGAGCTCCGGCAGCAGCATGTTGCTGGCGACGGCGCGCAGCGCCAGATCGTAGATCTCGATGTTGCGGCCGATATCGGCCTCGATGGTGGTGGCGAGGTTCTCCAGCGTCTGGCGGGCCAGCGCCTCCTCGCCCCGGCGCATGTCGAGCATGACGTTGACGCAAATGGCGGAAAAGCCGATCACCGTCACGACGGACGAGATGATCAGTAGTTTCGCCGAAATCCGCCAGGGGCGCTTGGCCGCGCCGTCGCGCCATCCGAACCGCATCGTTTGCTCCCGACACTTACGGATGCGCCTGAATTCTTGAGTAGTGCTTAAATCGCGACGTTGCTGCCGCGATCGGTTAAAAAATGGTTTCCGCCTCTATCGCTTTCAGGCAGAACCGGTACGGACGAACGGTTTGAGGACTGCGGTGAACGACTACGACCCATTGCGCGATTATCTGAAGCGGCAGAAGCAGGCCGAGTTCGTGCTGAGCTTCGAAGAGATCGAGGAAATCATCGGCGCGGCGCTGCCGCGTGCGGCGCAACGTGCCTCATGGTGGGACAGCCTGCGCAGCCCCGACATCCAGATGCCGCAACGCGAGGCCTGCCTTGCCGCAGGCTTCAAGGCGGTACGGATGCCCGACGGCGCCAGCGTGCGGTTCACGAAGATGAAGACGCCGCGGTGACCTCCCGATCATGCGCTGGCTGAGGGGCGTTCTCGCCGCCGTGCTGGTCGCACTCGGCGTGCTGTTCGCGCTCGCCTTCGAGGCGCGCTACTGGCGCTGGCGCGACTGCTTCAACGAACTCGGCCGCTGCTACGATCCGGTCTCGCAGGACGTGTATCTCGAAAAGGCCGGCATGGTGTGGGGCGGTCTTGCGGCGGTATCGCTGCTGGTGGGATTTGCGCTGGGCTTAGGGCTGCGCCGCAGGCGTGAGTAGCATTGCGTTACAAAGCATCCTTCCCTGCAGCCGGGCTTCGGTCCACTTTGTAACACAGCGGGGCAGCGTCTTCGAGACTGCGTTGCGGGTTAGCCTCGAGCTAGCCGAGGCAGCGCAACGACCCCGGTCCTAGTGCAGGAACAAATCGTCCCGCCCTCCCTTGTTTCGGAGGAGGACACCGCCATGACCGAAAGCCAATCCGCAAATGAGCCTTCCAGGCTCGCAGAAGCGACAGCGACGATACGCCACGCAGCCTCCGAGGTCCGGCAGTCGCTGGAGACGGGGCAAGCACCAGGGCAATGGAAGAGCATTGTTCGGGACCTCGTCCGTGAGGCCCCGCTACCCTCGCTGATCGTAGCCTTCATGCTGGGCGTTATCGTTGCACGTCGATGAGCGCTGATGCGCCGCAACGTCGGACTCGGGTATCACCATGGCTATCGAGGATTTCAAACGGACCGAACCCGCCTTCCTGCCCGAAACGTTCTTTGTCGGCCGGCTCGAAGGCTGGGCTGTCGTCGAGAGCCTGATTGGCGGCTTGCAGAAGCGCGCCACCATCACAGCCGTCGTCACGCTCGAGGAAGAAACGGACACTGTGCTCTTCACCGAAACCTACGAGTTCGATGACGGCCATAGCGACACGCTGCATTGGACCATTCGAAAGCTCGGAGAAGGGCAGTACTCAGGCCACGAGAACGGCCTGGAAGGCGAAGCGACGGGCGAACAGGCGGGCTGCGCCTTTCACTGGAAGTACACGCGAAACACGCCTCAGGCGGGCGGCCATTCCACCAAGCTGAATTTTGACGATTGGTTCTACGCCATTGATGGGCGCGCCTGCATTGTACGGGGAAGCGCGGGGCGTGCAGGCATTCCCTTCGCGACCGCCCATGTCACCTATCGCCGACTTTAGTAGCCGACCTCGACCACGTGGAGGTTTCGCAAGGAAAGGCCGGCGCACGGGGTTGTGAAGTTCCGACCGGCGAGTTTCCGCGCTGCGGTGTCGCGCCTCCCGGACGCGCGGAGTAAAAGACTAGCGGGGACGTGCAGACTCCCCTTCAGACGCTCGTCGTCCAAGCTCTGTGCAGCACTCGATTTGTCGAGGGGATTGCGCATGGACGAACAAGACCTTCCGAAATCACCATCTGGAATTCATGAACCGGTCGATCCCAAACTGGGGACGCCATCCGACACAGGTTCTTCAGTCGTCTTTTTCGGCGACCGGGCGCAGGTCACGCGAGGTTTTGAAATCGGCCTTCGTGCAATGGGAATCGACCGGCTAGAGCCCCGTTCCGACAGAATCGGAACGGGGCTCTAGCTACTTGGTTTGACGCGTTTTCTTGACGCGAACCGGTATCCGCTTCGCTGGAAAACGCTCTAGAACAAGGAGGAGATTCCGATGCGTAACATGGTCTGGCTTTTGGCCTCGATCCTGGCGGCGTCCCTGAACGCCGCCGCAGGCGCACAGGACATCGACTGGCAGAAGGTGGATGAGGTCTTCGGCAGAAAGGCCGCGGTGTCAGGCGATGCGCATCGCTACGGATTTCCGCGCAGCGATCTGGCGGTAACCTTGGACGGCGTTGCCATCAAGCCGGCGTTCGCGCTTGGCGGTTGGGTTGCGTTCAGGCCGGCGCATGGTGGCGCGATGGTGATGGGCGATCTCGTGTTGCTGGAGACCGAGATCAATCCGGTCATGCTCAGGTTGATCGAGGGCGGGTTGGAAATCACGGCCGTGCACAACCATCTGCTGCGCGCGGCTCCAGCCACCTTCTACATGCATGTCGGCGGCCACGGCGATCCCGTGAAGATGGCCGGCGTCATCCGCGAGGCGCTCTCAGCCAGCAAGACGCCGCTTGCGAGCACGGTCGGTGCTGCGCCGCCGCCGGCTGTCGATCTCGACACCGCCCAACTCGACGAGATCATCGGCGCCAAGGGCCAGAGCAATGGTGGCGTCTATCAGTTTGCCGTGCCGCGCCGCGATGCCGTCAGCGAAGCCGGCATGCAGCTTGCGCCACCTGGGCCGATGGGTGTCGCGGAGGCGATCAACTTCCAGTCCACCGGTGGCGGCAAGGCGGCCATCACCGGCGACTTCGTGCTGACTGGAGACGAGGTCAATCCGGTGATCAAGGCATTGCGCAGCAACGGCATCGAGGTGACCGCGCTTCACAGTCACATGCTGGACGAACAGCCGCGGCTGTTCTTCTGCCACTTCTGGGCCAATGACGAAGCCAGGAAGTTGGCGCAAGGCGTGCGAGCGGCCCTGGAAAAGATTGCGGTCGTGCTGCATTAGCGGGTGTCTGCCTCGGATAAGGCTGGCATCGGCCGCGGCGCCATCGCGTAGGGTGCTCTCGCAGCCACGCCTTGGCGCCGAAAACCGAAAGATGGAACAACAAGAAACCAGGGATGAAGGTCTCGCGGAACCGACGCCACCAAATCCTCCCGCGTGCGGCCGACCGTTCGACACGCCTGCCCAGATCGACCGCGCGCAATCAATCAAGTTCCACCTTGATCTATTGCTTAACCTTGCCGCGCGTCAACGAGATGTAGCTCTTTTTCGGTCACGTCTTCAGCATCTACATCCGTAGCACCAGCGAACACTTTTCAGACTCGCGCCACAGGTGCAGCCATGTTGACATTCCCGTTCATAGGTTTGTGGTTGAACCTTTTGAGGAGGTGTCTGACACACGTGTAGTGCTTTTCGGCTGCTGGCGGCGCTATGGTTCCGCGGAGCCAACCCGGAATACTCCCCGGGCGCGAGCGCAGCGACACTGTTGCATGATGCGACTGCGCGCATGATCAGAAGGATCACGAGGGTACGTTTCAAATCACATCGCCAGCCGTCTGGAAAATCCATCTTTCGGAGAAGGAGGCAACGATGAACGTACTGAAATCTGCAATCGTCGGCTTGGCCTTGATTTCAGGCACCACATTGGCCCGCGCCGACGTCATCGCCGACTGGAACATCACCGCCTTGGACGTGATGAAAGCGGTCAACGTCGCCGGCAATCCGTGGACCCGCAGCTTGGCTCTGGTGAACGTGTCAATGTCGGACGCGGTCAACTCGGTGCAGAATCAATATTCCCGTTACACCCGGGCGGAGTTTCCGATTGACCCGCGCGCCTCGGCAGAGGCCGCGGCGGCAGCGGCTGCGCGCGAAATCTTGATGCGCCAATATCCCGGTCAGAAGGCGCGGATCGATGCGGCCTTTGCAGAGACCATGCAAGCCATTCCGGAAGACTCCGCACGCGTTGCTGGTATCGCAATAGGCGAGAAGGTTGCAGCTGCCGTCTTCGACGAACGGCGGAGCGATGCGACAAACGTGCCCGACACGTACCGCCCGATCACCGCGCCTGGCGTGTGGGTGCCAACAACGCCACCCCTCTTCCCGCAATATGCCACAGCCAAGCCGTGGGGCATGGACAGCGCGAGCCAATTCCGGCCGGGTCGACCTCCCGCCCTGGACAGTGCTCTCTACGCACGCGACTACAACGAAACCAAGGAAATGGGCGGCGTGAAAAGCACCAAGCGAACCGACGCGCAGTCGGACGCCGTGCGCTTCTGGACACAGGCCAACCTTGGGCCCGCATGGTACCAGGCGGCCTGGCAAGTCTCGGCTCGTCGCGGCCTTTCCGTGGCAGACAGCGCGAGAGTGTTTGCGCTGATGTCCATGGCTCTCGCCAACTGCTTCATCGTCGATTGGGACGCCAAATTCCAATACAACTTCTGGCGACCGATCACTGCGATCCGCAACGGCGATCAGGATGGCAACGACGCGACCGAGCGCGATGCAGGCTGGCAGCCTCTGAACACGACGCCAATGCATCCGGAGTATCCGTCGCAAGCCGGGATCAACGCGGGCGCGGCGCGTGGCGTTCTGGAAGCTGTTTTCGGAAGTGCTCCGGAAGGTTTCGTCGTGACTGATACTTCCGACGCGCGTCTGACACGCCAATACGCAAGCTTTGCGCAGATGGACCAGGAGCACAAAGAGGTGCGCATCTGGGGCGGTATTCATTTCCGCAATTCGCTCGAAGTCGGAGAAGCGATGGGGCACAAAATTGCCGACCATCTTGTGGCAAATTACATGACGCCGACGCGGTAGGCCCATGTTCGGCGCGATCGCGCAGCGCTTGGTAGCCGGTGGCGCGCTGCTGCTCGCCGCCTTGCTTGCCCCGGAGGCCGCAGAGATCGACGACGACCTTCCCGACCTTGGCGATCAAGTCGCACAGATGGCCTCCGACGTCGCGCTCGAATTACAACGAGTCTGCCCCCCTGCTTCACCCTCGAGCCAGGTGGCATTTGACGAATGCCGGCACAATCTGTTCGGCGACTCCATGCTGCGGCGCAGCCTCTCGCCGAGACTATTGTGGGGCCGCCGGAATCAAGACGCCGGGGCAGCGCTGAAGGACACCAATCTGACGCAGTTTGCATCCGACGTGATTGCCGGGCTGTATCTTCCCCTGTTCATGTACAGCGGTGAGTACAGCATCGAGTTCGTCGCGCGCGAGCGATTGTACCTGGTGCGTCTACGGGCAGGATTTCGCAACTTGCTGCCACCGGGGGAATATCCTTACCCGTTCTGGCATGACGAGGCGAAGTGGGGGGTCTATCAGGCCGCCAATTCCGTTTTGCTCTGGGTAGATCCGAAGACCGCGAAGATCGTCATCGGGCAATTCACGGAACGCGGTCACGACAAGCCCGTCGTCTTGACCGAACCGACATGGCCCAAATTCGACGGCCAATGGATGTGGATGGACAAGGACGGGCGCCTGCAGCCGCGCGTGACGCTGTTTGATGGCTTGTTTCGGCAGGACAATCCATATCTGCCCAAGGTCGATTTCACATACAGGACGCTGGCGCTGAGAATGCGCGACGCCCAGTGCGGCAACTGTCACGTGCCAAACAATCCCTGGAAGATGCGCCGGCTGGTGCTGATGCACACACCTGCCCACGCGGCAGGGGAAATCGCCCGATTGATGGCCGCGGTGCGCGAGGACAGGATGCCGCTCGACGATAGCGGTATCGAACAGCCGCTGGAGCCCGCGGTTAAACGCGCGCTACTCGACGGCGGCGGAGCCTTCGAAGAGGCAGTCAAGGCTGCCAGAGAATGGGAGGCCACACACCGAAACTGATGACGACGCTTGAGCGTCGAGAAGTCGCAATATACGAGATGCGGCCGCACTCCGTGGCAGCCGCATCGCAGCGTCGCGTCCGCCGGCCCACAGCTACGCCGGCGCCGAAAGTCGATAGAGAAAACAACGGCAAACGAGCGATGAACGTAAATCCTTTACCGCCGCACGCCAACGCGGTTGACGCCGCCATTCAGATTGGTTGGGCTCGCCGTGTTGGCCCGCACCGCTGCACGCGCCACGGGGCGCGGCCTCAGCACGACGCCGGGTCTTGCAACGCAGCTCGGCGGGTAGTCGACATATTGACAGTATACGACCGCGCCGGCGGGGGCCGCGCTAAGAGCTACACCTGCAACTCCCAGCAGGGCGCTGGCGGCAATTCCCGTCACTGTCATCGCCCCAATCGAAAGACGTTTCCTTACATGCATGGTGATACTCCTTTTCGCGCGCGCGAACCAAAGGTGGCGGCTCGCCGGTCGTGCGGCGCGAGAAGTAGGGAGCACCAGGGATCGGGAACGTTGACGTAGATCAACGACGGTTGCGGCCCAGGCGAGGTCCTTCGCGGCGCAGGGCCGGACCCTCGGCTATTCAGGCTCGATACCGAGTGCCTGAATGATCTTGCCGGAAGAGGTGAGCTGGTCGTCGAGGAAGCGCTTTGCGCCTTTAGGCGTCACCGCATCGCCGATACGGACGTCGAAGCCGAGGGCAGGAGCGCGCTCGCGCACCTCCGGTGATTCCAGGGCTTTTGCGATCTCGGCGCTCAGTTTGTCGACGATGTCTGCGGGCGTGCCGCTAGGTGCCATGAACATGAACCAGCCCTGCAGATCGACGCTTTGCAGCGTTTCCGCGATCGCTGGAACGTCCGGCAAAGAGTCGATCCGCTTGGCGCCGGCAACGGCAATCGGCCGCAGCGTACCCGCCTTGATGAAGGCCTCAGCGATGGACGCCGCCTGGATCGTCACCTGAACGCGCCCCGTCACGGCGTCCTGGATCGCATTCGTGGTCGTGTTGTAGGGGATGAGGACAAAGCCGGTCCCGGCGTGCTTGTTGATGGCTTGCGCGATCAGGCCCGAGAGGTTGCGCGCGCCGTCGACCGCCATGCTCAACGAGCCGGGTGCCGATTTTTCCAGCGCGATCAGGTCCGGCAGCGTTTTGGCCTTCACCTCGGGATTGACGAGCAGGACGTGGTTGCTGCGGGCCGCCATCGCGACCGGGACAAAATCCTTCACGGGATCGTAGGGGAGCTTTTTGAACGTATAGGGGTTGGTGACGAGCGCGGCCGAGGTGGCAAACAGGAACGTGTAGCCGTCCGCGGCAGCACGGGCGACCGACTGCGTGCCGACGAGGTTTGCGGCGCCCGCACGATTCTCGACGACGAATTGCTGCCCGAAGGCGCGGGACAGCTTGTCCGCGATCAGGCGGCACATCACGTCCGGGCTGTTGCCCGCCGGCTGCGGCACCACGACCGTCACCGGCCGTTGCGGCCAGGACTCGGCGAAGGCCGGAACGGAGAGGCAAAGCGCAGCGCCGGTCAGCAGCACACGACGGGTTGGTCTAAACATCTGTTCCTCCTGGAAGGTGCCGCTTTGCGGTCTTGGTCGCTTTGCAATGAGGGCGCAGCCCGCGCGGTCGCGGGCTGCCGCCTTCCGATCAGGCCTCGTCCGTGACGACATTCCGCAGCACGCCGAGCCGTTCGACCTCGACCTCGACGACGTCGCCGGGCTTCATCCAGAGCGGCGGCTCGCGCCGCGCGCCGACGCCACCCGGCGTTCCGCTGACGATGACGTCGCCGGGCTCGAGCCGCGTGAAGGTGGAGCAATATTCGATCTGGCGCGGGATATCGAAGATCATCTGCTTGATCCGCGCCTCCTGCACGACCTGGCCGTTGAGGCGGGTCTCGAGCTTGAGTTCGTCGAGCGCGCCGAGCTCGTCCGGCGTCATCATCCAGGGCCCGAACGCGCCGGTATCCGGAAAATTCTTGCCCGGCGTGAACTGATGCGTGTGACGCTGGAAATCGCGGATGCTGCCGTCATTGTAGCAGGAATAGCCGGCGACGTAACCCATGGCCTCAGTGCGGGAGATGTAGCGCCCCGCCTTGCCGATGATGACCGCGAGCTCGCCTTCGAAATCGAGATCGGTCGAGACGCGCGGCCGCACGATCGGCCGCAAATGCCCGGTCTGACTGTTGGCGTAGCGCGAGAAGATGGTGGGGTGCTCGACCTCGGCGCGACCGGTCTCCTTGCGGTGGGTCTCGTAGTTCAGGCCCACGCACAAAATCTTGTCCGGGTTCGGAATGACCGGCAGCCAGGTGACGTTCGAGATCGGAACGCCAGCGGCCGCCGACCTTGCATCCGCAACGCCTGCGAACCGCGCGCCGATTGCCGCCTTGAGGTCGGCATAGTCCGCCTTGAGAGCTGCGCCGACATCCAAAAAGGTCTCGCCTTCGACGATGCCCCAGGTGGTGCGGCCGTCGATCGCAACAGTAGCCAGTTTCACGGCGTTTTCTCCATTCTCAGATCGGGAATCTTGTTGGCCTGCCCGGCAGGGACGTCGCGCAAACGCAGATCGATCTCGCTCAGGAGATCGGCAAGTTCAGCGGCATTGCGCGCGGTGCCGAAGACGTAGTGGTCGGGCCGAACGACCGCGACGATAACGCCGTGGCGGTCGAACCAGTTTTGGAGCACGCCCTCGGTCTCTTCGAGCGCATCAGGTGTACCGGGAGGGGCGATTGCCGCTGCCGATATTTCTGCATGCGCGGCGCAGAGCGCGAGGAGGGCGGCGGCCTCACTGGTGCGGCCGTCGATGAAGACACGCAAGCCGGGTCCCGTCACCTTGTCGAGCAAGCGCACGGAGCCTTCACTTGCGATCCGGGGCTGCGGAAACAGGCTGCCGCGCGCAGGCGTCTCGTGACGGGCGACCAAGCCATCGCGCAACGGCGGAATGATTTCCTGCCGCGTGATCTGCAGCGGCTTGCCGCCGCCTTGCGCCAAAAGTTGCGCATCGCGTTGACGCGCCGCGGCCGCGTCGCGTTCACAGATCGACTGGCCGATCGCCTTGATCTTGCCGGTCAGCTCGATCACGTGCTGCTTGCGCTCGACGGTGTAGCTATTGAGCAGGCTGTCGGGCGATGTGCCCCTGAGCACGCGATCCAGCTTCCAGACCACATTGGTGGCGTCGCGCAGGCCCTGGCACATGCCCTGGCCGATGAACGGCGGCTGCTGATGGGCGGCGTCGCCGGCGATCAGGATCCTTCCGTTACGCCAATCGGCAGCCACGAGGGCGTGGAAGCGGTAAGACGCCGCGCGCCACAATTCACCGTCCTGCGGTGTCAGCCAGGGTGCGAGCAGCTTCCAGACGTTCTCCGGCCGCTCCATCTGCCGCGCGTCTTCGCCGGGGAGCAGCATGATCTCCCAGCGGCGGTGGTTTTTCGGGCCGATGAGGAAGCTGACGGGACGCGCGGGATTGCAGAATTGCGCGGAGCATTGCGGAAGTTTGACGAGCGCGTCCTGGTTCACGCGGACGTCGACCACGAGCCAGGGTTCGTCGAAGGTGAGGTCTTCGAGCGGAAGGCCGGCGATCTCGCGCACCGTGCTCGAGGCGCCGTCGCAGCCGAGCACGTAGCGCGCCGTCACGGAACGCTGCCGTCCGTCGGCGTCCTTCAGCCTTGCTTCGACACGATCGGAGGTTTGAACGAGATCGAGCAGCTCGACGCCGAGCTCGGCTCGCACGTTGGGAAAACTGGTCGCATGGCGGCGCAGCTCGGCCTCGACCGCGGGCTGGCTGAACACCATGCTAGGCGTGTAGCCGAGCGGATAGGGCTTTGCGACCATGTCGATGCGCCGGATCAACTGGCCGTCGACGCCAAAATGCTGCGAGGCGGTGAAGGGCTCGATATAAGGCGAGATCGCCTCGGCGAGGCCCATATTGTCGAAATGGCGAAAGATCTCGTGATCGAGCGCAATCGCGCGCGGCTTGTCGTAGACGTCCGTGAGCCGGTCGATGACCAGCGTGCGATGGCCGAGGCGGCCAAGCAAACTAGCGGCAACGGCGCCGGTCGGCCCGAAGCCGACGATCAGCACGTCATAGCCGGTGGCATCAGCCGTCATGTGGGCGCCGTCGTGAAGGGAACGGATAGCTGCGCTGCCTTGCAGGCCTCGGATTTCGGCGGAGCAATGCCCCATTGATCCGTTCGTCCCGGCGGCCAGACCCAGTCGCCCGGACCTTTCGCAACGTAACTGTCGTCGATCTGCAAAACCTCGGCGGTGTATTCGATGACGGCGCCGGTCGGATCGACGAAATAGGCGAACACATTGTCGCCCGGGCCGTGCCGGCCGACGCCCCAGCCGATCGGATGGCCGTGATCGATCATGCGGCCGGAGCCGCGCATGACGGATTCCAGATCGGGCATCAGGAAGGCTACGTGGTTGAGGCCGTTGCGCGGAGCCTCCGCCAGCACGATCGCGTGGTGGTCGCTGTTGCAGCACAGGAAGGCCATCAGCTTCGAGCGGTCCGACAGCCGGAATCCCAAAACGTCCTGGTAGAAGGCCGAAAGCTTCTCGACGTCAGCGCTGTTGATGTTGACATGCGCCAGCCGCTCGGGGCGGTCGGCGATCACGCGAGCCGGCTTGGTGCGATCGCCGTGGACGAACTCCATCGCGCAGCCCTGCGGCTCGCGAACCACAAAACTCTCGCCGCCCGACGGCGCGCGCGATGGCGCGAGCGAGCTGATCACCTCGCAGCCGGCCTGCCGCGTGCGGTCGAACAGGCGGTGCAAATCCTCGTGCGAGCGGGTGCGGAAGCTGACCTTGCGGAGCGAGGTCGCTTCACCAGGCGTGAGTTCGAGGACGTGGAAGTCGCTGCCCGTTGCCGCGAGGTACACCGTGCCGTCAGCCTCCGCCGCGACGTCGAGACCCCAGACGGCGGTGTAGAACTCGACCGAACCGGCGAGGTGCGGCGTCGTGATCTCGACGCTACGCAGGGCCGCCACCGGAAAATCGGACATTGGGCTTCCTTGGTATTGGGAACGCGAACTCGCGACCAGCTCCTTAATATGTAGAAAAAAGCTAGTAAAGCAATAATTTATAAATTATTGCATGGGAGGTGGCTGATGTACAAAAAAGCCGATGATTCCCATGGGCGCCCATGAGCTCTGACCTGCCAAGCCAGAAGGCGGACCAGCCGGCAACGCTGGCGACGACGATCTATGCGCGGCTCAAGGCCGACATCCTGACCACGCGGCTGGAGCCTGGCCGCAAGCTGCAATCGCGCTTCCTGATGGAGCAATACAATGTCGGGCAGACCCCGCTGCGAGAGGCGCTCAACCGCCTGACGACGGAAGAGTTCGTGGTCGGCATGGAGCAGCGCGGCTTCTATGTGAAGGAGGTCAGCAGGGAAGAGCTGCAGGAGCTGACCAAGACCAAATGCTGGGTCGAAGGCCTGGCGCTCCGCGAGTCCATGCAGAATGCGACGCAGGCGTGGGAAGAGTCTTTGCTGGTGGCGCATCACCGGCTCGAGCGCACGCCGCGCTCGCTCAAGGCCGACACTTTCGAGGACAATCCGGATTGGGAGAAGGTACACCGCGCCTTCCACGCGACGCTGATCGGCCTGTGCGGGTCGCGGCCGCTGCTCGGCTTCTGCGAACAGCTTGCCGATCGGCTCTATCGCTATCGCATGATGTCGATCGCAAAGGCCTATCCGGCGCGCAAGGTCGGCGCCGAGCACCGCGAGATCCTGCAGGCAGTCCTTGCGAAGGACATCGAAGAAGCCGTGCGTCTCCTGCAGCAACACTATCAGCGCACGGCCGACGTCATCTATTCCGATCTCGACGGAGTGATTGGGTAGTACGGTTCGCGGCTGCTGCTCGACTAGCGATGCACCGAAACGGTCCTCGACCGCCGATGGCGCGCGATGGCATGCGCGATCAACACGTCCATCAGTTTCGATTGCGGCAGGCCGCTGGTTTCCCAGAGCTTTGGATACATGCTGATGTTCGTGAAGCCCGGCAGCGTGTTGGCTTCGTTCACGAAGACGTCCTGACCGCTCAGGAAGAAATCGATGCGTGCCATGCCCTCGCAGCACAGCACCTTGAATGTCTTGATCGCCAGCAGCTTGATCGCCTCGCTCAGGTCAGGCGCCAGCCGGGCAGGCACGACGAGACTGGCGCCGCCGGCGTCGATATATTTGGCATCGTAGGAATAGAAGCCGTGCTTGTCGTCGGGCACGATTTCGCCGAGCTCGGATGCGCGCACCTCGCCGCTCGCATCCTCCAGTACCGAGCACTCGATCTCGCGAACCGACGGCACGCTCTGCTCGATCAGGATTTTTCTGTCGAACCGGAATGCATGCTTGCAGGCTTCAGCGAACTCCTCGGCGGTTCGCGCCCTGGACACGCCCACCGATGAGCCCATGTTCGCAGGTTTTACGAACAGCTCTTTGGTGCCGACGGCTTGGACGGCGTCATCATAGTCGATGGTCGAAGGCGCCGTGATCGCGATGAAGCGGGCCATCGGCAGCCCCGCATCCTGCAAAAGTCGCTTGGCGACGTCCTTGTCCATTGCGACCGCGGAGCCGAGCACACCCGATCCGACATAGGGAACGTCGGCCAGTTCGAGCGCACCCTGCACGGTGCCGTCTTCGCCGTGAGGGCCATGCAGGACCGGGAAGACGACGTCGAAGGCGGGAAGCGGGCGTGCCTGCGATCCCGTATCGTCCGTGAGCAGCGCTTTGCCGCCGCCGCCGGGAAGCAGCGAGACCTGCGGTCCATCCTGCGGAACGACCAAGGCCGTGCTACCTGTTCCAGCACCATTGCGGGCATCGGCCGCGATCCAGCGGCCCTCCCGCGTGATTCCGATCAGGACCGTCTCATAGCGATCCTGATCGAGCGAGCGCAGCACATTCGCCGCCGACGCCCGCGACACGTCATGCTCGGCCGATCGTCCGCCGAAGAGGATTGCGACCCGGAGCTTGCGACCGTCCATCTCATTCCCATGGGTTCATGCGCGCGAAGCTGACTGTAGCAGCTTCGATCCGGGGATGTCGCTTGTTGTGTGGGGGAGTGTGCACGCGTGTGCGTGCTACGCGCCCTAGCTCGCCGCTTCCAGCCGCACTTCGGTGAGCAGGCGCATCGCAGCATCCGCGTCCATCGGCTCGCCGAAGGCAAAACCCTGCGCGTATTCGGCACCTAACTGGTAGAGCTCGACGGCGTCGGAATCGGTCTCGGCGCCTTCCGCGACCACGTCCATGCCGAGGTCGTGCGCCAGCGCGATGATCGACTTCAGGATCACCGGGCGCGTGCCGCGGCTCGTGGTGCGCACGAACGACTGGTCGATCTTGATGGTGTCGAACGGGAAGCGCTGCAGGTAGGCCAGCGAGGAATGGCCGGTGCCGAAATCGTCGAGCGACAAGCCGGTGCCGAGCTCGCGGATCCGCGTCAGCATTTGCGCTGCGTGCTCCGGATTCTCCATGACCAGCGATTCCGTCAGCTCGAGCTTCAGCGTGCCGCGCGCCACCGAGGAGCGTGACAGCACGGTGCGGATGTCGTGGATGAGGTCGTGGCGCAAAAGCTGCCGCGAGGAGACGTTGACGGAGGCGAAGATCGGCTCGCGCGAGCGCATCGCGCGCTGCCAGACCGAGAGCTGCTTTGCGGTCTGGTCGAGCACGAACATGCCGAGGTCGACGATCAGGCCGGTCTCTTCGGCGATGGTGATGAATTCCGACGGCGCCATGCGCCCGAGCTTTGGATGATCCCAGCGCGACAGCGCCTCGAAGCCGGCGATCGAGCGGTCTTCCAGACGCACGATCGGCTGGTAGAGGATCGTGATCTCCTGGCGCTCGATGGCGCGGCGCAGCTCGCTCTCGAGCGTCAGGCGATCGGTTTTCCGCGCGCGCATGGCGGGCTTGTAGACGTCGATGCGATCACCGCCGATGCGCTTGGAATGATACATCGCAAGCTCGGCGTCCTTGATGATCTCGTCCGTGAGCTGCGTCTGCGGATCGGACAGCGCCAGGCCGATCGATGCGGTCAAAAAGATTTCGCGATCGTTGAAGGCGATCGGCGCGCGGATGGTCTTGCGGATGGTCTCGGCGAAATTGGTGATCCGCGCCGGGTCCTGCTCCGACAGCAGGATCAGGCCGAACTGATCGCCCGCGAGCCGCGCCAGCGTGTCCTGCGGCTTGAGGATGCGGGTGAGGCGGCGGGCCAGCGTCAGCAAAATGGAATCGCCGACCGCGATGCCGACGGAATCGTTGACCTGCTTGAAGCGATCGAGGTCGATCACCATCAGCGTCGGCCGCAACGTCGGCATGGTCTTTGCGAAATTCGCGACCGCGTTCAGGCGATCCATGAACAGCTTGCGGTTGGGCAGGCCGGTGAGGTTGTCATGCACGGAATCGTGCAGCAGGCGTTCTTCGGCGTTGCGCAGCTCGGTGACGTCGGTGAGCGTGCCCACGACGCGCGAGACCTCGCCGTCGGAGCCGACCACGGGCCGCGCCTTCAGCGCGAACCACATGAAATGGCCGTCCGGCGTGCGCAGGCGGAAATCCTGCACCAGCCGTCCGCGGCGCTGGTCGAGCACGCTGTCGAGCGCTGCGCGGAAGCGGTCCTGGTCGAGCGGATGCAGCACCTCCAGCCAGGTTGCGGCGGGGCCTTCCAGCGTGCCGCGCTTGAGGCCGAGCAGCGCCTCGGTTTCCGGGCTGGTAAAAACCTTGTCGGCGGAGACGTCCCAGTCCCAGATCAGATCGCCGGAGCCGGCCAGCGCGAGCGCGCGGCGCTCGATGTCGGAGACGACGCCTGTCGTGGCGCCGCCGCCGGCGAAGGCGTGCTGCATGACCGTGAAGCCGATCAGCATCACGATCAGCACGAGGCCGCCGAGCAGGGCAGGACCGACGATGTCGTTGGTGACGGAGCCCGCGACCGTCATGCCGGCCGCGACCACCCAGACCACCAGGAGGAACCAGGTCGGGATCAGCAGCACCGCGCGGTCAAAGCCGTGGGTGGAGAGATAGACGATCAGCGCAAAGCCCGCGAAGGCGATCAGCACCAGCGACATGCGCGCGATGCCGGAGGCGACCGCGGGATCGAACAGCGCGAGCGCGACCAGCGAGCCGAGGAAGGCGAGCCAGCCGACCGTGATATGCGAATAGCGTACGTGCCAGCGGCTGAGATTGAGATAGGCGAACAGGAACACGAGCAGCGTTGCCGCCAAGATCGCTTCACCCGCCGCGCGCCAGATGCGCTCGGCGTTGTTCGACATGTCCAGCACCTTGCCCCAGAAGCCGAAGTCGACGCCGATATAGACCAGCACCGCCCAGGCCAGCGCCGCGGCGGCGGGGAACATGATGCTGCCCTTCACGACGAACAGGATGGTCAGCACCAGCGCCAAGAGGCCGGAGATGCCGATCACGATGCCCTGGTAGAGCGTGAAGGAGTTGACCTTGTCCTTGTAGGCTTCGGGCTCCCACAGATAGAGCTGCGGCAGCTTGTCGGTGCGCAGCTCCGCGACGAAGGTGATGACGGCGCCGGGGTCGAGCGTGATGCGGAAGACGTCGGCGGTTGGGCTCTCCTGCCGCTCGGGACGATCGCCGGTCGACGGCGTAATGGTCGCGATGCGCGACAGGCCGAGGTCGGGCCACAGCAGCCCTGAGGAGACGATGCGGTAGTGCGGCGCGACGATCAGGCGGTCGAGCTGGTCGTCGGTGTTGTTGGCGAGCGCGAACACCACCCAGTTCTGGCCGCCTTCGCGGGCGCGGACCTCGATGCGGCGGACGATGCCGTCGGTGGCGGGCGCGGTGGAGACCTGGATGCGGTCGGCGTCGCTGCGCTGGTGCTCGAGGACGGCGGTCAGGTCGATCGCAGGCGCATCGCTGCGGACGCTGACGGCGTCAAGCGCGCGTGCAGGCAACGCGGCGACAAGAACCATGAGGCCCAGCGCTATGGGCGCGAGGCGCCTGATCAGACGCAAGGTCAGTTCTCCGCGTTTGACGCAAACTCGAGATGCAAGCGCTTAAATCTAAGCCCTTAAGAGTCAGCCGTTTCCCGCCCGGGCGGGGTGGTTCGGCTACCCGGGATAGATGCCACGAAAGCGAGGAAAATCAAAGGGTTTCCGGTCGCGTCGGGAGCGTGCGAGCTATACGGCCAACACAATTTTGCCAATATGTGCTGACGTCTCCATCCGCCGGTGCGCATCAACAGCCTTTTCCAGCGGGAAAGTGCTGTCCATCAGCGGCTTGACGCGGCCTTCGCGCAAAAGCGGCATCACCTTGGCCTCGATCGCCGCCACCATCGCCGCCTTATCCGCATTACTACGGGGACGCAGCGTCGAGCCGGTATGGGTCAGGCGCTTCACCATCACCTTGGCGATGTTGACGTTAACTTTCGGGCCGTTGAGGGTTGCGATCTGGACGATGCGGCCGTCGACCGCGGCGGCATCGTAGTTGCGATCGACATAGTCGCCGGCGACCATGTCGAGGATCAAATTGGCCCCGGCATTGTTGGTTTCCGCCTTGACCACGGCAACGAAGTCTTCCGTCTTGTAATTGATCGCGCGGTCCGCCCCGAGCTTGAGGCAGGCATCGATCTTGTCCTGCGATCCGACGGTGACGATCACCTTCGCGCCGAACGCTTTTGCAAGCTGGATCGCCATGGTGCCGATGCCGGAGGAGCCGCCATGGATCAGCAGCGTCTCGCCCGCCTTCAGTCCGCCGCGCTCGAACACATTGTGCCAGACCGTCATCAGCGTTTCCGGCAGGGCGCCGGCTTCCTGCATCGACAAAGCTGATGGCACCGTCATCGCCTGCGCGTCCTGGGCGATGCAATATTGCGCATAGCCGCCGCCTGCGACGAGCGACATCACCTTGTCGCCGATCTTGTGCCGCTTGGCATTGCTGCCGACCGCAACCACTTCGCCGGCAATCTCGAGCCCCGGCAGATCGCTGGCGCCGGGCGGCGGCGGATAGGCGCCGGAACGCTGCGCCACGTCGGGCCGGTTGACGCCGGCGGCGAGCACCTTGACCAAAATCTCGTCCGGACCGGGCTGCGGCACCGCACGCGTCTCCGGGATCAGCACCTCCGGACCGCCGGGTTTTGAGATGGCGACCACGGTCATTTGCGCAGGCAGCTTTTCCATGATTTGTCCTTCGAGGAGAGCGAGATCGAACGTGGCCCCTGATTAGCCAGCCCGCCCAGCGCTGGCAACCGCCAGGGCCTCGTCGACCGCATGACGGACAGGAGGAAGCTGATGGCAATCGAAGACGACGATCGTCCGCGCAAGAAGATCAGCCACGAGGTCGGACAGGACCTCTCACTCTTGTCGGTCGAGGAATTGACCGAACGCATCGCGCTGTTGAAGTCCGAGATCGCCAGACTCGAGGAAGCCGCCACCAAGAAGCGCGCCTCGCGCGATGCGGCGGATCATTTTTTCAAGAAGTAGTGGCCCCGGCCTTCGCCGGAGCGACGTGGGGGAGGGATTGTTCCCGCCACCACTCGGCCAATGGCCGACGTGGCTAACGAAGCCTGAAAAAATTAGCTCGTTTACGGTCGATTAAGCTTTCGAGTTTATGACTGGAACTGTCCTCGTTTGGACACCGAGTGGCTCCTGTCCACTCTGTTTGACGCCTCCCTGTTATCAACTTTCAAAGCCGCCGGTCTCCGGCGGCTCTTTTTTTGCGCCGCGCGCCCCCGTGCGCCGAGGCTTGTGACGTTTTCGTCACTCATCGTGGGCCCAGAGCGCGCGGTAACCGTAAACGCGGTTGCCGCTGGACTCCGCACCCCGCCCGCGCAATGATTTGTTCATCATAACCCGGCGCGTTAACCGGGCAGGTCAAACAGTAAACTGTGGCGTAAGGGGCGTTAACCATGTCGGACCGTTCGCAAGCCGAGGGCGCTCTGGTTCAACTCAGCGAGCGGTTCACCAATTCCGCCGCGTTCAGCACCTTGTTCCGCGAAGGCATGGATCTGGTCGAGGAGACCGCCGCCTATCTCGATGGCGCCGGCCGAACCGAGGCCAAGGCGCTCGATCGCGCCGTCAGCCTCACCTACGCGACCGAAAGCATGCGGCTCACCACGCGCTTGATGCAACTCGCCTCCTGGCTGCTGCTGCACCGCGCGGTGAAGGAAGGCGAGATGACGCTGGTCCAAGCCAATCGCGAGAAGACCAAGGTGAAGCTCACCGCCGCCGATCCCGGCCCCACTGATACGATCGAGAAATTGCCGGAGCAGTTGCAGACGTTGATCTCGCGCTCGATGAGCCTGCAGTCGCGCGTGCGCCGCCTCGACACCAGCATTCACACACCGGCCCCGGAACGCGTGCCGATCGGCAATCCCCTGGTGCCGCAGCTCAACGCGCTCAAGGCCGCGTTCGAGCGGTAAGACCTCAAGACATCGCGGCAATTGAACCGTCACCCCCGCGCAACGGCGAAGCCGTTGTCGCTGGAGGTGGCCGCTTCTTCAGCGGCCCTCGAAGGGCGACGGCCCGGCTGTCGATGCGGGGGCCGTTCATCCTTCGAGGCTCTCCATGCGGCGCGTTGCGCCGCACGGCTCGCACCTCAGGATGACGGGTGACCCGTCCACAAACAAAAAACTAATCCTCCGTCGACAGCGCGTCGAAGAAGGCGCGCGTTCGTGCATTCGCGCCGGGTCCTGGATGGAAGCGGATTGCGGTTGCGCTGACCTCACCGCCGCGGCTTTGCAATTTGACAGGCGACACCGGCCGACCCTCGGCATCCGTGACGGTGACCGGCGGCTTGCCCGACGATGCATATTTGTCGCCCCATTGCATCAGGGCGACCATCGCAGGCACCAGCGCGCGGCCCTTCTCCGTCGGTTGATATTGCGGGCGCTTGTCCGGACCGCTGCGCTCCAGAATGCCGTCGGCGACCAGACGCTCCAGCCGCGTCGCCAGAATGTTCTTCGCAATCCCGAGGCTTCGCTGGAAATCGCCAAAGCGCCTGACGCCGAGAAAGGCGTCACGGATCACGAGCAGTGTCCACCAGTCGCCGACGATATCGAGCGTGCGGGCCAGCGAACAGTTCAGTTCGGACAGGTCGGTCTTGCCAGCCATGGTTGCAGAGTGAAACCAAAATGTGTATGGTTTCACTCTGCAACCAATCCTGAAGATTGGCAACAGGGAGCTTTGCCATGGCCAGTTCAGCCACGCTTGATCTCGCCGGCCGGCCGACGTCAGGGCGCGGCACGGTGTCCATTCAGAGAGCGGCCGGCGCAGCGCTCGCGCTGGGCTCGTTCGGCGTCGCCGTCACCAGCGCGCTCTACGCGTTAGCGCCGCCCGCCGCGGCCTTGCCGGCTTTTCCGATCGATCTCGCGCTCGCAGGGACTGCTGCCGGTGCAGGCATGTTGTCCGCCGCGGGAAGGGTTGGGATTTTCTCCGATGTCGTGATGGCGACGGGCGCTCTCCTGATCGTGCTGGAACTTGCGCGGCGCGGACGGAGTACCGCAGCGGCAGGCTGGACTGCGATCCTGCTCAGCATCGTCGTGTTTATCCTGGTCGATGCTGTCGCGGGCTATGTCCTCGGCCCCATGGCCGCTCGCGGCGACGGCGCTGCCGCCTTCGCCGGCTTCAAGCTTCTGTTTGATGCCCTATTCATGCTGGGGACGTTGGCGTTCGGATCCGGAACTGCGTTGGCGCTCGCCGACGAAACGCGCGCACAAGCGCCAATGCTGAGCCGATCGATGGCGTTGCTCGGCGTGGCGATCGGCGTTGCGGCCAGCCTCGCCGCCCTCGCTTGCTTCCTGGGGCTGCCCATGGGGCAGGGCGCAGGCCTATCGATCGCGTTGGGCTCGGTGTTCTTTGCCGTCGCGGGTGTGCAGATCGCGCGAGGCGCGTGACGCCGCGACAAACAAAAACGCCCCTGGCGAGCCAGGGGCGTTCTTCGTCTCGGCCTGATGGGGCCGATCAATCCTTCTTGAGGAAGCCCGAGAACTTCTTCTGGAAGCGGGAGACGCGGCCGCCGCGGTCCATGAGCTGCTGGGTACCGCCGGTCCAGGCCGGGTGCGACTTCGGGTCGATGTCGAGGTGCAGCTTGTCGCCTTCCTTGCCCCAGGTGGAGCGGGTCAAGTACTCGGTGCCATCGGTCATCACGACCGTAATCGTATGATAATTCGGGTGAATTTCGGCTTTCATGGCAATTCCTCGGCGCCCCGGCGCCTCATCTTGAGTGGCTATCGAATGACGGATTTGGGCGGCTCTATACCCCACGAAGCCCCCCAAAACAAGCCATTGGCGGCCGGTAAAACCGGGGGAGCCCCTAAGGGACACCCCGGATTTGCCACTCCCCTTTCACCGGCCTATTGGGAGCGGACTTCATCCTTTGGGTCTTGAGCTCATGAGCGCTGTGGAACGGCTTGACGATGGCTATCGCGACAAGGGCGCGACCAAGCCCGCCGAAACCCCCTCGATCGAAGCCGAGTTGATCGAGCAGCCGGCCAGGGAACCGGCCAAGGGGCGCGCGCGACTGCGGCCGCTGCTCGCGCTTGCGCCCTATGTCGCCCGCTATCGCGGCCGCGCCATGCTCGCCTTCATCGCGCTGACGATTGCGGCGCTGACGACGCTGCTCGTGCCGGTCGCGGTCAGGCGCATGATCGATTTCGGCCTGACGCCGGAAGGCATCGCGCTGATCAACAGCTACTTCTCGGTCATGATCGCCGTGGTCGCGGTGCTCGCTCTCGCCAGTGCCGCGCGCTACTACCTCGTGATGACGATCGGCGAGCGCATCGTCGCCGATCTCCGGCGCGACGTGTTCGCCCATTTGTTGTCGCTGTCGCCAAAATTCTTCGATTCCGCGCGCAGCGGCGAGCTGGTCTCGCGGCTCACCGCCGACACCACCCAGATCAAGTCCGCGGTCGGAGCTTCCGTCTCGATCGCGCTGCGCAATCTGATGATGTTTTTTGGCGCGGTGGCGATGATGGTGATCACGAGCCCGCGTCTGTCCGGCTTCGTGCTGCTCGCCATTCCCCTCATCGTGCTGCCGCTGGTTGCCTTCGGGCGCTGGGTGCGGCGGCTGTCGCGCAACGCGCAGGACACGCTCGCCGACGCCTCGGCCTATGCGTCCGAGCTGGTCGGCGCGATCCGCACCGTGCAGGCCTATACCAGCGAAGCTTTTGCACAGCGCCGTTTTGGTGGCGAGGTCGAGCAAGCCTATGAGGCGGCGCGCACCTCGACGCAGGCCCGTGCGGTGCTCACGGCCATCATCATCTTCATCGTGTTCTCGAGCGTGGTCGCGATCCTCTGGATCGGTTCGCATGACGTGCTCACCGGAAGCATCACGCCGGGCCGGCTCGGCCAGTTCGTGCTTTACGCGGCGTTTGCGGCCGCCGGCCTCGGCCAGCTCAGCGAAGTCTGGGGCGAGGTCTCGGCGGCATCAGGTGCTGCCGAACGCCTGTTCGAGATTTTGCATGTCCAGCCCGAGATCACCGTGCCGGCTGCGCCACGCGCGCTGCCGTCGCCTGCGCGCGGCGAGGTCGGCTTTGAGAAGGTCTCCTTCGCCTATCCGGCGCGGCCCGATGTCAACGTGCTCGATGCCGTGTCGCTCGCGGTGCGCCCCGGCGAGAAGGTCGCGATCGTCGGCCCCTCCGGCGCCGGCAAGAGCACGCTGTTTCATCTTCTGTTGCGCTTCTACGATCCCACGACGGGCGCGATCTCGCTCGACGGCGTGCCCCTCAAATCGGCCGATCCGCGCGAGCTACGCGCCCGCATCGCGCTGGTGCCGCAGGAATCCGTGGTGTTCGCCGCGACCGCGCGCGAAAACATCCGCTTCGGCCGGCCCGATGCGACCGATGCCGAGGTCGAGCGTGCCGCCGAGCTCGCGCATGCCGCCGAATTCATCCGCCGCCTGCCCGAGGGTTTTGAAGCGCCGCTCGGCGAGCGTGGCGTGACGCTGTCAGGCGGCCAGCGCCAGCGCATCGCGATTGCGCGCGCCATTTTGCGCGACGCGCCGCTCCTGCTGCTGGACGAGGCGACCTCGTCGCTGGATGCGGAAAGCGAGACGCTGGTGCAGACCGCGCTGGAAGAGCTGATGAGCCACCGCACCACCATCGTGATCGCGCACCGCCTCGCGACCGTGCTGTCCTGCGACCGCATCCTGGTGATGGACCAGGGCAGGATCGTCGAGCAGGGTACGCATGCCGAGCTGGTTGCGGCGAACGGGCTCTATGCACGGCTGGCACGGTTGCAGTTCGAAGGGGCGTGAGAGCTCGCCTGCTTCCCCGTTCTCAGGCGTCATCACCCGCGAAGGCGGGTGATCCAGTATTCCAGAGGCAGTAATGGGATACGGAGAAGCCGCGGCGTACTGGATGCCCCGGTCAAGCCGGAGCATGACAGCGGAGTGTGGGGCCGGCTGCAACGGCTACGGCTTCCACCCCTACGGCTTCCACGCCATCTTCAGCACCGGCCGCCCCGAGGTCGGATTGACGTCATCGCCCGCATGGGCAAACCCGTTGCGCTCGTAGAAGCGGATGGCGCGGGCGTTGTCCTTGTTGACGAGCAGCGTGATGCCGCCGGGTGAGAGGCGCTTGGCTTCGTCCACCAGCAGCCGCGCGGCGTCGGAGCCCCAATGCTCCGGCGCGACCACGAGCTGATCGAGGTAGCCTTCGCCGTCGATGGTGACGAAGCCGATCAGCGTGCCGTCCAGCTCCGCGACCGCGATCTCGGCCTTCGGCACCAGCTCCTTGCGCCAGCGTTCGCGCCACCAGTCGAGCCGCGCCGCAAAGTCGATCTGCGGATAGGCCTGTTGCCAGGTGCGATGCCAGACGTCGATCGCGGCCGCCTCGTCGGCGGCCGCGTAGGGGCGGATGTGGGTGCTCATTGAGTTACACCGTCATTCCGGGATGGTGCGCAAGCACCAGACCCGGAACCTCGAGATTCCGGGTTCGATGCTTCGCATCGCCCCGGAATGACTGCCATAAGGGAAGCCACTACCGTTCCGTCAGCTTCAGCTCGATGCGGCGGTTGCGCTTGTAGGCTTCTTCGGTGTTGCCGGTATCGAGCGGCTGGAATTCGCCAAAGCCGGCGGCGACCAGGCGCTGCGCCGGCACGCCGAGCGAGACCAGGTACTGCACCACCGAGATCGCGCGCGCCGCCGACAGGTCCCAGTTCGACTTGAAGTTTATCCCGGTGACGGGGCGGATATCGGTGTGGCCGTCGACGCGCAGCACCCAGGCGATCTCGGCCGGGATCTTCTTGTCGAGCTCGATCAGGGCGGTTGCGAGCGTATCGAGCTCGGCGCGGCCCTCGGGCAACAGCGTCGCCTGCCCGGTGTCGAAGAACACTTCGGACTGGAACACGAAGCGGTCGCCGACGATGCGGATGTCCGGCCGGTTGCCGAGAATGGCGCGCAGGCGGCCGAAGAATTCGGAGCGATAGCGCGACAATTCCTGCACCCGCTGCGCCAACGCAACGTTCAAGCGAGAACCGAGATCGGCGATCCGGCTCTGCGATTCCTTGTCGCGTTTTTCGGAGGCATTGAGCGCCTCTTCCAGCGCGGCGAGTTGCCGGCGTAGCGCGCTGATCTGCTGGTTCAGCACCTCGATCTGCGCGAGCGCCCGCGCCGAGACCGACTTCTCCGAATCCAGCGCCTTGGTGAGCTCGGACGCCTTGCCTTGCGCGTCGTTGCCGGCATTGGCGAGGCCTTCATAGAGGCCCTTCAGGCGGTCGCGCTCGCTCTCGGCCGAAACGAGTCCGGCCTTCAATTGTGAGACCTGGTCGTCGAGTGAGAGCTTGCCGAGCTTTTCCAGCGACAGCATCTCGGTGAGCTGCGCGATCCTGGCGTTGAGCGCCTCCAGCGCCTTGTCCTTGCCCGTGACCTCCTGCGACAGGAAGAACTGCACGACCAGGAAGACCGAGAGCAGGAACACGATCGACAGCACCAGCGTCGACAGCGCGTCGACGAATCCGGGCCAGTAGTTGAAGGGGCCGTCGCTGCGGCGGCTGCGGGCAAGAGCCATGGTGGCCTCTCAGATTTTTTTGATCAACTCTTCTCGGGTTGGCGCGCGAGGCGTTCGAGCAGGCGGCGGATCTCGCGGTTCTGCTCGCCCTGGCCGTCGGCCCATTCGCGGATCATCTGCTGCTCGGTCCGCATATGCTGGACCAGCGCCTGGATGGCTTCCGCAAGGTTTGCCATCGCCGCCGTCGTGCCGCGGCTGGCGCTGCCCTCCTCGAGCACCCCGCGCAGCCGCTCGACCGCCGCCTGCAGCTCGCCGGAGGCAAGGCCAGCCCCGCCACCGGTCGCTTCGCCACGGCCATATTCGCGCACCGTGGTGGCGAGCCAGTCTTCGAGGTCGGTGTAGAACCGGTTTTGGGCCTGGCTCGACTGCAGATCGAGGAAGCCGAGGATCAGGGAACCGGCGAGACCGAACAGCGAGCTCGAGAACGAGATGCCCATGCCGCCGAGCGGGGCGGCGAGGCCTTCCTTGAGCGTATCGAACAGGGCGCCGGCATCGCCGCCGACCTTCAGTCCGTCGATCACCTTGCCGACCGAGCCGACCGTCTCGATCAGGCCCCAGAATGTGCCGAGCAGGCCGAGGAACACCAGCAACCCCGTCATATAGCGCGAGATGTCGCGGGCCTCGTCGAGGCGGGTCGCGATCGAATCGAGCAGGTGCCGCATGGTCGTCTGCGAAATCGACATCCGCCCGGAACGCTCGCCGCCGAGGATCGCCGCCATAGGCGCCAGCAGTTTCGGGTGGCGGGCGGGGGCAAGACCGGGATCGGCGATCCGGAAATTATTGACCCAGGAGACCTCCGGGTAGAGCCGGATCACCTGCCGGAAGGCCAGGATGATGCCGATGAACAGCACACCCCCGATCAGGGCGTTAAGGCCCGGATTGGCGAAGAAGGCGACGATGATCTGCTTGTAGAGCACGACCCCCACCAGTGAGCAGAGCACCAGGAAGACCAGCATCCGAACCAGGAACACGCTGGGGGAGGACAGTTTTGTGAGCTCGATCTCCATGGGGGAGCGGGGCGAAGTCCCAGGCGGCATGGCCGATGTCATCCATTACGAAGCGTCAGGCGGGCGTTTTGGCACTATGGCACAGCGCCAGCCGGAAAAAAGCGGCGAGGTTGGCCGATTTCGGCAAGGGGCGGGGGAACCCAAAGCTGAAACCGCGCTTTGAAGCCTGACGTATATTGCAAAACTTCGGCGTTCCTCCTCCGTTTCCTTGGGCTTAGGTCGGAATTTTTGCATGACGACGACGTATCTCGGTGCTCTTGCCGCTATCGCGCTGTCGCTGGCTGTTCTGATGGCGCTCGCCTGGGTCGTGCGAGAGCGGACCGGCAATTCAGGCTGGGTGGACACCATCTGGACCTTCGCGGTTGGGCTGGTCGGCGCCGGGGGCGCCCTGTGGCCGGTCGCGGGCGCGGGACCGAATGCGCGGCAATGGCTCGTTGCAGCCCTGGTGATGCTGTGGTCGCTCCGGCTCGGCACCCACATCGCGATCCGCACATCAGGCATCACGGATGATCCGCGCTATGCCGACTTTGCCAGGGCATGGGGGCTGAACGCGCCGCGGCGGATGTTCATATTCCTCCAGAACCAGGCGCTCGGCTCGGTGCCGCCAGTGTTTGCGATCTTCGTCGCCGCGCACGTCCCTGAGCCTGCCTTGCGCGTTCAGGATTTCTTGGGCGCCGCGATCCTGCTGATCGGCATTTTGGGCGAGGCGCTGGCGGACGCCCAGCTCACGCGGTTCCGGCACGATGGCGCCAACAAGGGCCGCGTCTGCGATGTCGGCCTGTGGCGCTGGTCGCGGCACCCGAACTACTTCTTCGAATGGCTGTCCTGGCTCGCCTATCCCGTGATCGCGCTGTCGGCCGGCTATGCCTGGGGCTGGGCGAGCCTGCTCGCGCCGGTCTTCATGTACTGGATCCTGGTCCACGTGACGGGCATTCCGCCGCTGGAGGCGCAGATGCTGCGCTCGCGCGGCGAGCGCTACCGCGCCTATCAGGCACGAACCAGCATGTTCTTTCCTTTGCCACCCAGAACCTTACCACCCAAGGAGGGAGTAGCCGCATGAGCGTCGTCTCCACGATCATCGGGACTGCCGAACGCGTGCCGTTGCCGGATCTGGTGATCCGCGCGGCGATCCAGCGTCTGTGCTCGCGCACGGCGACGCGCCTGTCGGCCGGCAGCGCTGCCGGTGATGCCGCCTTTGCCGGCGCGATGATGCTGCGGCCGATCGCCGAGCACGCCGATGACGCCAACACCCAGCACTACGAGGTGCCCGCGTCCTTCTTCGCCGACGTGCTCGGTCCCAACCGCAAATACTCGTCCTGCTTCTACAAGACGGATGCGACCACGCTTCAGGAGGCCGAGGAGGAGGCGCTGCGCCAGACCGTCGAGCACGCCGACCTCGCCGACGGGCAGACCATTCTCGAACTCGGCTGCGGCTGGGGTTCGCTCTCGCTGTGGATGGCGCGGCTGTTCCCGCAGGCGCAGATCCTCGCCGTGTCGAACTCGCATTCGCAGCGCGAATATGTCGAGGAGGAGGCGCGGCTGCGCGGCCTGAAGAATTTGCGCGTCGTCACCGCAGACATGAACGTGTTTGCGCCCGACGGCCAGTTCGACCGCATCGTGTCGATCGAGATGTTCGAGCACATGATGAACTGGCGCAAGCTGATGACGCGGGTGCGCTCATGGCTCAATCCGGACGGCCGCTTCTTCATGCACATCTTCACCCATCGCGCCGGCTCCTATCTGTTCGACCGGGCCGACGCTGCGGACTGGATCGCACAGCACTTTTTCACCGGTGGCGTGATGCCGAGCCATCACCTCGTCCGGCAGTATGGCGACCTGTTCGAGATCGAGAAGGAATGGTGCTGGAGCGGCACGCATTATCAGCGCACCGCGAACGACTGGCTCGCCAATTTCGATGCACGCCGCGACCGGATCGAGGCCACCTTGCGCAACGTCTACGGCAACGAGACCGCATTGTGGATGCGGCGCTGGCGCTGGTTCTTCCTCGCAACGTCCGGCCTGTTCGGCTACGCCGATGGAACCGAATGGGGCGTCAGCCACTACCGGATGAAGGCGGCGGGGTAGCGTGGGCCAGCTATGCTCGATAATGTCTTCGGGCGCGACATTACGGCTTTCCGGTGAATCTGACCTTCTCTCCGACGACGCAGTCCGACGCTGATCTTCTGGTGGCCATTCGCATCGCCGCGATGCGCGAGAGCCTTGAGCGTGTCGGACGCTTTAACCCAGAGCGTGCGCGGGATCGTTTTTTGGCGTCTTTTGACCCAGCGCTGTGCCGCTTCATCGAAGCCGATGGTGTCCGAGTGGGCTTTGTCTTGGTTCGCCCTCAGGAGGACCACTGGCACCTGGACCACCTGTACATCGTGCCCGAACATCAGGGAAAGGGAATCGGAGCAGCAGTGCTTCGACAGATATTCGCAGATGCCGATTCGCAGCGCATGTCCATCCGGCTAGGCGCATTGCGTGGCAGCGAATCGAACCGCTTCTATCAACGACACGGCTTCCAGCAGACGGACGAAGCAGAGTGGGACATTTACTACATGCGTCCACCGAGTTTCACAAAGGAACAGGGGAAATGCTCCGACTGAGTTTCACAAACGCCCTCGAAAGCTGAATTCGTCTGCCGCCTTCATGAGCGCATGCTCTGTGACTCAATCTCAATTGCGTTGTTCTGTCGCGCAGGATGGAACCGGACTCACAATCCGGTGAGTCCGGAAAAAGGTCCTACACTCAGTGCGATAGCTTCTGTGACATTGGGCCGCCTACGTTGCGCGTTGCATCGCAATAAGACTGACCTATTTTGGCCCTATCAGCCGCACGGAATCACCTGAAAAGGCAGCCGTGCGGAGCGTGATTCCGTTTGCAACAACCATTGGGGGCAATCCACTCCATGTCAGGACTTCGTGCGCGATCGGCATGCGTCGCAGTGATGCTCGCGGCCTTTGCGCCGCTCCTTGGAGCTTGCGACGAATCCAGTTCCGCAATCTCCGCCGCGCAAGCCCCTGAACCCGATGTCAGCATCGTCGTGGTCAAGCCGCAGGCGCGCGCCGTGGTGCGCGAATTGCCCGGCCGTATCGCGCCGACGCGCGTCGCCGAGGTGCGACCGCGCGTATCAGGCATTGTGGTCGAGCGCCTGTTCCGCCAGGGCAGCGAAGTGAAGGCCGGCGAGCCGCTCTATCGCATCGATCCGCGTCCGTTCGAAGTCGAGGTGATGGCCAACGAGGCTGCGGTCGCCAAGGCCGAGGCTGTGTTCCAGCAGGCCCAGCAGCAGGCGCGCCGCGTCGCCCTGCTCACCAGCCAGCGCGCCGCGCCCGAAGCCGAGAACGAGAAGGCGGTCGCAAGCGAGCGCCAGGCCCATGCCGAGGTCGAGGGACGCAAGGCGGAACTCGCGCGTGCAAAGCTCAATCTCGATTACGCGACGGTGCGGGCCCCGATCGACGGCGTGGTCGGCGCCGCGCTGGTCAGCGAAGGCGCGCTCGTCGTGCAGAACGAGACCAATCTTGCCACCGTCCAGCAGCTCGACCCGATCTATGCCGACTTCACCCAGTCGGTGACCGAGATGAATCAGCTCCGCCGCGCCTTCGAGAGCGGCGATCTCGAGCGCATCGAGGCCGATGCCGCCAAGGTGCGCCTCGTGCTCGACGACAACACGCTCTATTCGCTCAATGGCAAGCTCTTGTTCTCCGACGCCAAGGTCGATGCCCATACCGGGCAGGTGACGCTGCGCGGCGAGTTCCGCAACCCGAAGCGCGAGCTGCTGCCCGGCATGTATGTCCGCGTCCGCATCGACCAGGGCCTCGACGCCGACGCAATAGCGGTGCCGCAGCAGGCGATCCAGCGCAATGGCGGCGGCGGCAGCGAGGTGTTCGTCGTCAAGGACGACAACCGCATCGCCGTTCAGCCGGTGCGCACCGGCTCGGTGCAGGACGGCCACTGGTTCGTCACCGACGGGCTGAAGGCCGGCGACAAGGTCGTGGTCGAAGGGTTCCAGAAGTTCGCGGCCGGTGACAAGGTCAAGCCGCAATCCTGGGCCGAGGCCGACGCGGCTGCCGACACCCAGCACGCGCAAACCATCCGGTAACGGCCATGCCGAGCTTCTTCATCGACAGGCCGATCTTTGCCTGGGTCGTCGCGCTGTTCATCTGCTTGATCGGCGCGATCTCGATCCCGTTATTGCCGATCGCGCAATATCCGATCATCGCGCCGCCCTCGATCTCGATCTCGACCAGCTATCCCGGCGCGTCGCCGGAAAACCTCTATAACAGCGTCACGCGGCTGATCGAGGAGGAGTTGAACGGCGCCTCCGGCATCCTCAACTTCGAATCGACCAGCGATTCGCTCGGCCAGGTCGAGATCATCGCCAATTTCGTGCCGGGCACCTCCACCAACGACGCCTCCGTCGAGGTGCAGAACCGCATCAAGCGCGTCGAGGCGCGCCTGCCGCGCGCGGTGATCCAGCAGGGCATCTTGATCGAGGAAGCCTCGAGCGCCGTGCTCCAGATCATCACCCTGAATTCGACCGACGGCAGCCTGGACGAGGTCGGGCTCGGCGACTTCATGATCCGCAACGTGCTCGGCGAAATCCGCCGCATCCCCGGCGTCGGCCGCGCTACGCTGTATTCGACCGAGCGATCCTTGCGCGTCTGGATCGATCCGGCAAAGCTCGTCGGCTACGGGTTGACGGTCGACGACGTCAACAAGGCGATCACCGCCCAGAACGCGCAGGTCGCCTCGGGCAGCATCGGCGCGGAGCCCTCGGCCAAGGGCCAGCGCGTCTCGGCGCTGGTGCTGGTCAAGGGCCAGTTGGCGTCCCCGGACGAGTTCGGCGCCATCACCCTGCGCGCCAATGCCGACGGTTCGACCGTCCGCCTGCGCGACGTCGCGCGCGTCGAGGTCGGCGGCCTCAGCTATCAGTTCAACACGCGCCTCAACGGCAAGCCGACTGCGGGCCTCTCGGTGCTGATGTCACCGACCGGCAACGCGCTTGCGACCGCAAGCGCCGTCGAAGCCAAGATGAAGGAGCTGTCGCGCTTCTTCCCCGCCAACATCAAATACGAGATCCCCTACAACATCACGCCCGTGGTCGAAGCCTCGATCAAGAAGGTGCTGATGACGCTGGTCGAAGCTGTCGTGCTGGTGTTCGTGGTGATGTTCCTGTTCTTGCAGAACATCCGCTACACCATCATTCCGACCATCGTCGTGCCGGTGGCGCTGCTCGGCGCCTGCAGCACGCTGCTGCTCGCCGGCTACTCCATCAACATGCTCTCCATGTTCGGCATGGTGCTCGCGGTTGGCATCCTCGTCGACGACGCCATCGTCGTGGTCGAAAACGTCGAGCGCATCATGGCGGAGGAGGGGCTGCCGCCGAAGGAGGCGACGCGCAAGGCGATGTCGCAGATCACCGGCGCCATCATCGGCATCACGCTGGTCTTGATGGCGGTGTTCGTGCCGATGGCGTTCTTCCCCGGCTCGGTCGGCATCATCTACCGCCAGTTCTCCGTCACCATGGTTGCCGCGATCGGCTTCTCGGCGTTCCTCGCGCTGTCGCTGACCCCTGCGCTCTGCGCGACGCTGCTCAAGCCCGTCACTGCAGGTCACGGCCATGCCAAAAAGGGCGTGTTCGGCTGGTTCAACCGCATGCTCGAAGGCGGCAAGGAGGGCTATTCCAAAACCGTCGGCTTCTCGCTGAAGCGCACCGGGCGCCTGATGCTGGTCTATGCCGCGCTGCTCGTCGGCCTCTCCTGGGGCTTTGTCAGCCTGCCCGGCGGCTTCCTGCCGATCGACGACCAGGGCTTTATCACCACCGACGTGCAGACGCCGTCTGATTCCTCCTACCCGCGCACCGAATCCGTGATCGAGAAGGTCGAAAAATATCTGCTGCAGAAACCCGGCGTCGACGAGGTCACCTTCCTCACCGGCTTCAGCTTCTCCGGCCAGGGCATGAACACCGCGCAGGCCTTCATCACACTGAAGGACTGGTCGGAGCGCGGCCCGAAGGAATCGGCGGCTGCGATCGTTGGCGATATCAATCGCGATCTGTCATCGGTTAGCGACGCAAAAATCACGGCGCTGCAGCCGCCGCCGATCGACAATCTCGGTAACTCCTCGGGCTTCAGCTTCCGTCTCCAGGACCGTGGCCAGAAGGGCTATCCGGCCTTGATGCGCGCCGCCGATCAGTTGATCGCGGAGGCGAATGCCAGCCCGGTGCTGCAGAAGGTCTATATCGAGGGTCTGCCTGAAGCGCCGCAGGTCAATCTCATGATCGACCGCGAAAAGGCCGGCGCCTTCGGCGTCACCTTCGAGGACATCAACAACACGATCTCGACCAATCTCGGCTCGAACTACATCAACGACTTCCCGAACCGCGGGCGCATGCAGCGCGTGGTGGTGCAGGCCGACCGCGCCGACCGCATGCGCACCGAGGACATTCTCAACTACAACGTCAAGAACAGCCGCGGCCAGCTCGTGCCGTTCTCCTCGTTCGCTTCGATCGAATGGTCGCGCGGTCCGACGCAGATCGCCGGCTTCAACTATTATCCGGCGGTGCGTATCTCCGGCGAGGCCAAGCCCGGCTTCACCTCGGGCGATGCGATCGCCGAGATGGAGCGGCTCGCGGGCCGCCTGCCGCGCGGCTTTGGCTATGAATGGACCGGGCAGTCGCTGCAGGAAAAGCTGTCGGGCTCGCAGGCGCCGTTCCTGCTGGCGCTGTCGATCTTCGTGGTGTTCCTGTGTCTGGCCGCGCTCTACGAGAGCTGGACCATTCCGCTCGCGGTGCTGCTCACCGTGCCGCTCGGCGTCACCGGCGCTGTCATCGCGGCGATGCTGCGCGGCTTGCCGAACGACGTCTACTTCACCGTCGGCCTCATCACCATCATCGGCCTCGCGGCAAAGGACGCCATCCTGATCATCGAATTCGCCAAGGATCTGCGAAAGGAAGGCAAGCCGCTGCTGGAAGCCACCATCGAAGCCTGCCGTCTGCGCTTCCGCCCGATCCTGATGACCGGCCTTGCCTTCATCTGCGGCGTGCTGCCGATGGCGATCGCCCACGGCGCCGGCGGCGCCAGCCAGCAATCGCTCGGCACCACCGTGATGGGCGGCATGATTGCCGTCGTGATTTTGGCGCTGCTGATGGTGCCGGTGTTCTTCGTCTCCGTGCAGCGCATGCTGGCGGGCGATCGGGAGCCGCAGGCAAAGACGGAAGCCGAGATGCATGGGCCGCCGGCGCCGGTGAAGCCGACGTAACCTCCTCGTCATTCCGGGGCGCGCGATAGCGCGAACCCGGAATCCATCGGGCAACAGGCGCTGCGGATGAATGGATTCCGGGTCCACGCCAAAGAGGCGCGTCCCGGAATGACAGCGTGGAGGAAGGCGCGCTCTACTTCGCTAGCGGCCGCAGCGTCTTCACCAGCTCGCCATGAACGAACTCGTTGCCGCACACCACATGTCCCGTCACCAGCGAGTCGCCTGATGTGTCGATGTCGCTCACGGTGCCGCCGGCTTCCTTCACCATAATCTGGCCGGCTGCGATGTCCCAGGGCTGGAGATTGCGCTCCCAATAGCCGTCGAGGCGACCGGCGGCGACGAAAGCGAGGTCGAGGGAGGCGGCGCCGAAGCGGCGGAGCCCTGCGACCTGATCCTGGATCGCGGTCATCTCGCGGCGGAACAGGTCGTGGTCGCCGCGGCCGATATGCGGAAGGCCGCAGGCCACCACGCATTCGTTGAGCTGGCGGCGGCCGGCGACGCGCAGGCGCTGGTCGTTGAGGAAGGCGCCCTTGCCGCGCTCGGCGATGTAGAGCTCGTCATTGGCGGGGTTGTAGATCACACCCGCAATCACTGTGCCTTCGCGCGCAAGCCCGATCGAGATCGCAAATTGCGGGATGCCGTGCAGGAAGTTGGTGGTGCCGTCGAGGGGATCGACGATCCAGGTGTGGCTCTTGTCGGTGCCCTCGCGCTGTCCCCCTTCCTCGCCGATGAAGCCGTAGCCGGGGCGGGCCTTTGCGAGGTCCTGGTACAGGATCTCCTCGGCGCGCTTGTCGGCGAGCGAGACGAAATTGGCCGGGCCCTTCAGCGAGACCTGGAGATGCTCGATCTCGCCGAGATCGCGCTTCAGGCTGCGGCCGGCGCGGCGCGCGGCCTTGACCATGACGTTGATAGTTGCGGAATACAGCATGATTTTCGGTCTTGATTGGGGGGAAGCGGCGGCAAGCGGCTTGATCTGGGGGATGGGGTGCCCTGCGCTCGGGCCCGCGTCAAGTCATTTGGTCCCGAGCCATTTCTTCGCGGCGGCCTCGGCCTTGGCGCGGTCCTCGGGATTGAGCTCGGAGAACTGCTTGTCAAGCTCAGGCTCACCCTTGCCGGCGGTTCTGGCAACCAGGTGCCATTTGAAACCCTCGATCTTGTCGACCGGCGTTCCGGCACCGTAGACCAGCAGCCAAGCCAGCCTGCTCTGTGCGATCGGGCTGTTCTGGCGGGCCGCCTTGCGCAGCAGTGCCACGGCAGCCGGTTTGTTTTGCGGCGTGCCGGTGCCGTTGAACATCGCAATGGCGTATTCGACCTCGGCATCGACATTGTCGGCCAATGTGGCCGCCTGGAGCAGCCGCACTGCCTTGTCGATGTCCTTCGGCACGCCGGTGCCCTCCTTGTAGAAGGTCGCGAGCGCGTATTGCGCTTCCGGCAGTCCGGCGTCGGCCGCTTGGCGCAACAACTCGGCGGAGCGCCTGACGTCCTGCGGCAGCGTCTGCCCGTCGAGATAAAGCAGGGCCAGATTGTAGGCAGCCTTGGGCTGGCCGAGCTTGGCGGCGGAGGCCATCAGCTTCACCGCCTCACCCTTGTCGATCGGTCCGCCGCGGCCGGCCATGCGCAACATCGCGAGCTCGAGCATCGCCTCACGGTCGCCCGCATCGGACGCGCGCCTGTACCACTCGGCCGCCCTGGCGTAATCGCGCTTGATGCCGAGCGCGCCCGAATAAAGCTGGCCCAGCATGGTCATGGCCTTGGGATCGCCGACTTGCGCGCGCGCGGTGGCAAGGTCGAACGCGGTCTTGTATTGGCCGCGCTGAAAGGCGCCGTACACGAGGTCGACGTTGGAATTGTCGGTCGGCGGCGCCGGGATCACGGTCGCAGCGGGCGGCGGGCTCGGCGACGGTTTTGGCGCCGGCGCGGCTTCCTTTTTCTTTGCGGGCGCGGGCGGTTTTGCGGCCTTCGGCTTCTCGGGCGCAGGGGCGGGCGTTGCCGCAGGCGGCGTCAGCGAAATCTGCGCGGCCGCCGGCGCGGTCAGCAGCATCAGTGCGGACAGGATCTTGATCGAGCGCGAGAGCATCATGGTTATCGGCTATCCGTGCTCCGCACCGGTTGAGGCGGTCGCATCCGCATAGGCCTTCTTGATCGCCGCGTCGACATCGGTCAATGCGGCCTTTGCTCCGCGCGGATCGGCCCAGATGAAATCGCCGACCAGCACGAAATCGGCCCCTGACGCGGCGAACTCAAAAGCTTCCGCCGACGACGTGGCAAAGCCGACGCAGGGCGGCTCGAACAGCTCGGCCCACCAGTCGAGCCGCTCCGCGATCGCCGATGTCGAGGGGCGCGCGCCTTCCGCGTCAGGCTCGCCGAACAGCACATAGTCCGCGCCCATCTCGCCCGCGCTCATGGAATCGTGCCGCGTCGCAAGTCCGCCGACGCCGGCGATGCGATCCGGCTTCAGGGAGGACGCCGCTTCTTCGAAGGCCGCGATGCCGGTGAGATGCGCGCCGTCGGCGCCGCCGCGCGCGACGAGCTCGGCATGGCCGTCGACGAGCAGCGCGGCGCCTGCGTTCTGCACCGCCGGCGCCAGCGCTTTCACGCGCGAGATCATGGTGCGCTGGTCGGTCTCCTTGAGGCGCACCAGCACGGCTGCGACATCGGCGGCGGCGAGCAGCGCAGGAAGCTCGGCGACGAGCGCGGCGGCATCATCGACCAATGGCGTCGCGAGATAGAGGCGCGGCGCGGGGCGCGCAGGCGCGGGCTTGGTCGCAGATTTGTTCGACAAGTCTAGGCCGCCTTCTTTTCCAGGCTCGAGTCCCATTTGCCCTGGCTCGCAAGCCCGTTCATGCGCGCGCGATGGGAGAACGCGCGCTGCCCGGCGGCGACATTGTCTGCTCTTCCGGACCACGCCTTCTGCGGCGCAGCCTGCAGCGCGCGGCCATAGGAGAAGGTCAGGCCCCAGGGCAGCGGACCGAGCCGGTTCATGGCGTCGAGATGCGCGGTCGCATCCTCATCCGACTGGCCGCCGGACAGGAAGGCGATGCCGGGCACGGCCGCGGGCACGCAGGCCTTCAGGAGCCGCACGGTTTTTTCCGCGACCTCGGCGACCGAGGCCTGCTTCGCGCACTTCTTGCCTGATACCGCCATGTTGGGTTTGAGCACCATGCCTTCGAGCGCGACGCGCTGCACACGCAATTCCTGGAACGTCTTGTTGAGCACGCGGCTCGTTACCTCAAAGCAGCGGTCGATGTCGTGATCGCCGTCCATCAGCACTTCCGGCTCGACGATCGGCACGATCTGCGCGGCCTGGCACAGCGCGGCGTAGCGCGCCAGCGCATGGGCATTGACGCTGATCGCGGTCATCGACGGAATGCCGCCGCCGATATCGATCACCGCGCGCCATTTGGCGAAGCGCGCGCCGCGTTCATAGTATTTCTTCAGCCGCTCGGCGAGCTTGTCGAGCCCGACCGTGACGAGCTCGCCTTGGCACATCGGCAGGGCCTGCGTGCCTTCGTCGACCTTGATGCCGGGAATCGCACCGCTCTCTTCGATCAGCTTGATGAGCGGCGTGCCGTCCTTCGCGTTCTGCCAGATCGTCTCGTCATAGAGGATGACGCCGGAGATGTGCTGGCTCATGGCGTCCCTGGAGCGAAACAGCATCTCGCGATAGTCGCGGCGGTTGTCCTCGGTCGATTCCACCCCGATCGCGTCGAAACGCTTCTTGATCGTGCCTGAGGATTCGTCGGCCGCAAGGATGCCCTTGCCGGGCGCCACCATGGCGGTTGCGATCTTGTTGAGCTCAGTCAGATTCATCGAGAGGTCCTCCCAAAACGATTCTGCCTTGCCCGGGAAAATAGACCGTTCTCGGGCAATTGCCGAGTTAACGTTCGTCGCAGGGTAAAGCGGGGAGGGGAGGGCAGCACCGACAAGAACGTCGTCATTCCGGGATGCGCCGTCAGGCGCTGGCCCGGAATCCGTAACCCCGGACTGTGGTTATGGATTCCGGGCTCGCCGCTTTGCGGCGCCCCGGAATGATGGAGGAGGGTGTTTGCCGGGCCTTACGCCACCGCGCGATCGCTACGCGACGCGGGGGTCGAGCTCGCCCTTGGCGTAGCGCTTGGCCATCTCGGCGGTGGTCAGGACCCGCTTGACCTTGGAAGCCTGGCCGGCGGTGTTGAACTCCTGGAGCCGCTGCTTGCACAGCTTGGTCATGGCTTCCATGGCGGGCTTCAGGTACTTGCGCGGATCGAACTCTTCCGGGCTGTCCTTCAGCACTTTCCGGATCTGGCCGGTCATCGCCATGCGGTTGTCGGTGTCGATGTTGATCTTGCGCACGCCGTTCTTGATGCCGCGCTGGATCTCGGCGACCGGCACGCCCCAGGTCGGCTTCATCTTGCCGCCATTGGCGTTGATGATCTCCTGGAGCTCCTGCGGCACCGAGGAGGAGCCGTGCATGACGAGATGCGTGTTCGGCAGCTTGCGGTGGATCTCCTCGATCACGTTCATGGCGAGGATGTCGCCGTCCGGCTTGCGCGTGAACTTGTAGGCGCCGTGCGAGGTGCCCATTGCGATCGCGAGCGCGTCGACGCGGGTCTCCCTGACGAACTTCACGGCCTCGTCCGGATTGGTCAGGAGCTGGTCGTGTGACAGCTTGCCTTCGGCGCCGTGGCCGTCTTCCTTGTCGCCCATGCCGGTCTCGAGCGAGCCGAGCACGCCGAGTTCGCCTTCCACCGAGATGCCGCCGAGATGGGCCATGGTGGTCACCGTCTTGGTGACGCCGACATTGTAGTCCCAGTCGCCGGGGGTCTTGCCGTCGGCCTTTAGCGAGCCGTCCATCATGACCGAGGTGAAGCCGGCCTGGATCGCGGTCATGCAGGTCGCGGGCTCGTTGCCGTGGTCGAGATGCACGCAGACCGGGATGTGCGGATAGATCTCGGTCACCGCGTCCATCATGTGCTTGAGCATGACGTCGTTGGCGTAGGAGCGCGCGCCGCGCGAGGCCTGGATGATCACGGGGGCGTCGACCTGGTTGGCCGCGTCCATGATCGCCAAGGCCTGCTCCATGTTGTTGATGTTGAAGGCCGGGACGCCGTAGTCGTTCTCCGCCGCATGATCGAGCAATTGACGCAACGTGATCCGAGCCATCTGTATCTTTCTCCCGTTTGGGCCAGTTCGGCCGCTATTTACTTGATGCGCAAGACTTCGACGCCGGGCAGGGGCTTGCCTTCCATCCATTCAAGAAATGCGCCACCGGCCGTCGAAACATAGGTGAAATCCGAGCCCACGCCGGCCTGGTTGAGCGCTGCGACGGTGTCGCCGCCACCCGCGATCGAAATCAGCTTCTTGGCTTTTGTGCGCTCGGCGGCGTGTCGGGCGGCTGCCACCGTGCCGCGGTCGAACGGCTGCATCTCGAAGGCGCCGACCGGGCCGTTCCAGACCAGGGTTGCGGCGTCGTCGATCGCGGCATGGATGCGCACGATCGATTGCGGACCGACGTCGAGGATCATGCCGTCGGCGGGGATCGCATCGAGCCCATAGGCGTGCGACGGCGCGTTGGCGGCGAAATGATAGGCGACGGTGGCGTCCACGGGGAGGATGATGGCGCAGTTCGCCGCCTCAGCCTTCTCCATGATCCGCACCGCGGTCGCGGCGAGATCTTTTTCGCAGAGCGACTTGCCGACCGCGACGCCCTGGGCGTGCAGGAAGGTGTTGGCCATGCCGCCGCCGATGACGAGCGCGTCGACCTTGGTGACGAGGTTTTCCAACAGGTCGATCTTGGTCGAGACCTTTGCGCCGCCGATGATCGCGATCACAGGCTTGGTCGGCGATCCCAGCGCCTTCTCCAGCGCGTCGAGCTCGGCCTGCATGGTGCGGCCGGCATAGGCCGGCAGCTTGTGGCCGAGGCCTTCGGTCGAGGCGTGGGCGCGGTGCGACGCGGAGAACGCGTCGCTGACCCAGATGTCGCCGAGCTTTGCGAGCTCAGCGACGAAGGCGGGATCGTTCTTTTCCTCTTCCTTGTGGAAGCGGGTGTTTTCCAGACACAGGATGTCGCCATCCTGCATCGCGGCCACGGCCTTTGCGGCCGGCTCGCCGATGCAGTCGTCGGCGAAGGCGACGGATTTGTTCACGACGTTCGCCAGCGCTTCGGCAACGGGCTTCAGCGACTCCTTGGGATCACGTCCCTTGGGCCGGCCGAAATGCGCGAGCAGGATGACCTTGCCGCCCTTGTCCGCGAGCTCGGTGATGGTCGGCGCGACGCGCTCGAGCCGCGTTGCGTCGGTGACGCGCCCGTTGTCCATGGGCACGTTCAGGTCGACGCGCAGCAGGACGCGCTTGCCCTTCACATTGACGTCGTCGAGGGTGCGGAATTTGGCCATGTCCTGATCACTCGCTTACTGGCAGCACTATGGTGGGCCGCGCTCGGGCGGATCGCCTTCCTGCCTGGTCGTTACCTTCATTCCCTGGCGGATGCCGTACGCGATGAACGCGAGCAGCAGGATGGCGCCGGGGACGCCGATCCAGGCAGGAAGCATTGTGCAGCCTTAGATCACCTTCGACATCGCAACGGCGGTATCAGCCATGCGGTTCGAGAAACCCCACTCGTTGTCGTACCAGGACATCACGCGCACCAGCGTGCCGTTCTGCACCTTGGTCTGGTCCTCGTGGAAGGTGGAGGAGTGCGGGTCGTGGTTGAAGTCGATCGAGACGTTCGGCGCCGACGTGTAGCCGAGGATGCCCTTGAGCTGCTGCTCGGAGGCGCGCTTCATCGCGGCGTTGACTTCCTTGACGTCGGTGGCGCGCTTGGCGACGATCTTGAGGTCGACGACCGAGACGTTCGGGGTCGGCACGCGGATCGCGACGCCGTCGAGCTTGCCCTTGAGCTCGGGGAGCACGAGGCCGATCGCCTTCGCCGCACCCGTCGAGGTCGGGATCATCGACATCGCAGCCGCGCGGCCGCGATAGAGATCCTTGTGCAGCGTATCCAGCGTCGGCTGGTCGCCGGTGTAGGCGTGGATCGTGGTCATGAAGCCGGTCTCGATGCCGACGAGGTCGTTCAGCACCTTGGCGACCGGCGCGAGGCAGTTGGTGGTGCAGGAGCCGTTCGAGACGACCAGATGATCCTTGGTCAGCGAGTCGTGGTTGACGCCGTAGACGATGGTGGCGTCGGCGCCGTCAGCGGGCGCCGAGACCAGCACGCGCTTGGCGCCGGCGGTCAGATGCGCGGAGGCCTTGTCTTTCGAGGTGAAGATGCCGGTGCATTCCAGCGCGATGTCGACGCCGAGATCCTTCCAGGGCAGTTTTGACGGATCGCGCTCGGCCGTCACCTTGATCTTGCCGGAGCCGAGGTTGAGCGAGTCGCCATCGACGGTGACGGTGCCGGGGAAGCGGCCGTGGACGGAGTCGAAGCGCAACAGGTGCGCGTTGGTTTCGACGGGACCGAGGTCGTTGATACCGACTACCTCGATGTCCTTGCGGCCGGACTCGGCGATAGCCCGCAGGACGTTGCGGCCGATACGACCAAAACCGTTAATTCCGACGCGGACTACCATCATTCGTCTCCTTCAATGACCATTTTCATCCCGCAAGGCGGCTAGCGCGCCTGCGAGGGTTTTTTAGACGGACGCCCGGTTCGGCCGGGCGGGACTGGTTCATATGGGGAGCTTGGTAGTCCTTTTTTCCGGCAAGCTCAACACTCAGGAAATGCGCTTCAGCACAGCGTTAACTGCGGCCTCAGCGGTAATTCCAAAGTGCTTGAAAAGGTCCTTGGCCGGCGCGCTGGCGCCGAAGGAATGCATGCCGATGAATTCACCATCCTGGCCGATGACGGCATCCCAGCCCCAGCGTACCGCGGCCTCGATCGCAACCTTGACCGGGGCGTTGCCGATGATTGCGCCACGCTTGGCTTCTGGTTGCGCTAACAACAGTTCCAGTGACGGCACCGAGACCACCCGCGACGGGACGCCGCGCTCAGCGAGTTGGCGCTGGGCGGCGACCGCGATCTCGACCTCGGAGCCCGAGGCGAACAGCGTTGCCTTGGCCTCGCCCTGCGCCGGGACCAGCTCGTAGGCGCCTTGCGCGCAGGGATTGTCGTTCGGCGCCGTGGTGCGAAGCTGCGGCAAGTTCTGGCGCGTCAGCGCCAGCACCGTCGGTCCGTCCACGCGATTGAGCGCCAGCTCCCAGCACTCGGCGACCTCGACGGAATCGCAGGGGCGGAATACGCGCATGTTGGGAATGGCGCGCAGGGCCGAAAGATGCTCGACCGGCTGGTGGGTCGGACCGTCTTCGCCGAGGCCGATGGAATCGTGGGTCATCACATAGACGACGCCCGCACCCATCAGCGCAGCGAGCCGCATCGCCGGCCGCGCGTAATCCGTGAACACCAGGAAGGTCGCGCCATTGGGTGCGAAACCGCCATGCAGGAAAATGCCGTTCATGGCCGCGGCCATGCCGTGCTCTCGGATGCCGTAATGGATGAAGCGACCTTTTGGCGTCTTGGCCGAGAATGCTGTGGCCGACTTCGCCTTGTTGTTGTTGGAGCCGGTGAGGTCGGCGGAGCCTGCCAGAAATTCCATCGGCATCGCGCCGGCAATCACTTCGATCACGGCTTCCGAGGATTTGCGGGTTGCCGCAACCATCGGCTTCTCCAGCAGCTCCTTCTTGTACGCCTTCACCGCTTTGGCGAGCGAAGCCGGCCGCTCGTGGCGCAGGCGGCGCTCGAACTCGGCGCGCTTGCGGCTGCCGAGTTGGCCAAGGCGATCTTCCCATTCCTTGCGCGCGGCAGCGCCGCGGCTGCCTGCAGCACGCCATGCCTTCAGCACGTCGTCAGGCACCGAGAACGGCTCGAGCGAGATGCCAAGATTCTCCTTGGCGGCCTTGAGCTCGTCGGCACCTAACGCCTCGCCATGCACCTTTGCGGTGCCGGCCTTATGCGGCGCGCCGTAGCCGATGGTGGTGCGGCAGGCGATCAGCGTCGGCTTGTTCGACTTTATCGCGCGCGTGATCGCGGCCGCGATTGCGGCCTGGTCCTGGCCGTCGATCTTCTCCGCGGCCCAGCCCGCGGACTTGAAGCGCTTCACCTGGTCGACGGAATCGGCGATCGAGGTCGGGCCGTCGATCGAGATGCCGTTGTCATCGTACAGCACGATCAGCTTGTTGAGCTTCCAGTGCCCGGCCATCGCGATCGCTTCCTGCGACACGCCTTCCATCAGGTCGCCGTCGGAGGCGAGCACGTAGGTGTGGTGGTCGACGATCTTCTTGCCGAATTCGGCGGCCAGCATCTTCTCCGCCAGCGCCATGCCGACGGCGGTCGAGATGCCCTGGCCGAGCGGGCCGGTGGTGGTCTCGATGCCCTTGGTGAGGAAGTTCTCAGGGTGCCCCGGGGTGATCGAATCGAGCTGACGGAACTGCTTGATCTGGTCCAGCGTCATGTCCGGATTGCCGGTCAGGAACAGCAGCGAATAGAGCAGCATCGAGCCGTGGCCGGCCGAGAGCACGAAGCGGTCACGGTCGGGCCAGCTAGGTGCCGCTGTGTCGTATTTCAGGAACTGCGTGAACAGCACGGTGGCGATGTCGGCGGCGCCCATGGGCAGGCCGGGATGACCCGATTTCGCCTTCTCGACGGCGTCCATCGAGAGGCCGCGGATCGCGTTGGCCATACGGGTTTGGTCGACCTGCGTCATGATGAAAATCCGTCTGAAATGAAGCGCTTGGGTGGCGGTGTGGGCCGCGTGGGAAGGAGCTTGGCAGCCTCTCGGGTCGGGGCTGGGATAGCATCTCGGTTCCGGGAGTCCAAGGCAATCAAACGCCTTCTGCGCCCGAAAAGTTGCCTGCGGCATGATCGGGAAAAGTGGCGGCCGGCTGTCCGTCGCGACAAGCGCGGAAATCGCGTTTGCGCGGAGATCGCGCCCCCGGAGAACGATGGACCGGGATGCCATGGCAACCCGATCTATCGGTGCATAGTTTCCGGGCGGCGTTGCGCTTCGCTTTCCTGCCACGTAAATATTTGCGTGTAACCGCTTGCCGAACCGAGTCTTTTGCCGGGTGGCAGGCGTCGATGCAAAGGCCCCGAAACAAGGTCTGCCGCAGGCTTCATGAGCGATCGCGCTGCCACCAGTTCTGCCATGACGGAGTCGTCCGCCCTCGAGATCGAGATCGCGACCCGCAGGCTCATGGCGGCGCTCGACGCGCTGGAGAGCGCCGTCGAACGACGCCGCGATGCCGATCGTGACGAGAACGAACTCGCGACGCGCATTCAGGCGCTCGGTGCCGATCGCTCGCGTCTGGCCGATGAGCTCGACGGTGCGCTGGTGAAGGCGCGCAAGCTCGAACGCACCAGCCGCGACATCTCCGATCGGCTCGATGCCGCGATCGTCACGATACGTTCGGTACTCGATACCGGAGAGGACTCATGAGCCACATCAACGTCACCATCAACGGCCGGCAATTCCGCATGGCCTGCGAGGAAGGGCAGGAAGTGCGGCTGTTGAAGCTGGCCGAGAGCTTCGAGTCGCGCATCCAGATGCTGCGCGGCAAGTTCGGCGAGATCGGCGATGCCAGGCTCACGGTGATGGCCGCGCTGATGGCCTGCGACGAGCTGTTCGATGCGGGCAATCGCGTCCGCACGCTGGAGGCCGAGGTCAACGAGCTGCGCGATTTCCGTAACGCCGCCGCCGAGCGCGCGCGGGTCACGCAGACCGCCGTCGTCAACGCGCTGAACGCGGCGGCCGAGCGGATCGAGAAGTCGACGCAAGTGCTGAACCGGACCGTCGGCAACGGGATCGCGATCGGTTGATCGCCGACCACGATGACCGAGGGCCGGGCTGGCGATTCGGAACTATCGTTGTTACATTGACCAAGCGAGGCTGTGACGCGCGTCAGGAGCCATATATCCCCGGGGCCTTATCGATCCTTTAGGGAACTGTCCCTGGCCGGGTCCGTGGATCCGGACATATGGTGCCCACCTACTTTCGTAGGGAACTCCGGGATCGAGTGCTTCAACGGCGATTGCGGCCTCGCACTTCTGCCCTTCTGTTTTGTGCCTGTCGAACTTTGCGCGTCAGACTGCGGCGGTCCTGTTGGATACGGTCATTCCCCGCGAAGGCGGGGAATCCAGTACGCCGCGGCGTTCGAGTGAGAACATCGCCGCTCCTGTAATACTGGATCGTCCGTCTCGTGGACGATGACCTCGGGACCCCAAGCGCATGAGCAACTCAAAATCCGAACTTCGTGCCAAAGCCCTCGCCAAGCGCGATGCGCTCAGCGAAAAGAAACGCGCCGCTGCTGCCACAAAGCTCGCCAAGCGCGGCCTGCCGTTCGAACTGCTGCCAGGCACTATCGTGTCCGGCTACTCCCCGATCCGCAACGAGATTGATCCGGCCCCCCTGATGCGCAAGCTCGCCGATGACGGTGCGCGGCTCGCGCTTCCTTGTGTCACCGCGCGCGGCCAGTCGTTGATCTTCCGGCTCTGGCATCCGAACGACCGCCTGATGCTCGGCCCGCTCGGTATTCCCGAGCCGTCGCCGGCGGCCGCCGAAGTGATCCCCGACATCATGCTGACGCCGCTCGCGGCCTTCGACCGTCTCGGCCATCGCATCGGCTACGGCGCAGGCCATTACGACTTCACCTTCGCGCATTTGCGCAAGACCAAGCACGTGCTGGGCATCGGGATTGCGTTCGCGGCGCAGGAGATCGAGGCGGTTCCGGCACTATCGCACGACGTCGCGCTGGATTATGTGCTAACGGAATCCGACGTTTTCGATTTCCGGAGTCCTGAAGTTGCGCATTCTCTTCGTGGGTGACGTCGTCGGCCGTGCCGGGCGCGCGGCCATATCAGAACATCTGCCCGGCATGATCCGCGACTGGTCGCTCGATCTCGTCGTCGTCAACGGCGAGAACTCCGCGGGCGGCTTTGGCATCACCGAGGCGATCTATCAGGAACTGCTCGATGCCGGCGCCGACGCGGTGACGCTCGGCAATCATTCCTGGGACCAGCGCGAGGCGCTGGTGTTCATCGAGCGCGCGGAGCGCCTGGTGCGGCCGGCCAACTATCCGCGTGGCACGCCCGGCCGCGGTGCCGCGCTGGTCGAGGCCAAGAACGGCAAGCATGCGCTGATCGTCAACGCGCTCGGCCGCGTCTTCATGACGCCGTTCGACGATCCCTTCGCGGCGCTGGAGCGCGAGCTCGGCGCCTGTCCGCTCGGCGTTGCGGCCGATGCCATCGTCGTCGATTTCCATTGCGAGGCCACCAGCGAAAAGCAGGGCATTGGCTATTTCTGCGACGGCCGCGCCAGCCTCGTCGTCGGCACGCACACGCATGTGCCGACCGCCGACCACCAGATCCTCTCCGGCGGCACCGCCTACATGACCGATGCCGGCATGACCGGCGATTACGACTCGATCATCGGCATGCAGAAGGAAGAGCCGCTGCGCCGCTTCACCTCAGGCATCCCCTCCGGCCGCTTCGAGCCCGCCGGGGGTGTTGCAACGCTGAGCGGCGTTGCCGTGGAGACGGACGATGCAACGGGGCTGGCGCTGCGCATCGCGCCGGTGCGCGCAGGTGGACGGCTGGAGCCGGCGACGCCGAGGTTTTGGTTGAGCTGAAAAGCGGCGCCACACACTCACTGTCGTCCCGGACAAGCGTAAGCGCAGATCCGGGACCCATAACCACAGGAAGTGGTTGTGGCGCGAAACCGCGATCACGAGTCTTCGCCAAACAGCTTCCTGTGGTTATGGGTCCCGGATCGGCACTCCGCTCTAGCAACGCTGCGCGTTGCCAGAGCTCCGCTTGTCCGGGACGACATTGGGGACCATCGCACTTCGCGGCGACGGTGCTACCTGCCGGCCTCAGCCCTGCCGAAACCCCATCCGGAACGCGCCCCAGTGCTTGCCCTTCACCATGATCGGCGCGGACAGATCCTTCATCAACACGAACTGTCCGCCGCCCATGTCGCGGCGATAGGTTTGCAGCAGGAAGGGCTTTGTGCTGGCCGCCACCTTCTTCACCGCGCGATCGGAGAACAGGCGGCGGTTGCGGCAATTGGCGTTGTTCCAGACCGGATCCTTGCCCTGCGGCAGGCGGTAGTTGGGATTATGCGTCGGCAGATAGCCGCCCTTGGCCCAGGCGACGCAGAACACGATGCGCGGATCGGATTTTTGAATCGGGTCCTGGATCGCCGGCAGCACGCGGTCGGTGAATTCGACGTATTTGGTGAGATACTGCTTCGGATCGGTGCCGGGGATTTCCCGATAATTCTGGTCCATCAGCTTGTCGAGCGTGATCTCGCCGCGGTCGATGGCGGCCTCGAACTCGGCCGAGATGTGCCTGGCGGTCTCGACGACGACGCGGATCAGCGGCGCATCCGAGGTCTCCACGCCGCTGTCGGCGATCAGCGCGATCAGGCCTTCGGAGGTCTCCAGGAGCTTTGCGACGCGCTCGTCGGCGTTTCTGAGGTCGCGCGAGGAGAGGTCGACGCCCTTTGCGAGCTCGCTGAGTTCGGTGATGACGGTGTCGCAATGGCCGAGATTGGAGGTCGCGGCCCGGGCGACGCCGTCGATCTCCAGGCCGACCGACGCAATGCCCTGCTGCACGCGCGCAATGATGCCGGAGATCTGCTGGGCGCCTTCGCCCGCGCTCTTGGCGCGCAGCGAGGCGTCGCTGCTTTCGCCGATCAGGCTGCCGATCTGGCCGTCGAGATCGCGCACGGTGTCGGAGATCTGCTGCGTGGCCTGGCGGGTGCCTTCGGCGAGGCTCTTCACTTCGCTTGCGACCACGGCGAAGCCGCGGCCGGCGCTGCCCGCACGGGCCGCTTCGATCGTGGCATTGAGCGCGAGCAGATTGGTCTGCTTGGCAATCGCCTCGATCGAGCCCGAGACTTTTGCGACCTGGGACAGCGCCGAGCCGACGGCGCCGAGCCGCGCCTCGATGCGCCCAACCGCCTCGACGAGCTCGGCGATGTGCTGGACCGCGGCATCTACCGCGCTGCGCGACTGCACGATCTCGCCAACCGCGGCCGACGTGGTCGATTGCACGGCCTGAGAGGCGTTGGCGATGTCGCGATTGGCCGAGACCATCGTCTCGGCCGTCGTCTGCAGGTGGTGGAAGCGTTCCGACTGGTTGGAAACGCGGCTTGCGACTTCCTGGACGTTACCGGCGATGTCGGCAAGCTCCACCCCGAGGCCGCCGATACGGTCGGCGAGCTGGTCGATGAGACGTTCGGCCAGCGACCGGTTGGATGCGGTGTCCAAAACTGCAAGTTGCACGACGGACATATTTCAAATTTCCTCCAGCCAGAGCCGATCGATCGACCCACGCGGCGTTCCATTCCCTGTGCGATTCTAGAGCGCGATTCGCACCGCCGGTCTTGCCTGAGCGTGCACGGAAGCGTGCATATCGCACTTTAGTTAGCCCGATTCGTGCTTCAGAGCTTGTAAGCCGTCCGGAATCCGCCCCAGTGCCGGCCCTGCACGCGGATCGGCACGTCGATCTCGCGCATCATCACCGTGTTCCCGTTACCCATGTCGCGCGCATAGCTCTGAACCAGGTAGGAGCGGGTATTGCGCGCCGCAGCAAGCCCGGCCAGGTCGTTGAAGATACGCCGGTTGCGACTGTTGGCAGTGTTCCAGGCGACGTCACCCGGACGCTGCGGGTGCGAATAGATCTTGTTGTGCACCGGCAAGAAGCCGTTGCGGTCGACCATGGCGCTGAATGCCATCCGCGGCTCCTTCGCCAAAAACGCTTCCTGGAATGGCGGCAGCGCGCGGTCGGCCCAGTCGAGATAGCGGGTGCGGTATTGCTGCGGATTGGTGCCTGATATCTCCGCGTAGGCGGTGTCGAAGAGATCGTCGAGCGAGACCTCGCCGCGCGCCACCGCCTGCTCGAAGATCTTGGTCAGCGCGCTGCCCGCCTCCATGGCGCGGGTCACGAGCTCGGTGTTCTCCTCGTGGATCGACCAGAGCTTGTCTTCGATCTTTTCGCGGAGCTCGGCGCTCGGGTTCACGAATTGCGCCCGCGCGCCGGCCTTGGTCTGTTCGGTGACGCGCAGCCGGCAGGCGCCGACATGTTCGAGCGCGCCGTCGATAGTCTCGTTGGCTGCGAGCCTTCCGGCATCCGGGCCGCCGATCAACACGCCACCCATCGCGATCTCGTAGACCGGCATGGTCGCTGCACCCCGCGCCGACTTGATCTCGAGCTTGAGATGGCAGGGCAGCCGCTCGGTCTGGCGGCGGTCGTCATGCTCGCTCTGCCGCAACAGTACGGCGCAACGCGACTTGAGCTTTTGCGCAAACGTCGTGACGGCCTTGCCGGCGCTGGCGACGCTCTCGCCATGTGCTTCCGCCGCCTTCGTGGCGGCGTCGATCTCGGCGGCGCTGTCGCCGACGGAGACGATGAATTGCGATGCGGTCGCGGCGTTGCCGGAAATTTCGTTTGTCGTGGCGTTCTGCTCGGCGACCGCGCCGTCGACGGTCTCGAACACAGGGCGGATCGCTTCGATCGCCTGCGAGATGCGATGCACCGCGTCGGCGGAGCCGGCGGCGTCCTTCTGCAGGGTCTCGATCTTCTTGGTGATCTCTTCGGTCGCGCTCTGGGTCTGCACCGCCAGCGCCTTGACCTCGGTGGCGACGACCGCAAAGCCCTTGCCGGCCGCGCCGGCGCGCGCCGCCTCAATCGTGGAATTGAGAGCAAGGAGCGTGGTCTGGCGCGCGATCTGCGCGATCAAATTGACGACGTTGCCGATGGCCGCGGAGGATTCGCGCAGGCGGTCGACATTGGCGCGGGCCTCCTGCGCGGCCGCGCTCGCCTGGTCGGCGAGCTTGCCGGCCTCGCGCACCTGGGCGCCGATGCCCTGCGCCGACTGGGTGAACTTGTCGGCGGCATTGGCGAAGGTGGTGGCCGTCGACTGTGCGGCGCTGCTGCGCCCGGTCAGCGCGTCCGTGCGCGCGCGGATGGTCGCAAGCGTGGTCGCGGTCGCTTCCGCACCGCCGGCGACCGAGTGGGCCGCGCGCTCGAGCTGGCGGATCATGGCGCCGAGCTCGAGTTCCAGCAGTTCCAATATTTCCTTGGCCGAATCGCCTTCCGCGGCGGGGGTCTGTTCGACGGCGGGCTGGGCAGCCTGCGGGGTCGCCGGGGGCGCAGCCTCATCCGGGACGCGCTTGCGAAATAGTCCGAACGCCATCAGGTCACTCTTGTCGGGAGATGGGACGGCAGTATTTTCGCAGTCCGGAATGAAATCAGGGTTAACAGGTGCCTGAGATCTGGGCATAGAGGCCCCTACGGTACTACCTTAAAGTATAAGAGCCTCTTTCAAATCGGTGGCTTGGCGGCCTATAAGGCCGCGCTTTCCCACCTCCACACCCCGGACGATTCCCGAGAGACCACGCATGGCCGGACATTCCCAATTCAAGAACATCATGCACCGCAAGGGGCGGCAGGATGCGCAGAAGTCGAAGCTGTTCGGTAAGCTGGCCCGCGAAATCACCGTCGCCGCCAAGCTCGGGACGCCGGATCCTAACATGAACCCGCGCCTGCGCGCCGCCGTGATCGCCGCGCGGCAGGAGAACATGCCGAAGGACAATATCGAGCGCGCGATCAAGAAGGCGCTCGGCAGTGACGGCGAGAATTATGACGAGATCCGCTACGAGGGGTACGGCCCCGGCGGCGTCGCCGTCATCGTCGAGGCGCTGACCGACAACCGCAACCGCGCCGCCTCCGACATCCGCTCCTTCTTCACAAAATCCGGCGGCAATCTCGGCGAAACCGGCTCGGTCTCCTTCATGTTCGACCGCACCGGAATCATCGAATATGACCGCAGTGTCGCCTCCGACGATGCGGTGCTGGACGCCGCCATCGAGGCCGGCGCCGACGACGTCATCTCGGGCGAGAACGGCCACGAGATCTACGCCTCGACCGAAGGCTATCGCGACGTCGCCAAGGCGCTGGAAGCCAAGTTCGGCGAGCCGCGCAAGGCCGCGCTGATCTGGAAGCCGCAGAACACGGTGTCGGTGGACGACGAGACCGGCGAGAAGCTTTTGAAGCTGATGGACCTGCTCAACGAGCACGACGACGTTCAGAACGTCTACGCCAACTTCGAGATCTCCGACGCGCTGATGGCGAAGATGGGTGGGTGAAGGGCGGCCCCCGACTTCCACTGTCATCGCCCGCGAGGGCGGGCGATCCAGTATCCTAGAAACAGCGCCGTGATACGGAAAGGCCGCGGCGTACTGGATACCCCGCTTGCCGCCTACGCTAAAGCTTCGGCGCCCCAAGACCACAAGCCCCGGCGAAGCCTTGGCGTAGCCGGGTCGCGGGGTATGACGCTGTGCTTGTGGCGGGTGGCGCGGCCCAAGCACGCGAGGCACCCATTCCCCGGGGACTTCGTTCCGTTTCTGTTTCCCCCGCGCCGGCCAGCCGCTATCACTGGCCTATGACTGCGCTCCCGATTCGCGGCCCCGTTCGCATCATCGGCATCGACCCCGGCCTGCGCCGCACCGGCTGGGGCGTGATCGAGGCTGACGGCAACCGGCTGATCTACGTTGCCTGCGGCTCGGTGGAACCATCAGGCGATCTGCCGCTGTCGAGCCGGCTGCTCGCGATCCATGAGGGGCTCGCGTCCGTGCTGTCCGCTCACAAGCCGGTGGAGGCCGCCGTCGAGCAGACTTTTGTCAACAAGGACGGCGTTGCGACGCTGAAACTCGGCCAGGCCCGCGGCGTCGCCATGCTGGCGCCCGCGATGTTCGGCATCTCGGTGGCCGAATACGCGCCCAACCAGGTCAAGAAGACGGTGGTCGGCGCAGGCCACGCCGACAAGAACCAGATCGCGATGATGCTCAAAATCCTGCTGCCCAAGGCCGAGCCGCCCTCGGCGGACGCCGCCGATGCGCTCGCCATCGCCATCACCCACGCCCATCACCGCCAGAGCGCAGCACTGCGGCTGAAGGTGGCCGGCCTATGATCGGCAAACTCAAGGGCCTGATCGATTCCTACGGCGAGGACTATGTCATCCTCGACGTCGGCGGCGTCGGCTATCAGGTGCATTGCTCGGCGCGCACGCTGCAGCATCTGCCGTCGCCGGGCGAGGCCGCCGTGCTCTCGATCGAGACCTATGTCCGCGAGGATCAGATCAAGCTGTTCGGCTTCCGCAGCGATACCGAGCGCGAATGGTTTCGCCTGCTGCAGACCGTGCAGGGGGTCGGCGCAAAGGTCGCGCTCGCCGTGCTCGGCACGCTTAACCCGTCCGATCTCGCCAATGCAATCGCGCTGCGCGACAAGGCCGCGGTGGCGCGCACGCCGGGCGTCGGCCCCAAGGTTGCCGAGCGCATCGTCACCGAATTGAAGGACAAGGCGCCGGCGTTTGCCAATGTCGATCCGGCGGTGGTGCATCTGGCCGGTGCCGTCGACGAGCAGCGCGCGCCGCGCCCCGTCGCGGATGCGATCTCTGCGCTCGTCAATCTCGGCTACGGCCAGCCGCAGGCGGCCGCCGCGATTGCCGCCGCTTCGCGCAGCGCCGGCGAGAAGGCCGAGACGGCGCAATTGATCCGCCTGGGCTTGAAGGAGCTCGCGAAGTGAAGGAGCCGCGCCATTATTCTGCCGGCGCCATTGCCGGTCGTTTCGTGCGCGCGATCGGCATCGTCCTGATTTTCTCGATTGTGGGACCGCTGACGATCGCGGCGCTGGTTTCCCTGATCGTTGTCGCGTTCGGCGCGGCGCTGTTGCAAATGTTTCTCGCGCTGCTCGAGCTCGACGCCTTGCGCACCTTGATCTCGGTCGCAGTCGGGTTGCTTGCGCTCGCGACGATGTTCACGTCGTTCCTGCCGTCGGTCGCGGCCGGGCTGATATTCGCGCTGGCCTCGGTCTATGCCGGCATCAACATGATCTGGATGGCGTGGGTCGCCACGGTCATTGCCATCGCCGGCTTTGTCGTGTTCGGCACGTTCGTGGTGCCCTCGGAATCGTCGGCCGCGATCCTGCCGGGCGTCCGGTCCGCGCAACAAGCGCTGACGCTCTCGGCCATGCTCGCCGTGCTGGCGGTCATTCCGGCTAGCCTGTGCTGGTGGCTCGCGAAACCTCTACATCGTGGTAGCATCGCTGCATGAATACGCCCTCCCGCATCGTCGGGCCCGGGGGTGACGAAGGATCATATTTTCCGCCATGTTGAGCAACGAAGACAACGAACTCATTGCCGCCGCGACCGAAGCGATCAGCCAGCGTTATCGCAACGACTGGCAGGAGGTCGGTGCCGCCATGCGAACCCGCGACGGCCGCATCGTGACCGGCGTCAACATCGATGCCTATATCGGCCGTATCGCGGTCTGCGCTGAAGCCATTGCCATCGGCCGCGCCATCACGGAGACCGGCGACCACGGCATCGAGACCATCGTCGCGGTGCGCCACCCCAAGCCCGGCGAACCCGGCAAGATCGCGGTGGTCTCACCCTGCGGCATCTGCCGCGAACTGATCCACGACTATGACGCCAAGGCGCGGGTCATCGTCCCCGACAATGGCCGCGAGCCGAAGGTCGCACTCATCAGTGAGTTGCTGCCGAACAAGTACAGGCGGGGAAGCGAATGAACACGCCCTCCCGCATGGTCTCGCCCGAGCGCCGCAGCGACGACGTCGGCGACACCGCGATGCGTCCGCAGACGCTGACCGATTTCGTCGGCCAGCAGCAGGCGCGCAAGAATCTCTCCGTGTTCATCGAGGCCGCGCGCAAGCGCGGCGAGGCGCTGGACCACGTGCTGTTCGTAGGCCCCCCCGGTCTCGGCAAGACCACGCTGGCGCAGATCGTGGCAAAAGAGCTCGGCGTCGGCTTTCGCGCGACATCAGGCCCCGTGATCGCCAAGGCCGGCGATCTCGCCGCGCTGCTGACGAACCTCGAAGAGCGCGACGTGCTGTTCATTGACGAGATCCATCGCCTGAGCCCCGCGGTCGAAGAGGTGCTCTATCCCGCGATGGAGGATTTTCAGCTCGATCTCATCATCGGCGAGGGCCCCGCGGCGCGCTCGGTGAAGATCGAGCTGTCGAAATTCACGCTCGTCGGCGCCACCACGCGCGCGGGCCTTCTCACCAATCCGCTGCGCGACCGCTTTGGCATCCCTATCAGGCTGAATTTCTACACCATCGAGGAACTGGAGAAGATCGTCACCCGCGGCGCGCGCGTGCTCAATGTCGGCATGACCGCCGATGGCGCCAACGAGATCGCGCGCCGCGCCCGCGGCACGCCGCGCATCGCCGGCCGCCTGCTGCGGCGGGTGCGCGACTTTGCCTCGGCCGCGAATGCCGACCAGATCGACCGCAAGATCGCCGATCATGCGCTCAGCGCGCTCGAGGTCGACGCCGCAGGCTTGGATGCCATGGACCGGCGCTACCTCACGACGATCGCGCTCAACTATGGCGGCGGTCCCGTCGGTGTGGAGACGATGGCGGCCGCGCTGTCCGAGCCGCGCGACGCGATCGAGGACATCATCGAGCCCTATCTGATCCAGTGCGGCTATCTCCAGCGCACCCCGCGCGGCCGTCTCTTGACGTCGCACGCCTTCAAGCATCTCGGCATCAACGAGCCGACGCGCGATCCCGCGCAGTTCGGCTTGTTCGGCGGCGACGAGAGCGACGGGGATTAGCCCTCGTTGAACCCACCTGTTCCATTCCCGCACTAATGCGAACTTGCGGCGGTCACGATCGCTGCTCGCGCATGCCCGGAGTGAGACATGGTGTCGCCCCAAGACGCAAAACTGCTGGACGCCCTTGCGGGCAAGCCGGAGCTGAACACGCCCGACGAGACCGAGGCGTTTCTGGATTCCGTGCCGCTCGCCGAACTGGCGTCGATGTGGTGCGCGCTCCAGTGCGTCAGCCGTCGCGATCAGGCCGGCGGCATCCTTGCGACGAAAACCTATTTCGATCATCTGCCGCACCGGCGGCCGCAGGCTGCGTTCGATCTCATCCTGGAAGTGCTGAAGACCGAAAGCGACAAGCCGACCGTGATGCAGCTCAGCGACAAGCTCCTGCACCCGTTGCTCTACATGCATGGCGACGAGGTGATCGACCGGATCGAGCATGAGGCGCGCTATAGCGAACGCCTGCGCTGGCTGCTCGGAGGCGTTCACTTCGCCCCGGACCAACCGCTGATGTTGCGCATCGCCAAGATCGCTCACGCTGCGGCCTGGCGCGCCGACCATGCTGCGCAGCGCACGCCGCGCGAGCCGCTCGACTGCAAGAGGTTGACGGTGCCGGATCTTGCCCGCGCGTGGGTCGAGGAGTACTCGAAGGCGGACCGCGACTGGGACGACAATTTCTTCGCGATCATGGATTGCGAGCGCGACCTGCGCGAAGACGATCCCGATGGTTTGATCGACCTGATCCTTGAAATCCTGAAGATCGAGACCAACCCCGTGCTGCTGTCGGTGCTCGCCGCCGGCCCGCTCGAGGAGGTGATCAGCCTTGCGACCATCGATCGCATCGAGCGCGAGGCCCGCGCCAATCGCCGCTTTCACCAGCTGCTTGGCGGCGTCTGGTACTACCGCGCGCCGGAGGAACTGAAGCTGCGGATGGACGCACTGGTCGGCGGTCCTCGACGCCGGTAATCTTTCTGCTGAAGAACTGCACGAGCGCATCCCAATTCCGCTCCAATCGGGCGTCATTTGAAGCATGATCCGGAAAAGTGCTCAGCGGTTTTCCGAGAAGATCATGCTCGAACAAAGAGCTAAAGCGCGATGACGATTCGACCCAAAGCCATCGCGCTTTAAGGCTTGCATCACGATCGGTCCTTCATGCTCACGCGGCGGCAATTCTTCGGCTCAATCGGCGGTCTGTCCGCCCTCGGCGTCTCGACCGCCGCCTATGGCGTCGGTGTCGAGCCGATGCGGCTGCGCATCAAGCGCTATCACCCGATGCCGCGGCAATGGCCGGCCGATTTCCCCCTCAAGATCGCCGTGCTCGCCGACCTCCATGCCTGCGATCCCTGGATGTCGCTGGAGCGGATCGAGGGGATCGTCGAGCGCACCAATGCGCTGAACGCCGACATCGTGGTGCTGCTCGGCGACTACGTCGCGGGCCACCGCCGCGTCACGCGCTTCATCCCGGCGAACGAATGGGCGGCCGTGCTCGCCCAGCTCAAGGCGCCGCTCGGCGTCCACGCCATCATGGGCAATCACGACTACTGGGACGACAAGATCGTGCAGCGGGCCGGGCACGGGCCGACGATCGCCCATCGCGCGTTGGAAGCCACCGGCATTCCCGTCTACGAGAACGACGTCGTGCGCCTCACCAGCGGCGGGCGTCCGTTCTGGCTCGCCGGCCTCGGCGACCAGCTCGCCTACATGCCGGCGCGGCGCTTCCGCCCCGTGCCGCGCGTCGGCGTCGACGATCTCAACGCAACGCTCGCAAAAGTCACGGACGACGCGCCGGTCATCCTGCTCGCGCATGAGCCGAACATCGCGCCGCGCGTGCCTTCGCGCGTCGCGCTGCAATTGTCCGGGCACACCCATGGCGGCCAGGTGCGCCTGCTCGGCTGGGCGCCGGCCTTGCCGGGCGACGTTGTCAAGCTCGCTTATGGCCATGTGCGGCTGAAATGCGACGTCATCGTCTCCGGCGGCCTCGGTTGCAGCATTTTGCCGGTCCGCGTCGGCGTGCCGCCGGAAATCGTGCTGGTGACGCTGGGGAGGACACCGCCCGCGGTGTCGTAACCAAGCTTGCGCAACCGCCGGATTTTGCGCAAAACGGGCGCTTCCGAGGCGTGAAGCGAGGCGCGCGACGTGACTGAACATCTCGACGGCGAGATCCGCGACGGCCGCCACCACATGCAGGTCCGTGTCTACTACGAGGACACCGATTTTTCCGGCATCGTCTACCACGCCAATTATCTGCGCTTCATGGAGCGCGGGCGCACCAATCATCTGCGACTGATGGGCGCCGAGCAGCATTCGCTGTTCGAGCAGGCCGAGACCGAAAGCCCGGGCTTTGCCTTCGTCGTGCGCTCGATGCATCTGGATTTCCTGAAACCCGCGCGCATGGACGACGTCCTCGACATCGTCACCTGGCCGGTCGCGGTGAATGGCGCCTCCATCATGCTGAACCAGGAGGTGCGGCGCGGCGAGGACGTGCTTGTGAAGGCCGAGGTACGCGTCGCCTTCATCAGCGGCGGCCGCGCCCAGCCGATCCCGAAAACGATCCGCACCCTGATGAAGGCCGATGTGATTTAGCAATCGGGCGATTGGAACTCGGCCATCGACTCCGCGACGTCAGGCGATAGATTGCGCCCCTCAACCGAAGGAGGCCAGCTATGTCGCGCCCACCGCTTCCACCCTTCACGAAAGAGACCGCCGCGCAAAAGGCCCGCATGGCCGAAGACGCCTGGAATTCGCGCGACCCGCAGCGCGTCGCGCTCGCCTATACCGAGGACAGCCGCTGGCGCAACCGCTCGGAGGTTTTCCAGGGGCGTGAGGCGATCGTGGCGTTTCTCACCCGCAAATGGGCCGGGGAGATCGACTACCGCCTGATCAAGGATCTCTGGGCCTTTGACGGCAACCGCATCGCGGTGCGCTTCCAGTACGAATGGCACGACGCGAGCGGCCAGTGGTATCGCTCCTATGGCAACGAGCAGTGGGAGTTCGACGAGCACGGCCTGATGAAGCGCCGCGAAGCCTCGATCAACGACATCGCGATTGCGGAGAAGGACCGGCGCTTTCACTGGGCGGCACCGGGGCCGCGGCCGGCCGATGTGCCGGGGCTGGGCGACAGCCCGTTCTAACTTCTCCCTCTCCCCGCATCCGCCTTCGCCAAGGCTTCGGCGGACGGGCGCGGGGCGAGGTGAAGTCAGGCTTTGGTCAAAAATCTCGTGATCACGCCGCCGAGTTTTGCGCTGTCGAGCGGCTCGACGAGCGACGCTTTCGCCGTGGCAACGACGTCGTCGGGCGCCTTGCCTTCGCGGAGTTCGCAGCAGACGTTTGCAAAGTCCACGTCGAACTCCGGGTGCGGCTGCACGGAGAGCGTGGTGCCATTGTCGTAGAGAAGGCCGGCATGCGGCGTGAAGTCGGACGACAGGATCGTGCGCGCGCCGGCGGGCGCCTCGATCACCTGGTCCTGGTGCGAGCAGGCAATCGCAAGCTGGTTGCCGTCGACGATGCCGTTGTCCGGCGTCACCTGGTAGACGTGCCGGCCGATCCCCCAGCCTTTCTCGGATTTCTGCACCACGCCGCCGAGCGCCTGCGCGATCAATTGATGGCCGAAGCAGACGCCGACCATCGGCGTCCCCCTGGCATGGACGGCGCGCACGAAATCTTCCAGCGGCTCGATCCAGTCGAGGCCATCATAAACGCCTGCGGCTGCACCGGTGATCAGAACGGCATCGACCTTATCAGGGTCGGGCAGCGCCCCGCCGTCAGGGATGCTGACGATATCGAACGTGACAGCGGGGTCCGCGGCGCGAACCATGCGCTCGAACATGTCCGGAAAGGAGCCGTGGCGCTCGCGGTATTTCTTGGGAACGTGCCCGGTCTCGATGATGGTGATGCGTGCCATGGAGATGCGAAACCCCTGCGGTTGCGCTGAGGTAGCACTGGGGCTGCTCCGGACCAAGGTCTTCGTGCGCAGGCAGGCCATGCGCCAAATAATCGGTGTCGTCCCGGCCTTCGCCGGGACGACACCGAGGCTGTTGCGCGGCCGCGCTTCGTTTACGCCGCCGCCTTCCGCCGCGCGAGCTCGTGCTTGTACAGCTCGAACTCCTCGGCGATCGCTTTTGCGACCGAAGGCCGCGTCTTCAGCCGCTCATAATACGCCTTCACGTTCGGCCATTTCGCGAGATCGATCGGCGGCGTCGCCATGGTCCAGTTGATGACGGTTACGAGATAGGCGTCGGCCACGGTAAAATGGTCGAGCAGGAATTCGCGGCCCTTCAGGTGATTGTCGAGATAGTCGAGCCGCGACAGGTTCTTCTCCAGCACATAGGCCTTGGCTTCCTGCGGCGCCTTGCGGTCGAGCACGGGAATGAACAGCCCCTTGTGCAGCTCGGTGCCGATGAAGCAGAGCCACTGATGCAGACGTGTGCGGTCGATGCCTTCAGCGGTGCCGAGACCGGATTTCGGAAAGCTATCAGCGACATATTGCAGGATCGCGGCATTCTCCGTCAGCACCACGCCCTCGTCGGTGCGCAGCGTCGGCACCAGGCCGATCGGGTTGACGGCGCGGAAATCCGAGCCGTCCTTCAGCACGGTCTTGCTTGGGGAATCGACCTCGAGATAGTTCGCATCCGCGCCCGCTTCATAGAGCGCGACGCGGGTCGCCATCGAACAGGCGAGGGGCGAGAAATAAAGATCCACTTGGGGCCTCCTTGGGCATTTCCTTGAGGGGAAGTGTCGTTCAACCTGGCCAAGTTGATTTTTGTACTGTCTTGCATAATATGGGGACGGTCAAGGAATATCTTGCGAAATGGTACAAAAAAGCAAAGGGTCGCCGATTTCCGACCCGACGCCGCCAAAGCGTCGCGGCCGGCCGCGCGCCTATGAGCCTGATGTCGCGCTTGGCAAGGCGCTCGATCTGTTCCGCACCCAGGGTTTTGCGGCCACGTCCCTGGACGATCTTTCCGAGGCGACCGGCATGAACCGGCCGAGCCTCTATGGCGCCTTCGGCGACAAGCGCGAGCTCTACATCAAGAGCTATCAGCGCTACCGCGATGAGGCACGCGCGGCGATGGGCGACATCTTTCGCCAGGAGTTGCCGCTGCGCGAGCGGCTGGAGCGCATTTTCGCCTCGGCGCTGAACATCTATCTCTCCGGCGAAACGGGACCGCGCGGCTGCTTCACCGTGGTGACGGCGGCCTCCGAAGCCGTCGGCGATCCCGACATTCGCGCCATGGTGCTGGAGGGCCTGGTCGAACTCGACAAAGCGTTTGCGCTCTGCTTCCGCCGCGCCAAGGAGAAGGGCGAATTGCCCGACAGCGCCGATCCGGCCGTGCTGGCGCAGGTCGCGTCAGCCACCGTGCACAGTATCGCCATCCGCTCCCGCGCCCGCGTGCCGCGCAGGGAGCTCGAGGCGATCGTGAAGGGCGCGATCGACGTGATGATCGGGGCTGGTGCCTCATAGCAAGCTGTCGTCCCGGACAAGCGAAGCTCCTGACAATGCGCAGCGTTGTCAGGAGTGCAGCGCTGATCCGGGACCCATAACCACAGGGCCTAGTTTGGCGATGACTCGTGGTTATCAGCTCGTGCTGCAACGACTCCCTGGGGTTATGGGTCCTGGCCTGCGCCAGGACGACAGTGAATGTGTGGAGACGCCGTGCCGTCAATTGGCAATCTGGCATTTGCGATAGCCTGCGCGTATAATTCGCGAACACTCGATGGTTCTACGGATGACGTTCAGTTTCGCACGCGGGTTTGCTCTCGCATTGGTATTGGCGGCGCTCAGCCTGGGCGGGCGGACGGCGCATGCTCAGGCCGCGCCGATCCCCTATATGAACTCGAGCGGGCTGATGGGCTGGAATGACAGTCAGCCCTTCGATGCGAGCGATCCGCAGGCCGGGCTTCCGAAGGGCTGGTTCATGTCCAGCTCGCGCGGCAGCGCGGCGTGGAGCATGAATAGCGTCGATCACGCGCGGGCGTTCGGCAATTTTGGCGCGCTGTCGTCCGAAGGCGTGAAGTTCGGCTACAACTTCACCAATTCGCCCGTCACGCTCTACACCGGCTTCGACACGTTGAAATACAATTACGGCTCCGGTGCTCCTCCGTTGACGCCCTTCGACTCCACCTCATCGACGCTGCCGGGCGGCTATCGCGCCAGCGCGGGGATCGAGTTCCGGCCGACGTCGAATCTCAGCCTCTCCTTCGGCGCGAGCTTCACCCAGCAGCAATCCCCCGGACTGGTCGACAGCGACATCCATTCGACGCTGCCGCCGGGCGCCTCGCCGTTGGCTTTCGGCGCCCGCCGCTAATCACATCCGTCGTCCCGGATCTGCGCGCGCTACTGGACGGCGCTTCGCGCCGCCAGGGGCGCGCTTATCCGGGACGACAGTGGGGCCTAATACCCCCGCGCCCGATCCACCACATTCTCCAGCGCGCTGCCGGCCTCGAAGCATGCGATCTGCGCCGCGACGTATTTCGAAATCTCGTCCGCATCCGTGTCCGCCGCATTGTGCGGGGTCAGCACCACCTTGGGGTGGCTCCAGAACCTGCTGTCCGCCGGCAAGGGCTCCTGCACGAAGACATCGAGCGAGGCGGCACCCAGCGTGCCGTCGTCGAGACAGGTGAGGATATCCGCCTCGTTCTGCAAACCGCCGCGGCCAGCATTGATCAGCACGGGCGCGCCGAGCGGTCCGTTGCGATTGAGCTTTGCGAAGACGCCGCGATTGAGGATGCCGTGCGTCTCCGGCGTCAGCGGCAACAGGCAGACCAGGATGTCGCTCTGCCCAAGGAACGCATCGAGCCCGGCGTCACCGTGAAGGCATTCGACGCCGTCGACCGTTCGCGCACTGCGGCTCCAGCCCACGACGCGGAAGCCGATGCGCTTCAGTGCGCCCGCGGCATCGATGCCGAGCGTGCCCAGGCCCATGATGCCGACCGTGACGGCGCTTGCCGGCCATTGATATGTCGGCTCCCAGATCTTGTCGCGCTGCGATTGCCGCAGGTAAAGCTCCTGCCGATGATGCATCAGCACGTGCAGCACGACATATTCGGTCATGCGCCCCGTGAGATCGGGCACGGCGACGCGGACCAGGGGCACGTCAGGCAGCGTGCGGTCGGCCATCAGCGCATCGACGCCGGCGCCGAGATTGAAGATTGCGCGCAGGTTCGGGAAGCCTGCCAGCGTGCCCGGAACCGGCTTCCACACCGCGGCATAATGGACGCTTGCCGGATCGAGGCCGGCATTGGGCAGCAACGTCACGAGGCGGTCGCCGCAGACTGCGTCGAACCGCGCCTTCCAGCGCTCCGGCGACCAGTTCTGCGCGTTGCTGTTGATCAGGAGGGCCAGCGCGCCTTTCGTCATTCCCAGTATCCCATTCTGCCGCAGCTCGGTGTCATGGTGTCTCATTGACACGACTGGCGGGACATTTCCTGCAAAAAATTTCCGCAGATATGTCGGGGCGGGGCATAGTGGGTCGTCTTCATCATGAGAACAGGATTTGTCGCCCATGCTCTATGCCATCCTTTGCTATCACGACGAGGATTTTGTCGGTTCCTGGAGCAAGGAACAGGACGAAGCCGTGATGAAGAAACTCGCCGTGGTGCAGGACAAGCTCACCAGCCAGGGCCGGCTCGGCCCGGTGGCGCGGCTGCTGCCGACCACGGCGGCCGCGACGTTGCGCAAGGAGGATCCGCCGCTGGTGATCGACGGCCCCTATGCCGAGACCAAGGAGCAATTGCTCGGCTTCTACATCGTCGACTGCAAGAATCTCGACGACGCGCTCGACGTTGCGCGCGAGCTCGGGGCGGCGAATCCCGGTGGCGCCTATGAGGTGCGTCCCGTCGGCGTGTTCAGGCCCGGAGGGAATCTGACGTGAGCGAGACCGACGCCGCCTGGATCGAGACCGCGCTCACGTCCGCGCGTCCCCAGGCGGTCGGCGCGCTCTTGCGCTATTTCCGCGATCTCGACACCGCGGAAGAGGCGTTCCAGAACGCGTGCCTGCGCGCGCTGAAAACCTGGCCGCAGAACGGGCCGCCCCGCGACCCCGCAGCCTGGCTGATCATGGTCGGCCGCAACGTCGCGATCGACGAGGTGCGCCGCAACCGCAAGCAGCAGCCGCTGCCCGAGGACGACCAGGCGATCTCCGACCTCGACGATGCCGAGGGCGCGCTCGCCGAGCGGCTCGACGGCTCGCATTACCGCGACGACATTTTGCGGTTGATGTTCATCTGCTGCCATCCGGAATTGCCGGCGACGCAGCAGATCGCGCTGGCGCTGCGCATCGTTTCCGGCCTCACGGTGAAGCAGATCGCGCGCGCCTTCCTGGTCTCGGAAGCCGCGATGGAGCAGCGCATCACGCGGGCGAAGGCGCGCATCGCGGATGCCGACGTGCCCTTCGAGGCGCCCGGCGCGATCGAGCGCTCCGAGCGGCTCGCCGGCGTTGCGGCGATGATCTATCTGATCTTCAATGAAGGCTATTCGGCGAGCGGCGACACCGCCGAGATCCGAAAGCCACTATGCGAGGAGGCTATCCGGCTGGCGCGGCTGCTGCTGCGGCTGTTCCAGAGCGAGCCGGAGATCATGGGACTCACCGCGCTGCTGTTGCTGCAACATGCGCGCAGCGAAGCGCGCTTTGCGGCGGACGGATCGCTGATTCTGCTCGAAGACCAGGACCGCTCGCGGTGGAGCGGCCCCATGATCGCGGAGGGGCTCGCGCTGATCGACAAGGCGATGCGCCACCGCCGCACCGGGGCCTACCAGATCCAGGCCGCGATCGCCGCGCTTCATGCGCGTGCGGCGACGCCGGAGGAAACTGACTGGGCGCAGATCGACCTGCTCTATGGCGCGCTCGAGCTGGCGCAGCCCTCATCGGTGGTGACGCTCAACCGCGCGGTCGCGGCCTCGAAGGTGCGCGGACCCGAGGCGGCGCTTGCGATGATCGAGCCGCTGGCGCCAAAGCTCGCAAATTATTTTCACTTCTACGGCGTGCGCGGCGCCTTCCTGATGCAGCTCGGCCGCAACGAGGAAGCCCGCATCGCCTTCGACCGCGCCATCGCGCTCGCCAACACCTCCGCCGAAGCCGCTCATATCCGCATGCATATCGACCGGCTGATCAGGGACAGCCAGCCGAAGGGCAGCAAAGGCAAAGGGGCGAAGGCGAAGTGAGGGCCTCGCCGCCGTCATTCCGGGGCGGTCCGCAGGACCGAACCCGGAATCTCGAGATTCCGGGTTCGGCTCTTCGAGCCGCCCCGGAATGACGTTCAGAAAAATTGTCGTTCCGCCCTTGTCGGCCCCGCACACCCTTCTTCGTCCTAGGGCCATACGAAGGAGCCCATCATGTTGAAAGCCATCACCATCATTGCCGTCGTACTTGCGGTCGGGATCGTCGTCGTCCTCGCGCTCGCCGCGACCAAGCCCGACAGTTTTCGCGTCGAACGCTCGCTCGCCGTCAAGGCGCCGGCGGATGTGATCTATCCCCTGATCGCCGATTTCCACTTCTGGACCGGCTGGTCGCCCTATGAGGGGCGCGATCCCGCCATGAAGCGCGCCTTTGGCGGCGCCGAGCGGGGCAAGGGCGCAACCTATGCCTGGGACGGGAACAGCAATGTCGGCGCCGGCCGCATGGAAATCCTCGAGGCGAGCACGCCGTCAAAGATCCGGATCAAGCTCGATTTCGAGCGGCCGTTCGAGGGACACAACACGGCCGAATTCACAATGGCGCCGCAGGGTGATGCAACACTGGTCACATGGGCGATGTACGGTCCCGCGCCGTTCATGTCCAAGGTGATGCAGGTGTTCATGAACTTCGACAACATGATCGGCAAGGATTTTGAGGCAGGCCTCGCCAGCCTGAAGAAGCTCACCGAGAAGTAGGCGCATCACGTCAAGGAGAGAAACATGCTCAATCCCTATGTGTTCTATGAAGACAAGTGCGAAGCAGCCTTCACCTATTACGCCCGCGTTCTCGGCGGCAAAATCGACGCGATGCTGCGCGCGTCCGAAGCGCCGCCGGACATGCCGGCAGCACCAGGCCGTGAGAAGACGGTCATGCATGCGCGGATGTCGTTTCCCGACGGCAGCATCCTGATGGCCTCCGACGCGCCGCCCGAGCATGTGCAGAAGGTGCAGGGCTTTTCGATCTCGCTGACGATCACCGATCCCGCGGAAGCCGCGCGCAAGTTCAACGCGCTCGCCGACGGCGGCACCGTCACCATGCCCTTCAGCAAGACCTTCTGGGCCAAGGGCTTTGGCATGTGCGTCGACCAGTTCGGCATCCCCTGGATGGTGAACTGCCCGGCGGAAGGGATGTGAGTGGCTTAGGCTACCTGCACCGTGGATAGATCGCCGCGAGGTCGCGTCCTTTCAGCACCAGCAGCCGCGACGTCAATCCGCCGTGGCGGCTGATCCAGTCGCGCACCGGGCCGGGATAGGCAGCAAGCACGGCGTCGGACGCTTCCGGCTCGGCATAGAAGCGACCGCGCCGGTCGACCGAACGTGCGGCGTGGAAGCCGAGCACTGCGCGCTTGGTGACGCAGATGCGCTCACCCGGCACGATGCTCAGGACCAGCGTGCAGGCGGACAGGCAGGGCCCGTCGATCACCACGCGCTCGCCGGTCTTGCGCACCTTGTCGAATAGTTCGAGGAACGGGCCGACTTGCCCGCCGGGACTTTGGATGATGCGGATTTCGGCCGCAGCCGGTGCGGAAAGGAGCAACGCGGCGGAGAGGATGCAGGCCTTGACGACGCGTTGCATGAAGCCTCCACAAGTTCAATCCCGCGGGGCTAACCCACCCTACGAAGTGCTATCCGTTCCGGCGCTGCCCGCGCAGCGTGGGCAGCCCGATGCCGGCTGCATCGAAGCCGCCATCGACGGCCAAAATTTGTCCGGTGATGTAGCTCGACCGTTCCGAGCAGAAGAAATAGATCGCTTCGGCGAGTTCCTCTTCCAGCCCGTAGCGGTTGAGCGGGATGGCGTCGTGATAATCGGCGCGGATCTCCGGCGTGTGCACCTGCTTGGCCATGGCGGTGTCGACCGGGCCCGGCGCGACCGCATTGACGCGGATGTTGAGCGCGGCGAGTTCCACCGCGAGCTGCTTTGTCAGGTGCGCAAGCCCAGCCTTGCTGGTGCCGTAGGCCGAGCGCAGCGTGGAGGCGCGCACCGCTGAGATCGAGGTGATGTTGACGATTGCGCCGCCGCCATGCTCGCGCATCAGGGGTACCGCTGTCTTGCTGCACAGGAACGGGCCGGTGAGATTGACCTCCAGCACGCGGCAAAAATCCGCATCCGACGTCTCCATCAGCGGCGCGAACACCGCGATGCCTGCATTGTTGACCAGCGCGTCGAGCCGGCCGAAGCGCTGGTCGATTGCCTTCACCGCGGCGCTGACCGCGGCGGCATCGGAGACGTCGCAGGTCAGCGCCAGCGTCTCATCCGGCCGCGCGATCTCGGCGACCGCTTGCGTCAACTGCTCGCCCGCAATGTCGAGCAGCGCCACGCGCCAGCCCTCGGCCAGGAACTTTTTGGCGGTCGCAAGCCCGATGCCGCGCGCGGCTCCGGTGACGAGGGCGACTTTTGGCGAAGCTGTCGGCATTTGCTACTCTATCCTTGTTGCGCGTGGGTCGCGCGGGCGACCTTTGCGTCTTTTACTGCGCTTTCGTGCCGGCAAGAAAGGCCTACGTCATGCAGCCGATCGATCCCAGCGCTCTCGAAGAATGGCGGCCGGGCGTGCAGACGCGCATGCTTGTCTCGGCGCGCACCGGCTCTGCGGCGCTCTGCGTCTTCGAGCAATGGGTCGCGCCGGGCGCGGGCGCGCCGACCCACTCGCACACGGTCGAGGAGGTGCTGACGGTGCGCGAGGGCGAGGCCGAGATCTGGCTCGACGCCGAGCGCGTCACGGTGACGGCCGGTCAGTCCGTGCTGGTAGCAGCCCATCGCAAGCACGGTTTTCGCAACGTCGGGGTAGCTACGCTGCACGTCCACGCCGTGCTCGCGTCGCCGATCTTCGAAGCCCTGCCCGAGGGCGCAACGGAGCCGACGCGTCGGTGGGCCGCCGGCTAAATTCGAGATCAGGTGTTTCCTATTCCCGTCACCCCCGCGCAATGGCGAAGCCATTGTCGCTGGAGGCGCCGGAGCGAAGCGGAGGCCTCGAAGGGCGAACGGCCACCAGCCGGGCCGCTCATCCTTCGAGGCTCGCCGCGCGACGCGGTGCGTCGCGTGGCGAGCACCTCAGGATGACGGGAGGGAGTGGAGAGAGAGGCCTACGCCAGCTCGGCGGAGGCGCGCTGCATGTTGGCGGACATGTCTGCGGTAACGATGCTCTGCTCCTCGACCGCGGCGGCGGTGGAGGCGATGAACTCGTTGACGCTGGCGATCGCGCTCTTGATCGCGCCCAGCGAGCTTGCGACGTCGCCGGAGATGCTGTTCAGCGCATCGATCTCCGAGGAGATCGTGTCGGTGGCCTGCTTGGCCTGGTTGGCGAGGCTCTTCACCTCGGAGGCGACCACCGCAAAGCCGCGGCCGGCCTCGCCCGCGCGCGCCGATTCGATCGTGGCGTTGAGCGCGAGCAGGTTGATCTGGCCGGTGATCCCCGAGATCATCTCGACGATGCCGCGCATCGCCTGCGCGGCGGCATTGAGCCGCTGGGCCTGGCCGTCGGCGGCCTCGACCCGGGTCGTCGCCACTTTGGAGTTTTCGCGCGACTTCGCCATGGTCTCGGAGATCTCGCGGATCGAGGCGCTCATCTCTTCGCTGCCGGCGGCGACCGCCTCGATCAGGCCGCGCGCATTGTCGGCCTTCTTGCGGCCGATCGCCTGCGCGGTGATGTCGGTGGCGTATTTCACGACCTTGTAGGGTTTGCCGTTGAGGTCGAAGATCGGATTGTAGGACGCCTGGATCCAGATCTCGCGGCCGCCTTTGGCGATGCGCTTGTATTCGGCCGCCTGGTATTTGCCGCGGTTGAGCGCCTCCCAGAATTGCCGATAGGCCGGCGAATTGCGCTCGTTCGGCTCGACGAACATGCCGTGATGCTTGCCCTGGATCTCGGCAAGCGAGTAGTCCATCGCGGCGAGGAAGTTCTCGTTCGCGGTGCGGATCGTGCCGTCCATGTTGAACTCGATCACCGCCTGCGACTTGCAGATCGCGGCGATCTGTCCGTCATTGTCGCCGGCTTTGAGCTTCTGCGCGGTAACGTCGGTTGCGAACTTCACGACCTTGAACGGCCTGCCGTTCTCGTCGAGGATCGGATTGTAGGTCGCGAGGATCCAGATCTCGCGGCCGCCCTTGGCGATGCGCTTGTACTCGCCGGCCTCGAACTCGCCGCGGTTGAGCCGCGCCCAGAAATCGGCATAGGCCGCACCGGCGCGGTCCTCGGGCGTGACGAACAGGCTGTGGTGCTTGCCCTGGATCTCCGCGAGCGAATAGCCCATCGCCTTGAGGAAGTTCTCGTTCGCGGTCACGATCGTGCCGTCCATGTTGAACTCGATCACAGCCTGGGCGCGGCTGATCGCGGTGATCTTGCCGGCGTCCTCCATGCTCTTGACCTTCTGAGCGGTGATGTCGGTCGCGAACTTGATCACGCCGACCGGCTTGCCGTTGCCGTCCATGATCGGATTATAGGAAGCCTGGATCCAGACCGGGCGGGCGCCCTTGGCAAATCGCTTGTACTGGGCGGCTTCGAACTCGCCGCGGTTCAACCGGGCCCAGAACTCGCGATAGGCGGCCGACATGCGCTCGGCCGGATCGACGAACATGCTGTGATGTTTGCCCCTGATCTCCTCGAGCATGTAGCCCATCGCGTTGAGGAAGTTTGCGTTAGCCGAGACGATGGTGCCATCGAGCTTGAATTCGATCACGGCCTGCGAGCGGTCGAGCGCCGCGGCCTGGGCCAGCGCATTTTGGATTCTTGCTTTGCCTTGGAAGTTGAACATGAGGGGCCCCGATAAACTGACAGATGATGCAATGATCTCAAAGGTTGCATGCGGTCGTTTAGCAACCGTGAACCTCGCTCTCGGTCGATCTGGTGGCTCACTTTGATTTCCGAAAATGCATCTTCTTCAATCTGCGGAGTTTCCCCATTCATATTCACGGCAGCGGTCACTACTTTGATGCCGCTGACCTTCCGTATTTGTACGGAAGTGGCGAAAAATATTCCTCGCGCCGTGCCTGGAACTCAGTCGCGCGGCGTCGGCTCACACGTGGGTGGTTCGTCTTCAATGCGCGATCCCAAGAATGCGCGATCCCAAGACCAAGAGGACCAGGAGTTTCCATGTCGCTCACACTGCATTTCCATCCCTTGTCGTCCTTCTGCTGGAAGGCCCTGATCGGGCTCTACGAGAATGACGTCGCGTTCACGCCGAACCTGGTCAATCTCGGCGACCCCGCCGAACGCGCGACGTTTCTCAAGCTGTGGCCGATCGGCAAGTTTCCGGTGCTGGTCGATGCTGCGCGCGGCGAGACGATGCCGGAATCCAGCATCATCATCGAATATATCGACCGCCATTATCCCGGCCGTACGCGCCTCATCCCTGAAAATCCCGACATTGCTTTGCAGGCGCGGCTCTCCGACCGCTTGTTCGATCTCTATGTCCATCTTCCGATGCAGGAGATCGTCGGCGACCGCTTGCGCCCGCAGGACAGCAAGGACCCGTTTGGGGTCGCGGCGGCGCGGGCGCGGATCCGCTCGTCCTATGCGATGATCGAGCAGCAGATGGCGCGCGGGCCCTACGCCACAGGCGAAGTCTTCACGCTCGCTGATTGCGCGGCCTTCCCCGCGCTGTTCTATGCCGACAGGGTCGAGCCGTTAGGTCCCGAACACCGCAATATCGCGGCCTATGTCGAGCGGCTGAAGGCACGTTCCTCGATCGCGCGCGTTCTCCGGGAGGCCGAACCCTATTTCGGCATGTTCCCGAAGGAGGCGTGACCGCATGCCGGCCGATCGCGAAAGACTGATCCGGGATCTCTTCGCGGCCTATCTCGCCAATGACCGCGAGCGTGTCGCGGACGCACTGGCCGACGATTTCCGCTTCACCAGCCCCTTTGACGACAACATCGACAAGGCGACCTATTTCGAGCGTTGCTTTCGGGACTCGGGGTGGATCGCGCGCCATGACATCGAGCGGATCTTCGTCCGGGACGATGAGGCCTTCGTCACCTATCGCTGCATGGCAACAGATGGCAGGAGCTTTCGCAACACCGAGTTCTTTGCCTTCGCCGGCGACAAGGTCCGCCGCATCGATGTCTATTTCGGTGCGACCTATCAGCACGGCAGCTTCGTTCGGCAACAGGGCTAGTGCCCGCCTCGACCTCGCAAATAATTTTCACCGGTGTGTCGGGGCCGTAGGGGCTGGTTCGTCTTATGGATGAGCGCCGGTGATCCCGGACTGAAGAACGAGAGCAAACGGAGCACGACGATGCGTTTCATGGTGATCGTAAAAGCGAACCGGGATACCGAAGCCGGCCAAATGCCGTCGACGGACATGCTGGCCGCCATGGGCAAGTTCAATGAGGAGATGGCCAAGGCCGGTGTGATCGAGGCCGGGGAGGGGTTGCATCCGACGGTGAAGGGCGCGCGGGTCAAATATGCGAGCGGCGCGGCCGGCGTCACGCGCGGCCCGTTCAAGCTGACGTCCGACCTGATCGCCGGCTTCTGGCTGATCAAGACCGCCTCGCTTGATGAGGCAATCTCCTGGATGAAGCGCGCGCCCTTCGAACCCGGCGCCGAGATCGAGATCCGCCAGGTGTTTGCCGTGGAAGATTTTGGCGAAGCCCTTACGCCGGAGCTGCGCGAGCAGGAAGAGCGCACCCGCGCCTACGCTGCGAAGAAGTGACGGCGTAGCCGTCATTCCGGGGCGCGCGAAGCGCGAACCCGGAATCTCGTTCCACGACCTCTGGATTCCGGGTTCGATGCCAGCGCGTCGCCCCGGAATGACGAAGCAAACGAGGACACCCATGCGTTTCATGATGCTGATGATCCCTCTCGGCTATGAGACCGCGCCGCCGGACGTGCAGCTCGATCCCGAGCGCGTCGCCGCGATGATGCGCTACAATGAGCAGCTACAGGACGCCGGCGTGCTGATCACGCTGGACGGCCTGCATCCGCCGTCGATGGGCGCGCGCGTCTCCTTCGCCACCGGCGAGCCCCTCGTCACCGACGGTCCCTTCGCCGAGGCCAAGGAAGTGCTCGGCGGCTACTGGATGATCGAGGTTGCCTCGCGTGCCGAGGCGATTGCCTGGGCCAAGAAGTGTCCGGCCTCGGCCAATGAGGTGATCGAAATCCGCCAGGTGCAGGAGATGACCGACTTTTCGCCGGACGTGCAGGAAGCCGCCGCGGGCTTTGCCGAGCTCCAGAAGGGCAGCAGGGCCCGCCGCTAGATCGCCTTCGTCAGCAATCAACCAGGAGAAGACCATGAGCACGAATGACCTTTATCTCGCTGTCTATATCGGCAGCAAAACCAGCCCGAGGATGGCCGCCTGGATGGCGCTGCCCGAAGCCGAACGCAAGGCCAAGGAGATCGAGGGCGTCAAGGCCTGGAAAGGCTGGGTCGAGAAGCACCACTCCGTCATCGTCGAGATGGGCGGCCCGCTCGGCAAGACCACGAAGATCGATGCAAATGGCGCCACGGACGTTACGAACCAGCTCACCGGCTTCACGTTGGTGCGAGCCCCGTCCCAGGCGGCCGCGGCAAAGCTGTTCGAGAACCATCCGCATTTCGCGAACTTCCCGGGCGAGGGCGTCGAGGTGATGCCGGTCCTGCCGATCCCAGCGGGTTAGTCCAGGCGGCCGTCATTCCGGGCGGAGCGTCGCATTGAACCCGGAATCCGGCGGGCCTTGGCTTGAATTTCCGTAACCACCCTTCCGCAAGGGACCGCGATTGTTTGCGGTCGGACGTCAGGCCGGCGTCGCCTTGCGGCGGGGTGGCAAGAGCGCCAGGACGAGATACGGAAGAGGATAGAACAGCCCGCCGATGACGAACCAGGCGGCCCTGGAGCGTCCTCTCTCCGCCGCGAATTTCGCAGTGTAGCGCCCGCACACATAGATCAGGCTGAGATAGAGAATTGCGGCAAGGATCACAGGAAGCATGGCGGGGACCCATCGATGCTGTCTGCGAAACATACAGAAGCTGGGCACCGGGGCCACACACAGGGGCGTTAACGCTCGGATTTCGAATGTGAGGCGCAAGCCTGTTGGGTCAGACCTGAGCCACCCCCGGAATGATCCGGTTCACCAAATCTGCCCCTGCTAGTGACCTTCGCGTCCGGCTCATGTAAAAGCCTTTCACATGAGCTGGCGCAAGGAGCAGCGCCGCGCCGAGCGCGGCTATCATCACGGCAACCTGAAGGAAGCGCTGTTGCAGGCAGCGCTGGGGCTGATCGCCGAGAAGGGCGCGGCCGGCTTCACCTTTGCCGATGCCGCGCGCATGGCCGGCGTCAGCCCGGCAGCCCCTTACCGGCATTTTCGCGACCGCGACGAGCTGTTGTCCTCGATTGCCCAGCGCGGTTTTGAGCAGTTCGAGCAGCGGCTGACGGCGGCCTGGGACGACGGGCGGCCCGACACGGTCTCGGCGTTCGAGCGCGTCGGCAAGGCCTATCTCGCCTTCGCCCGCGAGGAGCCAGCCTTCTATTCCGCGATGTTCGAATCCGGCCTTCCGGCCGATGCCAACCCTGCCTTGCTGGCCGCGAGCGAGCGCGCATTCAGCATCATTCGCGCCGCTGCCGAACGGCTCGCAGCACTCGCACCCCCGGGCACGCCGCGTCCGCCCGCGATGATGATGGCGCTGCATATCTGGTCGATGGCGCACGGCGTCGCCTCGCTGTTCTCCCGCGGTGACGCGGCGCGGCGCAAGCTGCCGATGTCCCCGGATGATCTTCTCGAAGCCGAAGTGCTGATCTATCTGCGCGGCCTCGGCTTCCCAACCGACCGCCGCCCGCCGCCCAAAGGCGCCGAGCCGCCGCCGGTCCCACCGGAGGCCTCCTCCGGTTCGGGGGTCCCTCCCGGCGGCCCCTGGGGCAAGCCGAAATAAGATTGCGCAAATAATTGATCGGACCTGTCGGGCGGCTGGCTTGACAAAAACAAGAGATGGGTTAGCTATGTAAATGTTATTTACATTCACAACGGCGCAATGCCGTGATGGAGACGGGAAATGGCCTACACCGCAGATGTCAATCGATGGCGCGGCCCTTCGGACGAAACCTATCATCGCCCCCACATGCTCGACACGCCCTGGCATCCCGGCTGGATCGCCGTGACCATCCTCGGCTTCATCATCTGGTGGCCGATCGGACTTGCCCTTCTCTTTTTCACACTCGGGAGCAGAAAGATGACGTGTTGGAGTCACCGCGACGGCGATCGCTGGCAGAACAAGATGGAGCGGATGCAGTACAAGATGGACCGCATGCGCGACCGCATGGAGCGCCGCGGTTTTGGCTTCGGCTTCGGCCCGCCGTCGTCCGGCAACCGCGCCTTCGACGAATACCGCACGGAAACGCTGCGGCGTCTTGAGGAGGAGCAGGTCGAGTTCAAGAACTTCCTCGATCGCCTGCGTCACGCCAAGGACAAGGAAGAGTTCGACCAGTTCATGGCGCAGCACAAGCCGCGTCCGACTCCGCCGAACGATCAGTCGCCGCCGCAAGGCTGAAGACTGAGCCGAGCCTCTAAGCCTTCAGGCGCAATGCCCCCAAAGTCCTGATGGCCCCGAGCCGCCCGTCTGCGAGATCCGCAGGCGGGCGGTTTGGTTTTGAGCGGGCAGAACCTGGGCCCAGCTATCAGACACCAAGCTTCGTGCGCGCCGTTCCGACCGGGAGCGGCGCCTTTGTGGACGATGCCCATGATGGACGCCTGGACCCGATTTCTGCTCGGCGCGACCTTTGTCGCGGTGGTCGGCTATGTCGGCCTCGTGTATGGCGGCTGTGCGCTCGATCGTGACTGCCATTTCCGCAACTGCGGCCGTTCCTTGTGTGGCGTTGTCACAGAACCGGCCCGGCATCGATAGATTGCCAGAACCCGGACGCGGTTAGGGCCGACAAAGCAGGGAAGGCGAGGCATTCCGCCGCGCCCATCTTGTTCGTCATGACCAACGCCCGACGCAAGCAGATCAAGAACCGCCTCGCGCTGCTGGAGCGTGCGTCGATGCTGTTTGGCCGCTACGGCGCCTTGGTGCCGTTGGCGATCGCGTATCTGCGCGGCTGGCCGACGCATGTCGAACTCTATCCGAATACGCAGATCGGCGAATCCTGGAAGGTCTTTCTCAGCCTCTTCCTCTACTGGCTCGCCGCTCTCGCGCTCGAGCGTGCCGTCTCATTTGTGCAACGGAGTCTTGAGGCATGATCGTGCTGCAAGACTTTGCGCTGTACGTGCTGCCGGTGCTGATCGCGCTCGGCGGCTGGCTCTATGCTCTCGGCTTGACCGGGCGCGGGCCTTTCGCCTGAACTGGCGCGCTGGCGGCGGGCATCCTATATTCGTTCTCCCTGCTATGACTGGAGGGCGGATGGCGAGAGCTACGATCGTATCGAGCGGCGACCTCTGGCAGGAGATCCGCACCGAGGCGCAACGCGCGGTCGCCGCCGATCCCGTCTTCGGCGCAGCCCTGTCGGATGCCGTTCTTGCGCATCATGATCTGGCGGCTGCACTGTCCGACCTGATCGGACGCCGGCTTGGTGGTAACGCGGTCGCCCGGGCGCAATTTGCAAAGCTGTGCAGCGACGCCTTTCGCGACCAGCCGGAGCTGGTCGAGGCGGCGAGCCATGACCTGCAAGCCATCGCGATCCGCGATCCGGCCCTCACCGGTCTGTTGTCGCCGCTCCTGCACTTCAAGGGCTACGTTGCGCTCGAGGCCTGGCGCGTCTCGAGCTGGCTCTGGCGTCACGATCACATCGATCTGGCGCTGCTGTTTCAGAACGAGGCGTCCAACGTCCTGCAAGTCAGCATTCATCCCGCGGCGGGAATCGGATCATCGGTTTTTCTGGATCACGCGACAGGAATCGTGATCGGCGCAAATGTCGTGGTGGGCGACGACGTCACTATACTCCAGAATGTCAGCATTGGCCGGCAGGGAGGGCTTCCCAACCGCAGTCCAAGCATCGGCCGCGGCGTTTTTATCGGCGCCGGAGCCACGATTCTCGGAGATATCCGCGTCGGCGATTTCGCGAAGATCGGCGCCAACTCGGTCGTGACGAGTGATGTCCCTGCCGGCTGCACCGCGGTCGGCCATCCCGCGCGATTGACCAATTGTCCTGAGCCCGCCCCCGCGGCCTGATCGCTGCGGGTGGCGCCGGCTTCATTTCGCGCGGGCCGATAGTTCGGCCGCGCGGGCGGCTAGTTCCTCGGCCGCACCTTCCGCGGCACCCGGGCCGGCATGGACGTGGACCTGCTTGGCGACGATCGGCTCGCCGCACTCCGAGCACACCATCACCGGATCGAACATTTTTCCGCAGTTCTTGTGCTCATGGAGCAGGGGACGGCCGCGCTCGTCGACCATGTGCGTGTCACCCCAGTGCACGATCGTCATCACCACGGGATAGAGGTCGAGCCCCTTCTGCGTGAGGATGTATTCGTAGCGCGTCGGGTTCTGCTGATAGGGCGCGCGCCGCAGCACGCCAAAGCGCACGAGCTTCTTCAGCCGGTCGGCCAGCACGTGACGGGTGACGCCGAGCCGCGACTGAAACTCCTCGAAGCGACGCACGCGCAAAAAACAGTCGCGCAGGATCAACAGGCTCCAGCGGTCGCCGATCACGGCGACCGTGCGCGCCACCGAGCAGCGTTCCTGTTCAAGCGAGTCCCAGCGCATCGTTCGTCCTCGAAAAGCGTCTGACTTTCCAACACGTTCTCATGCGTCTTATACAAAATTCCAAAACGGAATTAAAGCCACGAAGCGTTTCAGAAATGGCCAGAAATCGCGGTATTTCACGAAAAAGTTGACAGTTCTATTTTAGAACTATATGGCTCTTCGCCAAGATCGACCGCCCAGAGCGGCCTCGAGGCGAGGGAGATGTCCATGTCGAATGCGCAAGCCGTGAAGGTGCAATTCCTCTTCGACTTCGGCAGCCCGAACGCCTACCTCTCCGACCGCGTCATCCCCGATATCGAGCGCCGTACCGGCGTCAAATTCGACTACGTGCCGGTGCTGCTCGGCGGTATTTTCAAGCTGACCGGCAATGCCTCGCCCGCGGAGACGCTGCGCGACATCAAGAACAAGCGCGACTACATGACTATCGAGACCGCGCGCTTCCTGCGCCGGCACAGCATCACCGGCTTCAACCCGAATCCGTTCTTTCCGGTCAACACGCTGCAACTGATGCGCGGCGCCGTGGCGGCGCAGGCGCTCGGCCTGTTCGAGCCGTATTTCCGCGCCGTCTATCATCACATGTGGGAAGAGCCGAAGAAGATGGACGATCCGCAGGTGATGCGCTCGGCTCTCACCGCCTCCGGCCTCGACTTCGACCTGATCGCGGCGAAGTCGCAGGAGCCGGCAGTGAAGAACCGCCTGATGGAGCTGACGCAGGACGCGGTGAACCGCGGCGCGTTCGGCTCGCCGACCTTCTTCGTCAATGACGAGATGTTTTTCGGCAAGGACCAGCTCAGGGACGTCGAGGAGGAGATTGTTGCGCAGCTTGGCGCGGCGAAGCCGCGCGTCGCCTCTGCCGCTGGCGCCTGAGGCGCTGCGCTCGACGTCTCGCGCGCGACAGAGCCCATAAGGGCCGGCGCCGTCTTTCAAGGGAGGATCGTATGGACATGACCGACGCCGAGTTCGACGAGCTGATCGCGCAACTGCCGCGACGGGTTCACGACGTCTATGCCCCCTTCGTCGCGAGCACGCCCGATGCACCGGCCTTCGTCGAGGCCGGTCGTGTCTGGACCTACCGGCAGTTCTCCGATGCGGTGGATGCCGCCGCGCGCGATCTCGCCGCGCTCGCGATCCGGCCCGGCGACCGCGTCATGGTGGCGAGCGAGAACAGCGTCGCGCTCGGGGCCATGCTGTTCGCCGCAGGCACGCTCGATGCATGGGCCATTCCCGTCAATCCGCGACTGTCGGGCCGCGAGCTCGACCAGATCGCCGCCCATAGCGGCGCGCGCCGCGTGATGTTCAATGCCGCGCTGTCGAAGGAGGCTGCCGATCACGCGACCCGCGTTGGCGCGCAGCTCCGCGCCATCGGTCCGTTCGGCGGCATCGGTGTCGGTCCGCTCAACGATGCGACGCAGGCCGAACCCGTCACTGATGGCAACGAGCGGCAGGTCGCGGCCCTCATGTACACGTCCGGCACGACAGGCGCGCCGAAGGGCGTGATGCTCAGCCATCGCAATCTGCTGGTCGCGGCGAGGGTCTCCGGGCTAATGCGCCGCACCGCGCCCGGCGATCGTATCTATGGCGTGCTGCCGATGTCGCACATCGTCGGCTACTCGATCCTCCTGATCTCGACGCTAATGCACGGCGCCGCCCTGCACGTCGTGGCAAAGGCCGATCCGGCCGCACTTGCCCGGGCGATCGCGGAGGAGGGCATCACCACCATTTTTGGCGTGCCCGCGACCTATCAGCGCCTGCTCGAATACAAATCCGTCAACGGCATCGCGCGGCTGAAGCGCGGCAGCCTGCGGCTGATGGGCGTTGCCGGCGCGCCACTGGATTTGAGCCTGAAGCAGCGCATCGAGGACGAGTTCGGCATTCCCCTGCTCAATGCCTACGGCATCACCGAATGTTCACCGGGCCTCACCGGCGTGCGCGAGGCCGATCCCGTATCAGATGAATCGGTCGGCCCGCTGCTGCCGGGCATCGCGTACCGGATCGTAGATCGCGACGGCAAGGCGGTCGGCACGGGCGAGGTCGGCGAGCTGCATGTGCGCGGCGCCAACGTCATGCTCGGTTATTACCGCGCCCCGGACCAGACTGCCGCTGGGATCGATCGCGACGGCTGGTTCAACACCGGCGATCTCGCCCGCGTCAACGCGCGCGGACATTTTTACATCGTCGGACGCACCAAGGAGATGATCATCCGCTCCGGCTTCAACGTCTATCCGGCGGAGATCGAGGCGGTGCTCAATTCGCATCGCGACGTCGTGCAGTCGGCCGTGGTCGGACGCCCCGTCGAGGGCAACGAAGAAATCGTCGCCTTCGTGCAGTTGCTGCTCGGCGCGAGTATCGACGCCGAAGCCCTGGCAGCCTACGCGGCCAACCAGCTCACGCCCTACAAGCGGCCGAGCGAATTGGTGGTGCTCGACACCTTGCCGGCGGCGTCGACCGGAAAAATCCTGAAGCACAAGCTGCGCGATCTCGCGATCGCGAGCGCACGAACAGGCAGTACGGCTGCGGTCGGCTGATTGCGACGGAAGGAAGAGCAAGGGGAGGGATCGGATGTTGAGAACACTGGCGGCCTCGGCCGTTCTGCTTGTCGCGATGGCGAGCGCTGCGTCCTGCGAAACGCAAGGAATCAGCGAGACCGAAATCAGGATCGGCGCAACCTTTCCGTTCAGCGGACCGGCTTCGCCCCTGAGCAACACCGGCAAGGGCCTGATCGCCTACGTCAATTCCATCAACGATCGCGGCGGCATCAACGGTCGCAAGATCAACCTGATTACCTATGACGACGCCTACAGTCCACCGAAGACGGTGGAGCAGACGCGAAAACTCGTCGAAAGCGACGAGGTGGCGTTTCTGTTCAGCCCGCTCGGCACGCCCGGCATCAGCGCCACCATCAAATACGTCAACGCGAAGAAGGTGCCGCACCTCTTCGTGGTGAGCGGCGTGACCAAGTTCGCGAACTTCGCCGAGTTTCCGATGACCACCACGGGGTTGCCGAGTTACAACACGGAAGGGCGGATCTACGCAAAGTACATCGCCCAGACCCGGCCGAACGCGAAGATCGCGATCCTCTATCAGAACGACGATCTGGGTAAGGATTTTGTCGCCGCGTTCAAGGCGCATCTGAAGGACGATTTCGACAGGAAGGTCGTAGTGTCCTCCTACGAGGTGACCGAGCCGACGATCGAGTCCCATGTGGTCGCGCTGAAATCGTCGGGCGCAGAGGCGTTTCTCTTTGCCGGCACGCCGAAATTCGCGGCGCAGGCCATCAAGAAGTCCGACGAGATCGGCTGGAAGCCGTTGTTCCTGATCAACCTGGTGTCGACCTCGGTCTCCTCGACCATCGTCCCCGCGGGGCCGGAGAAGGCGGTCGGCATCATCGCTGCGACGATGCTCAAGGATCCCGGCGACAAGAAATGGGCAGGCGATCCCGGTATGAACTGGTACCGCGAGCACTTTGCAAAATACCTGCCCGGCGCCGACATCGGCGATGCCAATTATCTGTTCGGCACCCAGCAGGGACAGATCCTCGAGCAGGTGTTGAAGCAATGCGGCGACGATCTCTCGCGCGAGAACATTTTGAAGCAGGCGCGGAACATCCGTGGACTGTCGCTTCCGACCCTCATCCCGGGAGTGACGATCAACACCGGTCTCGACAACAGCATGGCCTATACCCAACTTCAGCTCCAGCGCTGGACCGGAAGCTCGTGGGAGCAGTTCGGCAGCGTGCTGAGCGCGGACGGAAATTGAGGGAGCATGCCATGAAAACGGCCATCGTGATCGGTGTCGGACCTGACCGTGGGCTCGGGGCCCAGCTCTGCAAGCGCTTTGCGGCCGACGGTTTGAAGGTGATCGTCGCGGGCCGCACGCTGGCGGCGCTCGAGGCGGTCGCCAACGACATCGAGAAGGCCGGAGGCAAGGCGGTGCCGGCCGTCGCCGATGCTACCAGCGAAACCGATATCGTCGACCTCTTCAACGCCGCGGGCGAAGACCTCGACCTCGCGATCTACAACGCCGGCAACAACACGCCCGGCAAGATCATCGACATGGAGGCCGACTATTTCGAGAAGGCCTGGCGCGTCGCCTGTTTCGGCGGGTTCTTGTTCGGTCGCGAGGCGGTGCGCCGCATGGTTCCGAAGAAGAGCGGCACGTTGCTGTTCACCGGCGCCAGCGCCTCGCTGCGGGGACGGTCGAATTTCGGCGCTTTCAATTCCGCCAAGGCGGGCCTGCGCACGCTGGCGCAGGCGATGGCCAAGGAATACGCCGCCGACGGCATCCATGTCGGCCATGTTGTGGTCGACGGCGCGATTGCCGGCGACAAGATCATGACGCGCTTTCCGGATGCCGCGGGCCGGCAGGAGACCCTGATCAGCATCGAGGGCATCGTCGACGGTTTTGCGTTCCTCTACCGCCAGCCCGAACGCGCGTGGTCGTTCGAGCTCGACGTGCGCACGTCGAAGGAGAAATGGTGATCTCTGTAGGGTGGGTTAGCCCCGCGGCTGCGCGAAGCGCAGTCCGCTTGGCGTAACCCACCTCTTCTCTCGCGGCGACAGAAGTGGTGGGTTACGCTTCCACCTTCGCTCTTCGAGCTACGGCGGAAGCTAACCCACCCTACGCATCCCTCAATACCCGCCAGCAAGCCCCGAGTTGCGGCGGGGATCGTTCGCGCCATAGTAGCGGTTGTTGCCGACCTGCTTGCCATTGAGCGACGGCGCGCCGACGATGATGACCGCCAGATGGTTGGCCGGCTGCGGCGGGCCGAACTTGTGGCCCATGCCTTCCAGGATCTTTTGCGTATCCGGCGACAGGGCATAGTTCTCGACGTTGGTCAGGTCCGGCAGCCATTGCTGGTGGATGCGCGGCATGTCGACGGCTTCCTGCGCGTTCATGCCGTAGTCGATGGCATTGATCATGGTCTGGAGCACGGCCGTGATGATGCGGCTGCCGCCGGGCGTGCCCACCACCATGACCGTCTTGCCGTCCTTGGTGACGATGGTCGGGCTCATCGAGGAGAGCGGACGTTTTCCCGGGGCAATCGCGTTGGCCTCGCCTTGCACCAGGCCATACAGGTTCGGCACGCCGACCTTGGCGGTGAAGTCGTCCATCTCGTCGTTGAGAAGGACGCCGGTCTTGGCCGCCGTCACCTTGGCGCCGAACCAGTCGTTCAGCGTGTAGGTCACCGACACCGCGTTGCCGTCCTTGTCGGCGATCGAATAGTGCGTGGTGTTGCTGCCCTCATGCGGCGCGACCCCCGGCTTGATGTCCTTGGACACGCCGGCCTTGCTCGGATCGATCACGGCGCGGATTTTTGCCGCGTAGTTCTTGTCGAGCAGGCGGTCGAGCGGGTTCTTCACGAAGTCCGGGTCGCCAAGGTAGCTGTTGCGGTCCACATAGGCGTGCCGCATGGCTTCGATCTGGACATGCGTGGCCTGTGCGGAGTGGTAGCCCAGCTCCTTCAGCGGGTAGCCCTCCAGGATGTTCAGGATCTCGCAGATGACGACGCCGCCCGAGCTCGGTGGCGGTGCTGAGATCACGTGGTAGCCGCGATAGTCGCATTCGACGGGTGCGAGCTCGCGCGTCTTGTAGCCGTCGAGGTCGTCTTGCGTCAGCAGGCCCTTGCCGGCCTGGCTCGATGCCACGATGGCGCTGCCGACCCAGCCCTTGTAGAAGCCGTCGGTGCCTTTGCTGCTGATCTCGCGCAGGGTCTTCGCGAGTTCCGACTGCACCAGTTTCTCGCCCACTTCGAACGGCTTGCCGTTGTTGAGGAAGATGCCGGCGGACGCAGGGTCTTCCTCGAAATCCTTGGTCGCCGTGCGCAGCAAGTCGATGTCACCCTGGTCCAGCGCAAAGCCCTGCTCGGCGAGCTGAATAGCCGGGGCGAGCAGGTCGGCGCGCTTCATGGTGCCGTATTTTTCACGCGCATATTCCATGCCGGACACCGAGCCGGGAACGCCGACGGCCAGATGCCCCTTGGTCGAGATACCCTTGATGACGTTGCCGTCCTTGTCGAGATACATGTTGGCGGTCGCGCCCTTGGGCGCCGTCTCGCGGAAATCGAGGAAAGTCTTGCGACCGTCAGCGAGCTGGATCGTCATGAAACCGCCGCCGCCGAGATTGCCGGCTGCTGGATAGACGACGGCCAGCGCATAACCGACTGCCACTGCGGCATCGACGGCGTTGCCGCCGCGCTTGAGCACGTCCACGCCGACCTGTGTTGCCAGATGCTGCGCGGAAACCACCATGCCGTTTTCGGCGGCGATCGGCGCAACCGATGCTGCGTGCGCAGGGCCGAACGTCGTGAGGCTGACCGAGACGATCGCGGCGGCCGTCCACCGCACGCCTGTTCCTGAATGTTGCAAAGGGGGCTCCCTGGGAAGGCCGGTGATCCCGGCGCGTGTTGTTAGCGACGAGCGCACCCTATCAGGGCGCATGACCGCTCACCACAGGCTCGACGAGCTCGGGTATCGGGCGGGCAACGATCTCATGAGCTTCTGCATCATCGATCGCGAGCGCCTTCAGCAGCATCACGCACAGGGCATCGCCACTGCGAACTGGCCGACCTTCCTGGAGCACTGCGCGCAGACCCCAACGGACCGAACCGACGACGAGATCGCACGCCGCCATCAGGTCGTCGAACTGGAAGCGACCCTGCTTGCGGCCGATCTCCAGATCAGGCCTCGGATATTGCAGAAGATCCTCCGAAACAGCCTCGTTGTCGGCCGACATCGAATAGACGAGCCATCCCCAGGTCTCGTTCCGGGCCGCGCACGCGAACACGAGCCGTGCCTCGGTCGCGATCCGTTCGGCGGGATCTTCCAGGCTTTCGCAGGTTCTATGGATCTGAAGGAAAGGGGCGCGGCCTGCGGATGACCAGAGATCGTCGAGCAGTTCCTTGCGCGTGGAATAGTGGTTGTAGAACGTTCCGCGCGCGACGCCCGCTGCGCGAATGAAATCGTCGATATTGGCCCTCTTCTCGCCGAGCTCTGCGACCACGCGCGCACTCGCTGCCAACAGTTTCTGCCGCGTGCGCTCCCGGCGCTCGGCCCCGATTTCTTGCCGCCTGCTCATGCAGATTCCATAGGAAGTTGCGTCTGCCTTGGGAAGTCTCATTGTCCAAATTGACAAAATATGTCCATAATGACAAAATATGTATAATTTAATGAGAGGGCAGTCAGAAAGGCGTCGACCGCACTAGCGTTGCACGCCCGCCCCAGAGAGAGGAGGCGCCTTTGGCCACGAACGCAGAGTCCAGCATCGCCGCTCCGCTGAAATGGGCGGCGTCGCTCCCCGAGCTCGATGACCTGCAAGTCGGCGCGTTGCGCCGGATGCTCAACCTGGCTGGCCAGCTTCCGGACGACTGGTCTGGCATGCAAGGCCCGACGACGATGCAGGAGGACTTTGGCGGCCTGCGATTCCAGCTCGCCTATATGAGCTACGCGCTGGCACTCACTCACGTGCATCGCCTGCCGGCGGCGCCGGGCCTCTTCAAGCGACCCTTCGAGCAGTTGATCGAAAAGATGCTGTCGCCCGATGTCTGGGCCTATTGGCACTATGTCAGCACCGGCAACGGGCCGATCAATCGCAACCAGGGTGAGCTGCCGGCGCAATGGAATCCGGTCGGCAAGGACAACATCATGTACAGCGCCTACATCCAGTCGATGGCGCTGATGTACCGCTATCTCTTTCGCGACGTCCGCTATGCGAAGGAAGGCGCGTTGACCTTCGCGGTACAGGCCATGTTCTGGGGCGACGGGAGCCTGCGTTTCTCATATGACGAGCGCTCACTCAACGAGCATCTCTATTGGGCCATGGTCGAGCGAGGCTTCCTCGGCATCGCCTGTGAACCCAATTGCGTCTTCCAGATATGCAATCAGCCGGCCATCATCGGCTTCCGCATGCATGACCTGGTCTACGGCACCTCCCACGCCAAGGACGTGATGGACGGCTATGACAAGGCCTGGGCGGATTTCGGCGTCGTCACCGCGGATGGCCATTTCAACATGATGGTCATGGAAAAGGAACGGGTGGTGGTGACGCCGCCCGAAGCGCCCTGGGTCGATTTCTGGCTCGCGGCTCTCATGCATGCCTGGAAGCCCGCTTTGGTCGAGGAGCGCTTTCCTGTGCACATCGCCCAATGGAGCGTGGCGGCGCCGCACGACACGCTGTGGATCCGGCCCGCGGTCCAGCGCAAGCTCGACATGTCGCCGGTCATCTCCGCACGCGATCATGGCTGGGCCGCAGTTGCGGCGGCTGAAGTCGGCGATGAGGAAACGCTGACCCGTCTCTTGGGCTACGCCGACCGGTTCATGAATCCCGTGCGCGAGAACGGCGCCTATTATTATCCGCGTCGGGATGAGCATTTCGACGCGCAGGGCCGGCTCTCCGTGATGGATCCGCACACCGGCAATGTGTTGCTTGGCTATGCGCGCCTCAACGTGAAGGATGGCTTACGCAAACTGTTCGAGGGACCGCTGAGCGACGCCCATTTCGCGGCACCGGCGCTGGCTTCGCTCTCAAAGGGCATCAATGTACGCCGCGCGACCTATGATGCGGGGCGGCGCATGCTCGCGCTCGCGCTTGACCCCGTCGCAGGCGCAGCCGACGTCGTCCTCGTCTTTGACAACGCGGTTCAGGCGGGCATGCCCGAAATCATACACGACGCGGCTGATACGCCGCGCGTGATCGTTGCAGGAGATCAGTTGGAGATGCGCTTCAACATGTCCCGCCGCACGAGCCTCGTCCTTGCATGGTAGGAGCACCAGGCCACCCGGTCTTCACCCTGACCGACCATTTCGGCAAGCAGGCCACGGAGAAGGATTTTCACGGCTGGTTTCAACTGGTCTATTTCGGTTTCACCTCGTGCCGCGTGGTCTGCCCTCGCGCTTTGACAAAACTGTCCGGAGTCCTCGAGACCCTGGGCGATGAAGGTGCGCGCCGGATCAAGCCGCTTTACATCACGGTTGATCCGGCCCGCGATACGCCGCAAGCGATGAAGACCTTTCTGGAGACGGGCTATCCCCGCTTCCTGGGTCTCACCGGTCCCGAACAAGCTATCGAGGAAGCGAAGACATCCTTCCGGGTCTTTGCACAGCGCAAGTCTGACCCCGCCGATCCGGACGGCTATCAAATCGCCCACACGGCCATTGCCTACTTCCTCGACCCGGGCGGCAACTATCTCGATCATTTCCCCGACGCGACCGAAGCAGGCAGGATCATCGAGCGTATCCGCGGTCACCTCGCGAAGGGGTAGGGCCCGGCGCTTGGTCGATGGATCAGGCGGCAGCCTTGTTCTTGATGGCTCCGATGATCGCGGTGAGGATCGCGCCGCCGGCGCCGCCGGCGACAACCTGTGACACAATCCCGCCGACGCTCAGATTTCCCGATTGCGCCGCGGCCAAGACGGACGGCAGCAGCAACGTCGCGATCTGTCCGAGCACGCCGCCGCCGACCAAACCGGATATGATGTTGCCTGCCATTCCGAGATCGAATGTCGGCGACGACTTCCCCGCGCCGATTCCACCAAGCGCGCCCGCAACGAGGTTGATCAGAATCTGTTCCATGCGGATCTCCCGTGTGACGTCCTCGGGCAGTTCGCCAGCCACTACCATCAGTTGTTTGACGAGCGGCCCACCAGCACTCTCACGCGGCTTGCAGGCAAAGACAACAGCGCTCAAGGTCACATGGTCGTCACGTCAGGCACAAACTGCATATCTGTGGTGCCGGCGCTTGGCGCGTCGATCGGGCAAGCGCAATCCGCCGGGTCCGCGGCAACGGACGAGGCGGGTTACGCCAACAGTGACGATGATCTACTAGGCGGCGCGCCGATTGTGTTCATCACCGCCACGAGGGATTGATGCTCATGACAAAACCTCGCCAAAATGATTTTTGGGAGCAATGTCCCGCAGAAAGACAGGTTCCTGTCGCCATGGCTGCCCCTTTCCGATCGGGCTCGCCCGCGCCGACGCGCTGGTGCATGGGGAAGCGATCCTTCTCCATTTTCGCGGCTTGCTAAGGCTCAGTCGGGGCAGGCGGACCTTGTCGGTGCGCGTGGTCTAAACGCCGCGGCCCCTCGATCCCCGACAAGGGAACGCTTGTGCTTTGCCTTTCGTTTGTCCGCGAGAGGACAAATCCCATGAACGTGCTGGATGAGGAAACCAAGTCGCTTTGGATGGAGACATTCATCCCGGCGGCTTCGCGCTTCTCGGGTCAGGAGCGTGCCGACGTCGGTGTCGTCGGCGCCGGCATCGCCGGCCTGTCGGTTGCCTATGAGCTGGCCGCGCGCGGGCGCTCGGTCATCGTGCTCGACCGCGGCAGAATTGGCAGCGGAATGACGGCGCGCACCACCGCCCATCTGGCAACGGCCCTGGACGACGACTACAAGGAGTTGATCAGGGTTCGGGGTGAGGATTGCGCACGGCTGTACTATCAGAGCGTCGTCGCCGCGATCGACCGCGCGCAGGCGATCCAGTCTGCCGAGGGAATTGACTGCGATTTCCGCCGCGTCGATGGCTATTGGGTGTTGGCGCCGGAGACGTTGCCATCGCATCTGGACGAGGAATTCGAAAGCTGCAGGAAGCTGGGAATCCCCGTCGAGTTTTGCAGCGATCCGACACCCATCCATCAAGGCGGTCTTGCGCGCTCGCTTCGTTTCCCCCGGCAGGCCCGCTTTCATCCGACCAAATATCTTGCCGGATTGGCCAAAGCGATGCATCGGCTCGGCGCAAGGCTTTACGGTGACACCTGCGTCGAGACGATCGAGCGCGGCCGCGGAGAAATCGTTCTCAAGACGTCAGGCGGCGAGGTGCGGGTCACGGACGTCGTTGTCGCGACGAACTCGCCAGTCAATCTGCGCGTACCGATCCATACCAAACAGGCGCCCTATCGCACCTATGTGATTGCAGCCAAGGTCCCGGTCGGTTCGCTGCTGGATGCGCTGTATTGGGACACGCTCGATCCCTATCACTATGTCCGCCTGCAGCCTAGTTCGGCGGATGAGGACATCGTGATCGTCGGCGGTGAAGACCACAAGTCCGGCGAGGCCGACGATGGTCAGGCGCGCTTTTCCGCACTCGAACAATGGACGCGCGCGCGGTTGCCGATGATCGGCGGGATCACCCATCGCTGGTCGGGCCAAGTGCTCGAACCCACGGACTTCACCGGCTTCGTCGGACGCAGCCCGGACGAAGCGCATGTCTTTCTCGTCAGCGGCGATTCCGGACAAGGCATGACCAATGGCCTGGTGGCGGGCCTGCTGATTGCGGATCTGATTACGATCGGCGGCAACAGCTGGGAGGCCGTCTATCTGCCCGAGCGCAAGATCTCCAAGAGCATCACCACCTTCATCAGCGAGAACATCACGCCGCTGAAGAACATTGCGGAATATCTCGGCGCCGAGGCACTAGCCTCGGTGGAGCGGCTTCGCTTGGGAGAGGGCCGGCTGGTTCGCAGCGGATTGAAGAAGATTGCCGCCTGCCGCGACCGCCACGGCGAATTGCACCTGCTGTCGGCAAGCTGCACCCATCTTGGCTGCGTCGTGCATTGGAACTCGCTGGAGCAATGCTGGGATTGCCCCTGCCACGGGTCTCAATTCGCGCCTGATGGTACTGCGCTCAATGGGCCCGCCGTATCTCCGCTCGAGCCGATCCAGATCCCGCCCAGCGTTCAGGCCGCGGAATAGAGGCAAGGGGGAGGGAACCAGGCTCAACTTGCGGGCCCGGCAGGTCCAATCCAGCCAGAGCACCCGGCCCAACTCCCTGCACCGCCAGCCATTCCGGCAGCCAAATTCGGCTGCGGTAACCCCGCATTAACTATCGCTGGCGTCTGGTACATGCGTAAAAGTCGCGCCCGGAGCCCTTAGTTTTGACATCTTGGCGGGGAAAGCAGACGGCCGGCTTCGGACGGGCCGCTGCAAACCGAAAAGACAAGGCTTTGAGCGGGCTTGCGAGCCGCGCCGTGGGTGCGTGGCCTTGGGGATCCGGCAGCCCATTTTGCTCCCGGGAAGACGTGGATCGATCGCCTTGAGAGGATACTGCCTATGAATCCGGCCGACGTCGCTCAGTCAGCCCTTCCGGTCGCGGCTTCCGCCGACGTGTCGCTGATTGCGCTGTTCTGGCAGGCTCACTGGATCGTGAAGGCGGTCATGCTGGGACTCTTGGCCTGCTCGGTCTGGGTCTGGGCGATCGCGATCGACAAGATCTTCCTCTATGCCCGCACCCGCCGCTCGATGGATCGTTTCGAGCAGGCGTTCTGGTCCGGCGAGTCGATCGAAGAGCTCTATCGCACGCTCTCGGCCAAGCCGACGCATTCGATGGCCGCCTGCTTCGTGGCGGCGATGCGCGAGTGGAAGCGGTCCTTCGAAAGCCATGCCCGCTCGGTCGCGGGCCTGCAGATGCGCATCGAAAAGGTCATGAACGTCTCGATCTCCCGCGAGATCGAGCGGCTGGAGCGCCGCCTGCTGGTGCTCGCCACCGTCGGCTCCGCCGGCCCCTTCGTCGGCCTGTTCGGCACCGTCTGGGGCATCATGTCGAGCTTCCAGTCGATCGCGGCCTCGAAAAATACCTCTCTGGCGGTGGTCGCGCCCGGTATTGCCGAAGCGCTGTTTGCGACCGCCATCGGCCTTATCGCCGCCATTCCTGCCACTATTTTCTACAATAAGTTCACGTCCGAGGTGAACCGGCAGGCCCAGCGGCTGGAGGGCTTTGCGGATGAATTTTCGGCCATCCTGTCCCGCCAGATCGACGAGCGGGCGTAACGGACGGTATAGTATGGGCTTGAGCGTGGGCTTCAGATCATGGCGATGAACGTAGCCAGTTCGTCCGGTGGCGGCGGCCGCCGCAGCCGGCGCAAGCCGGTCATGGCCGAAATCAACGTCACGCCGATGGTCGACGTGATGCTGGTGCTGCTGATCATCTTCATGGTGTCGGCGCCGCTGCTCACGGTCGGCGTGCCGCTCGATTTGCCGCAGAGCCAGGCCAAGAGCCTCGAGACCAACGATCAGAAGCCGCTGCAGCTCTCGGTCGATTCCAAGGGCAAGGTTTTCATCAACGACACCGAGGTCGCGATCAACGAGCTGATCCCGAAGTTGAAGGCGATTACGGATGCCCGCGGCGGCCTCGAGGAACGTATCTACATGCGCGCCGACAAGAAGGCCGATTACGGCACGGTGGCGCAGGTGATGGGCCGGCTGTCCGGCGCCGGCTTCAAGAAGCTGGCGCTCGTCACCGAAGTGGAGCAGGGGACTTAAGTCGGTGAAGGTGAACGTCGACAAGACACTCGTTGCGTCGATTGCCCTCCATGTCCTCGTGCTTGGGTGGGGGATGGTCACCTTTTCGTCGCGCTCGATGGAAGCCCCGCCCATGGAATCGCTTCCGGTCGACATTATCTCCGCCGACCAATTGTCCAAGATCACGCAGGGCATCAAGACCGGCGAGAAGGACAAGCCGAAGCCGATGGTCGAGAAGGTTGCCGAGGCAAAACCCGTCGAGGACAATATCGGCAAGGTGACCGAGAAGAAGGAAATCGTCACCTCGTCCGCGCCCGATCAGCCGCCGCCGAAGCCGGTGGAGAAGCCGGTCGAGAAGAAGCCCGATCCGCCAAAACCGGTCGTCGAGAACAAGCCGAAGGAAGAGCAGAAGCAGGCTGAAAAGAAGCCTGACCCGGCCAAGGAAGATCCGATCGCCGAGGCGATCAAGAAGCAGGAAGCCAAGAAGCCGACGCCGAAGCAGGAGACCAAGCCCGCGCAGCAGGCTCAGCCGCAACCGCCGAAGCCGAAGCAGGAGCGCGTCTTCGACCAGACCAAGATCGCCGCGCTGATCGACAAGCGCGATCCCACGCGTCAGGCGATCACCGGCACGACGTTGAACGCATCCGCCTCGCTCGGCACCGCGCGCGGCACGGCCGCGACGCTGTCGCAGTCCGAGCTTGACGCGATGCGGGCGCGCCTTGCGAGTCTCTGGAACGTCCAGCCCGGCATCGAGCATCCCGAAGAACTGTTCGTCACGGTGCGCATTCACCTTGGTCCCGATCGCCGGCTGACCCAGCCGCCGCAGGTTGTCTCGACCGGAACGTCGACGCGCTATCAAGCCGCGGCCGATGCCGCCGTGCGCGCCGTGCTTCAGGGCCAGCCCTACAACATGCTGCGTACAGAGACGTACGAGCAGTGGAAGTACATGGACATCGATTTCGATCCCAAGACGATGTTCCGCAGCTGATGTTTGAGAGCTCACAATGTCCGTAAAGTCATTTTCCTTGTCTCCTTTGCCGATCGATCGCCGGAAGCTCCTGATCGGAGGTGCCGGTGCTGCCGCAGGTCTGTTGCTGCCGAACCGTCTTCAGGCACAAACCAAGCTGCAGATCACCGAAGGCAATGTTGCGCCGCTGCCGATCGCGATCACCAATTTCGTGCCGGGCTCGCCGTCCGACGGCGAGGTCGGCAACGGCGTGACGCAGGTCATCACCAACAATCTGAAGCGCTCGGGGCTGTTCAACCCGATCGACCAGGCCGCCTTCATCGAGCGCATCGGCAACATCGACGTCGCGCCGCAATTCCAGAACTGGAAGACCATCAACGCGCAGGCACTCGTCACCGGCCGCATGACGCGCCAGCCCGACGGCCGCCTCAAGGCTGAATTCCGTCTCTGGGACGTCGCCTCCGGCCAGCAGCTCACCGGCCAGCAATACTTCACCTCGCCGGAATACTGGCGGCGCATCGCCCACATCATCTCCGACCAGATCTATGAGCGCCTGACCGGCGACAAGGGCTATTTCGACAGCCGCGTGGTGTTCGTCGACGAGACCGGCGCCAAGGAGCGGCGCGTCAAGCGGCTCGCGATCATGGACCAGGACGGCGCGAATGTGCGCTATCTGACCCGCGGCTCCGACCTCGTGCTGACGCCGCGCTTCTCGCCGAATTCTCAGGAAATCACCTACATGGAATTCGGCCAGGGCGATCCAAAGGTCTATCTCTACAATATCGAGACCGGGCAGCGTGAGATCGTCGGCAACTTCCCCGGCATGACCTTTGCGCCGCGGTTCTCGCCGGACGGCCAGCGCGTCATCATGAGCCTGCAGCAGGGCGGCAACTCCAACCTGTTCGTGATGGATCTGCGTTCGCGCTCGACCACGCGGCTCACCGACACGCCGGCGATCGATACCTCGCCGTCCTATTCGCCCGACGGCACGCGGATCTGCTTCGAGTCCGATCGCGGCGGCAAGCCGCAGATCTACGTCATGTCGGCGAGCGGCGGAGCTGCGCAGCGCATCTCCTTCTCCAAGGACGACACCAGCGGCAGCTATTCGACGCCGGTGTGGTCGCCGCGCGGCGACTACATCGCCTTCACCAAGCAGGGCGGCGGACAGTTCGCGATCGGCATCATGAAGCCCGACGGCTCGGGCGAGCGCATCCTCACCGCGGGCTTCCACAACGAGGGCCCGACGTTTGCGCCGAACGGCCGCGTGGTGATGTTCTTCCGCGATCCCGGCGGCGCCGGCGGGCCGTCGCTCTACTCCGTCGACATTTCAGGGCGCAACGAGCAGAAGGTGCCGACGCCGGGCTACGCGTCCGACCCGGCCTGGTCGCCGCTCTTGTCGTCAACCTCCGGCTGATGACGCGGTTGTATCGGCGCGTCCGACCGCGCGATGTTTTCGAAAAACCGCGCCGATTTTTCGGCGATGTTCCTCGGCGGCAAGCATTCCTTCACCTTGCCGTCGGCAAAGCTTGCCCAGTTGCTTGATATTTCAGCAGAAATCGGTTCGAAAAACCTACAAAAACACCCGACTTTAACGATGTTCCCTCAGAAAGACTTCATACCGGCTGGGTAAAAGTACGCGCCAAACAGGACGCGTACAACCAAAATGCAGCTCGCAAGTCAGAGCGGAGAGTCCGATCAACAAAAAGTCTCGCCGTCAATTTACGCGGCGCTGATCGACTCGCTTTTCCAGAATCCTGCGCCGCTTTTCGCGGGCGCGGTGATGGTTGCGCTCGCCGCCGGCATGACTGCGTTCAAGACGGATTCGACCGCGCTGTGGATCTGTGTTGGCCTGCTCAGCACGATCGGCATCTATCGCGGTTTCGACACGCACTGGTACATGAAGCGCAAGTCCGTGCTGACCGCGACGGAAGCGGCCAACTGGGAGATGCGCTACCAGATCGCGGCGCTGCTCTATGCGCTGGCGCTCGGCGTCTGGTGCACGGTCGCGCTGATCGCGACCGACGATGCCGTCGTGCACATGATCTGCCTCACCGTCACCACCGGCTATGTGTCGGCGGGCGTGGGCCGGACCTACGGCCGGCCCTGGATCTATCATCTCCAGGTCGCGCTCGCCTGCGGCCCGACCGCGATCGCGCTCGCGATGAACGGCACGATCTATTACATCGGCCTGTCGATGGTCTGCACGGTGTTCTTCCTGGCGCTGCGCAAGATCTCGACCAATTTGCAGCGCATCTTCGTGCAGGCGCTGGTGGCGCGCGAGCGCGAGGCGGCGCTCGCCGGCCAGTTCGACACCGCGCTGAACAACATGCCGCATGGGCTGTGCATGTTCCGCGCCGACGGCCGTCTCGCCGTCATGAACCACCGCTTCAGCGAGCTGATGGAGCTGTCGGATAATTTCACCACCCGCGGCGCCAGCGCCGCCGATATCGTTTCCGCCTGCGTCGCCGCCGGATCGCTGTCCATCGAGAGCGGCAATATGCTGCTGAGCGAGATCGAGCACGCGCAGATGAAGGAGATCGTCACCACCGATCCCAATTTGTCGCGCGGGCGCACGCTGGCATGGACGTTCCAGCCGATGGCCGGCGGCGGCACCGTGCTGCTACTCGAGGACATCACCGAGCGCACCAATGCCGAGGCCAGGATCAGCCATCTCGCCCGCTACGACGAGCTCACCGCGCTGCCCAACCGCGTCAACTTCCGCGACGAGATCGGACGTCTGCTCGCGATCTCGCACAGCGCCGAGCGCATGTCGGCACTCTTGTTCGTCGACCTCGACCAGTTCAAGCAGGTCAACGACACGCTCGGTCATCCCTGCGGCGACCAGCTTCTCTGCGCGGTCGCCAACCGGCTGCGCGAAATGCTCCGCCCCGAAGATTTCGTCGCGCGCTTCGGCGGCGACGAGTTCGTCGTGTTCCAGCAGAACATCAATTCGCCCGAGGATGCCGCCGCGCTGGCGCGCCGCATCGTCGAGCGGCTCAGCGAGCGCTACCGGATCGACAACCATCTGGTCGAGATCGGCGCCAGCGTCGGCATTGCGCTGACCTCGCCGGAAGGGGTCGGCGCCGACACGCTGCTGAAGAACGCCGACATGGCGCTCTATCGCGCCAAGGCGGACGGCCGCGGCACCTTCTGCTTCTTCCGCGACGAGATGGCTGCGACCGTCGAGGCCCGCCGCATCCTCGAGCTCGACCTGCGCAAGGCGCTGGCGAACGAGGAGTTCGAGCTGTTCTACCAGCCGCTGGTCAATCTCAAGTCCGGCAAGATCACCACTTGCGAGGCGCTGCTCCGCTGGAACCATCCGGTGCGCGGCACGGTCTCGCCGGTCGACATCATCCCGGTCGCCGAGGACATGGGCCTGATCGTCGATCTCGGCCGCTGGATCCTGCGCCGCGCCTGCATGGAATGCATGAAGTGGCCCGAAGGCGTCAGCGTCGCCGTCAACTTCTCGCCGCAGCAATTCCACCAGCGCGATGTCTTGAGCGAAATCCGCTACGCGCTCGAAGTGTCGGGACTGCCGGCGCATCGGCTCGAGATCGAGATCACGGAATCATCGCTGCTCCGTAACACCCAGCTCACGCACGACATCCTGTCGCAGCTCCATGCGTTGGGCGTGAGCATCTCGCTCGACGATTTCGGCACCGGCTATTCCAGCCTCAGCTATCTGCACAATTTCCCGATGCAGAAGGTGAAGATCGACCGTTCCTTCCTCGAGGGCATCGACACCGATCGGCCGCTGACGCTGCTCCGCGGCGTGGCGCGGCTGTCGGCCGATCTCGGCATGTCGGTCGTGGTCGAGGGCATCGAGACCAACGAGCAGCTCGAGCTGATCAGCACCGACGGCACCGTCAGCGAGGCGCAGGGTTATCTGTTCAGCCGCCCGGTCCCGGCGGTGCGGATGCGCCAGCTCCTCAACGCGTCCCATGGTCGTCGGCCGGAAGATCAGCTCCAGGTCGTCGCCTCCCGGGGCTAAGTATTTCCCAATAGTTCTATTGGTGCGGACCGTCGCTGCACTGTCTGTAGCGCCGCCCGTAGAGTTACGGGGTTAACCCTAACAATTTGAATGCTTTGCTTCTTCGTTAAGAAGCTGTTAATGAATTGTCGCACGCGCGAAAGTTGTTTTGAAGTTGTTGGAGTCCCCCCGCATGAAGTCCGCTGCCGAGCCCAAACCGGTCATTCATGGCCGGACCTGGGACCCGATGGAACATGTGGACTACCGCCTCGCGGAGACCCCGGAAGAAAAAGAAGAGATCTACCGGCTCCGCTATCGCGCTTACCTGCGCGAGGGCGCGGTCAAGGCCTCGCTCGACGGGCGCGTGTCCGATCAGTTCGAGGACGCGCCCAACGCCTGGACCTTCGGCGTCTACCTGCATGGCGAACTCTACAGCTCGATCCGCATCAGCGTGCTGACCTCGGAATGGCGGCTGTCGCCGTCGGTCGAGCTGTTCGGCGACGTGCTGCACCCCATGCTCGACAAGGGCATGGTGTTCATCGATTCCACCCGCTTCGTCGCCGATCCCGACAAGGTGCGGCGCTTCCCTGAACTGCCCTACGTAACCGTGCGGCTGGGCTCGACCGCCGGCGTTCACTTCAATGCCGACTACGGGCTTGCGATCGTGCGCGCCGAGCACCAGCCGTTCTATCGGCGGGTGTTCCTGCAGGAGACCTGGTGCGAGCCGCGGCTCTATCCCGGCCTCGTCAAGCCGGTCGGGTTGATGGCCACGCATCTTCCGTCGGTGCGCGAGAAGGTGCTCGCCCGCTATCCGTTCCTGCGCTCGTCGGCCTTCGAGCGGCGGATGCTGTTCGATCGCGCGAGCCAGCGCCAGGCCGCACCGAAGCCGGTGCTGGTCGCAGGCACCGCGCAGTCCTGATCCCGCGACAGAAGCGTTTTCGAGCGAAGTGGGGACCGGTTCGCGTCAAGAGAACCGCGAATGCCGATGCTCGCCTGCAAGCGGTCGTGAGAGGTTTCCGGTCAATCCATCCAAAACCGCAAGATCGGTCGAGCACGTGATGGCCATGAGCGACTAGCTGGTGCCGCCACGGAGGAACGATGAAGGCGGCGCTCCAAAACTACCATGCCCGGATGCAGCGGGTGCTGGACTACATAGACCAGCATCTTGACGGTGATCTTGACCTGGAAACGGTGAGCCGCGTCGCGGCCTTCTCCAAGTTCCATTTCCACCGGCAGTTTACGGCGACCTTCGGGTTGTCCGTGCATCGTTATGTCCAGCTTGCCCGTTTGAAGCGTGCTTCCTACCTGCTGGCCTACAGGGACGACGAAAGCGTCACGGACATCGCGATGGACGCCGGTTACGACGCACCGGATGCTTTCGCCCGCGCTTTTCGGCAACGCTTTGGGCAATCACCTTCGTCGTTTCGGAAATCTCCTGATTGGGAGCCGTGGCTTGCGGCCTTCGGGCCTCTCGACAATGCGAGGAGCAAGCGCATGCACAAGACCTTTACCGCAGACGACGTGACGATCCGCGATGTGGCACCGACGCCGGTGGCGATCATGGAGCATCGGGGCGACCCGGCGACGATCGGCGACACCATCCAGCGGTTCATCGCCTGGCGCAAGGCAGCTAACCTGCACCCCAAGACAAGTCCGACCTTCAACGTCTGGCGTTCCGAGAGGCGGCCCGCATCCCCGGCCGACTATAGCCTGGACCTGTGTGTCGGGACCGACCGGCCGATTGAGGCGAACGGCGAACAGATCAAGGCCGGCGTGATTCCCGGCGGACGTTGCGCGGTGCTGCGCGTTGTCGGCAATACCCACAATCTGGAGCCCGCGGCGCTCTATCTCTATCACGATTGGCTGCCGGCGAGCGGCGAAGAGGCGCGAGACTTCCCGATCTACTGCCAGCGACTCAGCTTTTTCCCGGAAGTGCCGGAGCATGAAACGGTCGCGGAACTGTTTTTGCCGCTGAAGTAACGCCGCTGAAATAAGGTCTGGGATGGCGGCTTGTCCTTATCCGATCGCGAGCCAGCGCCAGACCGCACCAAAGCCGGCCGCAGGCACCGCGCAGTCCTGAGGCCAGCTAATTCCTCCGTTCCTTGTGGCCGCAAGGCCATTGTTCCGGCAAAACCACTGCTTTTGCCGGCTGTTGCGGCTTGCCTTCACCGTCGCGCCACATTTACAACCCATTAACCATCGTGGGTGCTTTTGGCCGATCGGGGGCATTTGACCGGCTGTGGCAACGTCCCATCAAGGTTGACGGAACGTTCGCTTAACCAACCCCCTGTAGACCGGAAAGCAGTGGACTAACGTGAGCGTGGAGGCTCCGGAATGAAATATCCTATGCGTTTCCTCCAGGGATTGAAGCTGGCTGCAGTGCTTGCGGTCGCGCTGTCGATGGGCGCCTGCGCCAACAAGAACCTGGGTGCCGATGCGATGGCCAGCGCCGCGACGCCGGGCAGCCAGCAGGATTTCGTGGTGAATGTGGGCGACCGCGTGTTCTTCGAGAGCGACCAGACCGATCTGACCCCGCAGGCGATCGTCACCCTGGAGAAGCAGGCGCAGTGGCTGCAGAGCTATCCGCGCTACAGCTTCACCATCGAAGGTCATGCCGACGAACGCGGCACCCGCGAATACAACATCGCGCTCGGCGCCCGCCGCGCCCAGTCGGTGCGCTCGTTCCTGGCCTCGCGCGGCATCGACCCGAACCGCATGCGCACGATCTCCTACGGCAAGGAGCGTCCGGTCGCCGTGTGTAACGACATCTCCTGCTGGTCGCAGAACCGTCGCGCCGTCACCGTGCTGAACGCGAGTTCCTGACGATCAGTCAGGTTCCGTTCAGCTTCAGACATGGACTATGCCGGCGCCTCTCGGGCGCCGGTTTCGTTTTGCGGGGGCGGCGTAGAAACCCTTTGGTAGCAGTCACAGTTTTGGCGTACTCCCTCCCTTTATGTGCGGCCCGGCGAGTTGTCCGCCGCGCGCCACGCCGCTTTCGTCGTCAGGGCAAGATGTTATCTACAATCAAGGCTTTTACCGGCACCGTGGCGATTGCCGCGCTGCTCTCTCTGTGTTCGCCCGCATCTGCTCAGCAGTCGGAAGACGTGGATGCCGAGATGCGGATCGAGCGGCTGGAAAACCAGCTTCGCCAGCTCACCGGCCAGAACGAGGAGCTGCAATACCGCAACCGCCAGCTCGAGGACCGCATCCGGCAACTGGAGGGCGGGGCGCAGGCCACGCCGGGCCAGGCGCCCGTGCAGCCCAACGTCGCCGCCGCGCCGCCCCTGCACCAACAGCCTGTCCAAGCCCCTGCCCAAGCCGCGCCGGTTTATCGCCAGCAGCAGCCGGCCCAGCAGCAGCCCTATGAGCCGCAGGTCGCCGCACCCGCTCCGATCATCCAGGAGCAGCCGGCGCCGGGCGCGCCGGGCACGCGCCGGCGGGGCGATGCCTTCGATCCGGGCCAGAATCCGAACGCTCCGGGCGCGCCGCGCGCACTCGGCGGCGGCCAGATGCCGATGCCGTCGCAAGGGGGCGCCCCTGTTGGCGCTCCCGGCGGACGTGGTGCCGGAGAGCCGCTGGATCTTGCCAACACCGGTGCCCGCACGCCGCAATCCCAACCTCAGGCGGCGCAGCCGGGCTATCCGGCGCCGGCCGGCGGCGGGCTCTCGACCCAGCCGCCCGCCCAAACGCCGCGCGACGAGTTCGACCTCGGCATCGGCTACATGCAGCGCAAGGACTACGCGCTCGCCGAGCAGACCATGAAGAGTTTTGCGCAAAAATATCCAAGCGATCCGCTGCTCGGCGACGCCCAATACTGGGTCGGTGAGAGCTTCTTCCAGCGCCAGCAATATCGCGACGCCGCCGAATCCTTCCTCGCCGTCACCACGAAATATGAGAAGTCGGCCAAGGCCCCTGATGCCTTGCTGCGGCTCGGCCAGTCGCTGGCCGCGCTGAAGGAGAAGGAGGCCGCCTGTGCCGCCTTCGGCGAGATCGGACGCAAATATCCGCGCGCCTCCGCCGGCGTCAAAGCCGCCGTCGACCGTGAGCAGAAGCGGGTGAAGTGCTAGCTTCCAAGTGACTGACAATGCGGATGGCCGTGCGCTAGATTGGCCGGCCATCCCTTGCTTGCTCTCTCGGGCAGCGTCATGTCAGACGACGACAACTCTCCGATTTCGGCAGCCGCCGCCAAAGCGCTCTTCGCGGAGCTGAGAGGCGCGCCTGCGCTGGTGCTCGCGGTCTCCGGCGGGCCTGATTCCCTGGCGCTGATGTGGCTTGCCGCGCGCTGGCGGCGCAGTCTTGCGCGTGGCCCAAAACTCATCGTCGTCACCGTCGATCATGGCCTGCGCAAGGACGCCGCGCGCGAGGCGCGCGAGGTCAAGCAGCTCGCGCGTTCGCTCGACCTGACGCACCGGACGATGCGCTGGACCGGCGCCAAGCCGAAGACGGGCCTGCCGGCCGCTGCGCGCGACGCGCGCTACCGGCTGCTCGTGAAAGTCGCGCGCGCGAGCGGCGCGACCCACGTGCTGACAGCCCATACCCGCGACGACCAGGCCGAGACGCTGTTGATGCGGCTGCTCCGCGGCAGCGGCATTGTCGGCCTGTCCGCGATGGCGCGCATCACGCAGCGCGACGGTGTCGCGCTTGCGCGTCCGTTCCTCGACGTCCCGAAGTCGCAGCTTATCGCGACGCTTGCGCGTGCAAAGATCGGTTTTGCCGACGATCCGACCAACCGCGATCCGGCCTTCACGCGCCCGCGGCTGCGGGCGCTGTTGCCGGCGCTGGCGGCCGAAGGCGGCAACGTGCGCAACCTGGCCCGGCTCGCCGCGCGCCTCGCCCGCGCCAACGCTGCCGTGGACGTGCTGGCCGATGGCGCCGAGCGCTTCCTCGCGCTGAGAGATCGCGACCGCTTGTCGCACCACGCGGGCGGGCGAAGTTTTGAGGCGTCCAGCTTCGCCGCGTTGCCCGAGGAGGTGCGCTTGCGGCTCCTGTTGCGGGCGATCGACGCGGTCGGGCATGAGGGCCCGGCCGAGCTCGGCAAGGTCGAGGCCCTGCTTGCGGTCCTCGACCGCGCCGTCGCGGACGAGACGGGCCCGCGCGGAACCGGCCATATCAGCATCAAACAGACGCTTGCTGGAGCCCTCGTCAGCCTGTCCCGGGGGCGCATCCAGATCGTGCCGGCGCCGGCCCGGCGCGTCAGGGGCGGATCATGACACCGGCTCGCTCCCGACAGGTCCTCAGGACACCTTAACCAGAGCGGAAAAACCAACCCGGGCCGGCCATTATTTGAGCGGGAATCGGGCTAAGATGGGATAAATAGTCCCATCTAGTTCCCTTGGCAGTGACCGGGGCGGCACCTAAATTGTATGCAGCTAACAGAGAGGATTCCTTGGGGATTTTCTCTCACTTGCTCTAAGAAAGCCTGCCCAAGGAATAGGGCCGCGATCCGCGCGACCACGAAGGAAGATCTATGAACGCCAATCTGCGCAATTTCGCCCTCTGGGTCATCATCGTCTTGCTGCTGTTGGCGTTGTTTACGCTCTTCCAGAATCCGGGTCAGCGGGCTTCCTCCCAGGACATCGCCTTCTCGCAGCTTCTGAGCGAGGTTGACCGCGGCAATGTGCGCGACGTCGTGATCCAGGGACCGGACATCCACGGCACCTTCACCAACGGCTCGAGCTTCCAGACCTACGCGCCCAACGACCCGACGCTGGTCAAGCGCCTCTATGACAGCAAGGTCCAGATCACGGCCAAGCCGCCGGGCGACAACGTGCCGTGGTTCGTGTCGCTGCTGGTCTCGTGGCTGCCCTTCATTGCGCTGATCGGCGTGTGGATCTTCCTGTCGCGCCAGATGCAGGGCGGCGCCGGCAAAGCGATGGGCTTTGGCAAGTCGCGTGCAAAAATGCTGACCGAGGCCCATGGCCGCGTCACCTTCGAGGACGTCGCGGGCGTCGACGAAGCCAAGCAGGACCTGCAGGAGATCGTCGAATTCCTGCGCGACCCCGGCAAATTCCAGCGGCTCGGCGGACGCATTCCGCGCGGCGTGCTGCTGGTCGGACCTCCCGGCACCGGCAAGACGCTGATCGCGCGCGCGGTCGCGGGCGAAGCCAACGTGCCGTTCTTCACCATTTCCGGCTCCGACTTCGTCGAGATGTTCGTCGGCGTCGGTGCTTCCCGCGTCCGTGACATGTTCGAGCAGGCGAAGAAGAACGCGCCCTGCATCATCTTCATCGACGAAATCGACGCCGTCGGTCGTCACCGCGGCGCCGGCCTCGGCGGCGGCAATGACGAGCGCGAGCAGACCCTGAACCAGTTGCTGGTCGAGATGGACGGCTTCGAGGCCAATGAGGGCGTGATCCTGATCGCGGCGACCAACCGTCCCGACGTGCTGGATCCCGCTCTTATGCGCCCCGGCCGCTTCGACCGCCAGGTCATGGTCGCCAACCCCGACATCGTCGGCCGCGAGCAGATCCTGAAGGTGCATGTCCGCAAGGTGCCGCTGGCGCCGGATATCAACCTCAAGACCATCGCGCGCGGCACGCCCGGCTTCTCCGGCGCTGACCTGATGAACCTCGTCAACGAGGCCGCGCTGATGGCGGCCCGCCGCAACAAGCGCATGGTGACCCAGGCCGAGTTCGAGGACGCCAAGGACAAGGTCATGATGGGCGCCGAGCGCAAGTCGCTGGTGCTGACCGAGGAGGAGAAGATGCTGACCGCCTATCACGAGGCGGGCCACGCGATCGTCGGCCTCAACGTGCCGAGCCACGACCCGATCCACAAGGCGACGATCATCCCGCGCGGCCGCGCGCTGGGTCTGGTGCAGTCGCTGCCGGAGACCGATCGGCACTCCTACACGCGCGAATGGTGCGTCAGCAAACTCGCCATGATCTTTGGCGGACGCGAGGCCGAGATCCTCAAATTCGGTCCGGACAAGGTGACCAACGGCGCGACCTCCGACATCCAGAGCGCGACGCGGATCGCGCGCGCCATGGTGATGGAGTGGGGCATGTCCGAGAAGCTCGGCCGCGTCCGCTACCAGAGCAACGAGCAGGAGGTGTTCCTCGGGCATTCGGTTGCCCAGAGCACCAACATCTCCGACGAGACGGCGAAGCTGATCGACCAGGAAGTCCGCAAGCTGATCGAGGACGGCGAGAACGAGGCGCGCCGCATCCTCACCGAGAAGCGCAAGGACTGGGAAGCGATCGCCGAGGCCCTGCTGGAGTTCGAGACGCTGACCGGCGAGGAGATCAACGATCTCATCGCCGGCAAGAAGCCGAACCGCGAGTCGGTGCTGGAGCCCTCCGGGCCGCGCACCTCGGCGGTGCCGCCGTCAGGTCGCCCGCGCCCGCGTCCCGATCCGGATCCGGGCCTCGAGCCGCAGCCGCAGTCGTAAGCTTCGGCGGCTGGCAAACAAATTGACCATGAAACGGGCGCGTCATGCGCCCGTTTTCTTGTGAACTATCGGGGTCTGTCGAGAGGCCGCAATGCACGTCGTCGAATGCGATGTTCCGCCTAGCAGCGCGCTTGACCGGGACGCTGTGCGCAGCGCGTATTTCCACGATTCCTACCGCGCCGCGCTCACCCGGCCTGACGCCGGTATCGTCGATATCTTCTTCGCGCTGTTCGGCCACACGCCGCTCTGGATGAAGGCGATACTGGTCGTCCGCAATGTGATCGCGAAGCTCTTCGGCCTGGAGGCGCCAACCGTCGGCGAAATCATGAGGCCCACCGCCAGGCGCGAATACCGCGTGGGCGACAAGGTCGGACCGTGGCCGATCTATTTCATCGCCGAGCATGAGATTGTGGCCGGGCGAAACAACAAGCACCTCGATTTCAGATTGTCGGTTCTGAAAGCGAAAGAGGGGGATGCGACGAATGTCGTCGTTTCGACGCTCTGCACCGTCCATAACGCCTATGGAAAGATCTATCTGTTCTTCATCGTTCCCTTCCATCGCGCAGGTGTTCGAATCCTGATGTCGAACGCCGTTGCGGCGAAGCGGCTGTGAACGAGCAGGCGGTCGTGGCGGGTTATTCCGGCAGGTCGACGGTGCAGAAGCTCGGCATCAAGCCGGGCTTTCGCATCTTTGTGGATGGGGCACCGGCTGCCTACACAGCCATCGTGGGCGAATTGCCGGCCGATGTGCGGATCATGAAGGCCGCCAAGGCGCCGCTGGACCAGGTGCATCTCTTCGCCACCGAGGCCAAGGGCCTCGCTGCCAAGCTTCGCGGTTACCGCAAGGCAATCGCACCCGACGGCATGATCTGGGTGTCGTGGCCGAAGAAGGCCTCCGGCGTCGCGACTGATGTGACGGAGACGGTGATCCGCGAGACTGCGCTCGCGAACGGCCTTGTCGACGTCAAGGTCTGCGCCGTCGACGAGGTCTGGTCCGGATTAAAACTTGTGATCCCCGTGAAGGAGCGCGTGAAGGCAACGAGATAGAAGGAGCGCGGCGCGGCGGCGCGCCGGCTTAGATTCCTCGACCGTTCTGTTGGCCGAGCACGCAGCGCCATGCTGCCAGGCGCTCGGCGGGGTGCTGGTTCATCCATTCGGCGAGTTGCGGCGCGCCCATGAGGCAGGACTGCACCGAAACCTGAGCGAAGTCCGAGGTGGTGACGATTTGCTCGTGGCAATTTGCCGGCGAGGCGAGACTGCAGAGGACCGCGATGATCTTGATCACGACAGGTTGCTCATGTCGCTACGATGGGCGTTGGCTCCGCTGATCCCGTGGCCGGCGTTGTCCTGGCGTGCGCTGCTAGGGTCGGCAGGCGGAAAGATGCTGTCATAAATTGCGCGCGCCTCACGAATAAGGCGCGCTCGCTCGCGCTCGGATCTCGATACGAATTGAACAACTTCGCCCATGTTGGCTCCAAAGGTTCTGTGGCATGTCCATCATAAGATGATGGTAATCATGCCAATTCATGTAGGGTGCCGCCTTCGGCTTCGAAGCTGCACCGAGGTTACGACCCAATAAAATGATCGTGAGTGCGCCGCCGGCATCAATGCCGGCACTTGCCCTCTTGCTGTCGCCGACGAGGGCGCACTCGGGGCAAATGCTGACGGATCGCATATGTTTCTCCTCATGGGGCGGGCATATTTTTGGAACGATCTCAAGGCCCGGCGAACTCGCCATCACCGACCAACGCGTCGGCAGGTTTCTTGTGGGCGCCGGACCTAGCCGCGGATCAGGTTGACGCCCCGCGCCCGCAATGCCGCCGATGTGACTGATCGTGAACCGCCAGTCGTTGGGATAGCGCGGGGTCAGCCCCACTTAGGTGCGAGCGGCTGTCGATTGGAGAAAAGCAATGCGTGCAATCTTGGCGTTGGGCCTCTTGATCACACTGTGCGGCGCTGCGAACGCGGCATCGGTGCATCCTGCGCGCCGGTCGCATGCAAGTGTTCCTCCCAGTCAGGGCGTCACTGTCTCAGACCCCCGTTCGGGGTTTGCCTATGCGCCGTCGGGGCCGATGCGCTCCCGGCCGTCACAAGACGATGGTTTCGGTGAACCGTATCCCGGAGCTTCCCAGGGTTACGCGCCCGGCGAGCAACAGCGGTTTATCGACAGCGTGAGACGAGGTGGTTAGACCGCCCATGGCGGACTTCATTCGATCATTTCATCAGCGCGCGACAGCAGGTTCGCAGGCAACGAAAGGCCGATCGTTCTTGCCGTCCTCAGGTTGATCAGCAGCTCGAACTTCGTAGGCTGATAGATCGGGATGTCGCCCGGCTTCGTCCCGGTGAGAATTCGCTGGACGTCTCGGGCCATGTGCTTCAGCAGCTCCGCAAGGTCCACCGTATAGGCCATCAGTCCTCCGGCATCGACGTAGTCGCGGTACGGACACATCGTCGGCATGCGGTACTTGTACGCGAGCTCGGAGATCAATTGACGGTTGGCATAGAGGTCGCCTTCGCCGGTGATCAACACGGCGTCAGGCCGTTGCTCGGCCATCTCCGCAAAGACACGCTCGATCTCCGACGTGGTGCCGGCGCTCGGCAGCATTGAAATCAGCGAGATTCCCAATCGGCTGGCTACGTCCCGTATGGCCTGTCCAAACGAACCTTCCCACCCCTCGCGCATGCCGAGAAAGGCGGTCCGGCTTGTCGAGGGGACGGCTTCCTTCAATAACTCGAGGCGCTTGCCCCAAATTTCGATTCCGGCGTCGAGCGTGATGCCGGTGAGATTGCCGCCCGGCCGGGCGAGGCTTGCGACCAGTGCTGCCTTCAGCGGATCGATCATGAACGCAACAATCGGGGTACGACTGGTGATCGCCTTGAAGGCGAGCACGACGGGATTGGTTCCGGTAACGATCAGATCCGGATTGCTGTCCACGACGGCCCGCGCGATGTCTGCATAGCGCTCGTGGTGCCCCTCTGCCGAATAGCGCTCGACGATCAGGCTCTGGCCTTCGACATAACCGAGGCGGCGCAGCTCACCGAAGAACGCACGCCAGGCCGTTCCACCGCCGGTTTCGGTAAGCAGTGTCGTCGGGATGGCAGGATGGAAGATTGCTATTCGAGGGATGGCGCGCTGCTGCGCCAGCGCAGGCCGTATAGCAGCAGCAAGCAACAGCACGGCTGTGAACTCACGCCGCCTCATTGCAAGACGACTCCTCAGGGTCCAGCGATATTGGATCCTATCAGGTTACAACGGAGCGGGTGTACGGAGAATCGGCTGGAACCTCGCTTGAGGTGAGTTTCTCCTACAATGCCGAGCGGGGTAACCGGAAGTCCTCTCCTCCCCCGTGGGCAGCTCCACAAGCCAACTCGGCTATCGGTCAAAGGGGCGTTGCAAGCGAGGATGGATCGCCTACGAACTTTGTCTGCTCCGAAAATCGGACCCTTCGCATCATGGACAACGGCGTTGCGGCTTAGCAACCATTTGGCATCAGCCCTATTGTCAATCCATCACCGATCGGGGCTTTGCGCGTAGGCGTCGGTGGCTGAGAGACGCGGTGCGCTCCCGCCTGCTGTTGGGAGCGCTCAATGACACGGTATTATTTCGATCTACACGACGACGACGGCCTATTCGCTGATGAGGAAGGTTTGGAACTCTCGAGCCTTCGCGCGGTGCAGACCGAAGCGACCAGGTCCCTGGTCGACATGGCCCGGGACGCGATGCATGGCTCTCCGGACCTGTCAAAACGGCATATGGCGATTGAGGTGCGGAACGAAGCCGGCCCGGTGATGCAGGTCAGGCTTCACTTCGCGGTCGAAAAACCGAAGCAGTAGGCTGTCTCTAATTTTACGGGAGGAGATGAACGCTTTCTGGCTCCCGCTCGATGGGAAGATCCTTGCCTATTTCTTCTTTGCCGGACCGAAATCCGGCTGCCAGGCGGCCTCCTTGCGGCTCGGCGCCGCCGTGATCACCTTGGCTTTTTCCTTCTTCGGCTTCTTGGCTTCGCGATTGCTGCGTTGCTGTCCCTTGGCCATGACGTCCGTCTCCTGTGGGGGTTCGAGTTCGTCCAGTTCGTCCGATTGCAGCACGCGCCCGCGCGGCGTGCAGATGCGCACGTCCATGTAGCCCTCGCGCAGCAGTTTTCGTGCGAGGCGCAGCGCAACGCTCGCGCTGACGCGGCCGAGATTGGCGCTGCCATGCTCGTTGGTTCCCGTAACCAGATAGGGCACGCGCGTGGTCCTAGCCATTGAGGACGGCCGCGGCACACACCAGAAGCAGAAGAAACAGTGGAACGATCACCGGCGGGACGATCCATTCCGAGGCACGAAAACGCGACATCGAACGCTCCTGCAACTCTGTCGGCGGGAGCGCACATGACCCTCAGTCACCGGTCGATGCCGTTGGGAAGTGCGGTGATGCGGAGACCCTACGCCTGCGGCACGCCAATAGCGAGGACTAAGAATATCGCTTGTGCGTGGGGCCAACGCTGCGGCGTCAGTGCATGCGGCGTGGTGGCGAAAGTCCTGGCTATTGCCGCGCGACGGGCGCATGGTCGCTACCGGTCGGTTGCGGCCCTCTTGCAAAAAGGCAGGCGTGCATGACCATCAGCTCGCGGCGGGAGACGGTCACGTTCAGGCGTCCGTTCCGCATCCGCGGCATCGAGCGGCTGCTGCCCGCTGGCGCCTACGAAGTGATCGCCGACGAGGAGACGATCGAGAGCGAGACCTTCTCGGCCTATCGCCGCATCGCCACGACGATCATCGTGCCCGCGGTGGGCGCGTGCGACGCCATGGAGGTGCTGTCGATTGGTTCCGTCGACCTTGCCAATGCGCAGGCCGCCGATGCGCGGGGCGCCAATGACTGACCAGCCCGTTGATCTCGACAAGCATCGCGGTATGGCGGCGCAGAAGGCGACGGACCTGCGCCGCGCGCTCGCCGAAGTCGAGAGCAATGTCAGGCAGCTCCGCGAGCGTGAGGCCGATATCGAAAACCGCCTGATGACGGAGCCCGCCGCGTCATGGCCCGAGGCCGCAGCGAAGGCACGCTATCTGCTCAACCTCTATGCCGCGAGCCTGCCTGCGGAAGACACGCGCCATCGCGCCCTGGTGTCGGCGCTGTTCGACGATTTCGCTCGGCTCAATGAAGAGAGCTGAGACGATCGCGGTGGCGCGAACAACGAATTGAAAAACGATTGTGCCAGGAAGCCATTACTTGGAGGAGTAGGTCATGACCCTCACCAGCGGCCACTATATCGGCCACGAAGACGACCGGATGATCGTCGTGTTCTCGATGCGCGACGGCGGCGAGGAAATTCCTTGCGCGATCTCGACCTCCGCGATGGATTATCTAGAGCGCGGCCCGCAGGTCCGTCCCGAGCATCGCGAAGCCCAGTTCATCCGCCTGCGCGACCGCATTGAGGCGCGCGCGGCCGGCAAGTATCGAGCGACGGAGCTTGAAGGAAGCCCACGCGGAATCGTGCTGCGGGGTGTCGATTTCAGGACATAGGACATGCGACGTCCCACAATCAGCATCGCTCAAACGAGACGTCTGCGCAGCCTCCCGGCACCAAGGCACATTTGCCAGATGTGCTTCTTGCGGCGTGCTTCTTGCTAGGTAACTTGCGGCAAAGGCGCCTTGCGCTCCGGAAGCTTCTTCTTCGGGGGCGCTGGCAGCAATCCTTCCCTGATCGCCTGCTTCCGGGCGAGCTTGCGGGCGCGGCGAATGGCCTCGGATCTTTCGCGTGTCTTTCGCTCCGACGGCTTCTCGTAGGAGCGCCGCTGCTTCATTTCCCGGAAGACGCCCTCGCGTTGCATCTTCTTCTTCAGAACACGAAGCGCCTGGTCGATGTTGTTGTCGCGGACAAGTACCTGCAATTGAGACTCCTCGCTGGGCTGCGAACTGGAACAGGCCTGCACGCAGCCATCGCGCAGGGGCATTGAGATTGTGAGGATGAGCGTAGCGGCGTACTTCTTCGCCGGCTTGGAACAAGCGGATCTGCTCGTCATGGCGATACAGTTCGGCGGAGAGACCGGACCACTCCCGCACGTCCCTGTCAATCGATAAAGCCTTCCTCGCGCGCGTCGACACGCCCGTTTGACGTTGCTCTCGATTGGCACCAGAGGTGCCCACCTGAAACAAATCAGCCTCCTCCCTTGTAAAACGGCAGAAAGCGTGTACATTGACCGTATTCGATTAGCCGCTGTGCCTTGTTGAACGCGCCCGCGGGCTCCTTTTCCAAAGACATCGACGAAGTTGAAATTGCCGCGTGACCGTCACGCGGAATGCGCTTGCGCGCTTTGGAGAAGAAAATGACGACAGGTACTGTTAAGTGGTTCAACGGCCAAAAGGGCTTCGGATTCATTCAGCCGAATGACGGCGGCAACGATGTGTTCGTTCACATCAGCGCAGTCGAACGTGCCGGTCTTTCGGGTCTCGCCGAGGGCCAAAAGGTCAACTTCGAGGTCAAGACCGACAAGATGCGGGGCAAAGTCAGCGCTGAGAACCTCTCGCTGGCCTGAGCTCCTGGTGCCGTTTCACGGATGTACTGAAACGGCCATGCTGCCCGCTCGATCCCCGGATTGAGCGGGTTTTGCCTATAGCGGAAGGGGGTGGAGGATGAGCGCCATGAAATCGGCAGAACCGTCACCCGAGAGCATCGCACGTTCCGACCGTAGACGATTGGCCGCTGAGGACGGAGCACGCGCATTGGCGGATGTCGAAAAGCACGCCGTCGAAATCAGAAAGAACATGACGCGGCTTCGAGATCTGCGCGAAGCCAAGGAAGCCGCCGACGCAGCCCTTGCAGTAACCTTGCCGGCGTCAGCGCCTAAGAAGCGCTCGAGGAAGTTGTCGCGATAATCAATCTTCGGCAACCGTCGACGAGGCTACCCAGGACCGCGTACAAGCTGGAGAGAGCGGATCGTGCCCAGAGCCAAGTCAGACGGCGGCGGAACAATCACTTTTGCTCTTGCGCTCGGCGCAGCGCGACAAATTTGCAGACTTACGACAACGTTTCAGACGGACAAGCAAGCCTTCAGCTATCTTCACAAGTACCGGAAAGAGTTCGAGCATATCGCGCGAGCGCGCCTCGCTGCAGGAGAGCTTGAAGACGGGATCGTCGTGCTCTCAATGCTCTAGTTCGCTTTCGGGAGTGCGAGCAAAACGCCGCGCTATTTTGCAGCGTCTTTCGAGCTGACTTCGCGTGCCAGGCGCTCCGCCTTCAAGCGCTCGCGATTTTCCTGAATGGATTGCTGCGCCTTCGCGTAATCGGTCATTGGTTTTTCACTCTTGATCGCCTTGAAGGCCTTGTTGGCTTCCCGCAGGTGGCGGGCATTCGCTTCGTTCTTGATCATTTTATTCCCTCCGAGAGCTTGTATATCTTCTGGCTGCGCAAGCCGAAACGGGCAGACGTCGGAAAAGGTCTGAAGTCCTGTCACCAGGCTAGCTTGAGAAGACTGACAATCAGCCCTGACAGGCATATCGCGAGCGCCATATCAACAAGCAGGAGTAGCCCGGCATGAGCGCTCCGGTTCGATCTCACCTTGTCAATTCCTCACCTGCTGCTGCGGCAGAATGGCTCGCCCTGTCGACAACAATCGACCGACTCTTCAAGGCGCTGATGCGAGGCATGATTATCAACTCCCCGGCGCTGCGTCTGTTCCATATCGTCGCCTCCGCCCTTTGGCGGAAGCCGACGCTTATCAGTACAGGCGCTGGTGGAGGGGGCGCCGGCGCAGCGGCGCGGATTTCGCGATAATTCCAGTTTGGCGCTGATTTGCCCGGCGTGTCAGCGGTTTGGCGGAATTCACCCCCAAAACCGTCCGCTACTGTGCATGGGGTTGTTTTCGCACTCTGGTGGGAACGAGGCGTCAGCGCGCTGTCGCCGGGACAGCCTGCGCGTCATCGCGGACGTGGATCACGGCGATGTCGTCCGCATAGATCCGCTTCCAGCCCTTGATGTGATCGAGCACCTGTGCGGCCGGCGCATCGGCCACCAGCAGCGTGGCATCGATCCGGTGCTCCTCGAGCAAGCGCGTCAGATTGTCGAGCTTCTTGGCTTCCACCGCCTTGAAGAAGTCCATCACGAAGGTCTCGCCATAGAGCTCGGCGCGACCGTCGACGAACACCGGAATGTCGCGCGAGATCAGGTAGCCGCCGAACTGGTAGGCGTTGAAGATGCGCTGCGCCTTGCGTTGCTGGAGCAGGTCGACGGCGGCGACGGGCGTCTGCGTCATCGTGAAGGTGAAGCGGTGATGGTTCATGTAGATCGCGGTCGAGGTCCAGGCCGCAGCGACGATCATCAGCGCGCCGAGCGCCGTGACGTAGCGCGCCGGCCACGTCTCACCTTGTCCGTCCGGCTCGGCGAGCGGCGACAAGCCGCCGAGCGGCTTTGCCAGCACCAGCGGCACCAGGAACGCAAATGCCTCGATGCTCCTGACATGGGTGAGCGCCATCCAGGTGAATAACAGGATGAGGAGGATGCGCGGCGGCGAGAGCACGAGGCCGCGATAGAATCCGATCGCGATCAGGCCGAGGAGGGCGCCCTCGAACGCGGAGAAGGTGGCGAAGTTCGCCGGCATCCATTCGGAGATCACCGACAGGAGCTCGCCGAGATTGAGGATGTTGGTGGCGCCGAGCAGCGTCCGCCAGCCATAGGGCGTGACGCAGGCCGCGAGCAGCGCGGCGACGCCGAAGGCGAACCAGCGCAGGAACAGCGGGACGCGTTTTTTGGCGTCGACGGTCCAGACCGCTTCCAGCGCCATCGGGCCGATCAGCGCCAGGCCCAGCACGAAGCCGCCATGCAGGTTCGCCCACAGCGACATCAGCGGCAGCCAGAGCCAGGACGGCGAGCTCTTGCGATCCGCCGTCATCATCAAGAGGCCGACCCAGGCCACCATGACGGGCAGCGCCAGGATGTGCGGGCGCGCCAGGAGATGATGCAGCGACAGGAACAGCGCCAGCATCGCAAACAGCACCGAGCGCGGAATCTCCAGATGCGCATCGAGCAGGTAGACGAAGATCGCGGCCGACAGCGCGATCGCGAGCGTGGTGAGGATCACCGGCCCCGCCCAGCCCCATTGCGCGAAGGAGAGTGCGTACAGGACCTGCGACAGCCACGAGGTCGAGATCCAGGGCTGTCCAAGCCGCGTGAAGGAATAGAAGTCGCTGTAGGGCAGGGCGCCGTGATCGAGGATCCATTGCCCGATCTTGATCTGCCAGAACGAGTCGGAGTCCTGCAGCAGCGTGTCGCCGATATAGAGGAAGAACAGATAGGCGCCTGCGCCGACGCATAGCGGCACCAGCGCACGCGCGCGGCTCTGCGTGGCTATGCTGTTGGTGAAGGAAAGGGACATGCCGCCTCGTCGTTGTTGTTCTGGTCCGCTCAGCCCGTGCGGGGCGCATTGGACCATGGCGGTCATAACTTCCAGTAAATCGGTGCGGTCGACGGGAGATGTTTCCGGACGATTTAACCGATTGTTTTAGATTTCAGTTTACCATCGGCGAATACACGCAAACCGCATTGTGTTTCCGCGATCGAATTAACTGCGGTGCAATTCTTTGGCTTTACGGTCGTTTTCAGGTCGGGCGGCGCTGGGAAGCCGAGAGACCGGACCAGTTGTAGCTTTGTGTACTCTTTGGAGCTGTCTATGAAGAACCTCGTCGCGCGCTTCGTGAAGGATGAATCGGGCGCCACCGCTATTGAATACGGCCTGATCGCCGCCGGCATTGCGCTGGCCATCATCACCGTCGTCAATAACCTCGGCACCACGCTGAACGCCAAGTTCGGCTCGATCTCGTCCAGCCTCAAGTAAGCTGGAACGATCTGGAATCAAAAGAGCCCCGTCTTGGACGGGGCTCTTTTCGTTTGTGCCGACATGATCGATGTCGATCGCGCGTGACGCGCAGTAGCCTGTTACGATTTCATGCCGAGGCCGGGCTGCAGGACCGGCGACATCTGCGTGACGGCCTGTGAACGGCAAAACCATTCCAGATAGCGGTTCGCGGCCCAGATCGACGCGGCCGCCACCGCTATGCCGCCGAAAACGTCGACCATGTAGTGGGCGCCGATGACAGGCGTTGCCGCGATCATCAGCAGATTGAGCGCGGCCGCGATGCCGCCGACGCCGCGCACGGGCCATAGCGCCCACATGTAGAGCACGGCGGATGCGGCGTGGAAGCTCGGAAACGAGACGATGCCGGAGAGTTTTAGAAGCTCGAGTTCGCGCAGGCTCCCGTCGCGTAGCGCGAGGATGTCGCGCAACTGCCCGGCATACATCGACGTGTTGATGTCGGGGAAATGCGCCGCGGGCAGGTGCAGTCCGTAGAAGGTGCCGATCGCCGGCACGAAGGCGGAGATCGCAATCGTGACCGCAAGCGCAAGGCTCATCGCGAGCATGAACGTTTGCAGCCGCACGAAGCGCTCGGTCAGCGCCAGCACGATGGGAATGAGAAGCAGCGGCCATTTGATCAGGCCGTAGCCGCGCGAGAGCACGAGAGCGAGCCAGGGATGATCGTTGACGAAGCGCGCGATCGCCTGGGGATCCATGCCGAGCGCGCGATCGATGGCGAGCAGCGCGTGGTCCTGCAACGGCCACTCGCTCGCGCAAGCGACGTAGCTGAGCGGCCCGACGATCGCACAGGTGAGAATGACCTGCCCGATCGTGCCGAGCGAGAAGAACAGTTTTGGATCGGCGAGTTCACCCCTGATCAGCCAGTGACGATACGCGATCGCGACAAAGGACATTGCGATCGCCGTCGTCACGCCAAAGGCGACCGGCTCCAGCGCGAAGTCGGTGAGGAGAACGGCAAGCGCGAGCAGGCTGCCCATGACGATGATGGGAAGCCAGTTCACATGAAAAAGCTGCCAGGCAGTTTTGGCGTCCGTGTCGACCATGCCGCACCGAGGATTGGTGGTTTACAGTCGGGGACTCCGTTTAAGACGGCGGTAAGAATTGTGGTCATTTGTTAACGAATGAAATGGCTGCATTTTTAGCCATCCAGCTCGCGCACTGCGCCCAAAGGGCCGTCGAATTTGCGTCTTGTCATCCGGCGTGAATAGTTGTTCAGTTCTTGCGGGGCGATTTGCACCAAAAAGCAGTGAAAGAGCGTTCGGCCGAAGCGGTCGGCCCGGCGCGGGGACAGGAAGCGCGCCATGGTTTACCGGCGGACGCATCAAGTGGTTAAGCGCCTCGCCGCCCGACGCAGCGCCATCTTGGCGGCGGCGCGCGAGGCGGCGGCCGAAGGCGGCATGGTGGCGGTGCAGATCGCGCCGGTTGCCGTCAGGGCCAATGTCGCGGCCGGCACGGTCTATCGCTATTTCCCCTCCAAGGCCGACCTGATCTCCGAGCTGATCGGCGAGGTCTCCCGCGATGAGCTCGCCGCGATCCGCCGGGCGGCCGATGCAGCACCTGGCCCGTCCTCGGCCCTGGCGGCTGCCGTCACCACGGTGGCGGTCCACACGCTGTCCCAGCGCAAGCTCGCCTGGGGCATCTTGGCCGAACCCGTCGACGTCGATGTGAGCGCCTCGCGTCTTGCCAGCCGGCGCGAGATCGCCGGCGAGATCGCGTCCCGCATCGATGCCGCCGTGCGCGCCGGCCATCTGCCGGCGCAGGACACCGCGCTCGCCGCGACCGCGCTGCTCGGCGCGCTCCATGAAGCCCTGGTCGGGCCGCTCGCACCCGACAATCTCGACGATCCGGCAAAGCTCCGCGACGCCGTGCAGACCGTGACGCTGCTCGCGCTGCGCGCCGTCGGCGTCATGGACGCCCGCGCACGCGGCCTGGTGGTGCAGCAGACGGTATTACCGGCGAAGGCGCTGGTGGGGGCTTAGCAGTCATTCCGGGGCGGCCGCGCAAAGCGCGGGCGAACTCGGAAACTCGCGCCACAATCTCCAGGTTCCCCGATGCGCAATTGCGCATCTGAGGTTCGGCCGCGCGTTCCGCGCGGACGCCCCGGAATGACTGACGTCACATATTCGCCTCGCCCTCGGGGCCGACCGAGGCGATGCGCACCATGTTGGTGGTGCCGGGAATGCCGAGCGGCACGCCGGCAACGATGATCACCCGCTGGCCGGCACGCACAAAGCCGTCGCGGAACGCGATCGAGCCGGCGCGGCTCACCATGTCGTCCTGGTCGCGCGCGTCTTCCGCCACCACGCAATGCACGCCCCAGACGACCGCGAGCCTGCGCCCGGTGGTCATGTTCGGCGTGATCGCCACGATCGGCGGTTTTGGCCGCTCGCGCGCCACCCGCACCGCGGTCGAGCCCGAGCTGGTCCAGCAGATCAGGGCCGGCAGATCCAGCGTTTCCGCCATCTGCCGCGCGGCATCCGCGATGGCATCGCCTGCCGTGCTCTCCGGGGTGGGGCGCTGCGCCGTGATCACGTTCCGATAGGTCGGATCGCGCTCGACCTCCTCGCCGATGCGGTTCATGGTCGAGACCGCCTCGACCGGGAATTTGCCGGCCGCCGACTCCGCCGACAGCATGATGGCGTCGGCGCCTTCGTAGACGGCGGTGGCGACGTCGGAGACTTCGGCGCGCGTCGGCACCGGCGACTGGATCATCGATTCCAGCATCTGCGTCGCGATCACCACCGGCTTGCCGGCGCGGCGCGCCATCCGCGTCATCTGCTTCTGCAGGCTCGGGACACGCTCCAGGGGCAACTCGACGCCGAGATCGCCGCGCGCCACCATCAGCGCATCGGAGGCCTCGATGATGTCGGCGAGGCGATCGATCGCCTGCGGCTTCTCGATCTTGGCCATCACGGCGGCACGGCCGCGGATCATCTTCTTGGCCTCGATCACATCGTCGGCGCGCTGCACGAAGGATAGCGCGACCCAGTCGACGCCGGTGACCAGCGCCGCCTCGAGATCGGCGCGGTCCTTCGGCGTCATCGCCGAGACCGGCAGATCGGTGTCGGGCAGGCTGACGCCCTTGCGGTCGGACATCTTGCCGCCGACCACCACACGCGTCACCGCGTGCTCCTTAGAGGTCTCTTCCGCGATCAGCCGCACCTTGCCGTCGTCGAGCAGCAGCGCATGGCCCGGCCGCAGCGCGGCCAAGATCTCCGGGTGCGGAAGATGGACGCGCGTGGCATCGCCCGGCGCCTTGTCGGAATCCAGCGTGAAGGTATGGCCGTTCTGGAGCTGCACCGCGCCTTCCGCAAACGAACCAAGCCTGAGCTTCGGTCCTTGCAAATCGACCAAAATGCCGATCGGCCGGCCGTAGCTACTCTCGACATTGCGGATGGTCGCCACCAGCTCCCGCATCTTGTCGTGCGGGGTGTGGCTCATATTGATGCGGAAGATGTCGGCGCCGGCCTCGAACAGGCGGCGGATCATCGCGAGGTCCGAGGAGGCGGGTCCGAGCGTCGCGAGGATCTTGATACGGCGTAGTCGCCTCATGGCTTGGGTCCGGGCTGGGCTGGCGGGAGGCCAGGCGAGCCCGGGGGCGTACCACCCGGCGCTGTATTGGGCAAACCCGGCACGCCGCCGCCAGGACCCACCGTGCCCGGCAGCCCCGGCACGCGTTGCTGTGCCGGCTGCTCATTGGCGTCGGTCAGCTGCACCGTCCAGGCGCGCTGCTCGCCGGTGTCGACCTCGAAATAGCCGGTCCGGTCATAGCCGCGCGCCAGGCAGTCCTCGGTCCCGCGGATCGTGAATTCCTTGTCGCGCGAGCACATGAAGGCCTGGCCCGACCATTCGCCGCCGCGGTCGTAGTCGATCGCGTAGATGTAATAGAAGCGGGCGACCAGCGTGCCGCGCAGCAGCGTTTCGCAGGTGCGCGAGGAGATATTCCACCAGCCCTCGGTGGTCCAGCCGTCGGCGTCCTTGTAGCCGAGCGCGATGCCGACCCGGCTCGAGGTGTTGTTGCAGAGACGGAAGTCGGCCGAGGCAGGGCTCGTCGACAACCACAGCAGCACGAGTGCCACGACCGGGATGAGGCCGGCGAGCAGGGTGGACGGACGTCGGGCGATGGTGGGAGATTCGGCAATCATTGTCGGGGAGAGGTATATCAGATCATTGACGATGTCGCGTAGCCGCTGGAACTGCCAGGAAGCCCTTGTTTGCGCTGCGATATGGCAAAATCTGTGACAAGGCCCACCTAATCCCGTAGGGGATAGGCCCAGAACCCGAGATCACCGGACAAGGATTTCAGCCAAGGATTTCAACTATGGCGATCGACGACAAAACCAGAACAGAGCTCGAAGCCGCCGCTTTCCGGCGCCTGGTCGAGCATTTGCGCAGCCGGACCGACGTCCAGAACATCGAGCTGATGAATCTCGCCGGCTTCTGCCGCAATTGCCTGTCCAACTGGCTGAAGGACGCCGCCGACGCCAAGGGCGTCGCGCTGAGCAAGGACGAGAGCCGCGAGGTCGTCTACGGCATGCCCTACGAGACCTGGAAACAAAAGTACCAGGGCACGGCCACGCCCGAGCAGATCGAGGCGATGAAGAAGGTCCATCCCGGGCACTGACGGAATGCCATCGGCCGCGTGGTGCGCGGGCTGAGTCGTCCGCCGCACAAGCTTTTTTTGACCTCGCCGCAGGAAGGTGTGGGCGCGCTGTGGACGAGCGTGATGCTGCCTTGACGGAAGGGCCGCCAAACCTAAGGGTCCAACCAGCACGCGCGGTGCAAGAACGCCGGCGTCATTCTCAATTGCCAGTTCCATTAGGAGTACGAGATGGCCATGGCCACCGCCGTGAACGAAGAAGCGCCCGCAACGAAATTTGCCAAGGATCAGCTCAAGTCCATCATCGAGCGCATCGAGCGGCTGGAGGAAGAGAAGAAGGCGATCTCCGACGACATCCGTGACGTCTATGCCGAGAGCAAGGGCAACGGCTATGACGTGAAGGCACTGCGCACGATCGTGCGCCTGCGCAAGCAGGATCCGAACGAGCGCGCCGAGGCCGAGACGATCCTCGAGACCTATATGCAGGCGCTCGGAATGATCTGAGGCTATTCACTCTTGCCGTCGTCCCGGAGGGACCTACCGTGACTGCGCCGCCGCTGCCGCGCGAGGTGAGCCGGGCCTTCGGCGCTCTTCCGGCGCCGATCGGCAAGCGGCTGCTTCAGGTGCGAGAGCTGATCTTCGCCACCGCTGCGGCGCATGATGCGGTTGGCCGGCTGACCGAAACCCTCAAATGGGGCGAGCCCGCCTACCTCACCGAGGAGACGGGCAGCGGCAGCACCATCCGGCTCGGGCGCGTGAAGGGTTGCGAGACGCACGCGGCGGTCCTGTTCAATTGCAAGACCACGCTGGTCGAGACTTTTCGCGATCGCCTTCCGGACGCGTTCGAGTATCGGCAAAACAGGGCGCTGCTGTTGAGCGTCGCCGGTGCCCTGCCGAAGCGCCCGCTGTCGATCTGCCTGTCGCTGGCGTTGACGTATCATCTGGATCGCAAGGCCGGGCGATAGAACGAACTTGGAGCGCGCCGTCGTTCCGGCGAAGCCAAGAGCACAGGCCGTAGTTGTTGCATGGACTGGCCGTTACCTGCCCTTGCGCGGCGCCGGGACGGCGCAAGGATTAGAGTTGGTCCGCAGCTGCCGTGCATCAAGCTTGGGCAAAATCCGCTGGTCTGCTAGACTGCCCGGTGAAGGGACCGAGCAATGGATGTGCCGGGGCCAGAGCGCAGGCTCGCTGCGGTCCTCGCCGCTGACATGGTCGGCTTTAGTCGGCTTATGGAGGTCGACGAGGCAGGCACTCTTGCGCGTCTCAAGACTCACCGGATCGAGCTCATCGATCCCGCCATCGCCAAAAATCGCGGCCGCATCATCAAGACGACGGGCGACGGCATGCTCGTCGAATTTCACAGCGTCGTCGACGCCGTGCTGTGCGCGGCCGAGGTTCAGAGCCGGATGGGACGACGCAATGCCGACGTCCCGCCGCCGCGATGGATCCAATTCCGCATCGGCATCAATCTGGGCGACGTGATCGTCGACCAGAACGATATATTCGGTGACGGCGTCAACGTCGCGGCTCGGCTGGAGTCGCTGGCCGAGCCCGGAGGAATTTGCATCTCGAGCGCGGTGCGCGACCAACTCGGTCAGCGCCTTGACGGAGTTGCATTCGAGGATATCGGCGAGCAACACGTCAAGAACATCGTCCGTCCAATTCGCGTCTACCGGATTCGACTGGAGGAGGAGTCGGCGGGCGCGCCAGACAGCGCGAGGGGCGGTGCAAAGGCGACGGGCAAGTCGAAGAAGCCGTCCATCGCCGTGTTGCCATTTGCCAACATGAGCGGCGATCCGGAGCAGGAGTTCTTTGCGGACGGTCTGACCGAAGACATCATCACCGAGCTGTCGCGCTTTCACGACCTGCTGGTTATCTCCCGTAACTCGACGTTCGTCTACAAGGGCAAGGCGGTCAAAATACAGGACGTCGGCCGTGAATTCGGCGTCGACTACGTGATCGAGGGCAGCGTGCGAAAGGTCGGCGGTCGCGTCCGGGTCACCGTGCAATTGATCGATGCGGAGAGCGATCAGCACATCTGGGCCGAACGCTATGATGGCGAGCTTCAGGACATCTTCGCCATCCAGGACGAGATGACCCACGCGATCGTCGCGACATTGCCCGGCCGCGTCGAGGCAGCCACCCACGACCGCGCGAAACGCAAGCAGACCGACAATATGGCCGCCTATGAATGCGTGCTGGCTGCGAAGCTGCTGCACCACCGCTCCAATCGCGAAGACAATGCGCAGGCGCAGGTTCTGCTCGACCGGGCGCTTGCGCTCGACGCGAACTATGGGCACGCGCATGCCTGGAAGGCCTGTGTCCTCGGCCAGACCTGGGTTTACGGCTGGTGCGCGGATCGCGACGCCACGTTCCAGCAGGTCGCTGCCGAGTTGGAGATCGCGCTGGCGCTCGACGACAATGACAGCGACGTCCACCGCATCCTCGCCGCGCTCAATCTCAATCGCGAGGACCATGACAAGGCCACGTACCATCAGGAGCGGGCGCTCGCGCTCAACCCGAACTACGACCTCGTCGTGGTGCAACAGGGCGAACTCCTGACCTGGCTGGGCCGGCCGGAGGAAGGGATCGACTGGATCAAGAAGGCGATGCGGCTCAACCCGTACCACCCGGAACGCTTCTGGAATCATCTCGGCCGCGCCTATTATTGCGCCGAGAAATACGCCGAAGCCGCTGACGCCTTTTCACGGATATCGCGGCCCGATCACACCCATCACGCCTTCCTCGCGGCGGTCTTCGCGCAAATGGGCAATGCGGTCGCGGCGGGCGCCCACGCGGCGGAAGTTCTCAAACGTGAGCCGGGATTTTCGGTGGCCGCCTATCTCCTTACCCAGCATTACAAGCGCGACGTCGACCGCCAGCGGCACGAGGCGGGGCTTCTCGGTGCCGGCTTGCCGGCGTGATTCACCCCGCACGTCGTTTGCGGCTTACAGCAGGACGAGGGAGAAATTACCGCAGCGAGGCGGTGCGCACGACGAAGGACGTCGTCTCAAGCTTCGCGGTGGCAGTGCCCGAGAAGCTGTCGCAGGACATGCCCTGCATCGGATCGTCGGTGAAGCCCATCGCGATCACGGCCTGCGGCTTTATGAAATAGGCGCGCATCGCGCCCATGTCGACGTCGCCCATCAGTGTCACCGACATCGCGCGGCTGGCGCTCGGCGCCAGCATCACGATCTTGAGCCACATGCTCTCGCCTTTGGCGGCGGAGAGCCGGGCCGAGGTCGAGATCACGCCCTGGCCGCTCTTGCCGACGACGGTGTTGATCTCGGTGGCCGGCGCGAGGCCGCGGGTCGCGGCGGCCGGACGGGGCGCGCGCGGGATCGGCGCGGAAGCGGCAACGATGTTGGTGCGATCGACCGGCGAGGCGGCCGCCGGCGCGTAGGCCAGCGCCTGATAGGCGGCGGCGGAGACGCTCGAAGTCGCCTGCGGGTCGGCGGCGGAGGCGACGGCCTGGCGTGCCCTGAGGGCGGCGACCTGGGCCGGCGTGGCCTGCTGCGGCGCGGCGGGCGTATCCCAGAAGCCGCGTGCATTGATGATGTCGGCCGGCGTCTGCGGTTTTGCCTCGGCTGTCTTCTCGGCGACCGGAGCGGGCTTGGCCTTGGGCGGGGCAACGATCTGTGCGTCGGCGGAGGCGAGCTGCAGCGATGCGGCGATCTGCGGTTTTGCGCGCGGCACCGGTACCGGGTCCGCCGCCTTTTCAGCTTGCGATCTTTCAGGGGACTTGGCCGATGCAACCACGGTCGGCGCAGTCGGCTTGGTGGTCGCGGCCGGTGCGCCCTCGTCGTCCTCGTCGCTCGTCGCGGGCGCGGCCGACTTGCCCTTGAACAGCGCGGCCAGGAAGTTCGGCGCCTTGATGGTCGTAGCGTCGTCGCCGTTGCCGCGCCGCTCGATATCGGCCCGCGCGAGCTCATAGCCCTTCATCGGCCCGCTGGTGGACTGATGCACCGTGCGCCCGTCCGGGAATACCTTGGCGAGCTGGTCATAGGTCATGCGCGGCCAGTGCCGCACGCTGCCGGTGTCCAGATGCACGAAGGGCGAGCCGGAGGTCGGATAGAAGCCGACGCCGCCACGCTGCAGGCGAAGGCCGGCGGCGCGGATCTGCTCCAGCGGCACGCCGGGAATGAAGAAGTCCATCGCATGCCCCAGCATGTGCTGGCTGTGGCGCGCCACGCCCGAGGAGCGGCGGCGGAGCATGGCGTTGGTGGCGGGGGAGCGATAGGAGGAGATGATCTGGATCGGCTGCTTGCCGTCGACGTCGCGATAAACTTCCCAGAGGATGTCGAAGAGGTGACGGTCCATGACCGTCTCATCCTGGTTGCGCCAGTCGCGCAGGAAGTGATTGAGCTGCTTCAGCGCCGCCTCGTCGTAACGGCCGTCGCGCTTGAAGGTGACGGTGAGGTCTTCGCCGGAATGGGTGTGGTGGAAGGAGAGCGTGCGGGTCTCGTTCAGCGCCGTAGCGTCATGAACCGATCCTGCGCCCGCGAGCAACAGCAGCGACGTCAGGCCGATCCTGGAACCGGCCCTGAATCCCGCATGGGACAACGACAACGCAGCGAATTGGCGTGCGAATCCAGTCAGCACGAATGAGCCCACCCAGTCGACGAGCGTTCAAAATGGACTCTCCCGCCAACCCCGCTAGCGCGCGAAAGAGGATGAACGCTTTCTTAAAGCGAGATGGTTAAAACTTGATTTAACCGTCCCGCCCCCAAATCCCTTACCAAGTCCAGAATACAGACCTAACCGGCCGAGTGTGGCGAAAAAAGGCCGGCTGCTGGAGCTTGGATGGAGAATGGTTAACTTTAAGCGATCCCGCCGGGAGACGGGATCGCTGATTTCATTGAAGAATTTTTGTTCTGACGCCGTAAGCCGCAAAGCCTAACGGGCAAGGCTTAGCGGGTGAAGACGCGCTGCGGCCGGCGGCCAACCGGGGCCGGGGGCGGGGTGGGCGGCCCGAATAGCCGCTCGAAGAAGGACGGGCCGGAGGAGCCGCCATTGTTGGCGAAGGCGACGCCCGATGGCAGCGTCGTCGCCGGGCGCGCGTAGCTCGGCTGGGCACGGGCGACCATGTTCTCCAGGTCCTTACCGCGGCCCTTCATCAGCGAGATCATCGCGGCGTCGCGGCCGTAGATGTCCTTGCGGAATTGCAGCTTGCCGCCATCGTCAACGAAAGCGGTCTGGTAGGTGATGTTGACCGGGATCGGGGTCGGGAATTTCAGGTCGACTTCGCTCGTGCCGTACATGCTGCGCACGCGCTCCGGCGTGTACTTCTCGTTCGGCAGGGCGATGTTGAGCAGCACGGAGGCGTACTGATCCGGATACTGCACGCGCATGCAGCCATGGCTGAAGGCGCGCTCGTCCCTGGCGAACAGATGCTTGTCCGGGGTGTCGTGCTGGTAGACCAGGAATTTGTTCGGGAAGTTGAAGCGGATGCGGCCCAGCGCGTTGGCTTCACCCGGCGGCTGCGAGATGTGCACCGAGCCGTCGCGGTTCTGCTCGAGCCGCAGGCCCATGCGCTGGAGCACGGTCGGATCCTGCTGCAGCGCCGGCAGATATTCGTTGTAGACGATCGAGGGCGGCACGTTCCAGGTCGGGTTGACCGTGATGTACTTCATCGTCTCGGTCAGCATCGGCGTGGCGTGGCTGCCCGGCTTGCCGGTGACCACGCGCGTGGTCCAGACCTGCTGTCCGCGCTGCATCACCTTCAGCGTGAAGTCGGGAATGTTGAGGATCACATAGGCGTCGCCGAGCGTCGGCGTGCCGAGGTCGCGCGGCAGCCAACGCCAGCGCTCCATGTTGACCAGCACGGTGTCGATCTGCTTGTCGCGCTTCGGGCTGTTCAGCGCCTTGACGGTCTTGTCGTCGAGGATGCCGGTCGCCTTCATCTCGGCGCCGTCCTGGAATTTGCGGACGGCTTCGGCGACGGTCGCGTCATAGTGGGTGTCGTTGGGATTCTCGGCAATGCCGAGCTTGGTGCGAAGCTGCGGCACGCGCGGATCTTCCACGACGACTTCCGGCTGCTTCTTGCCCTTGGCGGGGGTGTACTTCAGCGCCGGGCCATCGGCGATCTCGATCACCGGGCCTTCGCCCTGGCCGCGCAACTGCGCGAGCTTCGCCTTCAATTCCTTGTAGAGCTTGTGCGGCGGGTTGTAGCCGTCGAGCGCTGCAGAGGCGTCCTTCGCGGTCGTGACCTTCGCGAGCACGTCGTTCGGATCGGTCGGGTGCTCCGGATAGAGAATGTCGGCGCTGACCTGCGAGTAGTGCATCCGGCCGCTCTGCGCCTGGCGCGCATAGTCGAGCATGCTGGCGGTGAGCTTGAGCTCGGCCTCAGCCAGCGCATCGGGCGAGGTGGCGGCGGCGAAATCCGGTACCGGATAATCGGTCGGGTTGAGGCCCTCGGAGGCGGCATCCTTCAGCCGCGCGATCACGCCTTTGGCCGACGCGGTCAGGCTGCCGCCCTGCGTCCAGACCGGCGCGAATTCGCGCCCGCCATAAAACTTCTCGACGGCGGCGCGCTCGCTCTTGCGGTCGAAATAGCGCGAGGTTTTTGCGCCCAGCGCATCCTTGATCTTGTCGGCGACCGGCTGATCGGCGGCCGGGACGTTGCTGGCGGCCTTCACGGGCTCGGAAGCCGGCTCCTTGGCGACGTCCTTCGGCGGCTCGGCCGGGGTTGCCGCAGCGGCGGCGGGTGCAGCCGGGGTTGCGGGCGCCGCGGCCGTATCGGCCTTCGGTGCATCGGCGGCGGGCGTGGTGGCGGCAGGCATGGTTGCGGGAGGCGTGGCGGCGACGTCGGCGGGCTTGCTCTCGACCTTGGTGGGCGCGGGCGCGGTTTCAGCTTTCACGGAGTCCTTGGCGGGCTCCGGCACGGTGGCCGTGGTGTCGAGCTTGATGTCGGCGGCGGTCGGCGGCGGAACGTTGGCGGGTTCGGGGCGCGGGATCGCGGCTTCGATCGCGAGTTCGGCGGCGCTGCTGCGCGCCTGGTCCTGCGCCAGCGCTGATGTCGCCGACACCGTGAGGAAGGTCGCCGCGACCGTCATCAGTACGCGGTCAAAGCCCGCACGGTGGTTCAAACAGTCACGCATTGTGTCGCACCCCTCGGGTGAACTGCCCCTCATGGAACAGCTTTGTTATCGTCTAATCGGCTTCGGCTAACCGCGCCGGCTTGTCGAAAGTTGCACGCCTGCACGCAACGATTCCCTACGCAGACGATATACAGGCCCCGTTTTTGCAGCCAGCGCTACCCGGGACAACTCACCACAAACTGACTTCAAGGAAGCCGCTTTGCAACGGATTGTGCGTTCTTGCCACGCGCTTTTCCCTTTGTCTGTCACTTCCCGGTCACGGTTCAAATCCTCCGTAATGCGAAGGACTTGTGCCCGATTTAGGCCATAAACAGAACGCGGCGACGCGGGACGGTTCAGTGCGTCTCCTCGCCGCTTTTGCCGCCATGTCCGGGAACGCCGGCCTCGTCCAATTTGCGGTAGAGCGTGGAGCGGCCGATTTTGAGGCGGCGTGCGACTTCCGACATCTGTCCGCGATAATGCGAGATGGCGAAGCGGATGATTTCGTTCTCCATTTCTTCCAACGGCCGTACATCTCCGGTGCCGGTCAGCATGGAGAGCGTGCCCGCCGCAGGCAGCGGAGCAATCGGTATTTCATTACCCGATACCATGGCGGGCACCATCGGCGCAGCCATCGGCTCCAGGATCAGCGGCGCGGTGGGGATGTCCGTCGCCTCATGGGGATGCGCCGACAGCAGCGGGAAGTCGGCAAGCTCGAGCTGGTCGCCGTCGCTCATGACGACCGCGCGGTACACGGCGTTCTCGAGCTGGCGGATGTTGCCGGGCCAGTCGAGCTGCGCCAGATGCGCCATGGCCTCGCCGCTGACGCTGCCGATCGCGCGATTCTCCTCCGCGGCGAAGCGCGCCAGGAAATGGCGAAGCAGATGCGGAATGTCCTCGCGCCGCGCCCGCAGCGGCGGGATGGTCAGCGGCAGCACGTGGAGACGGTAGAACAGGTCCTCGCGGAAGTGACCCTGCTTCACCCGCTCGAGCAATTTGCGGTTGGTCGCCGAGACAATGCGGACATCGACCTTGACGGGCTTGCGGCCGCCGACGGCCTCGACCGCGCCTTCCTGGAGCGCGCGCAGCAGTTTCACCTGCGCGGTCAGCGGCAGCTCGCTGACCTCGTCCAAAAACAGCGTGCCGCCATGCGCCTCGACGAACTTGCCTGCGTGGCGCTCGGTCGCGCCGGTGAAGGCACCCTTCTCATGACCGAACAGGATCGATTCCACGAGATTGTCCGGGATCGCGCCGCAATTGACCGCAACGAACGGCTTTGACTTGCGCTCGCCGCTGCCATGGATGGCGCGCGCGAACATCTCCTTGCCGACGCCGGACTCGCCTTCGATCAGAACGGGGATCGACGAATTCGCCGCCTTCTGCGCCGAGCGCATCACGCCTGCCATCGCCTCGGCGCGGGTGATGATGTCGGAGAAGGTCAGCCGCCCCTCGCGGCTGTGACGGATGCGCTGCAATTCGCCCTTGAGCGCGGAGGTGTTGAGCGCGTTGCGCAAGGAGACCTGGAGCCGCTCCATGCCGACCGGCTTGACCACGAAATCAGCGGCACCGGCGCGCATCGCCGAGATCACATTGTCGATACCGCCATGCGCGGTCTGCACGATGACGGGAACGTTGAGGCCGGCTTCGCGGATTTTCGCCAGCACGCCCATGCCGTCGAGGCCGGGCATCACGAGATCGAGTACCACCGCGTCGATCGCCGGCGCATCCGGCGCGGTGAGGACGGCGAGCGCTGCGTCGCCGGAATCGACGACGATCGTCTCATAGCCGCATTTTTGCACCATGTTCTCGACCAGCCGGCGCTGTACAGCGTCGTCGTCCGCGATCAAAATACTGGCAGCCATGGTGTTCCCCGCACGCTACAACTATCTGTCTCGAATCGGGGCACTCTCGCCCATGCCGATTAACGCACTCTTAAACCTTGCCGACCCCAGCCATTGCGATCCCCACCATTGCGATCGTTGAACACAGGTTTTTCGCACGATGTCTCCGCGCTCCACTTCCGCTCTCCGCAAACCGAACACCAAAAAAACCGTCGCCAAGGCAAAGTCCAAATCGATAGCCAAATCGATGGCCAAGTCAGCTGGCAAGCCCGCGAGCAAGACCGGCAAGCTTCCGGAGTGGAATCTCGCCGACCTTTATTCCGGCATCGACGCGCCGGAAGTGGCGCGCGATCTGGAAAAGATGGCCGCCGATTGCGTCGCGTTTGAGACGGACTACAAGGGCAAGCTCGCGACAGGTAGTGCAGGCGAAGATGGCGGAAAATGGCTCGCCGAGGCCGTGCGACGCTATGAGGCGATCGACGATCTCGCCGGCCGGCTCGGTTCCTATGCCGGCCTCGTCCATGCCGGCGACAGCGTCAGTCCCGCGATCTCGAAGTTTTACGGCGACGTATCGGAACGGCTGACGGAAGCGTCCACCCATCTGTTGTTCTTCGCGCTCGAGCTCAACCGCATCGATGACGATCTTCTGGCGCGGGCGATGCAGGCGGCGGAGCTCGCGCATTATCGTCCCTGGATCGAGGATCTGCGCAAGGAGAAGCCGTATCAGCTCGAGGACAAGCTCGAGCAGCTTTTTCTGGAGAAGGCACAGACCGGCTATTCCGCCTTCAACCGGCTGTTCGACCAGACCATATCGAGCCTGCGTTTCAAGGTCGGCGCGAAGGAGCTCGCGATCGAGCCGACGCTCAACTTTTTGCAGGATCGCGACGGCGCCAAGCGCAAGAGCGCGGCCGAAGCGCTGGCAAAGACCTTCAAGGCCAACGAGCGCACCTTCGCGCTGATCACCAACACGCTCGCCAAGGACAAGGACATTTCAGACCGCTGGCGCGGCTTCAAGGATGTCGCGGATTCCCGCCATCTGAACAACCGCGTCGAGCGCGAGGTGGTGGATGCGCTGGTCGCCTCGGTGCGCGCGGCCTATCCAAAACTCTCGCACCGCTATTACGGCCTGAAGGCAAAATGGTTCGGCAAGAAGCGGCTCGCTTATTGGGACCGCAACGCGCCGCTGCCGTTTGCGGCGACCGACACCATTGCCTGGCCGGAGGCCCGAAACATGGTGCTGACGGCCTATCGCGGCTTCTCACCGAAGATGGCCGACATCGCCGAGCGTTTCTTCACCGATCGCTGGATCGACGCGCCGGTGCGGCCCGGCAAGGCGCCAGGCGCGTTCTCGCATCCGACCACGCCGTCCGCGCACCCCTATGTGCTGATGAACTATCAGGGCAAGCCGCGCGACGTGATGACGCTTGCGCACGAGCTCGGCCATGGCGTGCACCAGGTGCTGGCGGCGCGGAACGGCGCGCTGATGGCGCCGACGCCGCTGACGCTGGCGGAGACCGCGAGCGTCTTCGGCGAAATGCTGACCTTTAAGCGGCTCTTGGCCCAGACCAAAAATGCAAAACAGCGCCAGGCGCTGCTGGCCGGCAAGGTCGAGGACATGATCAACACCGTGGTGCGGCAGATCGCGTTCTATTCCTTCGAGCGCGCCGTCCACACCGAGCGCAAGAACGGCGAGCTCACCGCCGAGCGCATCGGCGAGATCTGGCTGTCGGTGCAGGGCGAGAGCCTGGGGCCGGCAATCGAGATCAAGGCGGGTTACGAGAGCTACTGGATGTACATCCCGCACTTCATCCACTCGCCGTTCTATGTCTACGCCTATGCCTTCGGCGATTGTCTCGTGAACTCGCTCTATGCGGTCTACGAGCATGCCGCCGAGGGCTTTGCCGAGCGCTATCTCGACATGCTCGCTGCCGGCGGCACAAAGCATTATTCCGAGCTGCTGCGTCCGTTCGGGCTTGATGCCAAGGATCCCAAATTCTGGGATGGCGGTCTGTCCGTCATCGCCGGGATGATCGACGAACTCGAAGCGATGGGCTGAAGCGGCGCGAACGCCGCTTCGCGCCGGGGCGCGCGCTATCAGATCATCATCCGGTCCCGGATGTCGCGGGGGTCGGTGGCTCGGTGCGAGGCGAGGTAGTCGATCTCGCCGCGCCGGGCGCCGATATCCATCAGCTCCCGGTCACTGAGGCCCGACAAGGTGGCTCGCAAGTCCTGGCGCGCGAGGTGCTCCTGCAGGGCATCCCAGCATCTCCAGATGAGGTTGGAGAGATATCGTGTCGTTATGGATGTCCGGGCCAGCCATGTTGCGTCGTGCGTCGTGCTCATTGCGGTGTCTCCCTTGGGCGGTGCCTTCCACCTGCGCGAAGGTGCCGCGCGATCGACGCGCATGCTTGACCGGCAGCTTACATTTTCCTCATCAGCGGCTTATTCTTGCGATCTTCAGCGAGACCAAGGGCATCGCCGAGGCCTCATCCTGATCCCGGGGGATTCGCACCTTGCGCTATCTCTTCGACGAGTACGCGTTCGACACCGACCGGCGCGAGCTCCGCCGCGGGACGAACGTCGTCTCCATCGCGCCGCAGGTGTTCGATCTGCTTGATTACCTGATCCGCAACAGGGAGCGCGTCGTCAGCAAAGATGACCTCATCAATACGATCTGGAATGGGCGCAGCGTTTCGGATGCGGCGCTGACGACCCGGCTGAATGCCGTCCGAAGCGCAATCGGCGATTCCGGGGAGGAACAGCGCCTGATCAAGACGTTGCCACGCAAGGGATTCCGCTTCGTCGGACAGGTGCGGGAGGCGCGAGAAGCCGCGGGCATGAATTCGGGCGAAGCTGCACCCGAGAGCGCCCTTGCGGTGCCCGACAAACCGTCCATCGTCGTGCTGCCGTTCGAGAACATGAGCGGCGATCCCGAGCAGGATTATTTTGCGGACGGGATGGTGGAAGACATCATCACGGCGCTCTCGCGCTTCAAATCACTGTTTGTCATCGCTCGCAACTCAAGCTTCGTCTACAAGGGGCGCACCGTCGATGTAAGACAGGTGGGCAGAGAACTCGGCGTTCGCTATGTCCTGGAAGGAAGCGTCCGAAAAGCCGGACATCGGGTCCGCATCACTGGGCAGCTTGTAGAGGCTGCAACGGATCGACATCTGTGGGCTGACAATTTTGATGGCGCGCTTGAGGACGTGTTCGGCCTGCAGGACCAGGTCACGATGAGCGTCGTCGGTCTGATCGCGCCGAAACTCGAGCAGGCCGAGATTGAGCGGTCGCGCCAGAAGCCGACCGACAAGCTGGACAGCTACGACCTCTACTTGCGCGGTATGGCGCTGGCGCCGAAGCGGCGGACGCAATTGGAGGCGCGTGAGTTCTTCAAGAAGGCAATTGAGCGGGATCCGGACTACGCCGCGGCCTATGCCATGGCGGCGTGGACTTTTCTCGTTCAACAGGTGACTGGCGGCCTGCCCCTGAGCGCCGACATGCGCGCTGAAGCCATTCAGCTTGCGCGCCTCGGAGCAAGAGCGGAAAACTCCGATGCGTTCACGCTGGCCAGATGCGGCCACGTGCTGACCTATTTCGGGCACGAGTACGATCGTGGATTGTTCATGGTCGAGCAGGCTGTCGCCCTCAACGCCAATCTCGCCATCGCCTGGTATTCCCGCGGCTGGGTGGCGCTGATGTGCGGCGAGACGGAACGCGCCATCGAGAGCTTCGAGCGAATGATCAGGCTCAGCCCCTTCGACCCCCTGCGGGCGTCCACCTGGTTGGGGATCTCATTCGCGCATTTTCATCAAGGGCGGTTCGAGGAGGGATGCGTCTCGGCAGCGAAGGTGCTGCAATTCAATGCCGATGCCAACATGCTCGAAGCCTATATTGCGAACTCCGTTGGCGCCGGACATGTCGCCGAAGCCCGCGAGGCGGCCGCGCGGTTATTGAAGCTTCAGCCTGACTACCACGCCTCTCATGGCAGAGAGGCCGTTCCGTTCCGTTCGATCGAGGTCCGCGAACGGATTACCGCCTCCCTCCGCGCCGCGGGTTTGCCCGAGTAATGTTGCGTGTCCCGCTTGGCTCTGTCGTTGCCGGTTCTGGGCCCAACTCGCGACTTATGCGGACGCGCGCTGGCTCGCTGAATTCGCGCCGCGACCAAGGCTGTTCGGTCCGGCGGCGGGTTCGTTGACGTCGGCAAAGGCGAGCATCGCGCCGAAGCGATCGGTGGCCGGCTTGTCGAAACCGACGGCGCCTTCGAACGTCGCCGGATTACGGAAGGTGCCGAGCAGCATGTCCCAGATCGGCAGGTCGCCGTAATTATAGGCGTGCACGTCGCGCTGATGATGGACGCAATGCGCCTCCGGCCGCTGGATGATGGTGCCGAGCCATTGCGGCGTGCGGATATTCATGTGCTGGAAGTAGCCGTAGAAGGCGGCGATGTAACCGGTCGCAGCCGCAGCCACCGGATCGAGCCCGAGCACCAGGGTCGTCAGGACGGTTGCGATCGCGAAGAACGCGATCGTCTCGAACGGGTGAAAGAGCGCGGCGCCCGACATGTCCATGCGCTGCGGGCTGTGATGGATCTGGTGGAACAGCCGCCACATCACCGGAAACGTGTGCGCGCTGCGGTGCCAGACATAGTTGATGAGCGAGAGCACGACGTAACCTAGCGCCGCGCCCCAGACCACGCCGAGGCCGGTCAGGTCCATCAGCCGGTGCCGCTCCAGCCAGGGTTCGGGAATGACCAGCGGGGTCAGCGTTGCAATCAGACCCTGCACCGTCAGGAAGCAAAAACCCTTCAGCCGCCAATAGGGGATGGCTGGAAATTGCCGCGCCGGGACCAGGCTCTCGATCGCGAGCATCACCAGATAGGTCACGGGCACCAGCAGGCCGAACAGGTCAATAGCCGACATCGCATCGTCTCCAACCTTACAGTGTAAGTCTGACTTCACAATACAGCCTTCCAGTGTAAGGTTGCAAGCGGATTCGAGCATGGGACGATGACCAGAAAAGCCAGACCCCGGAAAACCAGCCCCGGCGCATCGCGCAAGCGCAGCGCCGCGGGCGAGCGGGGAAGGGGGCTATCCCTGTCGCGCGAGCGGATCACTGCTGCCGCCATGACGCTGGTCGATCGCGACGGGTTTTCCGCGCTCTCGACGCGCCGGCTCGGCGACGAACTCGGCTGCGAGGCGATGAGCATCTACCATCACTTCCCGAGCAAGGCGCATCTGATGGACGCGCTGATCGATCTGATGCTGGGGCAGGCGCGGGTCGTGATGGAACCGCAATGGGATTGGCGCGAGCGCCTGCGCCGCGCGGCCCGCGGCTTCCGTGCCATGGCGCTAAAACATCCCGCGTTCTTTCCGTTCTTCGCCGTGCACCGGCTCAACACGCAAGCGGGCGTCGCCTATATCGACGGGATCATCGGCATCTTGCGCGAGGCCGGCTTCTCCGATCGCGAGGCTGCGACATATTTTCGCGAGATCGGCTACTACCTCACCGGCGCCGCGCTGGACGAGACGGCCGGCTACGCCAAGGGTCCGTCCTCGGCGGAACCGGTGTCAAACGAGACGATCGCCGCCCAATTCAAGCATCTGGCGGCGGCTGCACCGTATTTTCAGCCGGCGCATTTCCAGGCGACTTTTGAGACCGGCCTCGAGATCCTGATCGCCGGCATTGAACGTTCGCGCCAGGCACAAGACTAACCTCATAGATACTTGAGGCCGTTTTTCAACTATTGATTGCCGATCGTCTTTGCCCGTTGGGGAGGCTCGCATGCCCGATCAGGGACAGGCCGCGCGACCTGGAGCGACACGGAACGCCGCAGCCTTCGAAGAGGAAACGCCCTGGTGCGAGAAGCACCAGCAGATCGTTCGCGAGGAGATCGCGGCGATCAACACCCGCCGCGAGGCGGCCCGGCAACTCGACCCCGAGAGCGTAGGCGCCTGCCAGATGCTCGATGTCGCCGGGCTCGCTTTGTCTGGCGGCGGCATCCGCTCCTCGGCGATTTGTCTCGGGGTGCTCCAGGCGCTGAACCACCACAACCTGATCGGACGGATCGATTATCTCTCCACCGTATCCGGCGGGGGCTACATCGGCACCTCGCTCAGCGCGACCATGACGGTGGCACGACGTTTCGTCTTCGGCGAGCGGCCGGCCGGAGGGACCGTGGCCGCCAGCGAGATCAGCGATACGCCGTCGGTCGGACACATCAGAAATTATTCCAACTACCTGATCCCCGCCGGCGTCCGCGACGTCCTGACCGGGATTGCGATCGTGGTGCGGGGCCTGATCGCCAATATCGGGCTGACGCTGCCGGTCGTGCTGCTGCTCGCTGCCGTGACCATCTGGTCGACTCCGTTGCGGAGTTGCCTGACGGTCGCGAATATTTTCGGTGTCGGTCTCAGGGACCGCAAGGTCTGCGAGCTCCACGATTTCAGCGTCGTTGATACCTACGGCTTCACCGCCGTCGGCGGCGCCATTTCCCTGCTCCTGCTCGCCATCAGCGGGCTCCTGTACTGGACATCCCGCTCGGACAAGGGAACCGGTCCGAGTATCGTGTTCACCTATCTTGCCGGCATCGCGCTGGTGCTCGGCGTCGCCTGCGACTTCGCGCGCTTCCTCAGCGTCGAGAACTTCGCGCTGACGCTCGCAACGGCGATCATCGGCGTGCTGCTGTTCTTTGCCTGGGCGGTCGTGCGCTCGTTTGCGAGCCCGGAGAACCGTCAGGAGTTCCGCTCGCACGGGCCGACTGCGGGGGCAACCTTCCTGGTGCTGCTGGCGGTGGTCGCGTTCTTCGAGTTTCAGCCCTTCATGCTGGTCCAGATGTTCGACGTGGCCGAGAGCACCGCGTTGGGCGGACCGGCGGGCGCCGTCGCGGTCAACTGGATCAAATCGCTTGCGGCGATTGCTGCGCCGATCGGCGCCTTCGTCACCGCCTTCAGGCAGCAGTTCATCGAACTCATGAAGGGCAACAGCGTGTCCTCGCAATGGGGGTCGCTGGTGCTTGCGATCGTCGCCAGGGTTGCGCTGTGGATCGCCGGCCTGGCGCTGCCGTTGATCATCTGGGTCGCCTATCTCTATTTGTCCTATTGGGGCATTGCCAACGATCTCGCACGCGACTGCCAGCCGCCCCTGAGCCCCGCTGCGCAGCAGGAGTGCATGGCCGCCGTGAAGGCGGATGCGCCCGCGCAGGGAAGCATGGCGGGCAAGATCGCGTTCGATACCGGGGCCGGCACCTTTTCGGCTGAGATCACGCCGAAGAGTACGGCGGCTGCCGCGAAGACCGAGTGGGTGACGTCAAAATCCCATGCCCCGGCCTGGCTCGATTTCCTGGCCCATCGGGCAGGCAACGTCATCGAAGCATGCGTCCCGGCGTTGTTTCATGGGCCGGCTTTGAGACTTGGCTATACCTTCAGTCTGCCGATGGCTCTGCTCTATGCTGTCGTCGGTCTGTTGCTGTTCGTCGTCTCCCTGTTGCTGACGCCCAACGCCAATTCGCTGCACCGTCTGTACCGCGATCGCCTCAGCAAGGCGTTTCTGTTCGATCCCAGCCGTTCGGCTGACGGCAACATCGCCCGCGCCGAGGCGAGCCTCGACCAGGGCCGCGATTTCAAGCCGCTCGACCGGATGAAGTTGAGCGAGCTCTACGCGGTTGGCAGTGGCGACGTTGCGACTGACGATCAGCCCGTCCGGCCGCGGCTGCGCGCGCCCTATCATCTCATCAACACGGCGCTGAACATCCAGGGGTCGGACTTCGCCAACCGGCGCGGCCGTAACGCGGACTTCTTCGTGTTCTCGCCGCTCTATGTCGGCAGCGAAGCGACGCGCTACGCCAAGACTCCGGCGGTCGAGAACCTGGAGCGGAGCCTCGATCTCGCGACCGCCATGGCTATCTCGGGGGCGGCGGCGTCGTCGAACATGGGCTCGAACTCGATCAGGGCGCTGACGCCGACACTGGCGCTGCTCAATGTGCGCCTGGGCTACTGGCTGCGGAACCCTCGCTATGTCGATGCCGACGCCCGTCCGCAGCGCCGTTCCACGCCGCTATTCCTGTGGTCTGAAATCTCCGGCCGTCTCTACGAGAACAGCGACGGCGTCTACCTCACCGATGGCGGCCACATCGAAAATCTCGGCATCTACGAGCTGTTGCGCCGCCGCTGCAAGGTGATCATTGCGGTCGATGCGGAGGCCGATGCGTCGATGAATTTCGGCTCGCTGATGACGCTTCAGCGCTATGCCCGCATCGATCTCGGCGTCCGGATCGATCTGCCCTGGACGCCCGTCGCCGATCGCACGCGCACATTGATGGCGCGCAACGCCGAACAAGCGCCTACGCAGGACGAGGACGACGATGGGCCGCGCGATCATATGCATGTCGCCATCGGCACCATCGACTATGGCAGCGGCGACAATGGCTATCTCGTCTACATCAAGTCATCGCTGACCGGCGACGAGAACGACTACATTCGCGACTACGCGCGGCGCAACGATCGCTTCCCGCACGAGACCACCGGCGATCAGTTTTTCTCGGAGGAGCAGTTCGAGGTCTACCGCGCGCTCGGCTTCCACATCACCCACGGCTTCCTGGGCGGCGACCACCCTGTGGCGGTCGGCCCCGGCATCGCTCCACGGACGGCGCGGTTTACCCGGCCGGGCGAGGACGCAATCGACGAGGTGCGCAAGGCCCTCGGGATGCCGGTTATCGAACGGCCCAGGGTCGCCGCGGCCACCGGGGATGGGCTCGATCAGGGGTAGGGTGGGCGTAGAACATCTGTTGAACGAACGGTACCCGCTGGATCCGCGATAATTGGGATTCCAAATGACCCTATTTGCGGGAAAACTGGGCAGTTGCGCCGTTGCCCTGCCGAATTGTTTGCGGTAAGGCACGCGAGGATTAGACTTTCGACTGGGGACGAGACATGGCTGACCATAGCGAAGTGGCGTACACCACCGCCGACGGCAACGACTACGTTGCGCACGAGCAGACCTATGAGGGCTTCATCAAGCTGGTGAAGTGGGGCTCTGTTTCGGTCGCGCTGATCGTGATCCTGATGGCGATCTTCCTCACCTGATCCGTCACGGCGGCTGCCCACGCCTGCGGCGGCGGCTGCCCACAAAATTTGCATCCAAGCCGGTTCTAAAACCGGTATCCAACGTTGCGGGAGTAACGCTACTTTTTTGTGCGTGCGCTGTCCCGCGCCGCCGGAGGGCCCATGAAGATCGCCGTTGCCAAGGAAATCGACCCGTCGGAACCGAGGGTCGCCGCTTCGCCGGATACGGTGAAGAAGTTCAAGGCGCTGGGCGCCGAGATCGCCGTTGAGCCGGGTGCCGGCATCAAGTCGGGTCTGCCGGATTCCGAGTTCACGGCCGTGGGCGCCACCGTCAGCGCGGATGCGCTGAAGGACGCCGACATCATCATCAAGGTGAAGCGCCCCGAGGCCTCCGAGCTCGCGCAGTACAAGCGCGGCGCGCTCGTCATCGCCATCATGGATCCCTACGGCAATGAGGCCGCTCTGAAGACAATGGCCGATGCCGGCGTCTCCGCCTTCGCGATGGAACTGATGCCGCGCATCACGCGCGCGCAGGTGATGGACGTGCTGTCCTCGCAGGCCAACCTCGCGGGCTACCGCGCGGTGATCGAGGGCGCCGAAGCCTTCGGCCGCGCCTTCCCCATGATGATGACCGCCGCGGGCACCGTTCCCGCCGCAAAGGTGTTCGTGATGGGCGTCGGCGTCGCCGGTCTTCAGGCCATTGCGACCGCGCGCCGCCTGGGGGCCATTGTGACCGCGACCGATGTGCGCCCCGCCACCAAGGAGCAGGTGGAATCGCTCGGCGCAAAATTCCTCGCCGTCGAGGACGAGGAGTTCAAGAACGCGCAGACCGCCGGCGGTTACGCCAAGGAGATGTCCAAGGAATACCAGGCCAAGCAGGCCGCGCTCACCGCCGAGCACATCAAGAAGCAGGACATCGTGATCACGACGGCGCTGATCCCGGGCCGGCCGGCGCCGAAGCTCGTCAGCGCCGATATGGTCAAGTCGATGAAGCCCGGCTCGGTGCTGGTCGATCTCGCCGTCGAGCGCGGCGGCAATGTCGAGGGCGCAAAAGCCGGTGTAGTCGTCGAGACCGATGGCATCAAGATCGTCGGCTACACCAACGTCGCCGGCCGCGTTGCCGCGTCGGCCTCCAGCCTCTACGCGCGCAACCTGTTCTCCTTCATCGAGACGATGGTCGACAAGAAAGAGAAGAAGCTTGCCGTCAACTGGGACGACGAGCTCGTGAAGGCGACCGCGCTCACCAAGGACGGCGCCGTCGTCCACCCGAACTTCCAGCCGAAGGCTTAAGGAGATCCGTCATGGAGCATGCTGCACAGGTCGTCGATCCCTTCGTGTTTCGGCTGTCGATTTTCGTGCTTGCCGTTTTCGTCGGCTATTTCGTGGTGTGGTCGGTGACCCCTGCGCTGCACACGCCGCTGATGTCGGTCACCAACGCGATCTCCTCGGTGATCGTGGTCGGTGCGCTGCTCGCAGGCGGCGTCGCGAACGTATCGAGCGGTTCGGGCTGGGCACGCGCCTTCGGCTTCGTCGCTCTGATCTTCGCCTGCGTGAACATTTTTGGCGGCTTCCTTGTCACCCAGCGCATGCTGGCGATGTACAAGAAGAAGTCGAAGTAAGCGGCCACCTCGGGCTGACGGGACAGATGGGGACCTGAGATGAACGCCAATCTCTCTGCATTGTTGTATCTCGTGGCGGGGGTGCTGTTCATCCTGTCGCTGCGGGGATTGTCGAGCCCGGCCTCTTCGCGCCAGGGCAATTTGTTCGGCATGATCGGCATGGCGATCGCGGTCGCGACCACGCTTGCCAACCATCCGCCGGCTGACGCTCTCGCCTGGGTGCTCGTCATCGTCGGCATCGCCATCGGCGCCGCGGTCGGTGCTGTCATCGCGCGCCGCGTTCCGATGACATCGATGCCGGAACTGGTCGCCGCCTTCCACTCGCTGGTCGGCATGGCCGCGGTGCTGGTCGCCGCCGGCGCGTTCTACGCGCCCGAAGCCTTCGACATCGGCACGCCCGGCCACATCCATGCGCAGAGCCTCGTTGAAATGTCGCTCGGCGTCGCCATCGGCGCGCTGACCTTCACCGGCTCCGTGATCGCGTTCCTGAAACTGTCCGCGCGGATGAGCGGTGCGCCGATCATCCTGCCGTTCCGCCACATCATCAACATCGCGATCGCTGCCGCGCTGGTGTTCTTCATCGTCGGGCTGGTGGTCTCCGGCAGCGCATTCGACTTCTGGATGATCGTCATCCTGGCGCTGGTGCTCGGCGTGCTCATGATCATCCCGATCGGCGGCGCCGACATGCCGGTCGTGATCTCGATGCTCAACTCCTATTCGGGCTGGGCGGCCGCCGGCATCGGCTTCACGCTCGGCAACTCCGCGCTGATCATCACCGGCGCGCTGGTGGGTTCGTCGGGCGCGATCCTGTCCTACATCATGTGCCACGCGATGAACCGGTCCTTCATCTCGGTCATCCTCGGCGGTTTTGGCGGCGAGACCGCGGCAGCCGGCGGTGGAACCGGCGAGCAGAAGCCGGCAAAACTTGGCTCGGCTGACGATGCGGCCTTCATCATGAAGAACGCCTCCAAGGTCATCATCGTGCCCGGCTACGGCATGGCGGTGGCGCAGGCCCAGCATGCGCTGCGCGAAATGGCTGACATGCTGAAGAAGGAAGGCGTCGAGGTGAAGTACGCCATCCACCCGGTCGCGGGCCGCATGCCCGGCCACATGAACGTGCTGCTGGCGGAAGCCAACGTGCCCTATGACGAGGTGTTCGAGCTCGAGGACATCAACTCCGAATTCGCGCAGGCCGACATCGCCTTCGTGATCGGCGCCAACGACGTCACCAACCCGGCCGCCGAAGAGGACAAGACCTCGCCGATCTACGGCATGCCCGTGCTCCAGGTCTGGAAGGCCGGCACCGTGATGTTCATCAAGCGCTCGCTGGCCTCGGGTTACGCCGGCATCGACAATCCCTTGTTCTACCGCGACAACACCATGATGCTGCTCGGTGACGCCAAGAAGGTGACCGAGAACATCGTCAAGGCGATGTAACGCGAAAGGGAAGCGGACCGTGGCCATCAACAAGGAATGGCACCGGTCCAATCGCATGCCGCCCAAATCTGTGTCCAAGGCGGCCACGCGGGCCCAGCGCATCGCGTGGCACGTCGCGCACGCGACGGCATGCGGCTGTCGCGCCATTCCCGAGAGCATCCGCGCCGACGTCCAGAAATTGCTCAAGAGCCGCCGCAAGCCCTGAATTCTGGAGTGGCCGCGCAGCGATGACAGTCCTGAAGTGGATCGCGATCATCCTTGCGGCCGGCTATCTCGCCGGCCTCGCGCTGCTCTATTTCAAGCAGCGCGAGATGTTGTTTCCGATTCCGCCGGTCGGACGCACGGCCCCTGACGTTGCCGGTCTCGCCGAGGCGGAAGAGCATGTCCTGACCACGTCCGACGGCGAGAAGGTCATCGTCTGGCATGTGCCGGCAAAGCCCGGCCGTCCCGTCATTCTCTTTTTCCATGGCAATGGCGATTTCCTCGCCGGCCGCGTCAGTCGCTTCAAGGGCATGACTGCCGACGGCACCGGTCTCGTGGCGCTGTCCTTTCGCGGCTACGCCGGCTCGAGCGGGTCGCCGAGCGAAGAGGGGCTGATGCGGGATGCCGCGGCCGCCTACGCCTTCACGACGGCGCGCTATGCCGCGGAGCGCATCGTCGTCTGGGGCTTTTCGCTCGGGACCGGAGTCGCGGTCGCGCTCGCCTCCGAGCAGCCGGTTCGCAAGCTGATCCTGGAAGCGCCCTACACCTCGACGGTGGATGTCGCCGCCTCGATGTTCCCGATCGTGCCGGTGCGTTTGCTGATGCGCGATCCATTTCGCTCGGATCAGCGGATCTCGCGCGTCACGGTGCCGCTGCTGATCATGCACGGCACCGACGATCCCGCGATTCCCATCGTGTTCGGCGAAAGGCTGTTTGCGCTGGCTCACGAGCCGAAACAGTTCGTTCGCTTCCCGGGCGGCGGACATGAGAATCTCGATGGCTTTGGCGCCATCGAGACGGCGCGACGTTTCATCAACGGCAACTGAGGGCTGACGGGCGCGATCTTCTCGCGCATAATCGGCCGGACACGTTCGAAGGATTTGCCGAGATGAGCTCTCACGGACCGATGCCGCGGTCGTCCTGGATCTTTCCCGCACTCGCCGTGCTTTTGTTCTTGATCGTCACCGCGACGGGCTACGGCTTCACCGTGTCGGTCGGCGGATTCGTATTCGCGGTCGTCCTGCTGGTGATCCTGTTCGGCACGGTGTTCGCGGCGGTGCATCACTCCGAGGTGATCGCGGAACGGATCGGCGAGCCCTACGGGACGCTGCTGTTGACGCTCGCGGTGACCATCATCGAGGTCGCGCTGATCACCACAATCATGCTTGGCGACAAGCCGGCTCCGGAGCTCGCGCGCGACACCGTGTTCGCGGTGGTGATGATCGTGTGCAACGGCCTTGTCGGCCTCTGCGTTCTGATCGGAGGCCTGCGCTATCGCGAGCAGGGATTTCAGGTCTCCGGCGCCAACGTCTATCTCAGCGTCCTGTTCGTGCTGGCGACCATGACGCTGATCATGCCGAACTACACGCTGACCACGCCGGGGCCGATCTATTCCGCGCTCCAGCTCGGCTTCGTCGACCTGGTCACGATCGTGCTCTACGGCGTATTCCTCTACACCCAGATGGTCCTGCACCGGGACTACTTCGTGAACGATGCCGGGGACGGCAAGGGCGGTGCAGCCCATCTGTCGGGCAAGATCCTGGCGCTCAGCATCGTGCTGCTGCTGATCTCGCTGCTCGCCGTGGTGTTGCTCGCCAAGAAGTTTTCGCTGGTGGTCGACGCCGTCGCGGCCATGATCGGCGCGCCGCCAGCCTTCGCCGGCCTCGTGGTTGCGCTGCTGATCCTGATGCCGGAAGGCGTCTCGGCGATATCGGCCGCGCGCAAGAACGACCTCCAGAAGAGCATCAATCTGGCCCTGGGCTCCTCGCTCGCCACGATCGGGTTGACGATCCCGGCGGTCGGGATCGCCACCTACGCGCTCGACCAGCCGCTGGTGCTGGGCCTCAACCCCCAAAATACCGTGCTTCTGCTGCTGACCTTCTTCCTGAGCATGCTGACCTTCGGCACGGGCAGGACCAACGTTCTGTTCGGGCTGGTCCATCTGGTGGTATTTGCCGTCTACGTGTTCATGGTGTTCGTGCCGTAGGAGAGTTCTAATGTTAGCCGCCAGGTCCGAAGTTCAGGTCGACACGTCAGAGGTCCGGGTCACGGAGTGGCGGCTGGCGCCAGGCAGTGCCACCGGGCATCACACCCACGGCATGGACTATGTGATCGTTCCCGTGACCGCGGGGGAGATGACCATCGTGGCGCCCAATGGCGAGCGGTCCAGGGCCCAGCTTGCGGCCGGCAAGTCCTATTTCCGCAAGGCGGGGGTGGAACACGACGTACTTAACGAAACCTCAACCGAGATCGTATTCCTTGAGATTGAGCTGAAGCCGTAACCCGGAAACAATTGCCATCGATCCGTCGCAGTTGATCCCTCACTATGCCTCAAAGTTCCCGCATCAGATCGCGCGGGGAGTGGTGGCCGGAATGCTGAAATATCTGACCAAGATTTCGATGGATATCTTCCCCTCGGTGCTCGCAACGATCATCGGGGCCTACATCGTTAATCACTACATCAACGCGAGGCCGGCGCCCGACACTCCTGCCGCTGCGGTGGCGCCCGCCCAGACCAAGAAGGACGGCAAGCCGACCGACGTCGCCAACCTGCCTGGTCCCGGAATCAAGGCCAAGGGCATCTCCGAGAAGTCGGTGACGGACAAGCCGGTGGCCGACAAGGCTCCTGCCGACAAGCCTGCCGCCGAGAAGGCCGCCGCCGACAAGCCCGCTGTCGACAAGCCCGCGGAAAAGGCGGCAGACCAGCCGGCCGAGGCCAAAGCCGCGGACGAAACTCCGGCTGCGCCCCGTGGCCGGCAGCCGGCCGCCAAGACCGTCACCAAGTCCAGTCCGGCGTCCAGCCCGGCGCCGGTCGTCTCCGCGCCCGCAGCCGCCGCTCCCGCGGTCGAGGCCAATGCGGCAACCGCCGCCACGCCGGCCAACCAGGATGCCAACGACCTTGCGCGCGCCGCGATCGAGCGCTTGCGCAAGTCGCCCGAGGCCAAATCTCCCGAGGCCAAATCTCCTGAAGCCAAGTCGCCCGAGAAGCCCATCGAGGCAGCCCCTCAGGCCGTGCGCCCGCTACCGCCGCCGATTACGGTGTCGACGCCGGCATCCGAGCCTTACGCATCGTCACCTGCGAACCCGCCCTATACGGCATCGGTCGGCAGCGATGACGCCAACCGACTAACGCCGCCGGCCGATATTCCGGTTCCGGTGCTCGCGCCGCCGCTCGACCTGCGCGCCGACGCGGCGGGCTCGATGCCCAACCCCATGTCAAAGCCCAAGACCAATGTGGCCGACGAGATGCTGTCGGGCGTCAAGTCGATGTTCAACGCGGTCTTGCCGAAGAACGTCACCCCGAACTAGCCGGGCACGCGTCCGCGTGTTCAGCCGCCGACGCGGGCAAGCCCGCTGCGTGCGGCGTCGTCGCGTGGGCGCAAGGCGACGGCCTTGGTGTAGGACGCCGCCGCCTTGGCCTTGTCGCCCAGGCGCTCATAGGCGAGCCCGCGCGTCGTCCAGACCTGTGCATTGTGCGGATCGGCCTCGGACGCCTCGTCCAGGTCTGATGCGGCTTCCTTGACCTTGCCGATCGCGAGATAGCTGGTGGCGCGGCCGAGCAGCGGCTCGGCCTTCTGCGGATTGAGGCCGCTTGCGGCGCTGAAATCCGCAATCGCGAATTCTTGCTGATTGCTCGCCTGGTAGATCAGCGCGCGGCCGTACAGCGCCTGCGCGTTGTAGGGATCGAGCGCGACCGCGCGATTGAACTCGTCCAGCGCTTCCGCGGTCTGTCCGGACTTTGCCAGCGTCTGGCCGCGCGTGGTGTGCGTCTGGGCCTCGGTGACGCTGGCGGGGCTGACGGCGGTCTCGGCTGGAGCGGCAGCCTTGGGCGCGTCCTGCGGCTTCTCCTTCTCCGGCATCAGCGAGCCCAGATCGAACGAGCAGCCGGTGAGCGCGAGCGCGGTCAGGGCAAGCGTGACCGAGCTGCGCCAACGTTGGCGCCAAAGTTGGTGCCATGCCGGACTACGCTCAGGGAGAGGGGTCGCCATCTACGGGTTCGCTCGCGCTGGTGCCGCATCTGTAGTGCCCCGTCCCTTTGGCAGGCACCGCTACAAAATAATAACGCGGGCCTGGGGCCCGCGTCATCGAAAACTCAGTCTTGCAAATCCGGCAAACGTTAGCGCGGTCCGCGCGGACCTGCACCCGGGCCGCCACGGCCGCCAGCGCCACGGTCACCACCGGGGCCGGCGCCGAACACGGGCTTCGGCTTCATCGGCAGCAGGCCTTCACGCTGCAGCTTCTTGCGGGCCAGCTTGCGCGCGCGGCGCACGGCTTCGGCCTTTTCGCGGGCCTTCTTCTCGGAGGGCTTTTCGTAGTGACCGCGGAGCTTCATCTCGCGGAAAATACCCTCACGCTGCATCTTCTTCTTCAGCGCCTTGAGGGCTTGATCGACATTGTTATCGCGAACGAGAACCTGCACGCGGCATCCTCTTCAGTGGATCGGATTTGAATTCTGGTAAAGCAAAGGGGAAGGCGAAACGCGCAGGCCCTTAACCTTGAGCGCGCGGATGTATCAGACAAAACCTGGGATGTCCACCTGCCAGGCGGCATTTCGGGCCAAGTTCAGCCATTAAATGGGGCGAAAATACCCCCGTGCAGCCCCGATTTGGGAGATTTGGCGCCAAGAACGGGGCCGTTCCCGGAGATCGATCCGGAAACCTTTGGAATTAGGGGAGACGCCACATGGACTACACCAAAAAATACGCTGCCGAGGCCATCGGCACCTTCTGGCTGACATTTGCAGGCTGTGGCAGTGCCGTCATCGCGGCCGGCTTTCCCCAGGTCGGCATAGGCCTGGTCGGCGTCTCCCTGGCGTTCGGGCTCAGCGTCGTCACCATGGCCTACGCGATCGGCCATATCTCGGGCTGCCATCTCAATCCGGCCGTCACGGTCGGGCTCGCCGCCGGCGGACGTTTCCCGACCGGCCAGATCCTGCCCTATGTGATTGCGCAGGTGGTGGGCGCGATCGTCGCCGCCGCGCTGCTCTATGTGATTGCGAACGGGGCACCCGGCTTCGACGTGACAAAGGGCTTTGCGTCGAACGGCTATGGCACGCACTCGCCGGGCCAGTACGGCATGGTGGTGTGCTTCCTCACCGAGGTGGTGATGACCATGATGTTCCTCTTCATCATCATGGGGGCGACCCATGGCCGTGCGCCCGCAGGCTTCGCGCCGCTTGCGATCGGGCTCGCGCTGGTGATGATCCACCTCGTCAGCATCCCCGTCACCAACACCTCGGTGAACCCCGCGCGCAGCACGGGGCCCGCGCTGTTCGTCGGCGGCTGGGCGCTGGCGCAGCTCTGGCTGTTCTGGGTCGCACCATTGATCGGCGGCGCGCTCGGCGGCGTGATCTATCGCTGGCTCAGCGAGGAACCGAGCGGCGTCGTTGCGGGCGTGAAGACGGCCTGATTCCTGCGGGATCGCGCGCGGCGCGATCCCGTCACTTCGCTGGATTACTTGCCGTTAGGGCGGATGACTTCGGTGACGTGGCCCATCTTGCGGCCGGGCTTGGGTGTGCCCTTGCCGTAGATGTGGACGGTAGCCCCGGGAACGGTGAGCCATTCCTCGTACCGGGTGATCTCGTCGCCGATCAGATTGGTCATGGTGACCTCGCCGTGACGCACCGGCTTGCCGAGCGGCCAGCCTGCGATGGCGCGGATGTGCTGCTCGAATTGCGAGACGGAGGCGCCGTCGAGCGTCCAGTGCCCTGAATTGTGCACGCGCGGGGCGATCTCGTTGACCAGCACCTTCGGGCCCGTGCCGTTGGCGAGCACGAACATCTCGACCGCGAGCACGCCGACATAGTCGAGCGCGGTGGCGATCTGGCCTGCGATGCGCAGCGCCTCTTCTGCGAGGTCGTCGGGGATCGGCGCAGGCGCACGCGAGATCTTGAGGATGTGGTCGCGGTGCTCGTTCTCGGTGACGTCGAAACATTCGACCTGGCCGTCGGCCGCGCGCGCGGCGATCACCGAAATCTCGCGCTCGAACGGCACGAAGGCTTCCAGGATCGCGGACTTGGTACCGAGGCTGGTCCAGACCTTCGCGATGTCGTCGCCGTCGCGGATGATCGCCTGGCCCTTGCCGTCATAGCCGAAGCGGCGCGTCTTCAGCACCGCCGGAAGGCCGATCCTGAGGATCGCCTCGCGCAACGACGCGACCGAGGTGACATCGGCGTAAGCGGCGGTACCGATGCCGAGCCGCGTCACAAAATCCTTCTCCGCGAGACGATCCTGGGTCGTCTCCAGGATCTTGCGGTTGGGCAGCACGGGACGCCGCGCGTCCAGCACCATTGCGGCGGCGGAGGGCACGTTCTCGAATTCGTAGGTGATGACGTCGACGTCGCCCGCGAACAGCTCCAGCGCCTCGACGTCGGCATATTCGGCGCAGGTCGCGTTGAGCACGACGTCGAAGGCCGGCGAATCCGGATCGGGCGAGAACACCTGGCAGCGCAGGCCGAGCCGCGCCGCGGCCATCGCCAGCATCCGGCCCAACTGTCCGCCGCCGAGGATTCCGATGGTGTCGCCGGGCTTCAGCTTCACCCGATTGGTCCCAGTCACGCCTTGTCCTCCGGGCGCTCGGCCACGGCGTCGGTCTGCGCCTTGCGCCAGGCCGCCAGCCGGCTGGACAGAGCCGGATCGGAGAGCGCGAGCACGCTTGCCGCGAGCAGTGCGGCGTTGATCGCGCCGGCCTTGCCGATCGCCAGCGTGCCGACCGGGATGCCCGCGGGCATCTGCACGATCGAGTAAAGCGAATCGACGCCCTTGAGGGTCTTGGATTCGACGGGCACGCCGAACACCGGCAGTTCCGTCAAGGACGCGGCCATGCCGGGCAAATGCGCAGCACCGCCGGCGCCCGCGATGATGACCTTGAAGCCGGCCGCCTTGGCACCCCTGGCAAAGGCGAACAGTCGGTCGGGCGTTCGGTGCGCCGAGACGATGCGGTTTTCACTGGCGACCCCGAGCTGGGTCAGGGTTTCGGCTGCGTGCCGCATGGTCTCCCAGTCGGACTGGCTTCCCATGATGATGGCGATCGGCGCGGTCATGACGTGAATTGTGCTCGGGAATACAGAAACATAGGCCAGATTATCGGGTCCGGCCCGGCGGCTGGCAAGGCGGTGGCAAGAGGAAGGGAATGGACTATCCTGTCTTGGTGAATCACCGCAAGCCTTCATTGAGCAGGAAGCCCATGAGAAAGCCAAAAAGGGCAAAAGCTGCCAGGAAGCTTGCGAAGAGCCCCGCCAAGAGTCCCGCCAAGAGCCCTGCCAGGAGCCTTGCCAGGAGCCTTGCCAAGACACCCGCGAAAAGCCGGAAAGCCGGCAAGACCCGAAGCCGGGTGGCGGCGAAGGCCGTGCACAAGACCAGGCCCAACGGAGTCAAACCGGACGATACCAGGGCGACGATCCGGAACCTGCGGACCAAGCTGACCCAGGCGCTGCGGCGGATCGACGAGCTCGAGGCTGCCGCCGATACCGACTTCCTGCTCGGCATCCCGAACCGGCGCGGTTTTGAGCGCGAGCTTCATCGCGCCATCGCCTACATGAAGCGCTACCGCGCCAGCGGTGCCCTGATCGTGCTCGACGTCGATCGGCTGAAGCCGATCAACGACGCGTTCGGCCATGCCGCCGGCGATGAGGTTTTGAAGACGATTGTCGCGACGCTGACGCGGCAGGTCCGTTCCTCCGATGTGGTCGGCCGTCTCGGCGGCGACGAGTTTGCGCTGCTGTTGTGGAATCTCAGCGCGACCGACGCCAAGGCCAAGGCGGTGACGTTCGAGGAGGCGATCGACGAATTGTCATTCACCTTCCGCGGCCAGAGCGTGAATGCCGGTGCGTCCGCCGGCGTCGCGCTGCTCGGCTCGCACGCCGAAGCAGGCCGTGCGCTGGAAGAAGCCGATGCCGCGATGTATGTGCGCAAGGCGCAGCGCCGGCACGAGCCGCGGATCAGGATCGTCGCGGGTTAGCGCGCGCTAGAGCGCGCTGAGATCTTCCGGCACGTTGCCGAACTTCCGTAGCAATTTGGCGTCGCCGAATTCGCCGGTCAGCGGATCGCCGCTGCGGCTGAATGCGATTGCGCCGATATGGCCGGCGACGCGCGCCATCATCTCGGCGCGCCGCAAGGCGCCGGACGAGGTCTGGCATTCCTCGGCGGCGCCCGCGATAACCGATCCGTCGTCGTCGGTGAGGAACGGCAATGCCACATAGTAGGTGACATCGGACATGGTCTTAACTCCAATCTGGTTTGGCTCCATCTGGTCAGGCGGCGCTGCTCTTGCTCCGCATCCTGCTGCGCGATGAGTCCGGAATGCAGCCGGCCGAAATTGCGGCCTGCAATTCCTCCAGCTCCGCTTCCAGATATTCGTTGGCCATGATCAGCGCCTTGATGGTGCTGCGCAGATTGCCGTCGCACATGGCAATGGCCTGGTCGCAGGCCTGTTCATAATGGCTGTTGTCGAAGGCTGCGGGCGTCGTGGCGGACATCTTCGTGGCGGACATGGTGGGTTTCCTTGGCGTTTCCCCTGGAACGTCTGGTGTCCAAATGTTCTCTCTTTGTTCTAAACGAGTCAAGCGGAATCCCGCGCGGCGGACGCGGGGCGCGCGACGGAGAACGGGTCGGCGTCTCAGGCGATGATGTCGGGCGTAATCTGGTCTTCGATGAAGGCGATCCGGTCGCGCAACAACAGCTTGCGTTTCTTCAACCGCTGGAGCCGCAACAGGTCGGGGGCCGGCGATTGATGCAGCGCATCGATCGCGGCATCGAGATCTCGGTGTTCTTGCTGCAACCGGGCGAGCTCGGCTTCGAGTTCGCGCTCGTCTTCGTTCATCATGATGTGCGGTAGCCGAAAAACCCGATGAGGTAGCGAAAGGCTGTGGAAGCCCTGTGGAAATTATCGTCCTGTCGTGGCGTGATCGCAAGCGATCTGGGTCCGTCTCCCACCGTTCCAGCGAAAGATATTTCGGTGGACCGGCGCCGCGCCGCACGGAGCGCATTGAAATCACGAACATTTCCAGACGTCAGTTCCGTACTCACGGTTCGTTACATATCGGTTCGCAAAAATGACAATGCGGCGACGGATACCCATCGACAGAACGAATCGGTGATGTAGACTTCTTCGTCCGGATCGAATCCTGAGGTTCACCCCTACCGAGGAGGTTTCGAATGACAATTCAGGCACATCTTGTTGAATTGGAGCGGAAACACAAACTTCTCGAAAACGAATTGCACGAAGCTCTCGTGCACCTTTCAACAGACGACCTGCAAATTGTTGAGTTGAAGCGCCGGAAGTTGATGGTCAAGGACCAGATCGAGCGACTCCGACATAACTCGGACGACACGCTCCACTAGTAACCCCCGTAAACGAGTACATCGGCATCGCACCCTTTGCAGGGATGAGAGCTATTGCGCTCATTCCTGTGCGTGGGGTGCGCGCGATGCGCGCGCATTGTGCGATCAATTTCGCGCGACGGGACTTCATGTCAGGCAAAGAACTAACGTGCGATGACTGAAGTCAGCGCACGTTAGATGTTTGCGAGCTCGGCCACGTGGTCGGCGATCGCAAGCGACGACGTCAGTCCGGGCGACTCGATGCCGAACAGATTGATCAGGCCCTCGACGCCGTGGTCGCGCGGGCCTTGCATCAGGAAATCCTGCGTCGCCACCGCCGGCGGGACGATCTTCGGCCGTATGCCCGAATAGCTCGGCATCAGCGCGCCGTCCGGCAAGGTCGGCCAGTATTTGCGGATCGCCGGATAGAACCGTTCGGCGCGCGCCGGATCGACCGCGTAATCGATCTCTTCGACCCATTCGACGTCGGGCCCGAAGCGCGCCTGGCCCGCCATGTCGAGCGTCAGGTGCACGCCTAGTCCGCCCGGCTCGGGCACCGGGTAGATCAGGTGCGAGAACGGCGCTCTGGCGCTGCAACTGAAATAGTTTCCCTTGGCGAGATAGGCCGGCGGAATCCGCTCCAGCGGCATGCCGTCGACGTTGCGCGCCACCGTCGTCGCCGAAAGACCGGCCGCGTTGACGAGCAGGCTGCATTGCAACGTCATCGGCGCCTCGCCACCGGCTTCGATTTCGATGACACCGCCCGCCGCCTTGGCGCGCAGGATGGGCGTGTGGAAGGCAAAGAACGTCCCGGCCGCTTCGGCCTCGCCGCGCAGCGACAGCATGTAGGCATGGCTGTCGACGATCCCGGTCGACGGCGACAGCAGTGCGGCGTCGCAGGCGAGCGCCGGCTCCAGCGCCCGCGCTGCCTCGCCCGGCAGCATCTGCATGTCGAGCACGCCATTGGCCTCGGCATGGGCCTTGATCGACTGCAGCTTCTCGGTCTCTTTCGGAGTGGTCGCGACGATCAGCTTGCCGCAATTCTTGTGCGGGATGCCGTGGTCCTGGCAGTAGCGGTACAGCGCGTGCTTGCCGCTGACGCACATCCGCGCCATCCAGCTCCCGGCCCGGTAGTAGATCCCGGCATGGATCACCTCGCTGTTGCGCGAGGAGGTGATGGTGCCGATGGCCTCCTCGGACTCCAGCACGATCACTTCGCGTCCAGCGTGTGCAAGGCGCCTCGCCACCGCAAGCCCGACGACTCCGGCTCCGACAACGACGCAATCGACTCTATCCATGGTCGGGCAGGACTTCCCAAAGTGAGGACGAATTGGCCGCTTTGCCTGGGAAATACGCCGCCAGGCAGTTCCATTTTAACGAAGAGTTTATCATGTCAGGGCAATTGCCGCACTTATCGCCACATTTTTCTTTCGCGCGTACAGGCGTTTACCCGATCCAAACCCGTGAAGCCAGACAATCCGCAGTTGAAATCTCGGGTGGCTGATGGCTGACAAGAACTGGCATGCGGGCGGCACGCTTCTGATTCCTGTGCAGGCCGTAGTGTGCCTGGGCTGTGCCATTACGCCTGCGCGTGCCCTTGCGCTTGCCGACGCCTTCGCCACGCCCAGCTCTATCGGCCAGCTCGATCCCAACCTGATCTGGGAAGCCCTGATCGGCGGTATCGCCGTCTGCGCGTTCGTGGCCGCGATCGTGCTCTGGATCCACTCCTCATTGCGCCGCGCCAAGCGCACGCAGTTGCGGCGCAACGCCTTCATCTCCTCGGCCCTGAACAATCTCAACCAGGGCGTGGTGATGACCGATGCGCAGCGGCGGATCATCTTCTGCAACGACCGCTATCTCGATATCTATGGTCTGTCGCGCTCGGATCTTTGGCCGCTGATGGACGGCACCGACCTCCTCAACTTGCGACGCAATCGCGGCGCCTTGGACGTCTCTGACGACAAGTTCTACGAGGAGGCCGCCAGCCCCAACGGCCTGATCACGGAGCTGGCGGACGGGCGGGCCATCCTGGTGAAATTCTTCGTGCTGCCGAATGGCGGCTCGGTGGCGACCCATCTCGACGTCAGCGAGCAGCGCAAGCTGTCGCGGCAGCTCGCCTCCACCAAGCAATTCCTGGAATCGGTGCTCGACAACGTCCCGGTCTGCGTCGCCGCGAAGAACATCGAGGACGGGCGCTACATCTTCGCCAACCGCGCCTTCGAGCGCTTTTCGCGCTTCTCGCGCGACCGCATCGTGGGCAAGCGGGCCGACGAGATATTTCGTCCCGCCACGGCGGCCAGCATCGAGGAAGCCGACCGCAAGGCATTGGCATCGGCCAACGGACAATTCCGCAACGAGCTCAAGGTCGAGCGGGGTGACGAGACGCGGGCGCTGTCGTCCGTCAGGGTCGTTGCCCGCAACCAGAACAATCAGCCCGAATTCCTGATCGCGCTGTTCGAGGACGTGACCGACCGCCAGTCGCTCTCGGAGGAACTGGAAAGCACCAAGAAGTTCCTCGAGCTCGTGGTCGACAACATCCCCGTCGCGCTGATCGTGGAGCAGGTCAAGGACGGCAGCTACCTGCTCGCCAATCGCAGCGCCGAGACGATCCTCAACCGCAAGCGTGAGGATGCCACCGGCCTGACCGCGGCCGACATCTTCAATCCCAAGGAAGCCAAGCTCATCATCGCGCGCGACGAGGCGGCCATCAAGAAGCGCGGGCTGATCACCGAAGAGCACCCGATCTCGACCAAGGACGGCCTGCGGCTGTTCCTGACCCGCCGCGCCACCGTGCTCGACGACAAGGGCGAGCCGCAATATCTGATCAAGACCCACGAAGACGTCACCGACCGCCGGCAGACCGAATCGCGCATGGCGCACATGGCCTATCATGACGGCCTGACCGACCTGCCGAACCGCGCCGCCTTCCTCCAGGCATTGACGCAGATGATCGAGGCCTGCGAGGGCACCGGTGAGGAATTTGCCGTGCTGTGCGTCGACCTCGATGGCCTCAAGGAGGTCAACGACGTCTTCGGCCACGCGCTCGGCGACAAGCTCCTGGTCGAGGTCGCCCGGCGCTTCCAGGACGCCGCGCGCGGCGGTGTGGTGGCGCGCCTGTCCGGCGACGAGTTCGGCCTGATCATCGACGGCAAGCAGCCCGAGGCCGGCATGGCGCTGGCGCAGCAGCTCATCGACGCGCTTGCCCAGGAATTCCTGATCGACGGCCGCGCCGTGCGCGCCGGCGTGACGTCAGGCATCTCAGTGTTCCCGCATAACGGCGCCGATGGCGCCTCGCTGCTCGCCAATGCCGGCGCGGCCCTGTTCCGCGCCAAGCAGAAGTCGCGCGGCACGATCAGCCTCTACCAGCCGGAGATGGACCAGCAGATCCGCGACCGCCGCGTGCTGCATCAGGATCTGTCGAAGGCGATCAAGAACGGCGAGCTGTCGCTGGCGTTCCAGCCCCAGGGCATCGCGGGCAAGACCGTCGCCGACAGCGAGATCATCGGCTTCGAGGCGTTGGCGCGCTGGGCCCATCCGGTGCGCGGCCAGGTGTCGCCGGCCGAGTTCATCCCGATCGCGGAAGAGAGCGGCCTGATCGTCGAGATGGGCGAATGGATCCTGCGCCAGGTCTGCCGTGAGGCGGCGTCGTGGCCAAAACCGCTCCAGGTCGCGGTTAATCTGTCGCCGGCGCAATTCCTGCACGGCGACGTCGTCGGCCTCGTGCATTCGATCCTGCTGGAGACCGGCCTCGCGCCCGGTCGCCTCGAGCTCGAAATCACCGAGGGCGTGCTGATCGAGGATTTCGACCGCGGCCTCGCGCTGCTCCGCCGCTTGAAGGCGCTGGGCGTGCGCATCTCCATGGACGATTTCGGCAGCGGCTATTCCTCGCTGAGCTATCTCCAGGCCTTCCCGTTCGACAAGATCAAGATCGACCGCGCCTTCATCGTCAATCTCGGCCGCAACCCGCAATCCGCCGCGATCGTCCGCGCCGTGATCGATCTCGGCCATGGCCTCGAGATGTCGATCATCGCCGAGGGCGTCGAAACGATCGATCAGCTTGCCTTCCTCGCCAAGGAAGGCTGCGACGGCGTGCAGGGCTATCTGCTCGGCAAGCCGTTGCCGATCGGGCACTATGCCGGCCTCATCGGCCGCGCCGGCGCAGATGCCATGGAGCTGGAGCTCAAGACCGGTTAGTGGTGACGGAGCGTTCTCTTCGCGTCCCACGACGGGTTCATGGCGGACTACGACCTCGCGATCATCGGCGGTGGACTGAACGGCGTCAGCCTTGCGCGTGATGCGGCCGGCCGGGGTTTGCGGGTCATCCTGTTCGAACAGGGCGATCTCGGCGGCGCGGCGTCGTCGGCGACGCCGCATCTCATCCATGGCGATCTGTCGGTGCTGGAGCGCCGTGGCTTCTGGCGCGTCCGCCGAGCGCTCGCCGAGCGAAAAATCTGGCTCGCGACCGCGCCGCATCTGGTGCGTCCGATGCGCTTCGTCATCCCCGCGCATTCCGACGAACGCCCGCCATGGCTGGTGCGCACCGGCCTGTTGCTCTACGACCGGCTCGCCGATCGGGGCGGCTTGCCGTCATCCGCCACCATCGACATCACGCATCATCCGGTCGGCAATGCCCTGAAGCGGCCGTTCGGCATGGCCTTCGAATATTCGGATTGCGTGGTCGACGATTCCCGGCTCGCGGTCCTTACGGCGCTGGACGCAGCCGAGCGCGGCTCCGTCATTCGCACCGGGGCGCGCTGTGTGCGGGCCGACAGGACCGATATCTGGCGGCTTGCCGTGGTCGACCGCGGCCATCGCCACGCCGTCACGTCGCGGGCGCTGGCCAATGCCGCCGGCGCCTGGACCTCGAGCGTGGTGGAGACCGTGCTGCGCCTGCCGCTGCCGCGCACCGGCGCGGTGCAGATCAGCCAGATCGTGGTGCGCCGGCTATTCGAGTCCGACAACGTCTATGTGTTTCAGAACAGCGATGGGCGGTTGATCTTCGCCAGCCCCTATGAGCGCGATTTCACGCTGATCGGCACCGTCTCCCATTCCTTCAAGGGCGATCCCGCCATCGTTGCCATGCCGGCCGCTGATGTGAGCTATCTCTGCGAAGCCGCCAGCCGCTACTTCCGCGAGCGCGTCGAGCCGACGGACGTGGTGCGCACCCTGTCGGGCGTCAACCTGGTGCAGGAATCCGCGCGGGGGCGGGACGGCGGCATGGCGTTCGACGCACGGCGGCGCAAGGCGCCGCTGCTGACGATGTTCGGCGGCGACGTGACGACGATGCGCCTGCGCGCCGAGCGCGCGGTGACAAGGCTGACGCCGTTCTATCCGATGTCGCCGCCCTGGACGGCGGGCGCGGCCCTTCCGGGCGGCGATTTCGCCTGGCAGCGTTTTGACGACGAGGTCGATGCCGCGCGCGACCGCTGGCGCTTTCTCTCCGACGCGCAGGCGCGGCGCCTCGTCGCCGCCTACGGCTCACGGCTCTCAGCGGTGCTCGGCGACGCCAAAGGCCGGGACGAACTCGGCCCTGCCTTCGGCCCCGAACTGACAGGTGCGGAGGTGCGCTACCTCATGACGTCAGAGTGGGCGCGCTTCCCTGACGACATCCTGTGGCGCCGCTCAAAACTCGGCCTGACCATGCCGCCTGCCGACCGCGACGCGCTGGCGGCGTTTATGGCGACCTCTGATGTGAATGGCCCGCGTCGAACCGGTTGAGCCGCGCGCGATCCGCAGCTAGCGTGCGGCTGCATTGGGGCCGGCGCGGAACATGGCTGACGAACGACACGGACTTGAAGAAGCAGCGGGGGCGGTGAATGCGGCTGCAAAACAGCCGCTGCTGCGCATTGACGGCGTGGTCAAGAATTTTGGCGCGTTCCGGGCCGTCGACGGCGTGTCGCTCGACATCAGGGCCGGCGAATTTTTTGCGCTGCTGGGCCCGAGCGGCTGCGGAAAGACCACGCTCTTGCGCATGCTCGCCGGCTTCGAGGCGCCCGATGAAGGCCGCATTCTGCTTGCGGGTGCGGACATCGCGCAGGCGCTGCCGCACGAGCGTCCCATCAACATGATGTTCCAGAACTACGCGCTGTTTCCGCATTTGTCGGTCTACGACAATATCGCCTTCGGCCTGAGGCGCGCCGGCATGGCGCGCGCCGATATCGCGACCCGCGTGGCCGAGATGGTGGCGCTGGTGAAGCTCGCGGGCCTGGAGAAGCGTAAACCCGACCAGCTCTCCGGCGGCCAGCGGCAGCGCGTGGCGCTGGCGCGCTCGCTGGCGCGGCGTCCGCAGGTGCTGCTGCTTGACGAGCCCCTGGCTGCGCTCGACAAGAAACTGCGCGAGAGCACGCAAGCCGAGCTGATGGAGCTGCAGCGGCGGCTCGGCATGACCTTTGTCATCGTCACCCACGACCAGGAGGAGGCGATGACCATGGCTGATCGAATCGGCGTGATGAATGCAGGCAAGCTCGTTCAGGTCGCCCCGCCGCGCGAGCTTTATGAAGCGCCGCGCTCGCGCTGGATCGCGGAGTTCGTCGGCGACATCAATCTGTTCGACGGCGAATTCAAACTGCGCGACGGTCACCGTCTCGTCATTGCCACCGGCGATGCAGGCACGCTGGTTGCGGCTGAGCCGCGCGAGCCGATCGCTGGAGCCAAATTGTCGGTCGCGATCCGCCCTGAAAAGGTCAAGCTATCGCGTCGCGCGCCCGTGGGCGAGAGATCGGCGATCAACCAGCTGGACGGCGTGATCGCCGATATCTGCTATCTCGGCGGCGCCACCACCTACAAAGTGAAGCTCGATACCGGCGGCATGGTGCAGTCGTCGGTGACCAACTCCGCGCGCCTCGACGTCGACGCTTACAGCCTGAACCAGCAGGTCGTGGCCTGGTTCACGCCCGACGATTGCCTGGTGCTGGACCAATGAGCGCGCGCCGCATCTTTGCGCGACCTGCGCGGTTCGCCGCGATCGCGCCCTATCTCTGGATGGCGCTGTTCTTCCTGGTGCCGTTCGCTTTCGTGCTGAAGATCAGCCTGTCGCAGACCGCGATCGCGCAGCCGCCCTACGAGCCGCTGTTCGACCTGACGGCGGGATGGGAGGCGATCAGGACGGCGTTTGGCGCGCTGTCGGCCGACAATTTCAAGCTGCTCGTCTCCGACGACCTCTATATCTACGCTTATGTGCGCAGCGTGACCGTCGCCATCACGTCGACCGCGATCCTGCTTCTGATCGGCTATCCCATCGCCTACGGCATGGCGCGGCTGCCAAGGCGCTGGCAGGCCTTGGCGATGGTGCTGGTCATCGTGCCGTTCTGGACCTCGTTCCTGATCCGCATCTATGCCTGGATCAATATCCTCCAGCATGACGGCCTGCTCAACCAGGTCCTGCTGGCGCTGCATGTCGTCGACAAGCCTGTCGTGTGGCTCTCCACCGACACCGCGATGTATCTCGGTATCGTCTATTCCTATCTGCCATTCATGATCCTGCCGCTCTACGCGACGCTCGCCAAGATGGAGCCGGCGCTGGAGGAGGCGGCAAGCGATCTCGGTGCGCCGCCGTGGCAGGTGTTCTGGCTCGTCACCTTCCCGTTGTCGCTGCCGGGCGTCGGCGCCGGCGTCCTGCTCTGCTTCATTCCGATCGTCGGCGAGTTCGTGATCCCGGACCTGCTCGCCGGATCGAACTCGCTGATGATCGGGCAGACGCTGTGGCTGGAATTCTTCACCAACAAGGACTGGCCGGTGGCCTCAAGCGCGGCCATCGTGCTGCTGGCCGTGCTGCTGGTGCCGCTCCTGCTCTACGAGCGCTTGCAGCGCCGGCAACTGGAACAGGGAAGGTAGGATGCGCAAGCTAACCCGGCTCTCCCGCTTCAACGTCGCCTCGCTCGCGCTGGGGCTCGCCTTCCTTTATTTGCCGATCGTCATCCTCGTCATCTATTCCTTCAACGCCTCGCGGCTGGTGACGGTGTGGGGCGGCTGGTCGCTGCGCTGGTACGTCGAGTTCTTCAACGACCGCGCCATGATCGAAGCTGCCTGGATGAGCCTGCGGGTCGCGGTCGCCTCAGCCAGCATCGCGACCGTGCTGGGCACGCTCGCCGCCGTCGCGCTGTCGCGCGGCGAGCGCTTTCGCGGCCGCACGCTGTTCTCCGGCATGCTCTATGCGCCGCTGGTGATGCCGGAGGTGATCACGGGCCTGTCGCTGCTCTTGCTGTTCGTCGCGCTCAACGCCGAACGCGGCTTCTGGACGGTGACGATCGCCCACACCACGCTCACCATGTGCTTCGTCGCCGTCGTGGTGCAGTCGCGCCTCGGCTCGCTCGACCGTTCGCTCGAGGAAGCGGCGATGGATCTCGGCTGCAATCCGGTGAACGCCTTCCTGTCGGTGACGCTGCCGCTGATCGCGCCCGCGATCATCGCCGGCTGGATGCTGGCCTTCACACTGTCGCTCGACGACCTCGTGATCGCGAGTTTTACCACCGGTCCCGGCTCGGCGACGCTGCCGATCCGGATTTATTCCGAGGTGCGGCTCGGGGTAAAACCCGAGATCAACGCGATCTGCACGCTGGTGATCGGGCTCATCGCGATCGTCATCGTGATCGCCTCGCTCGCTTCAAAACTGTCGAGTTCGCAGGGCGAGAGCGCGGCGCCGCTATAGGCAGCCAACGGGAGCGGCCATGATCTCCGGTTACATGAGCTTCGCCTACCAGATCCTGATCCACACCCCAATCTGGGTCTGGGCCCTGCTCGCCTATCTGGTCTGGCAGGGCGTCAAGTCGATGCAGCCGCGCAAGACAAAAATCTGGCGCGCGCTGATTGTGCCTGTGGTGTTCATCGTCTGGGGCATCTCGCGGATCGGTTTTGGCCCCCAGGCGAGCGTCTGGCCGCTCGTGGCATGGTGTGGGGCGGCGCTGGCGCTGCTGCCGCTCGGGGTGCTGACGCCGCGTCCGTTCGACGTGGACCATGTCACCGGCGAGATCATCCGCCCCGGCAGCATTTTTGCCCTGGTCCGGAATCTCGTCGTGTTCTCGCTGCAATATACGGTCAGCGTGATCTCGGCGATCAGCGTGAGCGAGCGTGCGCTCGCCTTCATCGTGGGCCGCGCCATTTCGGGCGCGACGGCCGGCTATTTCCTGGGTTCGCTGATCGCGCTGCTGATTGCCTACCGACGCAAGCGCGCCGCAGATATCAAGACTTCACTGCCCCCGCCGTGAGCCCGCCCACCATGTAGCGCTTGAAGGCGTAATAGATCGCGGCCGGCGGCAGCGCGTAGATGAAGCCTGTTGTCATCAACAGCTCCCACGGCGAGTCGTCGGCGGCGAGGAAGTTGCCGAGCGCCACGGGCAGCGTGATGTTGGTGTCCTTGGACAGGAGCAGGAACGCGTAGAGATATTCGTTCCAGGCGAGCAGCACCGCATAGGTGCCGATCGCGACCAGCGACGGCATCATCAGCGGCACGTAAACCAGGCGGAACAATTGCAGCGTGGTCGCGCCGTCCATGGTCGCGGCCTCGTCGAGCTCGACCGGCAGCTTGTCGGACGCCTGTTTCAGCACCCAGATCGCGTAAGGCGAGGCAATCGTCACCATGGCCAGGATCAGCGACCAGTGATTGTTGAGCAGGCCGTAATTGCCCATGGTGCGGTACATCGGCACGGCGAGGAACGCCGCCGGGATGAAGTAGGTGAACAGCGCGAGATTCATCACCCAGCGCCCGCCCGGCACCCGCAGCCGCGAGATCGAGAAGGCGGCGGCGGTCGCGATGAACAATGTCAACGCGCCGGCAGACAGCGCGATGACAGTCGAATTCCAGAACTGGATCCAGAAGTCGCGCAGGAAATAGTGCTCCTGGTAGAACACGATGTGGAAGTTGTGCAGCGTCGGATGATCCGGCCACAGCTTGCCCGAGAACGCGTCCTCCTTCGGCGAGATCGCGAACAGGAACATGTGGTAGATCGGCACCATGGTCCAGATGAAGACCGGGATGCCGATCAGCAGCAGTTTGGCTTCCGTGCCAACTTCTTTGAGGGTGGGAAGCTTCATCGCGACAACCGTTTCATCATGAAATAGACCAGCGGCAGCACCAGCGGCATCGCGACGACGATGGAAGCCATCGCGAGCGAGAGCTGGTCGAGCCGGAGATAGCGGATGCCGAGCGTCGACAGCACATGCGTCAGGTCGGCCGGGCCGCCGCCAGTGAGCAGATAGACGCTGTTGAAGTCCCCGAGCGTCCAGATCATCGAGAGCAGCGTGCAGGTGACATAGAGCGTCTGCATCGACGGCCAGGTGATGAAGCGGAATTTCTGCCACGGGTTGGCGCCGTCGACTTCGGATGCCTCGTACAGATCGTGCGGGATGGCGAGCCGGCCGGTCAGCAGGATCAGCGTCCAGAACGGCAGCGACTTCCAGATGTGCACGCCGATCGCCATGGTCAGCGCGACCGCCGGATTGTTCAGCCAGTTCGGGCCGTCATCGCCGGTGAAGGAGAAGATGAGGTGGTTGATCACGCCCCATTCGGGATTGAGCATGAAGCGCACCGACAGGATGGTCGGGATCGACGGCACCGCCCAGGGCAGGATGAAGATCACCGAGAGCCATTTGATCCAGGGACGCTGCTGGGCGAAGAAGCCGGACAGGAACAGCGCGATCAGCATCTTCACGTTGATGCCGATGACCAGGAAGATCAGCGTGTTGACCGCGGCGCGCGCGAAGATCGGGTCGTTGTACAGCGCGACATAGTTTTGCGGATCGCGCGCCAGGTACAGGCCGTAGCAGACGGGATAGACGACGAAGGCGAGGAAGACGAGCAGATAGGGCGCAAGCAGCAAAATGCCCCAGACCTGCGCCGTCGTCAGGCGCGAGGACCAAGGAGGGGCCGGGATTGTGTCTGAGCCAGATAATGTGATCGCCATATCGCTTACCCACCGAAAGCAACCGGCCGCGGAGGTCCGCGACCGGTACTAGCATACATCGATATCAGTCCGGGATCAGCCCGCCACCTGCTTGATGCGGGCGATCAGCTCGTCGACCGCCTTGTCCACCGGCACCTTCTCGCTGACCACGCGGTTCATCGCCTTGGCCCAGACGTTCTCGTTGTTCAGGATGGTGAACTTCCAGTTCTTGGTGAAGTCGAACGCGGCGGTGCCGCCCTTGAACTGCGCATAGACCGCCTTGCGATGCTTGTCGGCCTGCCAGAACGGGCTTTCCTGGCTTTCCTTGGTCACCGGGAACCAGCGGCCAAGCGCACCCTCGATATACGGGCGGACGTTCTGTTCCTCGAGCAGGAAGGAGATGAACTGCTTCGCCTCGGCCTTGTTCTTGGCCACCTTGAAGACCAGTCCCGTCTTGACGTCGGAGCGGTAGCGGATGGTCGAGCCGTCCGGCGCCTTCGGGAAGGAGGCGGTGATGATGTCCTCCTCATACGCCTTCTTGCCGGCTGCGCGCTGCTCGGGCGTCAGCGTCTGGTTGCCGGAGTCCTCGAACCACTTCGCCGCGATCGAGATCGTGAAGTTGTGGGTCATCACGATGGTCTTGTTGTGGAACGCGACGTTGTTGTCGGGATCCTTCCAGGTCGTGGAGGAGGGCGGCGAGCAACCCCGGATATAGGTGTCGGTGTAGTCCTTCATCGCCTTGATCAGGTTCTCGCGAACCTTGGGATCGTCGACCAGCAGCTTGCCGTCGTCGTCGACCAGCTTGACGTGATAGGCGTCCATGAAGGTGTAGAACGACTGGAAGCTGTCGGTGGATTCCACGCCCATCGGCTGGCCCACGGCGTAGATGCGCTGGCCGGTCGCCTTGCGGATGCCCGGCTGCACCTTGTCGCACCAGAACGTCCAGTAGTCTTCCCAGGTGTTCGGAATGTCGCTCACCTTGAAGCCGGCTTTCTCCAGCATGTCGTTCCAGATCTGGACGTGCATGCTCTGCTGCTTCAGCGGGAAGCCGTAATAGGCCTTCTTCTTGGCGACGTCGTCATAGAGGATCGACGCATCCAGCGTGTTCTGCACGAACCGGCCTTCGATCGGCTTCATGATGTCGGAGAGGTCCTCGAGCTTGCCCTCATAGGCCCACTTGCCCTGGGCCTGCACGTCGTAGCTGTCGGAATAGGCAACGTCCGGCACGGTGCCCGAATCGAGCGCGGCGACCGTCTTCGGAATCATGTCCTGGATCGCGTACTGCGACAATTCGACCTTGATGCCGGTCTTGGCCTCGAACTTCTTGATCGTCTCGATGAGCGCGTCGTCTTCGGACCGATAAAATCCCTTGCCCCACCAGACCGTGATCGTCTTCTGCTGGGCGAATGCGGGTGCAGTGACTGCGAACAGCCCGACTGCTGCAACCGCCAGCGAAACTGCGCCAATAACCTTGGATCTCACGTTTTTCTCCCTCAATCCACCGATCTTTTAACCGGTTGGATAAAACACTAGCCCATGCCGCATGAGCGATCTAGCGGCATGTTGTCAGACCAAGGTCGCGGGTAAATCATGCGTGGGCCACGCGAATTGATTTAATCGACGCATCAATTCGTGTCGATCAATTCGATTTGGCGTTCTCTTTGCCGTTTTCCGCTGATGGCACCGGCGCCGTATCGCTGGCGGGCTGCTTGCCGCCGGTGAAACGTTCGAGCACCGAGCGCACGGCGTCGCGGGTCTTGCGATCCTTCACCGCGTCGAGCAGCGGCGCGGAGGCGGGCGAGCGGCGGATCAGGCTTTCCGGATCGGGGAAGATCAGGGGATCGTCCCACGGCCCCTGCACGACGAAGGGCAGTTCGAAGCCGGAGGTGGCGTTGAGGCTCGCCACGCCCTTCATGTCGTATTCGCGCGACGGCACGGAAGCCGTGCCGGTCAGCGTGATCTTGGCTGAAGGTCCTTCGATGCGGATGTCCTGCGCGGTCGCGATGCCGTCGGAGAACTTTACGGAGATGTTGAGCGTGTCGTAGGGCGTCGAGCCGTTGCGGAAATTGCCGCCGCCGGACAACGGCCGCCGCTCCAGCCGCTTCAAGAGCTGTTCGGCGTTGAAGCCCGAGATCGCGCCGTTCTGCCCGGTCACCGTGGCGGTGCCGTCGAGCGAGCTTGCGAGGCCAAACGGGCTCGAGCCGGAGGCGACGAGTGCGACGCTGATATTGCCGCGGCCCGACAATTTGTGGACGCCGAACAATTCGGTCGCACAGGCCTGGAGATCGACATCGGTGAACTGGAATTGCGCCTTGACGTCGGCCTGCGCGTCGGAGCGGGCGATGTTGAACGAGCCCTTGGCGATGCCGCCATAGACCTGCGCCTCGCCGACCGAAAGCGCGAGCGTGCCGTTGCGCAAATTCGCGCCGATCGCGGTGCGGCCGAGCTTCGACGGTCCGATCGTCAGCTTCGCCGCCGACAGGCGCATGTCGAGATCGGTGGCGAGCAGCGCGTTGAGATCGAACAGCTGCCGGTTCCAGTCGCGCGCGCCGCTGGCGAGCAGGCGGAAGGTGGAGATGTAGGGCGTGAAGTCGAGCGCGTCGGCGGCGAGCGTGGCCTGCAAGGTCTGTCGGCCGTTATTGGCGTAGGTCATCACGCCTTCGGCGACGTTGCCGTCCAGCTCGACATTGACATTGGTGAGCGCGATCGAGGCACCCACCACGTTGGCGCGCGCCTTCAGCGCGAAACGGCCGAAGCCGCCGCTCGCCGGCGACGGCTGGCCGGTCCAGCGCAGCGCGTTGCGCAAGGACGGGCTGTCGATCGTGAGCGTGCCTTCCATCATCGGGCTGGTGCGGTTGGCGACGCTGCCGTCGAAGGCGAGCTTGAGCGGCGCGCTGACGATCCGCGCTTTCAGTCCCGAGCGGTCGCCGGACAGGGCTGCGACGAAATCGGCAAAGCTGATCGAGCCGTCGACGCGCTCGCCGCGCCAGTCGAACTGGCCGGTCGCCGCGAACGAGCGCGAGATCGAGGGCCATGCCAGCGACAGATCGATGTCCTCGAATTTTTCGGTCGCGTGGCTCGCCATGTCCTCATAGTTGAGCACGCCGTCCTGGATCCTGATCTCGGAGAACGAGATCTGGTTGTCGGCGCCGGGCTTCATGGTGCGCGCGATGGTCTGGATGAACGGCGTCCAGTTGCTGTCGCCATTGGGCTCCAGCGCGACGTGGATCTTGGGCCGCAGCAGCATCAGGTCGGCGATCTCGAACCGCTGCAGCAGCAGCGGCAGCAGCCGCAAATTCGCGGTGAGCACGTCAACGTGAAGTGCGGGGTCGCCGGCGCCGCCGCCGCCCTTCAGGCCTACGTCATGAAAGGAAACATAGCTCGCCGGCAGCACCGACACGTCGATCGAGCCGGCCACCGTGAGTTCGAGCCCGGTGACGGCGCGGATCTGGGCTTCCACCGCCTTGCGCAGCGCGTCGCGGTTGATCAGCCAGGAGGTCGCGATCAGGGCGATCAGCACTACGCCGAGCAGCGCCGCAATCGGCGTCCCCAGGCGCTTCATTCCTTGGGCCATCGTCAATGGCATGTCCTGATCGGGTTTGGTTGTCGGTGGCCAAGAGGGGCGGTTGCGGGAAACCTGCGCGCCCCTCGCCCAACCCCCGCAACTTGATGGGTTTTCTTGTCGCTTTCAAGGCCGCCCTGGCGGTTATGCCCACGGCGTGGGCACCCTCTACCATAGGGGCGGAGGCGGTGGAGCCCGTAGATTGACGGCTTCGGACCATTTCGCCTAATAATCCCGGCCAATAAGACGCCCCTTCAGCCAAGGTTTGCTGCATGAACAAGGTCTATCCCGACGCGAAGTCGGCTCTGTCAGGCATTCTGAAAGACGGCATGATGATCATGTCCGGTGGTTTCGGCCTCTGCGGCATCGCCGAGGCGCTTTCGGATGCGATCCGCGATTCCGGGGTGAAGAACCTCACGGTGGTCTCCAACAATGCCGGCGTCGACGGTATCGGGCTCAGCCGCCTGCTGGAAACCCGCCAGATCAAGAAGATGATCTCGTCCTATGTCGGCGAGAACAAGCTGTTCGCGCAGCAATTCCTCGCCGGCGAGCTGGAACTCGAATTCAATCCGCAGGGCACGCTGGCCGAGCGCATCCGCGCCGGCGGCGCCGGGATCCCGGCCTTCTACACCAAGACCGGCGTCGGCACGCTGATCGCCGAAGGCAAGGAAGTGAAGGAGTTCGACGGCCAGAAGTATTTGATGGAACGCGGCCTGTTCGCCGATCTCGCCATCGTCCACGCCTGGAAGGGCGACACCGCGGGCAACCTCATCTACCGCAAGACCGCGCGTAACTTTAACCCGATGATGGCGACCGCCGCCAAAATCACGGTCGCCGAGGTCGAGCATCTGGTGCCGGCCGGGGAGCTCAATCCCGATCACATCCACACGCCCGGTCTTTTCGTGAAGCGCATCGTCGAGGTCGGCAACGCCACGAAGCGCATCGAATTCCGCAACACCCGCCCGCGCCCGAGCGCATGATCCGGAAAAGTGGACACCGGTTTTCCGATCAGATCATGCGCCACTAAGGAATCGACAGGAGCACAACGATGGCCTGGACCCGTGAACAAATGGCTGCGCGTGCCGCAAAGGAATTGCGCGACGGCTTTTACGTCAACCTCGGCATCGGCATTCCGACGCTGGTCTCGAACTACATCCCCGACGGCATGGACGTCAGCCTGCAGAGCGAGAACGGCATGCTCGGCATGGGCCCGTTCCCCTATGAGGACGAGGTCGACGCCGACCTCATCAACGCCGGCAAGCAGACGGTCAGCGAGCTGCCTTCGACGTCCTATTTCTCCAGCGCCGATTCCTTCGGCATGATCCGCGGCGGCCACATGGATCTCTCGATCCTCGGCGCCATGCAGGTGGCCCAGAACGGCGATCTCGCCAACTGGATGATCCCCGGCAAGATGGTGAAGGGCATGGGCGGCGCGATGGATCTCGTCGCCGGAGTCAAGCGCGTCGTCGTCGTCATGGAGCATTCCGCCAAGGACGGCGCAAAGCTGCTCAAGAAGTGCAACCTGCCGCTGACCGGCGAACGCGTGGTCGACATGGTCGTGACTGATCTGGCGGTCTTCACCATCGACAAGCATGGCGACGGCGGCATGGCGCTGATCGAGCTCGCCGACGGCGTCACGCTCGACGAGGTCAAGGAAAAGACCGAAGCCGAATTCCGCGTCGCGCTGAAGAACACCTGAGGCTGTTCGCAAGGGGCGCGCATGACGATCAGGTCAGCGCGTCCCGAGGACGCCGCCTTCATCTCAAGAACGATCCTGTCAGCACAGCGCGGCTACCGGCCGCGCGGCTGGTTCGACATCGCGCTCGGCTGGCCGGACGCGCAGTGCCGTGATTTCATCGCACGGATTGCGACGGCGCAGACGGTGTCGATGTGGCACCACTCAAAATTCCTGATTGCCGAATGCGAGGGACAACCGGCCGCCGCGCTCTGTGCGGTGCCCGCTTCCGGCACCGGCCCCGCGGCGTGGGCCGCGATCGAGGAGGTCGGCGCAGCGACCGGGCTGACCGCGTCAGAGTTTGAGGCGATCCGCCGGCGCGGTGCCTATGTCCGGAATTGCTGGGTTCAAGGCGGCGAGGGCGACTGGATGATCGAGCATGTCGCGACCGATCCTGCGTATGGTGGTCGCGGCCTGGTGCAGGCGCTGCTCGCGCGTGCGCTCGATGACGGGAGATCGGTCGGCTACCGCCGCGCGACGATCTCCTTCCTGATCGGCAACGAGCCCGCCGAACGCGCCTATGCCAAGGCCGGATTTGTCCTGGCGGACGAGAAGCGCGATGCAGCCTTCGAAACACTGATCGGCGCGCCGGGCTTTCGGATGTTTGCGCGGGAGATTTGATCGGGCGAGCAACGATGTGAACTGCTGGCACCGTCATCCCCGCGCAACGGCGAAGCCGTTGTCGCTGGAGGTGCGATGCATGCGGCGCGATGCGCCGCATGGGGAGCCTCGAAGGATGGACGGCCAAGATGCAGCCGGGCCGTCGCCCTTCGAGGGCCGCTGAAGAAGCGGCCACCTCAGGGTGACGGTGATAAGGTGAGCGTTCGCGGCGCGCAGATGGACAGTATCGTAGCCCGCATGCAGCGAAGCGGAATGCGGGACGGTGGGAGAACGATCATGTGGCTGACATATCTTGGCGTCGCGGGTGCGCTCGTTCTGATCGGGCTCGTTTGTCTCAACTATGTCTTTCCGGAGTTCACGGCCGGATGGCTGTTGGCGCTTCGGCTGAAGGCGGGTGGATTTGCGGACAAGCGCATTTCCATACCCGGATTCAACATCGTCTATTGGGAGGCCGGTGGCGGCGAGCCGCTCGTGCTGGTTCACGGCATGGGCGTCGACCGCGGCACGATGCTGGATGTCGCCGAGAAACTGAAGCAGAATTATCGCGTGATCCTCTTGGATCTGCCGGGGTTCGGTGACAGCGACAAGCCCGACAATGCCGACTACGGCATCAAGGCTCAGGTGGAAAATCTGCGGCAGTTCATCCAGGCTCTTGATTTGCGGCGGGTGCATCTCGCCGGCCATTCCATGGGAGGCTGGATCAGTGCCGGCTTTGCGGCTACCCATCCCGACATGGTGTCGACGCTCTGGCTGATCGCCGCGGCGGGGACCTCCGACCTCGAGGACGGGATTGCGATGGAAGCGTTTCGGCGCGGCGAGTACGTGCTTTGCTGCCGCGCGCCGTCGGACCTGCCCGGCATCATGAAGCTCGCGATGGTGAAGGTGCCGCGATTGCCGCATTTCCTCTGGGAGGCGTTGGGGCGCCGGGCGGCGGCCAACTATGATCTCCACAAGCGGATCTTCAAGACGATCGCGGATGATGTTGCGGGCTACGATCTGGAGCGGCGGCTTCCCGGCATTGCCGCGCCGACCCTGCTGGTTTGGGGAGATTCCGACCGGCTGGTGCCGCCGTCCGCATTGCAGACCTTCAAGCGACTGATCCCGGGCGCGCGGGCGATCCTCATGGAGCAGATCGGGCACGTGCCGCAGATGGAGGCGGTCGATCGCTGCGCGAATGATTACATCGCATTCCGACAATCGGTGCCCGCTTCCGCCGACTGACAAAGTGTAGTGTCGTAGCCCGCATGAGCGCAGCGATATGCGGGGACTCCATTCCCGGGTGTCGCTTCGCTCACCCGGGCTACGGGACTGAACCTACGACCTCGCCGCCCAAACCTTGCCAAGCCGTCCCGACACGCTCGCCACCCACGACTTCGGCTCGCGCACCAGGCGAAAACCGAGATTGGCGGGCGGGACGCCTTGCGCGCAGCCGCCGGCGCGGGCGTCGCGGATGAAGTCGGTGACGTAGGCGCGGTGTGCGCCTTCGGCGATGCGCACACCGCAATTGATGGTTGGGCGCGCGGCGTTGCCGTTCTCGTCCTGCCGCGAGCGCACGAAGCAGCTCGAGGTCCACTCCCAGACGTTGCCCGCCATGTCGAACACGCCGTGCTCGTTGGCGCCGCCCTTGCCGAATGGATCAGGCTTGTTGTCGGTGAACGCGCGATCGGATTCGCGCTCATATCTGCTGAGCGAGCGCTTCGACGGATCGTTGGCGTCGACCGGCACGCCGTCGTCCTTGAATCGGCTGCCGGCCGCATAGGCCCATTCCTCGTCGCTCGGCAGGCGATAGCGTTCGCCGGTTTTGCGTGACAGCCAGTTCGCGTAGGCGTCTGCATCGTGCCAGCTCACCTGCACCGCCGGCCGGTCGAGGGCAACAGCGACGTCGCGATCGAGCGCGCGGCAGGCGCCGTCCTGCACGCAAGTCTGATAATCGGCGGAGGAAACCTGATGACGCATGATCGCAACCGGCCGCGTGAAGCGCACCGAGACGAGCGGCGCCTCCGCCTGCTTGCCGGCGCGGGTGAAGTCGCCCGCCGCGCGATATGAAAAGCTACCGCGCGCAATCTCGACGATCTCGGGTGAGCCCGTTGCGCTACGCAGCGTCACGTCGGAGACCAGCGGTCCCACCGCGAGCGGCCCTGCGAGACCGGCGGCACAGGCCAGTGCCACCTTCAGTTTGAATGCGATCAACATGGTATTGCCCCGAAAGAAGAAGGGGCCGGTGATGAGCCGGCCTAAAGCGCGATGACTTCAGGAAGTCATCGCGCTTTAGTTTCTTATCTGGAGCATGATCTTTCGGAAAACCGCTGCACACTTTTCCGGATCATGCTCTCGTCGTCAGTTGGTCTTGGAGGCCGGGACTTCGGCAGGCGCCTTCACCTGGGTCATCAGATCGTCGTTCCACTTGCCTTCGACCTTGAAGTGCGCGGTGGCACCGAGATTGGCGGCCTCGATCAGATTATGCGTGACATAGGCGTAGATGCCGGGCTGCAGGAACTTGTAGAGCGCAGCCCCCGCCGAACCGCCGCGGATGAACCAGGTCTCCAGATCGGTCTCCGGTGCATTGGAGAATTTTCCGGTCTCCCAGACATAGTCGCCATGGCCGCCGATCAGATGCGGACGGCTGTCGCGATTGGCCTGCGAGTGCACGATCAGGACGTTCTCGCCGACCTTGGCGGTCAGTGCGCTCTTGCCGGTCAGCGCGCCGACCTTGCCGTTGAACACCACATGCGTCGGGATCAGCTTCTTCATCACCTCTTCGGTGTCGGTATAGGCCTCGCCCGGCGAGTCGTAGTTCTTGAAGTTGCCCTTCTCGTCGCGCGGCACATACATGTCCTGCTCGCCGATGTAGTAGACCTTGTCGTACTTGAGCGCGTGGCCCTTGCCGTCGTTCAGGCCGTCGCGCGGCAGCACCATCACGGCGCCGTTCATGCCGGAGACCACGTGCCAGGGGATCATCGGACCGCCCGGTGCGCAGTGATAGACGAACACGCCGGTGCGGGTCGCCTTCCAGCGCAGCACGACCTGCTCGCCGGGATTGACCAGGGTCAGCTCGCCGCCGCCGAGCGCACCGGTCGCGGAGTGGAAGTCGATGTTGTGCGGCATGGTGTTGGTCGAAGGATTGACCAGCGTCAGCTCGACATAGTCGCCCTCGTGCACGACCATCAGCGGGCCCGGCATCGAGCCGTTGAAGGTCATCGCCTGGAAGGTGGTGCCCTTGTCGTCGATGACGACCTTCTTCTCCTCGATCGTGAGCTTGAACTCCATGATCTTCGGGCCCTGCTTGGTCGCCTGCTCGTGCGCATGCACGAAGGGCGGCGCAACCAGCTCGACCTTCTGCCGCGGCAGCTTGAGATCGTCAGCGGCGAAAGCGGGGACGGCCAGCATGAGGGAAGTCACGGCGGCGCTGATCAGTGCGGCTCTGCGGGTGAACATGGGAAGCATCCTTCATCCATCTGAAACGTTTTAATCACGCTCATGAGTTTGCGCCGATCCTGGCAAGAAGGTTTGCGCTGCGACAAACATCCGCCGGATTTGCCTCCGCAACACCCCTTAGGTGAGTTACCTGAGCAGGATCGGCGACACGACGTTAACCGTGTCGGACGCACCAAGACCGATCGCGAGGCCGAGCGACCAGCGGCCCGACAGCGGCGCCGCCATTTTCACCCGCCATTGATCGTGACCGACGCGCTCCGCGCGTGCCGTGATCGGCGCGATGCCGTGCTCGGGATTGCCGAGCGTGACGGCGACGGTATCAGCGGCAAGCGGCAACTCATTCGCATCCTCAAGCTGGATCGCGATCTCGACCGGACCGGCGCGGCCAGGCGTAACGGTGACATTGGCCATCGCGCGTTCGGCATGAAGATGGGTGAAGAAGCTTTCGTCATCTTCGGTCGTTGCCGCTGTTGTCGCGGGCTTGGCGATCTCGGCGCGCGGCGGAAATTCCGGCGCTTGCGCGCGCTGTGTGGGTTCAGGCGCTTGCGCGCCTACGGCCTGCACGTCGAGCGTGACCTTGACGTCGCCGGCGCGTTCGAACGACAGCGTCACCGGCACCTGATCGCCCTGGTGCAGGGGTGTGTTGAGCCCGACCAGCATCAGATGGCCGCCGCCCGGCATCAGCTGCACGGAGCCGCCGGGCGCGATGACGAGGCCTCCCTCAATGGGGCGCATGGTCATGACGCCGTTCGTAACAGTCATCTCGTGGATCTCGGTCTTTGCGGCGAGGGTGGTCGTGGCCGCCTTGAGGCGCTCCGGCGTTGTGCCCTTGTTCTCGATAGTGAGATAGCCGCCGGCAACTTTTGCGCCGCCCGGCGTCGCGCGGCTCCAGGCGCGGGTGACGACGAGATCGCCGAGTCTGGCGTCTCCGGCATAAGCGGGTTGCGCCACGAGACACGACAAAGCGGCCACGCAGGAAAGTGCGCGTCGGGAGGTGATCATGGTGGTGCCTTTCGGTTAGAGCGTTTTCCAGCGAAGTGGGAACCGGTTCGCGTCAAGAAAGCGCGTCAAAAACAAGAATCTAAAAGAGGGCGATGGCGAGCCAGACCGTCACCCAGACCGCGAGCGACAGGGCGGCAAAGATGGTGATCATGGCGGCGAAGGCGCGCACCAGGCGGCCGCCGGCCGATACCGGCGCCACCGGCAGGGGCTGAAAATCGTCGAACCGCGGAATGTGACCGCGAATGAGCCACAGCACGATGTCGAGGGCGAGCAGTCCCATGACCCGAACTCCGCATAGGTTGCGTGATCAGGCCTCACCATGGCCGAAATCCGGCACGGCCGCTTTGCGCGAGCGCAAGCTCGTCCCGCTCCCGACTTTGAGCGAGCGCAAGGTCGCGCGCGCCCATCCGCGGTAGAGGAGGACCATCAGAGACGGGCCGCGCGGTCGGCAGATATCGAGGACTGGACATGAGAACCGATCTTGCGGTGGCCTACGGCGAGGAACGTTTGCCGCGCTATACGAGCTATCCGACCGCACCGCATTTCTCGCCGGCGGTGAGCCCGAACATCTACGCCAAATGGCTGGCCGAGATACCGACCAATGTCAGCGCCTCGCTCTACCTGCACGTCCCGTTCTGCCGAAAAATGTGCTGGTACTGCGGCTGCCACACCCAGGTCGCCCGCCGCGAGGACCCGGTCGCGGCCTATCAGGCGGTGCTGCTGCGCGAGATCGGCCTCGTGGCCGAGGCCATCGGCCGCCGCATCAAGGTCGAGCACATCCATTTTGGCGGCGGCACGCCGACGATCATGGCGCCTGACGCCTTCACCGAGCTGATGGCGGCGATCCGTCGCGCCTTCTTCGTGCTACCGCAGGCGGAGATCGCGATCGAGATCGATCCGCGTACGCTGACATCAGAGATGACCGATGCGCTGGCGCTCGCCGGCATCAATCGCGCCAGCCTCGGCGTGCAGAGCTTCGATCCCGCCGTGCAGGTCGCGATCAACCGCGTGCAGAGCTTTGCGCAGACCAAAAAGGTCACCGAGGATTTGCGGCGGGCCGGCATCGAGGGCGTCAATTTCGACCTGATCTACGGGCTGCCGTTCCAGACCGTCGCCTCCTGCATCGACACGGTGAAGCGCTGCCTGGAGCTTCGTCCCGATCGCTTCTCGGTGTTCGGCTATGCGCATGTCCCGAGCTTCAAGAAGCACCAGCGCAAGATCGACGAGGCCCGCCTGCCCGATACTCTTGCGCGTCACGACCAGTCCTGCGCGATCGCCAATGCGCTGAAGGAAGCCGGCTATATCCAGATCGGGCTCGATCATTTTGCGCTGCCCGACGATCCGATGGCGGCCGCCTTCAGAGAGCACAGGCTGCGGCGCAATTTCCAGGGCTACACGACCGATGCCAGCGAAGTCCTGATCGGCTTTGGGGCGAGCGCGATCGGGCACCTGCCGCAGGGCTACGTCCAGAACGACGTGCGGACCGACGTTTATTCGCAGACGATCGGTGCCGGCAGCCTCGCGACCGTCAAGGGCTATGCGCTCACCGACGACGACCGGCTGCGCGCCGACATCATCGAGCGCATCATGTGTGATTTCGGCGTCGATCTCGGCGCGGTCTGCGCCCGCCACGGCACGGCATCAGATGCAATGTTGAAGTCGGCGCCGCGGCTGAAAAACCTGATCTCGGACGGCGTGGTCGAGCTCTCGGGCGACCAGCTCGCGGTCGCCAGGGATTCCCGCTTCCTCCTGCGCAGCGTCGCCGCCGCGTTCGACGCGCATCTCGACACGGCGAAGCAACTGCATAGTCGGGCGGTGTGACGTCGTCTGCCACGAACTCGTCATGGTCGGGCATAGCCGTCCTTCGGACGGCTATGCCCGGGCATGACGGAAATGTCTATGCGTTACCCCGGCCCGCCGCCCGCGCTCTGCTCTGCCAGCACAAAGATCTTGTGCGGCTCGCGCAAAATGATGCGCTGGCGGCCGCCTTCGATCAGACCGAGCTGCTCCCAGCCGCTCAAGATGCGGCTCACGGTGTGCAGCGTGGTGCCGGTCATCTGCGCGATGTCCTGGCGGCTGATCGGGAAGTCGATCTCGATGCCGTGGTCGAGCTTCTTACCGGACTGCTTTGCGAGCCGCAGCAGCGCATGCGCGACGCGCTGCTCGACCTGCTGGGTCGACATCTCGAGCACGCGGGTGTGGGTTTCCTGGAGGCGTGTGCCGACGGTCTGCAACGTGTTGGTGGCGAGCGCCGGGAATTTCTGCACCAGCCGCGGCCAGGTACCGGTCGGCCAGGCCAGCACGACGCTGTCGTCGACCGCGGTCGCGGTGGCCGGGTATTGCGTCAGCCCGATCGCCATCGCGAGCCCAAAGGTCTCGCCCGTCGCGACATAGCGCACCACGATCTGTTCGCCGGTCGGCGTGGTCTTGGCGGCGCGGACATGGCCGTGCAGCAGCAGGAAGAAGGAATGCGCGTCCTCGCCCTGCTCGAAGACATGGCTGTTCTTCGGAAAGCGCGCCGAGCGGGCCTCGCGCAGGATCTCGTCGAGTTCCTCCGGCTTGAACCCCGCGAACAGCGGCAAATGCGCAACCAGCGACGTGTCGACCTTGGCCATGGTGCCTCCAGTTCGGACTGTGTCATGGCACCTTCGATCGTCCAGTAATTTGCGATAGCGCAAAACATGCCGGCCGGACGGCGGTATTTTTGCTCTTGAGAACCGATGTCAAAAAGAGCCGAATTCACGGAGTATCGCCATGGCCAGCCGTCCCCGCACCTATCAAGGCTGGCCGCTGCTGGCCCACAGTTTTAGGCCATTCTTCCTGCTGGCGGCGATCCAGGCTGCCCTTTCGATCCTGGTCTGGCTGCCGGCCTTCTATGGCGAGATATCGCTGACCTCGGCGTTTGCGCCGCGCGACTGGCACGTCCACGAGATGCTCTACGGCTTCCTGCCGGCGGTCATCACCGGGTTCCTGTTCACGGCGATCCCGAACTGGACCGGCCGGCTGCCGATCCAGGGCACGCCGTTGGCGGGGCTGGTGATCGTCTGGCTTGCGGGGCGCATCGCGGTGACGCTGTCTGCCGAGACCGGCTGGCTGTTTGCGCTGATCGTCGACGCGGCATTCCTTGCGCTGGTCGTCGCGGCCGCGGCGCGCGAGATCGTGGCGGGCAAGAACTGGCGCAATCTGCCTGTCGTGCTGATGGTCACGGTGCTGCTGGCCGGTAACGTCGCCTTCCATCTCGAAGCGCATCGTGCAGGCAGCGCCGATTACAGCATCCGCCTCGGCATATCAGTGGTCGTGCTGCTGCTGTCGCTGATCGGCGGCCGCATCATCCCGAGCTTCACCCGCAACTGGCTGGTGAAGCAGAATCCCGGCCGCCTGCCGGTGCCGTTCGGCCGCTTCGACGGCATCGTCATCGCCTTGAGCGCGCTGACGCTGCTAGCCTGGGTCATAAGCCCGCTGAGCGTGGCCACCGGCGTCGCGATGGCGCTCGCGGGCCTCTTCCATCTCGTGCGTCTCGCGCGCTGGGCCGGCGATCGCACGGCACGCGAGCGGCTGCTGCTGATCCTGCATATCGGCTATGTCTTCGTGCCCCTCGGCTTCCTGCTGCATGCGCTGGCCGCCTTCGGCGTGCTGCCGCCGAGCGCGGGAATCCATGCCTGGATGGCGGGCGCCGCCGGCATCATGACGCTCGCGGTGATGACGCGTGCGAGCCTCGGCCATACCGGGCAGGCGCTGACGGCCTCGCCCGCGACGCATGCGATCTATGCCGCGATCATTGTTGCGGCGCTGACGCGGGTCTGTGCGGCGGTCGCGCCCTGGCATGGCGACGCGCTGCTGCATGTCGCAGCCTTTGCCTGGGTCGTGGCCTATCTCGGCTTCGCGATCGCCTTCGGCCCGCTGCTGCTCGGCCTGCGGTTCCGCGCGCTCGCAACGGTTCGTCCCGCAGCCGTCGCACGCTAAATCTCTCCGCTTGCTCAGTGCACCCACTCATGCGCGGGGCCGACAAGGAAGACAACGCCGCAGCATGAAGTACAACGCTGAACATCCCTTCGCCGGACCACCGGGGCCGCGCAGAGATGCATCGGTGGGGCTCAGACAATTGGTGGCAGTGATGCTCATCGGGTATTTACCGCCGCGCAGAACTGTTCCGTGACCGCTGTCGTTTCCTCGGTGACGTTCCAGCCGTTCGTCTCGGCGTTTTCCTTGGCAAACTTTTGCTCGTTCTGAAGCATCTTTTTGATGAGCGCGTATGGTTTCCAGTCGGCCTTGGACAGCTTGACGGGGGGCGCACCGCAGACGTTGTGGGCAATCGCTTTCTGCACACTAGTGCTGACGTCGCTCATGTGGTCCTCGACCACGGCGGTGAAGCGCGCCTTGGCGTATTGGCTGTTGGCTGCGATGAAGTCCCTGCAGAAGGCGACCCGTTGACCTCCGTCGCGGGCCTTGATGTAGGCCGTCTGCGTTTCGTAATGGACGCGGTAGGCGAGTTTGTCGGCGTTCGGGTCGGATTTCACCGCTTCGAGCATGGCGCGGTGCTCACCCAAGGTGGCGTCATTGATCCGGATGTCACATACTTTGGCGAGGGAGACGACCGGAACGTAGGTCCGCACCATGGCTTCCAAGGCATCGTTGGCGTGCGCCACTGGTGCGAAGAGGCTGGCGGCGATTGCGAAAGCAGCGAGACAGCGTTTCATTGGTGACATGCTCCGGATCACCGAACAGCAAGCGGCGGCGGCGTGGGGGTCGCGGTGGTCCACCACACACACCAGCGCGGCGACCCAACTGCGAAGCGTCCAGCCGGAAACGGGTTGAGCAACTTACTGCGCGAATTCCTTGGGCGGCAGTCGAGCGGCGGCATTGATCTGGATCATGCCGTTCCGCATCCGGGACCGGGTCGTCGGTCGCGCCCATCGATACGCGCCGCAATTTGCCATCTGGCATTGCCCGGCTCGAACGCGCCGCTCGGATCGTCGCGGACGAAAAGATGCCGCCATGACGGTCGCCTGCCGACATCGCGATAGAAGGCGGGGAAGAACCGCCAGCGCGCACATCCGCGCGTGTGCTTGGATCGCGAGCCATCGGTGAATTCGAGCGACATGCGACCGCCTGTTCTCCTCACTCGCGGCATCAAGCTCTCGTAAGGCCATTCGCCGCGAGACCGGAGTGCCAGCGTAGGAGCGCCGAACGCCCCGGCCTGAGTGCATCGTCAGGCAGCGGTCTTTGCAGCGCCTTGGCCTCGTCCCACGGCGCACGCATCCAGACCTCGCGCTCCTCGTCGGTGGTCAGGATCACGGGCATGGCCTTCGGATGGATCGCTCGACCACCGCGTTCGGCGCGGTCGTCAGGAAGCCGTAGGCCTGGCAGACGGCGACGCCTTTTTGCCCCGTCCACGGTTCGGATCGAATTCATCGATGGCGTCGTGCCATTTGGTCGACTGTTGTGTCGCTATGGTCACACCTCCGCTTTCGATGCTGCCCGCCGCGTTGAATTTAATTGCCCTTCGGCAATCCGAAATCGATAGTTGGCTGCAAGAGCGACGCGACTGGTCAATGTTGCCGGGCGAGAAGGCGCTGCACGAACAACAAGAAGAGCAAGCACAGCTACTTTTCGTCTGGGAGAAAGATTTGCCCGACATCGTCTATGTCGTGGATGACAACGCGTCGTTCCGAAAAGCCATCCAACTCACTTTAGATAAGACCGGGTACCGGGTCGTCACTTGTGCATCGGCTGAGCAACTGCTGGACCAGCGGCCAGATGAAAATGCCGTGGGTTGTATTCTTCTGGACGTTCGGATGCCCGGATTGAGCGGCCCAGAGCTTCAAAGCCGTTTGACCGAACTCGGCTGGACGATGCCCATCGTGTTTCTGACGGGCTATACGGACATCAGCATCACAGTGAAGGCGATCAAGGCGGGGGCAGACAACTTCCTTATCAAGCCTGTAAGCGAGGATCAGCTGCTGAGAGCAATCAAAGTGGCGATTGCGCGGCACGAGAAAGAGCGCGCGCTAAGAGGCGAATTGGAGGCGCTTCGGGCCCGACTAGCGATCCTGACCCCGCGCCAGCGACAGGTCTTTGAGGTCATTGTACGGGGCAAGACAAACAAGCATGCCGCGCGCGAACTTGGCTGCACCGAACGAACGATCAAGGAGCATCGACGCGTGATCATGGAAAAGATGCAGGTGCAATCGGTGGCTGAACTGGTCAGGATTGCCGAGCGGCTCGAGGTGCTCGGTCCGGAGCCTACGCCGCGCGACGACTAGGCAACGCGGCGTCCACGCCCTTTGCCCCCGCGACGGGCCCGGATTGAATTCGTCATGTTCGTCCTTTGCGTCTCCCAAACGCTGACGCGATACGCGCGAACTGGCGGGGACGGAAAAAATGACGCCCCCCCCGCAATCGGGCTCAAGTTACTTTGGGGCCCGTGGCGGATGCCGGGTAAGCGCGACCGCGCCACTTCGGTATATTTGCAGTTTTCGTTTTTCGATTTTCCTTTGCACCGCCATGGCTATTAGCCCAAGGCAGTGAACTCGCTTCCGCTTTAGAGGCATAGCGGACCATGCCCAGACCTCCCGCTGGCTCGACAAGGTCGAGAACGAGAAATATCGGACACATTTAGTCGTTCACGTAGATGAACGGGCGTTTGAAATAGGTCAGGCGTTTGATCTAGGTCAAGAGCGCGAAGCTCCCGCGCGCGAGGCTTCGGACGGACCCCGCGGCTCGGTGTGATGTGCGGGTGTCCGCGGCTTTCCTCTCTCGAAGAAGGAGAACGCTGATGTTGCATCGAATTCTCATCGCTTCGGCAGCCGCAGCCATGCTGCTGGTTACCTTCACTCCCGATGACGCGTTCGCCCGCGGCGGCCGCGGCGGCGGCGTGCGCGCTGGAGGCTTCCACGGCGGCGCTGTTGCAGCTCGAGGCTACCGCGGCGGCGCGGTCGCCGCCCGGGGATACCGGGGCGGTGCTGTCGCTGTGCGCGGCGGGCGCTATGGCTATCGGGGCGCCTACGCCTATCGCCCCTACGGTGTCGGTGCGGCGGCAGTGGGCGCGGCTGCGGTCGGCGCCGCTGCGGCGGGGGCCTACTACCGCGGCGGCTGCGGTTATGATGCCTATGGCAACTGGGTTTGCCCGGGCGGCGGGTACTATCCGTACTGAGCGGCGCGACCCGTTGGCCTGGTGCTCGAAGCCGATGATAAAGTCATCGTCTTCGCGCACCGCGATCGCAATTTGAGCGCCGCCGCGGATTCACAAAAGCCAAGACCCTCACGGGACATTATCTCCATCTCCCGGCGCGATTATTTGACCATCGAGCGGTCTTCACCTTCACTGACAAACCAGTACGGGGGTTTTCGTGTGCGCCAGCACCTTGTTTGTCACACTGCCAAGCACGATTGCGGACAGTCCGCTATGCCCATGCGATGACATAACGATAAGATCGCAGCCTTTGTCCTTGGCTGCTGCGACGATGGCTTCATGGGGTAGCACGTTCTCCACCTGAATTGTCCCGCAGGAAACACCAGCCTCTTTGGCCGCATTTGCCACACGATCCAATACGCTCGCAAAGTCGCCTGTCACTGCAAGAAGCGGTTCCACAACGTAGATTGCAGAGACCTTGGCTCCAACGAATTTCGCCAACGCCAACCCATGCACCACCCCACGCTCCGCTAGCTTTGATCCGTCTGTCGGAATGAGAATATGCCGGTACATGCTTCACCTCCCGACTGTTTGGACGTATCGCCGCCTTCGGAACGTTAAGTGGCCGCGCGTTTCGGATACAGTCTTGCGATAGATCAATCTATCGGCCCATCGTGCTGCGACCCAATCAGATGTCCACACATGGCTCATTCGCGTCATTTCTCTGCGCTACTCCCCTGCAACCGCCACCACGGATTTTCTCGCAAAATATATTCTCAACAGGTGCGCTCGGGCCGGCCCCCGCGTCTTTCTCTGACCTCCACAGAACCTAAGACACCTCCTCGGGGATCATCCTTCGCCGGTCATCGCCAGCGCTCGCATCGGGTCACGCCGTGCGCATCAAGGGACGGCAAGCGCCATCAGCACGCGCACGACGACGGCAGGCAGCGACAGTGCGACGGCATGGCGGTGCACTGTCCGAACGGGCAATGGCCCATGGACCAGTGGCCCATGGCAGCCGCGAGGATCACACTCGCCGCACCGTCCCTCCCACAACCGGCGCGGTGGACACCCGCCCTTGGCACTCAGCCCCTATCCCCAGCCGAGGGCGGGACCGCGCGCATCGCTCGGCGACGGCACGGGCATCACCGCGCAGGCAATATAGTTATGTTTTTTCGATTGATCGGGCTCCCACAAGGGAGAAGGGAAGAGCAGCTTGCGGGGCGAGAGATCTCTCACGCCCTTGCCAGCGCCTGCGAAAACACCACTTCGATCAGCGTGCCGGAATTCGCCGCGCTCTTGATGTGGAATTTTGCGCGGTTGGCTTCGACCAGCGCCTTGGTCAGCGACAGGCTGAGCGCCGAATTGTCTGCGGCGTCCGACGGCGGCGGGGTGCGGAACGGCTCCATTGCGGCGGCCAACTCCCGCTCGCTGAGGCCATGGCCGGTGTCGCGGATGCGCAAGGCGACCTCGCCGCGATCGGTCAGCGCGGTCGAGACGATGACCTGGCCGCCGGCGCTGGCGAGCCGGATCGAGTTGCCGATCAGGTTCATGGCGATCTGCCGCATCGCGCGGGCGTCCGCCGTCACTGATGGCAGCGCATGGGCGAGCGAGGTGCGGATGATGATGCGCTCGCGGTTGGCCTGCGGCTGCATCACCGTGACACAGGCCTCGACGAGATCGTTGAGGTTGAGATTGGCAAAGGAGAGATCGAGCTTGCCGGTCTCGATCCGCGTCAGCTCCAGCAAATCGTCGATGATGGAGATCACGCGCTCGCCGGAGGCGCGGATGTCCTTCATGTATTCGCCGTAGCGTTCGTTGCCGAGCGCGCCGAAGCGTTCGGAGATCATCACTTCGGCAAAGCCGATGATGGCGTTGAGCGGCGTGCGAATCTCGTGGCTGATGCGCGCCAGCATGTCGGCCTTGGCGTTGGCGGCGCGGTCGGTGAGAAGCTGCGCCTCGCGCATCTCGCTCTCGTCCTTCTTGGTCTGGGAGAGATCGCGGAACACGGCGAAGAAGTTGGGACCATCAGGCCGGGTGCGGCCCATGATCATGGCGAGCGGAATGAGCCCGCCCTTGCTCTCGCGGCCCAGCACCTCGCGGCCATAGTCGAGCAGGCTCGCGATGTCGTGGCCTTTGAGGCTGTCGAGATAGTCGGCGACCACGCGCTGGCTTTCCGGCGCGAACAGCGTGGTGAGGTTCTGCTGCAAGAGTTGCTCGCCGTTATAGCCGAACAGCGCCTCCGCGCTGCGGTTGCAGGCGTGGATGTTGCCCTCGGCATCGAACATGATGATGCCTTCGGCGGTGGTGTCGAGGATCGCGGCGAGATCCTCCGCATTGGCCTGGCCGGCTTCGGCTTCGTGGTCAGGCTCAGTCTCTTCGACCTCTTCGATCTCGTCCGCCGGCGCGATCTCGGCTTCAGCAGGTGCTGCCTGGGGCAGGCCGCAGATCAGCGCATGCGCGGATTCACCGTCCCAGAAAATGGTGTGCAGATGCGCCTCGGTGGCGCCATCGGCCGGCGCATCATCAGTTTCCTGGCTGGCCGAAACCGTCACCGGCGTGCCGGCCTCCGACGTGCTGCTCGCGGACGAGACGCCGGGCGCGACATAGAGCGCATCGAGCCCGCCGGCGTCTTCCAGCGCGTGCAGGCTCGCAAAACCCATGCGCGCGAGGAAAGCGGGGTTGGCGTAGAGCAGACGGTCGAGGCGGTAGATCAAGATGCCTGACGGCAACAGGTCGAGCAGCGTGCGGTCGCGCGCGCTGTCGCCGCGCGGCGCAGGTTTTGGCTCGGTCAGCCATTCCGCCAACGCCTGCGGCGGCTCGGGCGTGTGTGGGGCGGGCGGCTCGGCGGCGGCCTGCGCCACCTGCTGCGGTTCGGTCGGTGCGAGGAGGATGTCCTGCTCGCGCTCCAGGCGCTCGGACAATTGCCGGGCGAGCTCGTTGAAGGCGCTGTTCTCGACGGGGGTGAGCGCCGGCGCCTTGGTTTCGCCTAATGGGCGGAACGGCACGACATTGGGAGGCGTTTCCACGGCTTGATCCAAATCGGTTTGTTGTGAATTCGCTTGGACTGTTTGTTCTGATAGTTCGGCTTCGACGGGTTGTTCGGGCAGTTGAGCGACGGCTTCGGGAATGTCGGACTCGGCTGGCGGAGGCTGTGGCACGACATCGCCCTCTGCGATGTCGGTGGGCTCCACGATCTCGGCCGGCTCCATGATGTCGGCGGGACGGTGCGTGACCGGCGACTCCTTCAACAGCTCAAAGCGCCGGAGCGCATCGAGCCTGTTGAGGCCGTCGAAATCGCGGCACACGCCAAAACCCCTGAAGCCCGCAAAATTGCACGCGCGGTCGTAGACCGGCAGGCCCGCGAGCTCGACCTTCAGCGGCTCGCCGCCGTCGACCGGCCATTTCACGATGACGCCGGCAAAAGTGTCGCGGGTGGCGAGCGCTTTTGCGACGCGCCCCGCGGGATCGAGCCCGAGGACGTCTGCAATCTCCGGCCAGGGACGGCCAAACCCGGCCGCGCTGTGCGCGCCCATCAGGCGGATGAACTCGTCCGAGCCGAGCACGAAGCGGCCTTCGGCGTCCATCTGCCACAGGAAGCGCAAGGGGTGGCTGCGCGGCGTCGCCGGCTGCTCCGCGGCTGGTGGCGACTCGTCCATGCGCTCAGTGATCGGCTCGACTTGGGGCGGCACAATGGCCTCAGCGGAGTCTTCAACAGGCGTTTGCAGCGCTGCGGCTTCGACCGGCGCCGGCTCCGGCAAGGCCTGTTCGGCTGGCGGTGACATGTCCAGCGGCTCGGCAAAGGCGTCGAACAGCGCGAATTCGGACGGCGCCTCGTTCGACAGCGCCGGCTGCTCATAGTCCGGCACCGCAGGCGCTGCGGGCGTGTCCTGCACGGGTTGAGCCGGCTGCGCCTCGGCGGCCTCGGTCACGCTCTCCGGCGCGACAGGCTGCGGCTCGGGCGCGGTCTGCGGCTCGACCATGGCGATGAGTCCGATATCGGCACCTAGGCCGACGCGTTGCAGGACGACATGAGCGTTGCCGATGGGCATCTCGACGCGTCCCCGTGTCAGCGCATCGCTGCGCGCATGCTCGAGGCCGGCCTCTTCGAGATTGCGGCAGGCGCGCAAGGGACGCGCGGCCTCGCTGGCGCCGATGAACAATCCGTCGGTCGCGAACGCCGCCATCGGCGTAACAGCGCCTTCGACCAGCCGTTGCAGGCGTTCGTTGAGCGGCATGGATCGTGCCGGCGCATCCATGGCCGTGACCAGCACGCCCTGGCTGCCGTCGGAAAATTGCAGCCGCAGGCAGGCGCAGGTCATGAGCACGCCGAGCGAGGCGCCAAAACCGCGCAGCCGCTCCATGCGCACCGCGGCGCCCGCCCGCAGCTCGCGCGCGAGGCGTGCGACCTGGCGACGATGCGGATCGGCGGGTCCGAATTTTTTGGTGGCGAGCTGGCTGCTGTTATCAGCGCCAAACAGTTTTGCGCCGACCGGATTGGCCCACAGCACGCGCGTGCCGTCGAGCGACCACAGCCATGCCGGCAAGGGGGAGGTCGCATGCACGGCCAGCCGCGGATCGCTCACACTGCGCAACTGGAAATCCGAACTACTCATCCAACCGGGCTTGCTCTCAGTGTCTCGCGACGTCTGGGGTTCCGGCTGCCGAATGACAGCCTTAAGAAAGGGTTAGTATCGCCCGCACGTGGGAACAGGTCCACGCCGCCGGCGGCCATAAGCCGCGATAACCTTAATTCGGATGAACCCGCAAGCCGCTCCCGCGTTGCGACTGTGCATGGGGACTGCGGAAAAATACGGGGTTGGCGGCATTGCCCCGTCACACCGGCTAAGCCTTCACTCGCTAGCCTGACGGTGCTGATCAGCGAAGACGGCCTCGCGCCGCAAATGCAACAGGAGTGACAGCATGACCCAACAGGCACATGATCGTTTCGAGATTCCCCAGGAGATGCGATCCATGGCGGAATCCGGCTTCAAACAGGCGCGCGAAGCCTTCGAAAAATGGCTCAGCACGGCCCAGGCGGCGGCCGGTTCGATGGAGGAGCGCGGCGAGGCCATGCGCGCCGGCGCCAAGGATCTCGGCGCCAGGGCGTTTCGCAATGCCGAGACCAACGTGCAGGCCTCGCTCGACTACGCGGAGTCTCTGGTGCACGCCAAGGACGTGTCCGAGGTGATGCGGCTGCACAGCGCCTATGTGCAGGCCCAGATGCGCGCGCTCGGCGAGCAGGCGAGCGAGATCGGCCAGGCCGTCGGCCGCGCCGCGATGGACGCGACCAAGGTCAAGCACTGAGGCCTGAGACCCATCCCTTCGTCATGGCCGGGCAGAAGCGCGAAGCGCGTCTTCGCGCTAGACGTCCCGGCCATCCACGTTCTTCGTGCCGCGAGAAAGTTCGTGGATGCCCGGGACATAGGCGAGCGGAAGCGACGCCGTCCTTCGGACGGCTAAGCCCGGGCATGACGGTGGGAGTGCCCTTCGCGGCTCGAAGCCCGCTTCAACCCCCAGTTCCCCACCCCAGGAACTTCGCCTTTCGCGGGACAGCAATGCGGCACTGCACCTCAGATTGCATTGCAATGCACAATGTTGACATGATATGCGTGTCTAATGCGGAGCGCGAGCGAGCCATCTCGTTTTTGCGTTTCAGTTCAACGTTCCCGCCAGCCCGGCCGGCGGGCGCGCCAGACGGCTCACTCGATCTTCAACAAAACCAGGGACAACTGCCATGACAGGTGCGACAGATCCATTCTCCGCCTCGATCATTCCGTTCGAGGTGCCGGAGCAGATGCGTGCGTTCGCCGAAAAGGGCGTTTCGCAGGCGCGCGAGAGCTACGCCAAGTTCAAGGATGCGGCCGAGAGCCAGAACGGCACTATCGAGGCGGTGTTCACCACCGCCAACAAGGGCATCAGCGAGTACACCGCCAAGCTGATGGAATTCGCGAAGGCCAACACCTCCGCGCACCTGGACTTCGCCCAGGAGTTGATCGGCCTCAAGTCGCCGGCCGAGGCGCTGGAGCTGTGGACCTCCCACAGCAAGAAACAGTTCGAGACGCTCCAGGCCCAGGCCAAGGAGCTCCTCGAGATCAGCCAGCGGGTTGCGACCCAGACCGCCGAGCCGATCAAGGCCAGCGCGGCCAAATTCTCCAAGCCCGCCGCCTGATCGATTGGTCCGTTTCGATTGAGAAGCGTTTTCGAGCGAAGTGGGTACCGGTTCGCGTCAAGAAAACGCGTTAATACAAAAATCCACAAACCCGGGCCGCAAGGCCCGGGTTTTTCTTCTGAAGTTCGTGTTTTCGCGTCTGAAACAGGTGCTTTGCGGCCTTGCCAAACAGGGCCGTTGCACCTAGTTTCCGCCCCGTTCAGCCCCCCATGGCACCGGCCTTTTCAGGCCGCCATCGGCGGCTCGCCAGGATGCAGTTGTAGCTCAGTTGGTTAGAGCGCCTGTCTGTGGAACAGGAGGTCGGTGGTTCGAGCCCACCCAACTGTACCAACAAAATCAACTATTTAGCATTGGTCGCGATTTGTTCGATCTGTTTAGGTACCGAATTTAGGTATCAACTGGAACGACGGATCGTTTTGACCATCCACAGGAACAACGCGCATTTCATTGCCTCCGAACAAAGCGCGAACTATCTCTTAGCCAAGATCGTTTTCCCGTAAGGTTGAGTCCAACCGATCAACTGATTCCCTTCCCGCTATTGGCTGCTTGGGCTGGTGCAAATGGATCGTCGCGCGGAACTGCTAGGCCGAGTGCGGGAAGACGCGGAAGCGCTGTCGGCGCTTGCTAATGGCGGCACGAACATTCCGCTCAACGACTATATCGACCGCACCAGTCTCGATGCCCTTTGCGACTCTCTCGCGCTTGACGCGGAGGAGTGGCAGCCCGAAGACCTCGAACGCATCCTCATCATTCGCGACGGCCTTTACGATCTCCGAAACAAGCTTCGTGACATTGACGAGGATGCCGCTCATTCCGTCGATCAGATACTCGGTGCCGGAGACAGGCTATACGCTGATCTGGAGCGCGCGTTCCGAGAACTTAAGAGGGAAGAGCTTGAGGCTGCGCAGGCCCACATTGTCGCCTTGCATCGTACCCCTCATATTGCCAGTTCGGCCGTGCCGCAGACCCTTGATGCGATGAGCAAGAGCGCCGGCGAGGTCATCACGCAGGCGCATAGCTCATTGCGCCATCTCGATCTCAATCTCCTAAAGATCAATCGCTCTAATCCAAACTTCGAAGTGCTCAAGAGCGTTAAACTGTCCGTTCAACGGCTTAGCGCGAGCGTCTTCGCGATAAAGCTCTCGGCGGAACAAAAGGTCATCTATCAGGGCGTCTTCAAGATGCTTAGCGACAGTGCTGATAGAGTCGTCGGTGAGCTTCGTCAGTTGGTGCAGAAAATCCAATCAAGCTATGAAAAGGCCGCAAGCCTGGTCGGTGACTTGAGCAAACTGGCGGATCAAGGGACTCGTTTTTCGCGTCTCGTTGCGGACTTTCTCAACACGGCATTTCTCGATCTGGATCGAAAAGTCGAGATTGTCGTGCAGCTCAAGCTGCAAACCTATCATAACGGCGAGCCTATTTTGTCTGCGGCGCCGCAAGGTAGCATCGTTCTGCTGATCGGAAAGAATGGTAGTGCTTGGGTCGCCGATCCTCGAACTGGAACGATCAAGCCGCGTTTTCGAGTCAACGACCGCGCCGTGTTCGCCGCGAAGACCTTTGAGAACGAATTTGGAGAGAAGGTCTTGGCCCTCGGCACAGACGACGGTTTGGTCGTCTCGATAGGCGAGGATGGGCGGGACGAGAGATATCGAAGTCACGTGCGCGAGCGCATTATCTCAATAGTGTCGCCGCCATGGGGAACGAAGGGATCGCGCGGAACGATTGTCTCCGGTGCTCGTGACGGAATTGTTCGACGATGGACTTTGGCTGAAGATCGACTTTCGCAAATGAGCGATGAGTCGTACGAGCAGATCGGTCGCCGTTTGCAATGCATGATCGTCAACGGCGGTGAAGTAATCGCAGCCAGCCAGAGAGAACTAATCTTCCTCGATCAGAGCATGCGAACGCTTCGTACGGTGCAGGTCCCTAACGAGGTTACAAGCATGGACGTGGTCAATAGGGAAACGCTGGTCGTTTGCGGCGAGGGGCACATCAGTCACGTCAATCTCACGGGTGGTGCGTTCTCTCGTATGATTACAGCGTCAAATGACGCGACTTACTGCTGTGTATCTGCCCGCGACAATGACTCGTTTTATTTCGGCACCACCACGGGGCGCGTTGGAGTAATGCAGCTTTCCTCAGGTATAGAACTCGGGAGCACCAATGTCGGTTTTCCATTGATTGGCATAGTGGTCTTCGGCACCAAGCTCGTTGCGTACGGTGGCGACTGGAATAAAACAGGTCGTCAAGGAAGGTCTGCCGCTATTCTCAACATCGAGACTAAGGTCCAGCCGGTCCAAACCTCTGCAACCGGCGTATGAGTTCTCATAGATGACCGAGCCAGATGAGTGGTCCAAAAAGCAAACTGAGCCACTTGGAATATTTGATTTAGCGAACAAGTGGGCTGAAGCCCTTAAGGTTCTCGGGGCGGGAAACGGCGCGGGAGTGGTCGCGGCTGGTGTCGCCTTGAGCAGCTTCTCGAAAAGCCCGCCGATGTTGCCTCTCATCAAACTTGGCGGCGTATGTTTCTTTCTCGGCGTCATGACCTTTGCGATCGCGTTTGCATTGATACAACTTTCAATCTTCTCCTATGACGAGATGCTCCACGCAATTCGCGACAAATCTCCCGAGTTGGCCAATACAAACAAGACAACGTCCTCTGCAGCGATGGTAGCGGCCAACTGGCTGGCGGTTGTCTCCGCGTTGGCCTTCTTTGCGGGGCTTGTTTTTGGATTGATTGCATTTCTAAAAGGCTAAGCCGGGTCTCCTTGACTCCAAATCGACTTGCTGAGATGCTTTCAGCGGCCAAACTCCAGACGACTGGTGTTGAACTGCCTCGTGCCACTGCGAGGATGTGGTCCCGTCCCCCAAAATGGCGAGGAGGACCTATGACCAGGCCCAGAATTCGATATTTCATGCAAGACGATACCGACTGCGCGATGGTCGGATACCAGCAGGCCTATGATAGCGGCAAGGGTTTCGCTGTCGAACAACGTTGGTACAAACTCATCAAGAGAGCCGCTGAGGGTGATCTCGTAGCCGTTGAAAAGGCGTTGAGATCACGCCGGCTCGATCAGCATGACAAATCGGTCCGAGAGATGCGCGCATCTGGTCATTTGAACCGTATCAATCTCGCTCGAACACGCGAACCCTGCGCCTTTCCGAGTATTCGGAGGACGGAATATCAAAATTGGCTTGAGGTTCAGAAAGAGATCGAGCGCGTCAACGCCTAAAGATACCCGCCGTCACCCCGACAGGTTGGGACCAGGGGATCGGGGTGACGACGGTCGCCTGCCACGCCAAGGAGAATTCGTTTCGGCCGCAGGCTGTGGGGGTTCTTCTATGAAGCGTGGACACTCCCCACTTGTCCACGTCCGGCCGCGAACGGCACACACGCAGGCCGGAACCACTCCCCTCCGCGGAAGCGGCGACCTCCACGGAGGGAAACTGTCATGCTGCGTTCGCCTTGCTGCGATTTAGGACGAGGCCGAGGATCGCCTTCGGGTCCGCGGTGACACGACGCGCGATGATGTGTCCCTGCTCCTCTGCGGCGGAAATCAGGCTCTCTTCCTCGACCTCCAGTTCATAGAGGCTGCCCTTGATCTCCCTGAGCCGCTGCGACTTCTCCTCCGCAGATAGGGCGAGGACAGGTTTCGGCATCTGGTCGATGATCTCATTAATCTTTTTGGCAAAACGTTCCGGGTAGAGCCACGCCATGATCGCGGCAACGTCGGTGATGGGAATAGGCGCATTCTCGACGTAGACATCGAAGCGGACGGTGAACTGATCGTGGTTCGCGGTGACGTAGGGGCGCGCAAGCCGACTGCGCTGTGTTATCCAGTCCCTTGCCTTCTCTCGTATCTCCTCGATCGGTAGTCCCGCCTGCTGGACGCGCAATCGCTCGGAGACGAGACCCGCGATCTCGCGGCGGACACGTTCAACAGCCGTGCTATAATTCTCGCCCGGCTTGAGCTTCACTTTTGTCCGCTTTGCATCCTCGACGACGACGTTTGCGGGGAGGCTTTCGAGATATCGTCTGATTGCGGCGTTCACGTCGGCGCATTCTCGATACCGATCCGCGTGGTTCGATTGCTTCCGCCGTAACAGCGTAATCTCCTCGCGAATGGCATCGGAAGATGGGCCGTCCGGGTTGTTCACGAGAAGTCGTTCGAGTTCTCCGACGCGGCGTATCGTCGAGGAGATGAGGGCCTGTGCCTGATGGGCCGCATCATCGAGGTGCAGGAGTTTCGCTTGAACTCCCTTTGGTAGCTTCGATCCGTCTGACATTCGTGCCGTTCTCCTGATGATGTCCGCGGCGTCGTAACGCCGCAGACAGGTTGGTTTAACCCCTCCAGGCGTCTCGAAGGCTCTGATCCCGCAGAGCGAGAGCTTCGTCGCGTGACTGGGCAATGGGTGGAGAGGCGTCGCGGCCTACGGGCTGACGCCACGCATTCGACAACGCGGCATTTCGCGTGTCGCGCATCTGCTGCAACTGCTCGCGGGTCGGAGGCTGCGCCGTATCCGTCATGAACAGGCCGGGTCTCGGCACGCCGTCCATAACGCGCATCTTGACGACCAAATGGTCGCCGTCGAGCAGGATGCCGTTTGCGCGTTGCACGCGTTGGCCGTTCTTGTCGACGACATGGGTATCGTTCATCATCGTAATCCCTTCATGGTGAGTAGGTGGCTTAGTCTCTGAGCGCTCGGGCTCTGTTCCGGTCGGAAATCCGCGCTAGGTTCTCCGACCCATGAAAGATCGGCGACGTAGCGATATTTGCGGACGCCCATGGACGTGAGGACGCCCGCGACCGCGTTCGCTACGTCGTCATGCCCGTTAGGTGCGTGATCGATGGAGTCCTTGCCTGATCGTGCTGTGCGGCGCTCAAGCCCAACGAGCTGGGTCGTGAGCCTTGAGTTGTCGAGAAGGTCGCACTTCTTCGACATCATCAGGGGAAGAAATTCCCCGTAGATTTGCGACTTGGGCTTGGCGCTCGGTTCGTAGGTGATGCGATGTTCGAGGAATTGCTCGCGCGGCCATTCGCCCGCGAACCGATCGCCGATGACTTTCGACACGCGGTATGCCTTGAGTAGGGTCGCGAACTGCTCTGTAATCGCCTTCGGTGAAAAGGGCGGTTTCGCCTCCCTGATCACGTCGAGGATGCAAGTGCCGTTTTCGACGTGACCGATTGCGAGGGTGTACGAGTCCTGTCCGGAGCCGCCCGCGGCGTCTGCAAAGGCGTGATATCGATACTGGGAAAGGTAAGGCCGTTCCCGCTCGTCGGACGTGACGGCTTCAACGGCTTCCCGCGCGACGAAGCTGGAAATGTCGGAGCGGAACTGAGCCCCATACTCCGCGGACGCGGAGGTCGGATCATCGGCAAAAGCTTGCGCAATGAAATCCGGATCAATCGAGGGGTTCATTACCTCGGTGGGCGCCTGCCAACACAGCACGCGCTTGTCGTTCTTGCTGTGGTACTGCTTGTGCATCGAATAGAGGACACCCTTGCGGGCGTACGGCGAGGATGCGAGCAGCAACATCGAGTTCGGGATCGTCGCCATGCCGGGTCTGATCGCGTCGATGACCTCCTTGTCGGGGTTCGCGCCCTCGTCCGACCAGAACGCGATCTCATCGCAGAGGGCCGCGACAACGGTCCGGCCCCGGACCTGTTTGAACGAGGCCGGTACGATCTCGATTGCGATGGAGTTGGACAGTTCGAGACCGTATTGTGTATCGCGAGCGATCATCCGCGCGAGCATCGGTACCTTCTTGAAGAAGGCGCGGACGTATCGGAGGATAACTTTCGCTTGGGTCTTGTCGGCTGCAAGTACCTGGACGACGCCAAGCTCGCCCGCATCCAAATACGGTCGATAATCGTGAAAACACGCAAGCCAGACTGCAATCAATGCGAGGATGCGCGACTTGCCTCCGCGTCGTCCAATGACGAGCACCAATTCCCGCATCTGTTGCGAGGGTGGGTCATTCCGACCCGTGCACTTGCGATAGATCGCAAGCTCCTCCTCGGACATGTCCAATCCAAATGCCGATGCGAGGAATGCACGCCACGCAAGCCAAGACTCGGGATCAGGGAAGAATTTCGCAAACAATCGAGGGTCTGCGATTGCATCGAGGAGTGTGAGGTGGGCCGGTTTCGGTTTCGAGGGTGTGGTGGGGGTCTCGGCTGCATCTGAGAGTCTGATGCGTTTGAGACCCATCGCATCAATCCCCGTCTAACCGTTCTCGACGTGAACGACGGCTGCCGCCATTCTGCGCATAGGTGAGGGGGTCTAGATCGTCCTCATCGTCATCGCGGTCGGGCTTTGCATCGAGCAAACCGATCTTGCGCATCAAGCGGGATTGAGTGTTGGAGAGGCGTTGATATTCAAGCCGCTCGTCCAAGGTCGTTTCACCAGTCTTGACGTAGGCGGCTTCGCAGTCTTCGAGGACGCATTGCAGGAGCGCGATGCGACGGATCAGATTACGCGTCGCTTCCGATATCTTCTCGTCGCCCCCGCAGTCTTCCACGTATCGGAGGACGAGATCGGAGAAACGGCGCCCTCTGGGAGAGTCCGTTGTGGAGATGCGTTCCGCAAACAATCGACGGCCGGATGTGACGGCCGATAGATTGCGTTTGCGTTTTGGCTTCGCGTTTTGTCTTAGGGTCCCGTGCATCGAACTTGCATCTCGTCTGCGAATACATCGCTCTATTTTCTGTTCGGATGATACCCATGGGGCTACCCAAGACTAGACCCGGGCATGCGGCGTTGAATTTCTTGCGGAAAATCCCGGTAATTTCGAGTTCTGACCACCTGTTTCATAATCAGGTGGTCCGAAATCCGCGGCGATCAAATATGCGAGCGACAAAATAGATCGCGAGATGAGTGCGCAGCTGTGTGCACTTTTGGGATGATCTTGGGATGTATTCGATCCCTCGCGACCGCGATTTCACACCGGGAAACAGACTAGGTGCCTTGCCTGTTCTTCCGCAGGTCTTTGGCGTGCGTCTTTCGATATCTGTCCAGCCGTTCCCTATCTAGGAGCCCTTCCTCGATCATGAGCTTGACGATCTGGAGGGTCTCATTGCGCAGAGCACTACAGAGGACAGCAGAGGAGGGGAAGTTCGCGCGTTTCAATTCGTCATACACGTCCCCGAATGCCTCATGCCTGAGTGTGAGACGCTGAACGCGTGCACGCAGTCCCCTCGGGGAGATATCCATCGTCTCCCTTTTCGTCGTCTCCTCCTTTGCGGGCTTTGGCCTCCCCAGGTACGGTTTGGATCGGTGTTTCTTCTCGAGTGTGAGTCGTTCCCGCTGACGCCTGCGTTTGAAGCCCGGGCCTGCGGATGAATAGTCGTTGTTCTGGTCGAGCATGGGGATGTCCCTCGGTCTGATTGTCGAGGGACGGGGATCGTAGCACTTACTGCCCTGCTGTCACGCCTCGGGCCCCGATCCGTCCTGTCCTCCCATGCGGCGCTAGGATCTCGGTTCTCGCGCAGGGGAGCGGTTCTGGGTGGTGTTACGTCTCCGGGACGTATCTTCCTGCGTCCCGGCGAAAACACGCGATCTGGAGCGGGTGCAGCGATCGCGAAGAGCGCGCAGAGCTATCGGCCAACTGCTCTTGCTGCGGTTTCGATCCAACTAGCGATATTGTTGTAGCCATCATCGCGAACCCAATCGTAAGTGCGATAGATTGAGGTGAACGGCTTTCCCTCGACGTTCCAGTGCTCAAGGGGATTTCGACCTTGCCTATCGGTGCCGTTGATCGGATCGCGGAGATTGTGAATGTCTATCGCAATGATGCCCATTCCAAGCTGGTAGCTGCGCTTGATCTCGTGCTGTACCCACGGGCGGTTGTAGGTCTCCGCTCCATAAAGAACAGCGGTGACTGAGCACCCCTTCAACTGATCTTCAATCCACTTTTCGATGCCACCAGCGCGTCGCTTTGCTTCCTCAAAATCGGCGCCATCGAAGAAGGGTTGAGACTCTCCACGCTGACGCACGACCCATGAGTTCCTAACTTGTTGGATCCTGCGAACGTCTCGGTCGTAGTGAAAGCTAAAGAAGACTCGGCGTGCCACGATCAACCCTTTCCCTGCAGTTTACGGACAAGTTCGACAATCGGAGCTACAAGCGACTTGAGATCGTCAGTATGCTTGCTGAGAGCCTCTAAGCGAGCGCGGCCGTCGGTATCGTACTCAGGCAAATGTTTGTCGGGGTCAGCTAGGGCCTGCTGCGCTAGTGCGCTAGCCGCCGATCCCGTGGCGCCAACAGGAAGTACGGGGAGCCCTTCCTCTCGGGCGATTTCGAATTCCCGCTGAAGACCATCCGAATTTATCGGCTTGCCTGCACTCTCCTTGTTGCCGAACAAAAACAAGGCAATCCCCGCTTGGGATAGAATTTCGCGCCGATATTCGTCCCAGAGCGCCGGAAGTGAGCTTGCGTCACCAGTCTGCGGGAACGGACGCAGTACGAGAGTGTCGTCAATCTTCAGCTTCGTCCGCATGATCTCCCGTAGAGCACCCGTGAACACCGCATCGCCAATTCCCGCGCCCAAGCCGGTCGCAATCCGGGTCCCGTCCGCAATGAGCGCGCGACCAAGCTCTTCGGCAAACTCGCTTACGGCAGCTTGGCCCCAAGGATCGAAATTAAAGGCACTCGCGCCAATGAATACGGTGCGACGACGGTATCGATTAACGAGTGCTGTCAACACTTCGGTTATCTCGCTATACTCGTCGACGAGCAAAACCTTGATATTGAAGCGCTTCAAATCCTCAATGACGTGCTTCTGTCTTGCAAGGTGATGCGCAAAATGCTCATCAGACTCTCCGGTCATCCTAGACCGAGTCCGAAAGATCGCAAAATGCTGGCGCTGATCGATTGAAAAGTAATAGCGGACCTGCGTGAGAACGTGGTCGAGATTGGGGTCAGTAAAGCTAAAGCCGAGGAATAGAAACGTCCTCTTGACGAGATCACCTGCTAACGCCGTGATGAAGGGCGCCCTCTTCTTGGGGTATTCTTCATAATTGTCCTTCGTGATGATGGCTTCGTTCGGTCGCTCGATGTCGCCGTGCATTTTGTAGACTGTTACATCGCGGTGCGGCCGCGTTGTCGACATCTGCGGTACCGAGCTTTTCACGTCTACGACCCGACCAGCTTCGTGAAGGCTATTCTCAATTAACTTGTCGTAGTTCGTCGTCCAGAACGTTGTAATGGGAAGTTGCACAAGAAGCCGGTGATTAGCGGTCGGCTTTACATCCTTAGAGAGCGCGTCGAGAAGAGCCTTGTTGAGCTTGTGCCTGTTTTGCGCGTTTGCGTTCACATGGAATTGGGCAACGGCTACGAGGTCGGTTTCGAGATCGATATCGAGGTCAAGGTCTTTAGACAGGGGCCGGAGCAACGCGCGCCAGTCTACAAATCCAGCCGGGACCGATAGGCCCGCGCCCGCGAATACCGCTGCGTTGCCCTCAATTAACTCGGCCAGATAATCGTCTACAAATCTCTGGAGATGAGGCTTCATGGAATGAAGGAGACAATCTAAGGAGTGGGAAAAGCGAACACTCCACCCGCGCCCCTACGTCGTCAAGGTTGCGCTTAGGTATCTCAACACTTATCCAGTGCAGTACCGGGCTTGAGAGGCCTACTCTTATTAGCAAGACATTCGACATTTACATCGCCTATCCCGTTGCGCCGATTGAGAATTCCCTATTTGTCGCGTTTCCGTCGAGGAAGGAGCGCAGTGTTGTCGATAGCAGTCAAACTGCGACTGACAGGGATTTTGAGTTTCCGTGCATCATCAATCATTTTCTGCACCGTCCCTTTGACGCGCCATAGGGTCTGACCGATCCGAGCATCGGTATGGTACTCAAATCCGGATCGGGTCTTGTAGATGCGCGGTCTTTTGGGAGTGTGCTTCCTCTTCCTTCTCGCGGAGTTGGAATAGATGCGGCCTAGACGCGGGAAGTCTCCTATCTTCCTCAGCAGCAGCCGAGATTTCCAGAATGCATGATGGTCGAATTCGATTAGGTCTCTCATGCCTCGGATTTCGATGCGAGAAAGAGCACGGATGCCACAGACCCTGAATTCGAGATGCAGGCAGTAGAGTTCACCGGTCATTTTCGCGAACTCTGGACGATACATCACGAAATTCGTAGGTGCCCATCTGCGGTCTGTGTATCGGGTGCCCTTGAAATATCTGATCTCTCCTCGATGGTTCTTCTTCACGAGGTACCGGTCGAGATAGTCGCAGGTCTCGTCGCGATGTTCTTCGCTCTCGAAGATAAGGTCGAGTGTGATTTCGAGCATGTTGAGATAGAGCCCCGGGACGGTGCTCAGGAATTTGAGCAAGGCAAGGCTTGGTTGCCTTGTCTCGATGCGCTGGATCAGTCGAGGATCGAAACGTGCGCGACGCTTTCCTTCCTCGCGGTCGAGGTCCGTGCCGCCAGGTCCGCATTCTTGACGGATAAAATTCTTCTCTTCCTTACTGAACGGCTTCTCGATCCAGAACGCTATCTTGTCGATGTACCGATACATCGCGCTCGGAATACTTCCTTTGAACGGGGCAGCGGGTGTAGATCGCGGAGGCTGGTCCGCGCGCGACGGGCGTCGTAAGATCAACATTGACGATCTTCCTCACGGGTGATTGTTGCTCATTGAAGGAATGACGAAATCGCCCACGCCTGCGCCAACAGGTGTGGGCTTCGTTTTCGATTTAGATCGAGACGCGCTTTGCGTATTTCTCGACTAGCGCTTCTAGATCGGTCACGCGGAAATAGAGCTTCCCGTTGCGTTGAGGTCGCGAGCTTGCGTTTAGGAAGATCGGCTTGACCTCGCCAGCTTTCATAAGCCTGCGAAGATGAGAGACGGAAATGCCGCCTAACATTGCGCGGGCTTGATCTCGCGAAACCAGCAGTTGGTCGCGAGGGGTTTCGTTGTTTGAGAAAGATGCCGAGTTACTGAAGTCAACGTTGACTACGTCTGACATGGCGGAGCCCAATAGCTATCGCAGCCTGCCATTCGACAAGGTCGCGAAAGAAATGGGATTGCGAAGCTGTCACAATCGAGGGCCTGGCTCCGCCGCCATTGGCCGCCACCGCTCGTGCGGTTCCGATCAGATTGTCCTTCAGAGAAAGACGTCCTGTCAACGCCTGATGACGCCCGATGAACGTCCCGCTAGGAACGGGTGTGGGGTGCGCACTGCGCGTCCCCCTACAATCCCTCCCGGATCGCTCAGAAACGCACGCAGCGCGCCCTGAGCGCGTCCGCACTCACGCGCGGCGCGTCCGTCGGATCGGGACAACGTTGTCGGATGACGTAGTTCTTGGCACTGCGGGCGGCGTCCCTCCCCGATCTGGGGACGATCCGACGATCTCCGCGATATGCATTGCGAGACGGGAGAGAGCGTCCGCACGCTTCTCCTCGAACTTCGAACGGATATAGGTGCGTTTGACGCCGGGCAACGCATGTCCGATCACGACCTCGCCCGTCTGCATGTCCACGCCGATGTCTTCTAGGCGCGTGCGAGCGGTTCGCCGGAGATCGTGCAGGGTCCATCGCGGGATCGGACGCGGCAACAGTTCCAAGAGTTCGTTTTTCCGCTGGGAGAAGCTGTTAAACGGTTTGTGCTCTCCCTTGTCCTCTACGCCGAACACGTACGGGTTGCCCTTGATGCGGGGCAGTCCGCTCAGGATTTTGAGCGCGAGGGGAGGCAATCGTAGGATTTGACCCGTCCCCTTGGCGTCGTCGCCTTCGTCGCGGATGTACCAGGTGCCATCGACGATCTCGGACCATGTGGCCGTCGCGAGACATTGGCGACGCTGACCTGTCAGGAGGAGAAGACGAACGAGGCCTCCGTAAAGGCCGCCCATCTGTTCCGCGGCCCGCCAGACCATTCGGAGCTCGTGATCGTCGAGAACGCGTTCCCGTCCTCCGCCGCGTCGCTTCTTCTTGCCTCGGCGCTTGGGCCGATATCGAAGGGGGGACTCGTATCCGTCGATAACTTCCTCGTCTTCAACCCAGAACATGATTGAGCGGATCAGGGCGAAGATGATGTCGGCTTGCCGCTCCCCGTTCTCCGTCCTCATTGTGCGCCGCAGTAGGCCTGCGTCTGTCTTCTTGAGGTCGACGAAGACTTTCTTGCCGAGGGCGGGGATGACGTATCGCCGGTAGCAGCGCTTCGTCTCGTCGGCGGTCCTGAAGTTGATCACAACCTCAGATATGTATTTTTCGATCACTTGGGCGAATGTCGCCGTCAACCACCAAACCTGATCCTCGGTCATCCCGTCCGTCGAGATCGATGGCGCTGGCTTGAAGGATTTGGCGGCCCGCCTCGCTGCTTCGACGTTGAACGTCTCGGGATGCCAACGACCGAGCTTGAACGTGCGGGTCTTACCATTCTCCTTGTGGCGGACGCGGAAGGTCTTCGCTCCTCCATAGGATATGCGCAGGATCAATTCCGGACGCACAGTATCGAACCAATCTTCCTGGGGGAGGGTGAGCTTATGTCGTGCGATCCACGTGTCGCTCAGACGCTGCTTCCTGTTCTCCTTGGGTCTTTTCCCCTGTCTTGTCCCGTCGCTCACAACGCATCCCCTGACATCGATTTAGGTGCCGTTTGGGTGGCGATCGGACAATTTCGATCGCGTCCCCGATGGACCTAAAAGATATCAGTTGAAGCCTCCAGAGACCATATAACTATATGAAAAGGTTGATATATTCGTCATTGACGATCCCGATGGTTCTCAATGAATTCCGTTGGAATTACCGGGGGTGCGTCTGTGGAACAGGAGGTCGGTGGTTCGAGCCCACCCAACTGTACCAACAAAATCAATGACTGAGGCTCGCTTAACGCGGCCGGATTGCGCCAGAAACAACGGGCGAGGCAGCCAACGAGCCATCGCCTGAAGTTTCACAAAATGCTAGAAAAACGATTGCGCAAACGTTTTCGCGTGCCATAATCCCGCAAAATTTGGATTGCCTAGCAAATCCAGGCACGGGAGGGGACGTGGCGACCATCGCCGATGTAGCCCGCAAAGCGGGCGTTTCGGTCTCGACCGTTTCGCATGTCGTGAACGGCACGCGGCGGGTTGCGCCGGACACGGCGCGTGCCGTGGAAGCGGCGATCGCCGCCTTGAGCTTCCGTCCCAACATGATGGCGCGCAGCCTGAAGGCCGCTTCGACCCGCTCGGTCGGCATCGCCATCTCCTCGATTTCCAATCCCTATTTCAGCGACATCATCTGTGCGATCGAAACCGAGTGTGCGCGCCTCGGCATGATGGTGTTTCTGTCCGACACCGAGGATGACCCGCGCCGTGAGCTCGACGTGGTCATGGCGCTGCATCAGCGGCGCGTCGACGGCATCATTCTCGCGCCCAGCCCCGATCCCGGGCGTCGCGCGCTCGCTTATCTCAGCGACGTCGGGCTGCCCTGCGTGCTGGTGGATCGCATGCCCGATCCTGCCTTCGATCAGGTCGGCATCAACAACCGCGAGGCGATGCGCAATCTCGTCGAGCGGGTCGCCGCGCTCGGTCATCACCGTATCGGCTATGTCGGCGGCAATCCCGGATTCGAGACCACGCTCGAGCGCATCGCCGGCTATCGCGAGGGCCTCGCCGGCGCCGGCGGCGTGATCGACGAACGCCTTCTCGTCACCGGCAGTGCGACCACGAACAGCGCGATGCAGGCGGCAGAGCGCCTGCTCGATCTCGATCAGCCACCCACCGCATTGGTCGGCGGCAACAACCTCGCGACGATCGGCATCATGAAGGCGATCCACAAGCGCGGATTGCGGGTGCCAAAGGATATCTCGATTGTCGGCTTCGACGATTTCGAATGGGCCGATTGCTTCGAGCCGCGCCTGACCCTGGTCGCGCAGCCCTGCGCCGAGATCGGCCGGCGCGCCGCCTTCCTGCTCATGGAGCGGATTGCCGCTCCGCAAGGCGCGCGGCGCACCATTCAGCTCGACGCTCTCATCATCGAGCGCGAATCCTGCGCGAGGCCGAAATGAGCACGGGCTCTCACACGAGCTCCCAAACCCTGGGCTCCGAAGCCCCGCTGCTCGCCATGCGCGGCATCGTCAAGAGCTTTGGCGGCGCGCAGGCCCTGCGCGGCGTCGATTTCGATCTCAGGAGCGGCGAAATCCACGCGCTGCTTGGCGAGAACGGCGCAGGCAAGTCGACCCTGATGAATGTTCTCTCCGGCGTGATCGCGCCGGATCAGGGCGAGATCCGCATCGACGGAGCCGCCGTCCGCTTCACCGATCCACGCACGGCGCAGGCCGCGGGCGTCGCGACGATCTTTCAGGAGCTCGATCTCGTCCCGAGCCTCGATGTGACGGCCAACCTGTTCCTCGGCCGGGAATTGACGCGGGCAGGCGTGCTCGACGGCGGCGCGATGCGCCGCGCGGCGCGGGCGAGGCTCGATGAGATCGGCTTCGATGTGGATGTCGATCAGCCGGTCGGTGAATTGTCGGTCGGTCGGCGGCAGATCGTCGCGATCGCAAAAGCCCTGACCTACGCGTCGCGAATTCTCGTGATGGACGAGCCGACGGCCGCGTTGACCGCCGCGGAGGTGCAGCGGCTGTTTCATGTGATGCGCGAGATCGCAAGGCGCGGTGTCGGCATCGTCTACATCTCGCATCGGCTCGAAGAGGTGCCGCGCGTCGCCGACCGCGTGACTGTCCTGCGCGATGGCAGGATCGCAGGGACGGCGCCGCCGACTGCGCCGCAATCCGATCTCGTGGCGCTGCTCGTCGGACGGCCGCTCGCAGAGCTCTATCCGCGCCGCAGCGGCGCGTTCGGCGGCCGTGTGCTGCATCTGGAGCGGGCCGCCTGGCGCCCGCGCCGGCAGCGGGCCGGCTGGCGGGCGCCGCGCGAGGTCTCGCTCGACGTGCGCGCCGGCGAGGTCGTCGGTCTCGCCGGCATCATGGGCGCGGGACGGACCGAGCTGCTCTCTGCGCTTTATGGCGCGGGCGGTCCCGGTGCCTGGTCGGGCCGCGTCGAGGTCGAGGACCGGCCGGCGCGGCTGACCTCTATCCCGGAGGCGCGCCGCGCCGGCGTCGCCTTTGTCAGCGACGATCGCCGCGGCGCCGGCCTGATGCTGCGCGACAGCGTCGAACGCAACCTCGTCGCCTCGGTGCTGCGGCGCGTGTCGCCGTTCTTCCTGATGTCGCAAGCGCGCCAGGGCAGGCTCGCCCGTCAGGCGATCAAGTCATTCGACGTGCGGCCGCCGCGCCCGGAGCTCGCGGTCGGCGCCCTCTCCGGAGGCAACCAGCAGAAGGTCGCACTCGCCAAGGAGGTGCTTGGCGAGCCGCGCCTGCTTCTGCTCGACGAGCCGACGCGCGGCGTGGATGTCGGCGCGAAGGGCGAGATCTACGCCAGGATCCGCGAGCTCGCCGCGCAGGGCGTCGGCATTCTCGTCGCCTCCAGCGAAATGCCGGAGCTGATCGGCCTCTGCGATCGCATCGTCGTGCTGAGGGGCGGGCGTACGGTTGCCGAGTTTCCCGCCGGCGCCGCGGAGGACGACATCCTTGCGGTCGCCGAATCCAGTGAGGATGACAGCGATGAATGACGCCGCAACGCTCGTGAAGTCCACGGCCGTGCCGGGCGCGCCGGCACGCCGTCTCGATTTCTTCGCCATCGCGGTCCGCTTTCAGAGCGTCATCGGCCTCATCTTCGTTGTGATCGGCGGCATCATCTTCTCGCCGCGGCGGCACGGCTCCATCCTGTTCCTGGCGCCGGACAACATCGCGAACATCGTACGGGCGATTTCCGAGACCGGCATCATCGCCGTCGGCATGACCTTCGTCATCATCACCGCTGGGATCGATCTGTCGGTCGGCGCGCTGCTCAGCCTGTGCAGCGTGCTTACCGCCACGATCATGACGACCTGGGGCTGGGGACTGGTTCCGACCCTGCTGTTCGTGATGACCTGCGGCGCCCTGTTCGGTTGCACGCAAGGTGCGATCTCGACCCGCTTCCGCCTCGAGGCTTTCATCGTGACGCTGGCGGGCCTGCAGGTCGCGCGCGGCATGGCGCTGGTGATCTCCAACAACCAGTACATCAACATCTCCTACGGCAACGGTCCGGGTCTTGCGCCACCGATCTTCTCGGTGCTGGGCGATCGGCTCTTCAACAACACGGTTCCGGTCGCAACCCTGGTGTTTCTCGTCGTCGCGATCGTGGCCACCTTCGTGCTCAACTTCACGCGCTTTGGCCGCTATGTCTTCGCGGTCGGCGGCAACGAGCGCGCGGCACGGCTCTCCGGCGTGCCGGTCACGCTGGTCAAGATTTCGGTCTATGCGATCACGGGTCTGGTGTCGGCCATCGCCGGCATCGTCCACGCCGGCCAGTTCAATTTCGGCAGCGCCAATGACGGCACGGGTTATGAATTGACCGCGATCGCGGCAGTGGTGATCGGCGGCACCAGCCTGTTCGGCGGCGCCGGCTCGATGATCGGCACGATCGCAGGTGCGATCATGCTCGGCGCACTCGCCAACATCCTGCAGCTCAACAACATCAATGCGGCTCTGCAACTGCTCGCGACCGGCGCGATCATCGTCGTGGCCGCGGTTCTTCAATCTCTCGTTCGTCGCCGCGAGGGATTGGGTCGTTGACCCCTGGGGTCGTTGACCCCAATGGCGACGTGAAGTGGCGACGTGAAGACCTGGCGGCGACCTGCCGCCGGGACGGGACCGCTCGTCCGTAGCGGATCGTTCGAGGCAAACAGGCAAGCAGGCAAACAGGGGAGTGACATCATGCGACGTCTATCAAAGTTATGGTCCAATCTGGTGCTGGGCGCCGGCACGGCGACGCTCGTTGCCGGTGCAGCGCAGGCCGCACCGCTGGTCAAGGAGTGCAGCAAGACCGGGGAATTCATCATCGGCTTCTCGCAGGCCAACAATGCCGAGCCCTACCGCCAGCACGTCAACGACCAGCTCACCGCTGCGGCGAAGAAGGTGCCGCAGTTCAAGCTGCAGATCGCCGACGGCGCCGGCAACGTCAACACGCAGACCTCGCAGATGGACAATTTCATCACCCAGAAGGTCGACCTGATCCTGATCTCGCCGTTCGAGGCCGCGCCCCTGACGCCGGTCGTGGCGCGGGCCATGAAGGCGGGCATTCCCGTCATCGAGCTCGACCGCAAGACGGTCGGCGAGGCCGGCAAGGAATATACCGCCTTCATCGGCGGCGATAATTTCAAGATCGCCGAGGAGGCGGGCAAATACGTCGCCGACAAGCTGTTGCCGCAGGGCGGCGAAGTGGCGGTGCTGCAGGGCCTGCCGAGCTCGACGCCCGCCGTCGAACGGCTCAACGGCTTCAAGTCCGGCGTGAAGGACAACCCGAAGGTCCAGGTCGTCGCCGAGCAGGCCGCCGACTGGCTGCCGGACAAGGCGCAGACCGCGTTCGCCGCGATGCTCCAGGCCCATCCCAACATCAAGGCGGTCTATGCCAGCAACGACATGATGGCCGCCGGCGCGCGCCTCGCGGCGAAGGGCGCCGGCAAGCTCGATCAGGTGAAGATCCTCGGGACCGACGGCTTGCCCGGGCCCGCCGGCGGCATCCGCGCGGTCGCGGAAGGCGAGTGGGCGGCAACCTTCACCTATCCGACCGGAGGCCCGGAGGCGATCGATATGGCAAAATCCATCCTGCTCGACTGCGCCGAGAAGGTGTCGACCGTGGTGACCGTGCCGACCACCGCGATCACGCCCGACAACGCCAAGAAGCTGATGCAGAACTGAAGGAGGTTTTCGCACATCGCTAGGTGTGGCGGGCGCGGCCTGACATCGGCCGCGCTCGCTAGGGGCTGGGCCCCTTGGCAATCGGCCTGTTCGGGCCGCGCCCAAAGGCGGCTCGCGCGGAATGCTGTTGTAGGTCAGTTGGTGAAAGCGCCTGTCCGCGGACAGGAGGTCGGTGGTTCGAGCCCACCGAACTGTACTAGCGACATCAAGTACTTACGCCAGCATTCAAAATCCACTCCAGACAGAGCTACCACGAACCCTAACGACCGTCCTTCGTCAGCGGAAGGGCACGTCCGCATGTGCCCACGAGACGTCTGAGGCGTTCGGTCCAAAGACTGGGGGGCAAGTCCTAAAATGACTCCAGCGTTGCCAACGGCGAGGGTATCGTCGCGCAATTCTAAACTGGGAGTTGTAGATGGCTTTGCCGGATGTCTATGTTCAAGTTTATGGGCAACTTCCCGAAGTTTTTAAAAGACTATCGGATGGCCAAGCCCCCGATAAATTCACACGGCAGTACGTCAAGGATCTCGGCTTTCAATCGGCAAGTTTTCATGCGCTGATTCCCCTTCTAAAGAGTCTCGGGTTTCTAGCTTCTGACGGAGCGCCCACCGCGAGATATCACGCCTATCGTGATCAATCTCAGGCTCGCAGGGTAATGGCCGAGGCATTGCGCGAGGCATATTCCGATCTCTTCACAATCAAAGCAGAACCAACAGAGGCGGACCGCGCGCTTATCGAGGGCAAATTTAAGAGCGTTCACAATACCGGCGAACGCCCAGCCAAGCTCATGACCAGTACATTTCTGTCGCTCCTTCCTTTGGCAGACCTGAAGTCTGCGCCCACGTCAAAGGCGACAGAATCAAAAATGGAGATAAAGGCGGAAAAGGCAGACCATCTGCACGCGGACGACCGACGGTCTGCGTCGCACCGTCCCACGCTCCACTACAATATTCAGATTCACTTACCCTCTACAAAGGACGTCGAAGTCTTCAACGCAATCTTCAAATCTTTGCGGGAGCATCTTCTTGACTGAGCAAAGGCGAGCCCTCCGCGACTTCATGTTCCGCGGATTGATGTTTGAATCAGAAGCGGCGACATTTCAGTCAGCAGGCATCCAGGTTGGAGCAGACGTTGGGCAGGCCGAAGAGCGATTGCTCTCAGAGGCTCTATCACCGTTTGGGCTCGTTCGTCGCAACCAAGCGCTGGAAATGGGCAGGCTTTACGTTGTGCTTCATTGTTTTGAAAACGAGGTTCGTTCCCTGATCCGTGAGACGCTGGAAGAAAAAGAAGGACCAGACTGGGTTGAAAAATTGCCACCAAAAATCAAAGCCTTCGCTGAAGGCCGCCAAAAGGCAGCACAGGATGATTCATGGCTTGAGGGCGAAAAATCTGACCTCTTGGGCTTTACAGATTTCGGGCATTTATCATCGATCATCGTCGATAAGTGGCAACATTTCGAAGACATAATGCCCACACAGCACTGGCTAAAGCAGCGCCTAGATGAACTCGAAAAGACGAGGCACTTCATTGCCCACAATAGGGTTCTGCTACCGACCGAATATCAGCGGGTCTATATGTACATCGCTGACTGGAATCGCGTGGTAGGACTTTGATCGGATTGCCCTGCCGATCACAGGCTCCGGGTTTTTCCTTCACGACGACGACCACCACCACCGACAACGTCACCGCCGCCAGCAGCGTGCCCAGCGCGACCGCTCCCGACACCGGGTTCACCAGCCGCTGATACTGAACCGCAAAAATATAGGCGTGCGCGTCGGACGGCATGGCCGCGAGCAGCCCGACGCCGCCGGCCGCGGGGCAGGGGCATGAGGAGTGAACATCAGGCGCCGCTGGCTTGGAGTGAGCCGGCCGCCAATCTCGTCATGGATCGAAATGGAACGCATCCCGGAGTCTTGCGGACATCGCGATTAACCTGACGTTAGTTGTGGTGATGGCGAGATGGACGGCTTGTGAACACTCGGGCGAAGAGGTTTCTCTTCCATGCTCAGGGACGGCACATACGCGGCCTGGTTCAAGACGCCGCAGGGAGAGGGCACTGGCATCGTCCACGTCGCCGACGGCCGGATCTGGGGCCGTGATGGCGTCATGACGTACAAGGGATCGCTTGAACGCGATGGAGATCGCTTCACTGCGATCGTCGTGACGAAGAAGCATACCGAAGGGCTAACAACCGTTTTCGGCAATGATGTCGAATTGAAGCTCAAGCTGTCCGGCACGTGTCTCGGCAAGGTCGCCACTTACGTCGGCTTTGCCGATGAGTTCCCGGGCGTGCTGCTCGAGGGGAGGCTCATTTTCAACGAGCAGCAGGCGCAGGCATCCGAGCCGACGGAGCCAGCCAAATTCGATCCGAATAAATTGCCGAAACTGCAGAAGCGCCCGGTGCGTTGACCGGTGGCATATCGGTCAGACAAACTTTTGAACTCCCTGACCGATGCCGCGCGCGATCAGCGCCGCCGGCGAGCCCGCCTGCGCCAGCAGCTCGATCGTCCGCTCGACGACGGGATGCAGGTCGAAATTGGCACCTTTCGGACCTGACGCCCCGCCTGACGATGTCGGTTCTTGAAGGGAAAGCGGACTTCCCGGTTGTGCGTCCTGACTTCCGAGTTTGACCCAAAGTTTCCGTGTCACAATCGGTACATTGATTTAGGTCAAACAATCTCACATTGATCACAAGTTACGGCGGAGCTAAGGTACAACTACGCGATAATATTGCCTGTTCTCCTGACTGCTCGTCGATTTTAGAAGCAGTTGCCCAACCGAATATTTTTTGGGGGGGAAAAGAGTGGCGTTGAGTAGAGTTTTCAGTCTTGATGATCCATCCGCCTGTCAGGCGGTTTTTCCTTTTTGCGATGTCGAGCTATTACCCACAGCGAAGGGGAATTTCCATGCCGAAATCGCGCAAATCGGCATGAACGGGCTTTGGATGCATCGTATCCACATCTCGCTGCCCGAGATCAATACTGTCGCCGTAAAGCCTGGCCGCAGATCGTTTGGCTTTCTTACCGAAAGTAATTCATCATCGTTTCTGGACTGCGGCCAGGAAGTTCGGCCCGGCGACATCGTCTTGAACAGGCCTGACGTCGTACATCAACGATCTGATGCGGACTTTCATTATGGAACGGTGTCCCTTCCATCTGGTGATCTGGCCGCTGCTGCCAAGGCCATCATCGGCCGTGAACTGCCGGAGAAACCTTACAAGTCCACTATTCGCCCGCCTTCTGCGTTGATGTGTCGACTACTAAAGCTGCACAAGAGCATAGGGCAGCTCGCTCATGACACCCCAGACATTCTGGAGCTCCCGGAAGTGACCCGGGCGCTAGAGACTGAGCTAACTCACATCCTGGTGAGGTGTCTCGCCGAAGGCCACCCTCTGGAGCGAACCGCAGGCGGCTGCCGTAAGGATCGCATGCTCACCCGTTTCGTGGAATTCCTGAGGGCAAATCCCGACCGGCCACTCTATCTAACCGAGATTTGCGCCGCCATCGGCGTCGCAGAGCGAACACTTCGCGCGTCCTGCGAAGAGCATATCGGCATGGGCCCAATCCGCTATCTCACCTTGCGGCGAATGCACCAAGTACGGCAGGCGCTCCTGCACTCGCATCCGTCCACGGCAACCGTTACCCGGACTGTGACCGACCATGGCTTTTGGGAGCTTGGGCGCTTCTCGGTTGCGTACCACGCGCTGTTCGGAGAGTCTCCGTCGGAGACATTGCGTCAACCCAGGTGGCATGCAGTCGCGGTCTCTCATCCCTCCGCGGTCGCTGACACGTAAATGACAATCTTCGACCTCGCTCCAAACTTGTCCGTCATTTTCGATTTTTGCGAGAGCTGAGCCATGAAATGCCCCAAGCAGTCGTTTGCCGTCGTCTGCGTACTCTTAGCAATGCCTCTGTCCTTGAGTATTGGAAGACTCAATGCGCGCGATGCCGATTTCGCCTTAGCAGCCGCTCAGACGGCTAAACGGCAATGCATAAATACCTGTCGTGCACGCTATCGCGACTGTCGTCGTCTGAACCAGTTGCCATCCTTCGAGTGTCGGGGTGTTTACCAGGACTGCACCCGATACACTTGTACTGGTTTAGGACCAGGATGACCGACGGGGCCTTCTGCCGTCGTCAGCGGCAACGCCAGCGTCCGACGTCTCCATCCTTCCAGCTCTGCTGACCGCGTCGACGATCTGACCGAATGATGGTGCGCTGCATGAGTCCGGATGTGGCCCGTGCCTGACCTCTGCCCAGAGGGCTACAATGTCTGCTTTCAGGAGATAAGCGTACCGGTCAAGCAGGTTGTCGAAGTCAGCCTTTGACCCATCTGAGACCCAACAATAATTGGCGGTCCGGGGATCCGCACGACTTCCAAGAGTTGGGATTGGGCAGTTAAACTGCCGCTGTGGTCGATGGAGGCGGTCATGCGACGGCGTGATTTCATCGGACTCATAGGCGCGACCGCGGTGACTGTCCCTCGGCTGGGGTATGCCCAGAAAAAAACGGACATGCTGTCGATCGAGCAGGCCAGCAAGTTTATCCTCGCTGTCAATCTCAAAACCGCAAAGGCGCTCGGCATTGCCGTGCCCGCGAACTTGCTGGCAATTGCCGACGAGGTGATCGAATGAGGCGGCGTGAGTTTTGTCTCGGATTGTCTGCCGCTCTTGCGACGAGTGCGGCGCCGGCCCCGACGCAGGGCGCGAAGCGTCCCGTCGTCGGTTGTCTGGGTCTAGGATCGCTCAAGGATGTGCGCACTAATTTTGGCGGCGTTCGGCGTGGTCTGGCCGAAACAGGCTTCGTCGAGGGTAGCGACTACGAGGTCGAGTATCGCGCCGCCGACTACCAGCCAGCTGCACTACGTGGCCTCGCGACGGAATTGATCGTTCGCGACGTGGCCGTGATCGTCACGCTCGCCAGTCCCGCGCTGCCGGTGGCTCAGGCAGCGACCAAGTCGATTCCTATAGTGTTCCTGACAGGGTTCGATCCGATTGCGAACGGCTTCGTTGAGGGTCTAAATCGTCCCGGGAGCAATCTGACGGGTGTCTTCATCCTGACCGCACCACTTGGCCCGAAACGTCTGGAGATCTTGCGAGAACTAGTCCCGGCTGCACAGTCGCTGGCCGTTCTGTTGAGCGCGTCGTCGTTGCGCTTTGCAAACCTGAAAGAAGATTTGAATGCGGCGGCGAAGTCTCTGGGGGTGCAGTTGCTTATCCAAGAGACCGACTTGCCGGGTGAATTTGAGGCCGCCTTTGAGGCCGTGGGTCGCGCCGGCTGTGAAGCGCTTATGGTCGGAGGCGATGCGGTCTTTACCAACAATCGTGCTGCCGTCATTGAACTCGCCGCGCGGCATCGAATTCCTGCGATCTATGCAGAACGCGACTACGCGGCGGCTGGGGGTCTCGCGAGCTACGGGCCAAACTACGGCGAGGCCTATCGTCTGCTCGGAACCTATGCGGGCCGGATCCTTAGCGGCGACAAGCCGGCAGACTTGCCGGTACAGCAGGTCACGAAGGTCGAATTAGTTCTGAACGCAAGAACCGCTAGGGACCTGAACATGACGTTCCCGCTTGCGTTACTCGCCCGCGCCGACGAGGTGATCGAATAGGTTTCGCGTGCTGCGATGCATGAGTCTGGATTTGGCCCCGAGCTGACCAACGAACGAGCCGTCGCCATGTCGACAGTCTGCGGGAGACCGGACGTTGTACGATGGTTACGGTGACCGCTGCTCGTGACCCTGAGCGGTCATCCCTGTCCCCCAGCAAGCGATACATTGCTCGCTTTCGAACGCCGCTCTTCGCGATTATGATGTCCCTTCCCCAGTCTGGGGCGGCAACATGAGACGTCGCGATGTTGTCAAGGCGATTGCTAGCCTGGCGGCTACTTGGCCGCTCACGACCCGCGCGCAGCAGCCGGGCCGGGCTTATCGCTTGGCTATCCTGGCTCAAACCGATCCGATCGATATTCTGACGGGGACGAGAGGTGAATTTTGGACCGCCTTGTTCGAAGAACTGCGCCGGTTGGGATATTATGAGGGGCAGAATCTAACCGTGGAGTGGTACTCGTCCGCCGGCGATGCGGAGCGGGTTTCGCAGCTTGCCCGTCAGGTCGCGGCAAACAAGCCTGACATTATTTTTTCCCCCGACACCCGGATGGCCCGACTGCTCAAAGCGACAACAAGCACGATTCCAATCGTCGTGATCGCAGATGACCCTGTCCTCCAAGGACTCGCGGTCAGCCTGTCGCGTCCGGGCGCCAATATCACAGGTTTCAGTATAGGTGCCAGCCTAGAGCTAATAGCAAAGCGCCTCGAGCTGCTGAAAGAGGCCGTTCCCGCGGTGTCGAGGATAGCTTGGTTGCTGTCGACCAGGGTATGGCAAGGAGTCACCGAACGGGCCTCTCGAGAGGCGGCCGAGACTGCTGGACTCACATTGATCCCCGCAGTTTTGGCTTCTCCTGTGGACGAACGCGAATTTCGACGCGTCTTCGCAGCGATGGCCCAAGACCACGTGGATTCGCTCTATGTGGCGGCGACCATAGAAAATTTGCAGTATCGGCGGCTCGTCGCGGACCTGGCTGTCGAATTAAGGCTCCCGTCAGTTTGTTTCTACCGCGGAAACGTCGAAGCTGGCCTGCTCATGGGCTACACGATTGACATGATCGAGCTATACCGCGGCTCGGCTGGCTACATCGATCGCATACTCAAAGGTGCCAATCCGGCGGAGATGCCGGTTCAACAGCCGACCAAGTATGAACTCATCATCAATCTTAGGGCCGCGAAAGCGTTGGGCGTTACTCTACCGCCGACACTGCTCGCCCGCGCCCACGACGTGATCGAATAGCGATGCCTATTTGCTGTACTGCATGAGTCTGCGTTTGGTCCCTTTCCGACATGGCGGATCAAGTCAGCGATGTCGGCTCAGCGAGACAAGGCGGACATTGCGTTGGCGGGTGCGGAGACCCGGAAATGGCATGGGCTCGCAATCCGCGAGCCCCGCTGTGCACTCGGCAATTTCAGGCCTTGTGATGGACTGCCTGCAGGCCGTAGACCGGCGTCGGGATGCTCTCGTAGCGCGCCTTCAACTGCAGGGAAAGGAATTGCGAGTAATGTCGCGACTGATGCAGATTGCCGCCGTGGAACCATAGGCCTTCCTGCTGCGTCGGCTTCCACATGTTGCGCTGCTCACCTTCCCATGGGCCGGGGTCCTTTGTCGTATTCGAGCCGAGGCCCCAGACCTTGCCGACTTTGTCGGCCATGTCCCGACTGACGAGATCGGCGACAAAGCCGTTCATCGAGCTGTAGCCGGTGGCATAGACGATCACGTCCGCTGGCAATTCCTTGCCGTTGTCGAGCCTGACGCCGTTGGGCGTGATTTCCTCGACCTGTCCAGCGAACAGTTTGATTTTGCCGTCAATGATGAGCTGTGAGGCGCCGACGTCGATGTAATAGCCCGAGCCGCGGCGCAGATATTTCATGAATAACCCGGAATCGTCGTCACCGAAGTCGAGCCTGAAGCCGGCCTTCTCAAGCCCGGCATAGAAAGCGGCGTCATCCTGGCGGATCTTGTCGTAGACCGGCTTCTGAAACTGATTCAAGATCCGGTAGGGCAGCGAAGCGAAGATCAGATCGGCCTTTGCCGTGGTCATTCCGCTGCGGACGGCACGTTCGGAATAAAGATCACCGAGGGTCGCCATCAGCGAATCCGAGCGCACAATGTGCGTCGTCGAGCGCTGCACCATCGTTACGTCGATGCCGGCCTCGTACAGCGCAGCACAGATGTCATGGGCCGAATTGTTCGAGCCGATCACCACCACCTTCTTGCCTTTGTAGCCGCCGGAGCCGGGATGGCGTGAGGAATGGTGTTGCTCGCCCTTGAACGCTTCCATGCCCTTGATTTTCGGCATGTTCGGCTTGGCCGACATGCCGGTCGCGAACACAAGCTGCTTGGGCCGCAGAGTAATCTCCTTGCCATCGCGTTCGACGATGACGGTCCATTCCTTCCTGGTGTCGTCCCAACTGGCGCGTTTGGCCACGGTGTTCGTCCAATAGTTCAGCTCCATGACCTTGGTGTACATTTCCAGCCAATCGCCGATCTTGTCCTTGGGCGAGAACACGGGCCAGTTCTTGGGGAAATCGATGTAGGGCAAGTGATCGTACCAGACGGGGTCGTGCAGGCAGAGCGACTTGTAGCGGTTGCGCCAGGAATCGCCGGCGCGTGCGTTCTTTTCGACGATGATCGTCGGCACACCGAGCTGGCGCAGCCGCGCCCCGAGCGCAATGCCGCCCTGTCCGCCGCCGATGACAAGCACGTAGGGCTGGGTCTTGAAGCCGAGTTGCTCGACTTCCTCGTCACGCAGTTCCTTCCAGGTCTTGGCGCCGGGATTGACGCCGTGCCTGGCGCCGAGCGGTCGGCTGAAGCCAGCCTTTTCCTCATGTGCCTTCAGTTCGGCCATGGTCGTCAAGAGCGTCCAGATCTGACCATTCTGCAGGCGGATGAGTCCATATCCGCGCGCGACATCGGTCTCGAACGTGATCCAGGATTCAGTCACGCCGCCGGCCTCGGTTGGCGTTTCACCTTCGGCGATTTTCCAGTTGTGCGGCTTCACATGCGCGAGGCAATGCGCGAGCATGTCGCGGACCTGATCGCGGCCTTCCATGGTCTTGATGTTCCAGGTGAAGGCAACGAGGTCGCGCCAGTAGCATTCCGGAGCGAACATTCCGACGGTGGCGTCGAGATCGCCCGCCGCAAGCGCGGCTTCAAACTTGTCGAGGAAAACCTGGACGCGCGCGCTAAGCATGGTGTCGAGCATCGCTTCCTCCCGGATGTCGTTTGCAATTTTTTCTGCGCAGGCAGCGTAACCTTACCCCAACCATCGCGGGAATCCAGACTCGCGCGGCAGGGTTCCCGGTCGGCTTCAGCGCCTCTCAGCGCTCGCCTGCAGCAACACCGCTTGGGTAGATCGGACGTGGCTGGCCAACTGCAAGAACTGTCGAGATTGGCCCAAAGGAGCCATAGCAATTGCAGCCGCGCGGCGCTTCCCACACTCGGCCAAGCGGCGGAGCTAGCGCAAGATGAAGGCGGTCAATAGCTCGGCTTTTCCCTTCAGGCCCAGGGTGGTGCGGTCCGCCTGGGGCTTCTCCCCGGAAAGCGCGCAGTAAACCTTCTCCGAAACCAGGATCTCGTTGGCTCGGGCCGCACTCTGCAGGCGTGCAGCCGTGTTCACCACGTCCCCGATAGCAGTAAAATTCTTCGCCTCTCCCGTGGCCAGCGAGCCGACTTGCGCCTTGCCCATGTGCATTCCGGCGCCAACCGGCAACGACTCCGCGCCCTGCCGCACCGCGTCGACCAGCCGTCTCGTCGCTGCGAGCATGATGTCCGCGGTTCTCGCGCCGAGCGAGGGCATATCCACGACGTAGATGGCCATCACCTGGTCCCCGATGAAGTCAACGAAGGCGTCATCGGAGGTCAGCACGCGATTGGCGCTCGCATAGAAGCGGCTCACCAGGTCGGCCGCGTCGCTCGAGCTGTGGGTCTCGGACCACGAGGTGAACCCACGCAGGTCCGCGAAAAGCACTCCAACTTCCAGTTCGTGGGTTGTTGTCGGCAGGGCCTCGAAGCAGCTCCGGCAGTAGTGTGGGTTCGCCGCCGACGGTCTGATGCCGATCACTTTGCCGACGCCACCGAACGGCACCATGCAGAACCTGCATCGCGGGTCCGATGGCAGTAGCCTGAGCATTCGCCGGTACCTGCCCACGAATCCAGTCTTGCACAGGGGCAATATCAGCGGGTGGTCTTGCGTCGATAGCCGTCGCACGACCCAGGCATCGTAGTTGCAAATCAGCGAGATCAGTCCCAGGAGGAGCGGCACGAGCAGGAGAAGGCCGATCCAGATGGAGACGTACACTGCCACAAGGATCGCAAGCAGCACCGCGATGATTTCGAGGCAGGCCACGCCGATCTCGAAGTATCTCGCCTTCGCCATAGGCGCCACCAAGTGAGCCGACCGACAGACGCCGTCAGGTCCACGATTCCGCCGGTAATTCCTGAAACGGGGGACCGGACCCGCGTTTCGCGATCCGTGATCTTATACCAACCTCAGGTCTGCTTGAATCGAAATTAGCGGTGGGATTGCGGTGTCCTTGCGACTTACCAGGCACCGGATGCCAGAGACCGGTCATGGCCCCATTGCGGAAGTCGGGTGGGCCAAAATGCTGTGATGCACGACACGTCTTTTCGACGGCGTGGTAAGGTGTGTCATCCTCGCATGCAGGGAATACCCATGAGGCGACGGGAGTTCCTTACGCTGCTCGGCGGAATGGCTACGGCGTGGCCGCTCGGGGCGCGCGCGCAACGACCACGAAAATTCCCCTTTGTTGGAGTGCTGGTGTCCGCGTCACCACCTCATCCGTTCGCCGATGCATTCTGGCGCGGTCTGCACGCCCTCGGCTACTCGGATGGTGAAAACATCAAGGTCGAGTTTCGCTATACCGATTTGCGAAGCGATCGTGCCAGGGAGTACGCCGAGGAACTTGTCCGACTGAGCCCCGATGTCATCGTTGCGCATTATGCGCAAGCGGTTTCGGCCGCCATGGCAGCCACGCGAACAATCCCGATTGTCATGGCTCCGCACGGCGCGCCCTTACAGTTGGGCGTCATCGATAGCTTGGCTCGGCCTGGTGGAAACGTCACGGGTCTATCAGGAATGGATGCTGAGATCGGAGGCAAGCGCGTGGAGCTCCTCCGCGAACTCATTCCGAACCTTCGCTGCATCGCAGTTCTCGCCGCGACCCTGACCACAACCCCGTATAGCGGACCCTTCGTAGAGGACCTGCGTTTGGCGGTCACAAGAGCTGGCCTCCGGTTTGAGCCGATACTGATCCCGGGCCCCAGCGAGTTCCGAAGCGCCTTCGCGACCATGGCTAAGGCGGAGGCGCAAGCGGTGATCGTCGTGCCGTTCTTCGATCCACACCAGGTGATCCTTGTAGAGCTCGCGGCCAAGCACCGGCTGGCGTACATGTCGGGTAGCCGGGATGCCACGGCGGCAGGGGGCTTGGTCTCCATGGCTGCCAATTTTCCGGAACTTTACCAGCGCGCCGCGTTCTACGTCGACAAGATCCTCAAGGGCGCCAAGCCCGCCGATCTACCGGTGGAGCAGCCCACAAAATTCCAGGTGGCGATCAATCTGAAAACGGCGCAAGCGCTCGGCCTGGCGATCTCACCGACATTGCTGGCCCGAGCCGACGAGGTGTTCGAATAAGGTACTTTTTGCTGCGGCGCCTGGGTCTGCTTGTGGACCCTGAGCGGACTCGCCCAACAACGAGTCTGAAAGCCCACCCGCATCCCACTCAGGGTGCTATAGTCTCGCCGTCACCAATGCCTGCGGTTCGGGCATATGAGGCGTCGCGAGCCTCTGCTAACCGTGCCCGCTGCGATCGTCCACTGCGTGGGGTGAAAGCGGCGCCACGAAATTTGAGCTCGTCATCAACCTCAAGAAGGCCAAAGCTATCGGTCTCACCGTCCCACCTTCGTTGCTCGCCCGCGCTGACGAGGTGATCGAATGAACAAGTCGATTAGTTTTCAGGGTTGGCGGCTTGGCCATATTTTGCTGGTCATAATCCTCTCGCTCTGGGCCATTCATACTGTCGAAGCGCAACAAAGTTCGAAGGTCCGCCGCGTGGGCTATGTTGCCACTGGAAACGAAGAGAACACGCGCGAACTTAGGGAAATCGCACGCCGTACTTATGCCGACCTTGGATACCGCGAGGGTAAGAACCTGAGAATAGATATGCGGTATGCAGAGGGACGGTTCGAGCAAGGGCCGCGCCTCTTCACGGAATTGCTGGAAGCGGATGCCGAAGTGCTGGGGACGAGTGGCTATCAACTAGCCGCAGCGGCCACACAAGTGACTCGGAATGTCCCCGTTGTCGGAGTCGGCTGCGGGATCGAGCTGTTGGCCACCAGCCTAGCGAAGCCGGGTGGCAATTTGACGGGGGTGACCTGCCAGACCCCCGATCTGGCGACGAAACATCTCGAGCTGTTTCTGGAGCTGTTCCCTGGAGAACGACGCGTCGGTGTCCTGTACAATCCCGATGCGATCTACACCCTCAAATCAGCAGAGGAGTTGACACGCGCGGCTGGGGGGCTGGGAATTGAAGTGTCATCGATGCGAGTACGGCGGCCCGAAGAGATCGAGTTCGCCTTTGCCGATATTGAAAAACAGAGAGCACGCGCAATAATCCTCGCGACCGATGCGCTGTTGTTTGCAAAAAGGGAAAGGTTGGTCGCCCTCGCCTCCATACATCGAATTGCCGTGATAGCAACATTCCGCGAGTTCGCTGAGCATGGCGCAATCGTGTCCTACGGCAGTAAGCTCAAGAACCTCGTTCGCAGACAAACTGAAATGATCGTCAGGATCTTAGAGGGCGCAAAGCCCGCTGACATTCCAATCGAGCAACCGACGAGTTTCGAGCTGATCATCAACCTCAAGACCGCCAAAGCGCTTGGCCTCGACGTGCCGCCATCTTTGCTCGCCCGCGCCGACGAGGTGATCGAATAGAGACTCCTGATTGCTGCAATGCATCAGTCTGGAAGTGGCCCTTCTCGGACGTGGCGCGATGTTCGCGTGAAGTCCGTAGCGCGCTGCAGTAGGCCAGCGCGAGAAGAACTTGACCGAAGCAAATTGGCTTCGCGCTCGCGATGCGGTACTACCATCCAGCCACGATCACCACCACCGGCAACGTCGCCGCCGCCAGCAGCGTGCCGAGCGCCACCGCGCCCGACGCCGGGTTCGCCAGCCGTTGATACTGATCTTGCACAGTCTGACCAGAGGTTCAGTGCGTCCAGCCTCAATCTCAACCATTGCAAAAGTTTAATGTTGTTGCCTGTGTCCGTCGTCGACGCGGACATGACGCTTGCCTCGCACCGTGCTCAGTTGGAGCGGCTTCTCAAGATGCCTCCTCGGCAGTATCGTCTTATTCGTCACGAAAGGGGGCGATAGTCCAACTCCAATTGGCAACTTTTTTGCCAACTATGATCGGGAGATCGCGATGAACACGAAGGCTCCAGCCATCGGCTTCATAATTGCTGCATTGCTTGCGGCTGCTTCGCCGGCAATTTCCCAAGATGCTCCACCGCTTTCAGAGCAAGCAAAACAAACCAAAGCGCTGGTCGATAAGGCTGCGGTGCTGGTCGATAAAGATGGCAAGGCAGCTTTTACCGAGTTCAGAAAAAAAGACAGCGAGTGGTTTCACGGCGCGACATATTTGTTCGCCTACGATTTGAAGGGCAACGTATTGCTCAATCCCGCTTTTCCGATGCGCGAAGGGACCAACGTGAGCGGTCAGAAGGACGCCAAGGGCAAGCTGTTCCATAACGAAATTATCAAAACGGCCGAAACTAAGGGATCGGGATGGGTCGACTATATGTTTCCCAAGCCCGGACAAACCGAGCCGTCGCAGAAATGGGCCTATGTGAGCAAAGTGACGATCGATGGAGTTCCGGGCTTAATAGCCTCAGGCTTTTATCCCCAGTGAGACTGGGATGATCCTTTAAGAACGTATGGGTCCGCTGCCGCCTCGGTTGGCGGCCTCTCTCAAATCATATGAGCGATGTCCGTTCGTGGCCGTTCTCGGAGCTAGCGCGATGTTCGCGTGAAGTCCGTAGTGCGCTGCAGAGCGGGCGGAGGTCAGCGCGAGAAGAACTTGACCGATGCAAATTGGCTTCGCGTCGCGATGCGACGCTACGATTCCGCAACGATCACCACCACCGCCGGCAACGTTGCCGCCGCCGGCAGCGTGCCCAGCGCCACCGCGCCCGACACCGGGTTCACCAGCCGCTGATACTGGACCGCAAAGATGTAGGCGTTCGCGCCGGTCGGCATCGGCGCGAGCAGCACGACGACGGCCGGCAGCTAGCGGCGGCAGGTTCAACAGCTTTGCCAGCACGAACGCGACCGCCGGCATCTCCGAGAGCTTGAGCGCGCACATCGCGACGACGGTGAGCTTTTCGCCCTTCACCTCGAAGCGGAACAGGTTGATGCCGAGCGCGATCAGCGCGGCCGGCGAACCCGCCTGCGCCAGGAGTTCGATCGTCTTGGCCATAAGAGTGCTGAGTTTGCTCGCAGTGTTCCGGTTTAGGATTTGACTAGCATCAACTTTGCAGGGAGATTGTTAATCTACGAACTTTTGGTAAGGGGCCCTGCAATGATAGTCCGCGTCATGGCGCCGAGCGATGCTGACGCAATTCACGCCATCCACGGCATGTGCCTCGAACGCACGCTATTGGGCCGCTATACCCGCGCGCAGATTGAGGCATGGATGGCAGGTCGGACGCCTCAGGGCTATCTCCGGGCAGCGGCAGCCGGCGAACGCTTTTTCGTCGCCGACGATGCTGGGCAGGTGATCGGTTATGCCTGTTGGCAAGAGGACGAGTTGCTCTCGCTCTTCGTGCATCCCGATTTCCAGCGTCGCGGCGTAGGGTCGGTTCTCCTGTCCGCATGTCTTGAGGATGCCACGCGGAGGGGGGCGATCATTTCGATCGTGAAGTCTGTGCTCGGGGCAGAAGAGTTCTATGACCGTCATGGATTTGTAGTTGTTGGCTCGGGCTCGACCACCAAGCGGGGCGTGACCATTCCCGACACACGGATGGAGCGCGTGGCTTGCGAACAGGGGTGAAGCAGACCAGTTGCGCTCGCCCTGAGTTCTTCGGCCTTTGACCCTAAGTGGAAATTTTGCGCATGTCAGCGCAGCTCATATCGCATTCGGCGGCTGATCGATAACGTTTGCGCGGATGTGGTACTTTTCGAGTAGTCCCTCAACGTGCTCGCGGCAGCGACGAACATTCCTCGTCTTGATATCACTGATCGTTACGCTGTCTGTTGCAGCATCGGCCTGCTCCATCGGCAAATGGCCTAGTTCGCCCAGTGTCAAGCTCAGCTCTTCAGCGAAGTTGCGCAAATCGTGTATGGCCAAATTTTGGTCCAACCCCGGTGCTGTTGGTATCTCGAAATCAATTCGGATCGAGCGGGCCATGCTTCTTTTTCCGAGCGTCAATGACAGCTTGCTCAGCCGACTATGGTCGGGCGTGTCAGTTAAACAATCGTAACCGATGATCGCTGGCCTACTTTGCGATCTTGTTGAGGAGGGCGATCAGCTCTCCCTGTCGGTGGGTGTCGGTCTTCGCAAAAATAGCTTTTAGGTGATTTCGCGCGGTTTCCAGGGCCACTCCCAATTCGGCTGCAGCCTCTTCCAGCGAGGCGCCATTGGCGACACGGATGCCGAGCCTGGCTTGTGCCGGGGTGAGGTTGAAGAGCTTGACGATCAGCTCCTGGCTGAACGTGGCGGACCTCTCCAGGTCCTTGAGCACGAGAATAGCGCGCGCGCCCAGAAACGGGCTCCGTGCGGCCGGCGGGACGGGCAGGAGCTGCAGCACCAGCGGCCTTCGTGACGTGCGATTGATCACCACGGGCGAAAGACGTGCGGCTTGCAGATCCGACATGAGCCGGAGTTGATCTGTCCGTCGGATCAGCTCGGTATTCGCATCCTTGTCGGTCAGCGAGAGCCGACCGCCGCGAACGACCAATTCACGACCGAGATAGGTTTCAGCCTTGTTGTTGATCCCAAGCAGGCCGCCGCGGCGGTCGATCGCAAGCGCCGGCCGCTCCATCAGATCGAGCGCGTTCGTAAGACTCGCAATGGCCGTTCGACCGACGGCGGTCGAGAGCGTCGCAGCCTCGGTCAGCCGCGACGAAAGCTGTGACAGGATAGCGACTTCATCGCCGTCGAACATACCTTGTTGAGGGGGTCTCTGGATCGTGAGACCCCAGAGCGCCGGGCCTGCGCGGAAACCAACCGCCGCAAACCATTTCAGCCCCCACTCGCCAAGCGCGGCGTAAAGAGGATCCCGCAGCATTTCGGTTTCGGATCTGAACAGGTCCGCGTCCGTGACCACATTCGTCCTGGTCAGCAGCAGCGGCACGCCTCGTTTTGCGCGGACGTCACCCACGTGCAAGTTGTTCTGAAAATAGCCCTTGTCGAAGAATTCCGCGACGGACGCGGTCCGCGGAATGTCTTCGGTTCGGATGTCGCTCTGAAGCATTGCGGCGCCTGTTGCGCCGACGGCTTTGCAAATATCCTCCATCAGCGTCGACCACTGCTGAGGATCGAGAACAGCCTCTCCTATGTGGCGACTGACGTCCTCAAGTTTTCGCTTGTCGACCAATTCGCACCCTCCCCCAAAGGTGTTTTCGATAGGACGAGCAAATTTCGCGTGAGAGCAGTCCGGGAGCAAGTCCGCCCGCAAGTCTATAGCGGAAAACTCAAGACTTGCCGAAACTTACGGGCCAGGATGGGTAAAATGATGCTCCTTCGCAGGTGAGATTCAGTTGTCATGCGCTCACGGAGCTATGGCACCCCCGCTACGATCACCACCACCACCGGCAACGTCGCTGCCGCCAGCAGCGTGCCCAGCACCACCGCGGCCGACACCGGGTTCACCAGCCGCTGATACTGAACCGCAAAGATGTAGGCGTTGGCGCCGGTCGGCATGGCCGCGAGCAGCACGACGACGCCGGCCATACGAAGGCGACCGCCGGCATCGCCAGCAAGTTTGAGCGCTCACACCAGGCCGCTGCTGAGCTTCTCGCCTCCCTGGCGCGATTCAATCCAGACCCATCGCGCGTCAGGAGATGATGGCCTTGACCAGCGCAGTGTCCGCAAACTCGACCAGCTCGACGATCTTGCCATCCTGAAACTTGAACAGGTCCAAAATCTCGGTGCTGAAAACCTTCCCGCTTGGATTATGTCGGATGACCATTCGGGACTGGACTGCAACGCGATTTCCGTCGACCAGCTCGGTCAGGATCTCGCGCTTCTGGAAATCGAAATGGGCGATGAATTGACCGAAGGCCTCACGCAGGGTCGGGTGCCCCTCCACACTTCCTGTCAGGTGGAGCGCGCTTCTGTCGCCCACCAAGTTGAACGAGCCTTGGGGATGAAAAGCTGCAACCAGGCCCTCCAAATCACCGTCGCCGCGCGCGGCGTAAGCGCGCTTGATGACGTCGAGCATTTCCTCGCGATTCCCCATAGCCGCCTCCCGTGATGGTACCATCGCAAAATAGCGACCTTTGCGTGCGAAGGCAAAATCATAATAGGGGGCTCACCCCGCCACGATCACCACCACCACCGGCAACATCGCCGCCGCCAGGAGCGTGCCCGGCACCATGGCACATCTCGGAAATCGGGCGTCGACCCGCTAGGATGGTCGCGTCCTATCGTCCGATTGGGGATCTCATGTCGAACTCCGATCTCGTGTTGTCGATCGCGCTCGGTGTCGGCCTTGCGGCCGCGACGGGTTTTCGCGTGTTTTTGCCGATGCTGGTTGCTAGCGTGGCGGCCTATACCGGTACGCTTCCGCTGGGCGACGGTTTTGCGTGGCTCGGAACACCCGCCGCGATGCTGATGCTGGGCGTGGCGGCGCTCGTGGAAGTCGGCGCCTATTTCATTCCCGGCGTGGACAATCTGCTCGATGTCATCGCCGCGCCCTTCGCCATGATCGCCGGTGCCATTTTGTCGGCGGCGACGATGGCAGACCTGCCGCCGATGATGAAATGGACCGCCGCCATCGTCGCCGGTGGCGGCACGGCCGGAATCGTGCACGGCGTCACCGCGGCGGTGCGCGCCAAATCGACGGTGATGACGGCCGGCCTCGGCAACTCGACGGTCGCGACCGCCGAACTGGGCGGTGCGCTCCTCGTTTCAATTCTTGCTTTGGCCGCGCCGGTCGCGGCCTTCGCGCTCGTCGCTCTCATGCTCTGGCTGGCGATCCGCTTGATCCTGCGCCTGCGCCGGCCGGCACCTCGCTCCGATGCACCCGGATGACCGAGCGGCCGTCGCGCCTCAGTGCACCCCCGCCACGATCACCACCACCACCGGCAGCGTCGCTGCCGCCAGCAGCGTGCCCAGCGCAACCGCGCCCGACACCGGGTTCACCAGCCGTTGATACTGAACCGCAAAGATGTAGGCGTTGGCGCCGGTCGGCATGGCCGCGAGCAGCACGACGACGCCGGCCGCGGTCGGCGGCAGGTTCAACAGTTTTGCCAGCACGAAGGCGGCCGCCGGCATCGCCAGCAGCTTGAGTGCGCACATCGCGACGACGGTCAGTCTTTCGCCCTTCACCTCGAAGCGGAACAGGTTGATGCCGAGCGCGATCAGCGCCGCCGGCGAACCCGCCTGCGCCAGCAGCTCGATCGTCTTGTCGACGATGGGATTGAGACCAAGACCGGTGAAGCGCCAGACGACGCCAAAACCGATCGCCAGCATGATCGGGTTGCGCGCGAGATCCAAAATCACCGGCCCGATGATCGACACGGCCGAGCCGGTCTGCCTGCGGTCGACCCATTCCATCTGCAGCGTGCCGCAGAGCCAGAGTAGCGGCGTGTTGACCGACAGGATGAGGGCTAGGGGACCGGCGGCCTGGCTGCCGAGCGCAGAGAGCGTCAAGGGAATGCCGAGCATCACGATGTTGCCGTAGACCGAGCCGATCGCGAACACGACGCCGTCCTCGCGATCCTCGCGCCGCGCGCGCAGCAGGGCCGAGAGCGCCAGCGCCGCGATCCAGGTGATGGCGAGCGCGCCGTAATAGGCGCCCCACATCCGCCAGGGGCTGACATCGGGGAATTCCGACACGACGATGGTGCGGAAGAGCAGGGCAGGGATGGCGATGCTGAAGGCGAATTCGGAGATGCCCTTGTGCGCGGTCTCGGAGACGAAGCGAAACAGCACCGACGCATAGCCGGCCGCGATCAGGGCAAACACCGGCGCGACGATCAACACAGTGGCCATGCGGCCCTCATTTCATGGCGATACCAGCCGACGAACCCCCGCGCCACCGATGATGGCATTATGTACCCGATTTGCCCGACGTGTCAACCGAATTTCGTAAAATCAGCAACTGACGGCGCGGGCCCCGCCGGCTACTTTGCATGGGGTTGTTTCGATGTTTTTGTTTGAGGGGCCTGCGAGCCGGAAGGCCGAACCTGATCTCGCCAGCGCTGCCAAGGGTTTACCCCTGATATCACGGAGTTGTGCCCGGCATGCTACTCCCGGCGGGCCGTCCCGGTGCCCAAGTCATCGGGAGTGGACCGGGCGACAGCGGTTGCGGGTTGGGTATGGAGTTGTTCGAGGTCGTCTTCGAAGCGGCTGACGTCGTCATCGAACTCGTACTGAGGCTGATCGAAGCTGTCTTCCGCCTGACCCTTTGGCTGCTTGATCTGCTCGGATGGCTGCTCTCCCGCTTCCGCCGCTGGCTCGACCTGCTGCCCGATCGCGATCCCTCGCAGTTGTCCATGCTGGGCAAGATCGGCCGCGGGCTGCTCGCAGGCAGCGTCAGTCTCAGCCTTTTGGTGCCCTTGGTCTGGCTGGTCTTCCGCTAGAGCACGGTCGGGCGCCCTGTTGCCCGGAGCGCACAGGGGCGAAATGTCGTCACCACCTTGCCTTGCCAAGCCGCAGGCGTTCGCCCATCATTTGATTCGACTTTGGCGATGGGGGGATGGATGCCGGCGTTCCGCTTGGGGAGTTTTGCCTGTGCCGCGGCCTTTGCGGCCGCGCTCACCGTTCTGATCCCGCCCGCGACCAGCCATGCCTATACGCCGGAGCAGGAGCAGGCCTGCACGCCCGACGCGATGCGGCTGTGCGGCCAGTTCATTCCGAACGTCGACGCCATCACCGCCTGCATGATCCAGAGGAAGTCGCAGCTCTCGCCGCAGTGCCGGGCCCACTTCCGGCCCGGCCCCGAGCCGGGCGAGGCCGCGGGACGGCCGACCAACATCAAGCCGGTCGCAACAGCGAAGAAGCCCAAGCCGGTCGCAACCAAGAAGACGACGAGCGCGAGCAAGAAGAAGAAGCCGAAGACCGAAGGTTAGGCTCTGGCGGATCGATCCGTTCCCAAGTTGAAACTGCGCTCCCTCCGTCATGCCCGGGCAGAAGCGCGAAGCGCGTCTTCGCGCTAGATGTCCCGGGCATCCACGTTCTTCGTGCGGCGGGAAAGGTCGCGGATAGCCGGGACATAGGCGAGCGGAAGCGACGCCGTCCTTCGGACGCCTATGCCCGGCCATGACGGTGTGGCCTCGCCTGAGTCAAAATGACTCAACGGACTCTGTTTGTTCGCGTCGAGCCGCCGGTTGTCTGCAGCAATTACCAGGCGGATCGGACGGAAAAGAGTCGAAAATCGGTTTGCTCGGGCAGGTTGCGTTCCGCTTCGGCCCAATCGGATGCTCAAAAAGCGCACGATTGCCTGCCCGACAGGCTATTCATGGCGGTTTGTGTCTGCCTCGCGCGGTACAGTGTGACTCAAAAGCCAACACGCCTGTTATTTCGTGGCGCCGACGCAACTCCCGGTAAATTTTTCTTTCACGAATCAGCGCGCTGATTCATTTTCGTGACCTGGGGTCAATCTGGAGGCCAGAGGTATGAACGTTATTGTTTTCGCATCGCGTAAGGGCGGCTCGGGCAAGAGTACCCTGGCCGCACATCTCGCAGCGCAGATCAAGGCGACCAAGCCTATCCTGCTCGTCGACGCGGATCCGCAGGGGTCCTTGACGCTGTGGCACAAGCTGCGCGGCACCAACGAACCGCCGATCAAGGCCGCGGTGAATTCTGTCAGCGGTATCGTCTCCGCTGCCAAGCGCGACGGTTATGAGTGGGTGTTGATCGACACGCCGCCGAATCTCTCGGCCGTCGTCGACGACGCGATCCGCAACGCCACGATGGTGATCATCCCGGCGCGGCCCGGCGTGTTCGACGTCAACGCGGTGCAGGAAACGATTCAGATGTGCCGTGCGGCGCGCAAGCCCTACGCGGTCGTGCTGAACGGTGCACCCGCACGCCGCGACGAAGCCGAAAGCCCGATCGTCACCATCGCCCGCGAGGCGTTGACGAAGTTTCGCGCACCGGTGTGGGGCGGTCAGATCACCAATCGTTCGGATTTGTTGATGGCACTGAGCCACGGCGAAGGCGCGCGCGAATATCAGGCCGAGAGCCGGGCGGCACAGGAGATTGCAAGGCTGTGGGCCGCGATCGAGCGTTCGGTCAAGGCGATCCGCGGCACGGTGTCGGCCTCGGGCGCGATGCACAAGCAGGCAGCGTAAGTTTCAATTTCTTCATTGCCCGGCGGAAACGCGCGGTCGTCCGCGCGTTTTGCGTTTCTGCCAGTGTTGAGGTGGCTACGCCACCATCAGCACGTAGAACACGATGACCGGCGACAGCGTCAAAATCACCGACCAGATGCCGGCGGCCCAGAGAATGTCCTCGGTGGTAAAGCCCTGCTGATCGGCGGCCTGATAGACAGGCGCCAAATTACCTTCTGTATTCACGATCGCCCCCGCGATTTCTTCGCTTATGGGCTCAGTGATACCAGCGCCGGCTTAAAATCCCGGTCGCGATTTCGCTCGCATTTGAACACAAGCACTACCGCGGATTAACCACGGCAGCGTCTGTATCAGCCGGCGAGCCAGACGCGAAACAGCAGCACCGGCATCAGGCCGAGCATCACGGCCCAGAAGCCGAACGACGAAATCACCAAGATTCCCTGCAGCAGATCGGCAGGCGCATAATTCTGCGCAATGCCGTCGCGGTGACGAAGCCCCATGGTTTCCCCCTCTGATTTTTATTCTCGGGGGAAACGATAGGACTCGATGCGTAAACGAGACGTGGATGCGTCATGCGGCAATGCGATAGGGATTCACGCGGGGTTAACCACGGTGCTTCTTACCCTCCCCTGGAGGGGTCCGAGACGAGCGTAGCTCGCTCGTGGGTCGATCGCGCGCAGCGCGAGCGGGGTGGGGTGACGGTCTCTCCACATCGAGCAGTGCCCGTGTTGAGAGATCACCCCACCCCGTCTCACATTACGCTTCGCTCCATGTGAGCCGACCCTCGCGCGAGCTCCGCTCGTCGCGGACCCCTCCAGGGGAGGGTAAGCGCGCACCGTGCATCGGATCGAAGAACGCTACGCCGCCACCTTCACCCTGCGCTCGATCTCGCGATCGAGCGTCGCTGCGAGCTCGCTGCCGATCTCCACCATCGGCAGGCGCACCTCCGGGCTGTCGATCAGGCCCGTGCGCCACAGCCAGTACTTTGCCGGCGCCGGGCTCGGCTCGGTGAACAAGAGCCGCGTCAGCTCCGCGACCTCCTGCCAGCGCGCAAGCGCGGCATCGGCATTGCCGCGCTTCAATTCGCTTTGCACGGCGGCGAAGGTTGCGGTCTCGATATGGGCCGAAAGCAAAATGCCGCCGTCGGCGCCGTCGCTGAGCGCCTCATGGTAGTTGGCGTCCTCGCCGGTCAGCACGCGAAAACCCTTGGGACGGTCGCGCAGCAAGGCGATGGTCTGGTCGCGGCTCGCGCAGCAATCCTTCAGACCGACGATGTTTGGATGCTCGGCAAGACGGAGCAGCGTCTGGTTCGTCATGTTGACGGCGGTGCGATAGGGGATGTTGTAGAGCGCCAGCGGCCAGGCGGCGTGATCGGCAAGCCGCTCGAAATGCGCCAGCAGTCCGCGCTGCGAGGGCCGCACATAATAGGGGCTTGCGATCAGATAGCCGTCGATCGGCCAGTCGGCGCTCTCGTCGAGGCGGTCCTGCATCGCCTGCGTGTCGGCGCCCGACAGCCCCAGCAGAATCGGAACGCTGCGGCGCGCGGCCGCCATCTCGTCGCGCACGGTCGCGACCAGGCGTTCGAGCTCAGCGGTCCGCAGTGTCATGCCTTCGCCCGACGTCGCGCCAAGGATGAAGCCGTCGACGGCCTCTGCCGTGTAGTGGCGCGTCAGCCGCTTGAGCGATGTCTCGTCGAGGCGGCCGTCGCGAAACGGCGTGACCAGCGGCAGCCAGAGGCCGCGCAAATGATGTCGCAGATCGGTCATGTTCCTTCTCCTGTCAGTTTGGTCTGCGACGGAGGGCACATGAAAAAACCCCGTCCAGACGGCGGGGTTTTGAGAATGCGGCGATGACGACGTAGCTACTGCGCGCAAATATCCCAAGGCCCCGGATGGGGGCCTTTTTTCGAGATGGCTGCGCACGACTTCGTGATCATTGGCAAATGATGCGCGGGCTGCGCGGAACTGTCAACACGCGCGGAAAGCGAAGGCCGAATCCGACAGAAAAAAAGCCGGGCCCGAAAGAGCCCGGCTTAGGTATTGGCCACGTGAGGCCGACACAATCACCTTCCAAGAGGGATTACTGAACGCTCGCGCCACTGGAGGAGGGGGACAAATGCGCAACGCGAAAGCTCAGCGTGAAAACAGTATGGGCTCGCCTGACGCCTTGCAGCAACCGCCGAGGTCGCATGTCAGTCATGCGGAAATCAGGACGGCCAGCGCTGCGCCTTGCTCACCACGAAGTCGCGGAACACCTGCACGCGCGCGACGGTTTTCAGCTCTTCCGGATAGACAAAATACGTATCGAGCTGGATCGAATCCGACTCGCCGAAGAGCTGCACCAAGCGGCTCTGGTCCTCGACCAGATAGTCCGGCAGTGCCGCGATCCCGAGTCCCTGCTGACAGGCGCGCACGAGGCCGAGGATGTTGTTGACCCGGAAATAGGCCTCGCGCGGGCCGCTGCCGTTGCGGGCGGCTTCGACAAGCCAGTTGCGGTTCTGCAGATGCGGCGCGAAGTTGCCGTCCGAGAGCGTAATGATGCGGTGCGCATCGAGCTCCTCCAGCGTCCGCGGCGTGCCAAAGCGCTTGATGTATTCCGGCGAGCAATAGGCATGGAAGCCCATCGCAAAAAGCTTGCGCTGGATGAGATCCGGCTGCGTCGGCTTGCGGGTGCGGATCGCGACGTCGGCCTCGCGCATCGAGAGGTCGAGCTCCTCGTCGGTGACGATCAGCGAGATCCTGATCTCCGGATAGAGCGCGGTGAACTCGCCGAGACGCGGGATCAGCCAGTTGATGCCGACGCCGGGCGTGGTGGTGATCTTGAGGTCGCCACTCGGCCGCTCGCGGCTGTCGGTGAGTTTTGCGCGCGCCGCCTGAAGCTGCATGAACACGTCATGCGCGGTGCGGAAGAGCAGGTCGCCCTGCTCGGTGAGGATCAGGCCGCGGGCATGGCGGTGAAACAGGGAGACCGAGAGCTCCTGCTCCAGCGCCGAGACCTGGCGTGACACCGCTGATTGCGACAGGCCGAGCTGTTCGCCGGCATGCGTGAAGCTCCCCGCTTCCGCCGCAGCGTGGAACACCTTCAGCTTGTCCCAATCCATATCTGTAAATCCGTCGCGTGATCTGGGCATGATCTCTATTCCGCTGCGGCGCGCTCGCTGGCGCGCAGGGCCAAGTATCGTTCGGCTTCCAGTGCCGCCATGCAGCCGAGGCCGGCGGCTGTCACGGCCTGACGATAGGTCTCGTCGGCAACGTCGCCTGCGGCGAACAGGCCCGGCACGGAGGTGGCGGTCGAGTTGGGGGCGACCTCGACATAGCCCGACGGTTTCAGTTTCACCTGTCCTTTGACGAGCTCGGTCGCGGGTGCGTGCCCGATGGCGATGAAGATGCCGTCGGTCGGCACGTCGGTCAGCGCGCCGGTCTTGACGTTCCTCAAGCGAACATGGGTGACCTTGTTCGGGTTCTCGGTGCCGCAGATCTCGTCGACGGCGGAGTCCCAGATCACCTTGATCTTCGGGTGCTTGAACAGACGCTCCTGCAGGATGCGCTCGGCGCGGAAATGATCGCGACGATGCACGATGGTGACCTGCGAGGCATGGTTGGTGAGGTACAGGGCCTCCTCGACTGCAGTGTTGCCGCCGCCGACCACCACGACGTTCTTGCTGCGATAGAAGAAGCCATCGCAGGTGGCGCAGGCCGACACGCCGCCACCCTGGAACTTCGCTTCCGACGGCAGCCCGAGCCAGCGCGCTTGCGCGCCGGTCGCGAGGATCACGGTGTCGGCGAGATAGACGTCACCGCTATCGCAGGTGAGGCGGAACGGCCGCTGCGCGGTCTCCAGCTTGGTGACGAGGTCGGAGACGATCTTGGTGCCGACATGCACCGCCTGCTTCTCCATCTGCTCCATCAGCCACGGGCCCTGGATCACGTCGGCGAAGCCCGGATAGTTCTCGACGTCGGTGGTGATGGTGAGCTGGCCGCCCGGCTGGATGCCCTGGATCAGGATCGGCTCGAGCATCGCACGCGCGGCGTAGATCGCCGCCGTGTAGCCGGCGGGGCCGGAGCCGATGATGACGACCTTGGCATGGATGGGCGCGCGCATGTTGACCGGTGCCTCTCTCTCGGGGGAGTTGCAGCGCGGGCGCGGAAAGTGCCTGGGAAGGCGCCGCGGAGGCGCTGAAATGTCAGAGCTAATCTAAGCCTTCCAGCCAGCTATGCAAGAATTGCAGCCCATCACTCCGAATTTTCCACCTTGGAACGAAAGTCCTGTGCGGTGCACGCGCAATAAAATTGCGCATCTTCGCCAGTCTGGGCTATGAGGATTGCGACGAAGCCATCCGATACCGCCATAAGGCCAGGAGTTCCAATCACGTGTCGCGGAACCTAGACGAGATCGACCTCAAAATTCTCGCCGAGATCCAGGCCGACGGGCGAATCACCAATGTGGAACTCGCCAAACGCGTCGGCATCTCGCCGCCGCCCTGCCTACGCCGGGTCCGCGCGCTGGAGGAAGAGGGCTACATCCACGGCTATCGTGGACTCCTGGACCCGCGAAAGCTCGGTTTCGACGTCACCGTGTTTGCCGCCGTGCATCTGTCGAGCCAGGCGGAGGCGGATTTGCGCGCCTTCGAGGAGTTCGTCCGCGCCGAGCCGCTGGTACGGGAGTGCTGGATGCTGTCGGGCGAGGTCGACTTCATCCTCAAATGCGTCGCGCCCGACATGGCGACCTTCCAGGATTTCGTCACGCACCTCACGGCCGCCCCGCATGTCCGAAACGTCCGCACGTCGCTGGTGCTGCACAACTCCAAATACGAAGCCGCCGTGCCGCTCGAGGTGAAGGGGCGGCGGTGAAGTCTACGCCCGCCGCATCGCGTCGACGCTGATCGGCCCGCCGCCGGCCGACGCCAGATAGAGGCATGCGAAGCAGAACAGGATCGCCAGCGTGCCGTCATTGACGAGCGGAAAGAAGCTGTGCGGCAGATGCTCGATGAAATAGGCAAACGCCATCTCGCCGGACAGGACGAAGGCGACGAGCCGTGTCAGGAGCCCGAGCATCAACAGACCGCCGAGCACGAGCTCGATCATGCCGGCAACACCGAACAGCGACAGCGGCGTGACCTCGGCGAACATCTCGACCGCCGGAAACTTGAACAGCTTTGCGACACCGAACTGAAACAGCAGGAGTCCGGTGATGAAGCGGAAGAGGCTGAGCAAATAGGGCTGGCTCTGCGCGGCGATGCGATCGACGTCCATCGTGTCCTCCTCTGAGGTCCTGAGCAGCAGACTCAAGGATGACCGAGGAACGGGCCGTTCACAATCGTGTCAGGCCGCCGCCGGACACGTTGCGACACAAAAAAAGGCCGCGCAGGAGGCGCGGCCTTTTCGATGAATTGGGCGGATAGTGACTAGCGCCACTCGACCTTGGTGATCTCATAGGCCTTGGCGCCGCCGGGCGTGTTGACTTCGACGGAAGCGCCCTTCTTCTTGCCGATCAGCGCGCGCGCGAGCGGCGAGGTGATGGAGATGCGGCCTTTCTTGGCGTCGGCCTCGACCTCGCCGACGATCTGCCACACCGTCTTCTTCTCGGTGTCCTCGTCGACCAGGGTGACGGTCGCGCCGAACTTGATGGTGTCGCCAGAGAGCTTTGAGATGTCGATGATATCGGCGCGCGCGAGCTTGTCCTCGAGCTCGGCGATGCGGCCCTCATTGTGGGACTGCTCTTCCTTCGCGGCGTGATATTCGGCGTTCTCCGAGAGGTCTCCGTGCGAGCGCGCCTCCGCGATATGCTCGATGATCCGCGGACGGTCCTCGGACTGGCGCTTCTTCAACTCTTCCCCGAGCGCGGCAAAGCCGGCCACGGTCATCGGAACCTTTTCCATCGTCTCTCTCGTCCTCCGGTCGTGCGCCCCCAACAATCGGAGAGCGCAGGCAACCTTTGATTCGTCAGTGTTTCCGCGGGCCGAACACATGGCCGCCGGAAGGGTTATGTGGGTCTGGCGCCGGAACAGAACAACCACAACGTCCGGACAGTTCCTCCGGCCATTGTGGCTTCACCGCCAATCACTTAGCGGGAGCTCGGCCCCCCGCTAACGGATCAGGTTTCCGAAAAATAGCTCTGCAGGGTGCGAACCTCAAGGTCCCCGCCCAGATAGGCACGGATGCCCTGCGCGGCTGCCACGGCCCCGGAAAGAGTGGTGTAATACGGCACTTTATGCAAGAGGGCGGCCCGCCGCAGCGAACGGCTGTCGGCGAGCGCCTGCGGGCCTTCGGTGGTGTTGAAGACGAGTTGGACGTCGCCATTGGTGATGGCGTCCACGATGTGCGGCCGTCCCTCCAGCACCTTGTTCACCTTCTCGGTCGGGATGCCCTGATCGGCGAGGTGCCGCTGGGTGCCCGAGGTCGCCAGCACCTTGAAGCCGATCGAATGCAACTGGCGCACCGCGTCGGTGATGCGGATCTTGTCGCTCTCGCGCACCGAGACGAACACCGTGCCCTTGCCAGGTACCCGCGTGCCGCCGCCGAGCTGGCTCTTGGCGAATGCCACCGCAAAGGAGCGGTCGATGCCCATGACCTCGCCGGTCGAGCGCATCTCGGGGCCCAGCACCGTGTCGACGCCGGGGAAACGCGCGAACGGAAACACCGATTCCTTGACGCCGACATGCTTGAGACTGGCGTCTTTCAGCTTGAAGTCGGCGAGCTTCTCGCCGGCCATGATGCGCGCGGCAATCTTCGCAACCGGCGTGCCGACCACCTTGGCGACGAACGGCACCGTGCGCGAGGCGCGCGGATTGACCTCGAGCACGTAGATCTCGCCGTCCTTGATCGCATATTGCACGTTCATCAGGCCGACCACGTCGAGCCCGAGCGCGAGCTCGCGCGTCTGCCGCTTCAGCTCCGCGATCATGCCGGCGTCGAGCGAGTGCGGCGGCAGCGAACAGGCGGAGTCGCCCGAATGAATGCCGGCTTCCTCGATGTGCTCCATGATGCCGACGATGAAAGTGTCCTCGCCGTCGGAGAGACAGTCGACGTCGATCTCGGTGGCGTCGGAGAGATAGCGGTCGAACAGCAGCGGGTTCTTGCCGAGCACGGTGTTGATCTGCCCGGTCTTGTCGTTCGGGTAGCGCGCCTTGACGTCGGCCGGCACCAGTTCCGGGAGCGTGCCGAGCAGATAGTCGTTGAGCTGGTTCTCCTCGCGGATGATCTGCATCGCGCGGCCGCCCAGCACGTAGGACGGGCGCACCACCAGCGGCAGGCCGAGATCGGCGGAGACGAGGCGAGCCTGCTCGACCGAATAGGCGATGCCGTTCTTGGGCTGCTTCAGCCGCAGCTTGTCGAGCACGCGCTTGAAGCGGTCGCGGTCTTCGGCGAGGTCGATGGCGTCGGGCGAGGTGCCGAGGATCGGCACTTCGGCGGCCTCCAGCGCGCGTGCGAGCTTGAGCGGGGTCTGGCCGCCGAACTGCACGATCACGCCGTGCAGCGTGCCCTTGCTGCGCTCGGTCGCGATGATCTCCAGCACGTCCTCGGCGGTGAGCGGCTCGAAATAGAGCCGGTCGGCGGTGTCGTAGTCGGTGGACACCGTTTCCGGGTTGCAATTGACCATGATGGACTCATAGCCGGCGTCATGCAGCGCGAAGCAGGCGTGACAGCAGCAATAGTCGAACTCGATGCCCTGGCCGATGCGGTTGGGGCCGCCACCGAGGATGATGACCTTCCTCTTGTCCGACGGCGTGCTTTCGTCGGCGGGCGCGCCCGCAAATGGCGCCTCATAGGTCGAATACATGTAGGCGGTGGGCGAGGCGAACTCGGCCGCACAGGTGTCGATGCGCTTGTAGACCGGGCGCACGCCGAGCGCGTGGCGCTTGGCCGTCACCTCGGCTTCAGTGGTCTCCGCCAGCACCGCAAGCCGCGCGTCGGAAAAACCCATGGCCTTGAGCGTGCGCATGCCGAAGGCGTTGCCGGGCAGGCCGTGCTTGCGGACCTTCTCCTCCATGTCGACGATGCCGCGCATCTCGCCAAGGAACCACGGATCGATCTTGCAGGAGTTGAAGATCTCCTCATTGGTCCAACCCAGCCGCATGGCCTGGGCGACCTGGAGCAGGCGGTTCGGCGTCGGCGTGCCCAAGGCGGCGCGGATCGCGTTCTTGTCGTCGTCGCGGCCGAGCCCCTCGATCTCGATCTCGTCGAGACCGGTTAAGCCCGTCTCGAGCCCGCGCAAGGCCTTCTGCAGGCTCTCCTGGAAGGTGCGGCCGATCGCCATGACCTCGCCGACCGACTTCATCGACGTCGTCAGCGTGGTGGAGGCACCGGGGAATTTCTCGAACGCAAAGCGCGGCACCTTGGTGACGACGTAGTCGATCGTCGGCTCGAACGAGGCCGGCGTGGCGCCGCCGGTGATGTCGTTGGCGATCTCGTCGAGCGTGTAGCCGACCGCGAGTTTTGCCGCGACTTTTGCGATCGGGAAGCCGGTGGCCTTCGAGGCCAGCGCTGAGGAGCGCGACACGCGCGGATTCATCTCGATGACAACCATGCGGCCGTCTTCCGGATTGACGCCGAACTGCACGTTGGAGCCGCCGGTCTCGACGCCGATCTCGCGCAGCACCGCCAGCGAGGCGTCGCGCATGATCTGGTATTCCTTGTCGGTCAGCGTCAGCGCCGGCGCCACGGTGATGGAGTCGCCAGTGTGCACGCCCATCGGATCGAGGTTCTCGATCGAGCAGACGATGATGCAATTGTCCTTCTTGTCGCGCACCACCTCCATCTCGTACTCCTTCCAGCCGAGTACGGATTCTTCGATCAGCACTTCGTTGGTGGGAGACGCGTCCAGGCCGCGCTCGATGATGTCGAGGAACTCTTCCTTGTTGTAGGCGATGCCGCCGCCGGTGCCGCCCATGGTGAAGGAGGGGCGGATGATCGCGGGCAGGCCGATCTCGGACAGCGCCATCATCGCCTGGCCGAACGCGTATTCCTGGTAGCGCTTGCGGCGATCGCTCTCGCCCAGCGTCCACTGCCGCTCGTGCTCTTCGAGGGCGGCGCCGGAGAGCTTTTCGCGCTCGGCGAGGTATTTGTCGCGGAACGACTTCTTCAATGCCGACGCGTTGGCAAGCCGCGACTTCGGCGTCTGCAGGCCGATCTTCTCCATGGCGTTGCGGAACAGCTGGCGGTCTTCCGCCTTGTCGATGGCGTCAGCCGTGGCGCCGATCATCTCGACGTCGAATTTTTCCAGCGTGCCCTGCCGGCGCAGCGACAGCGCGCAGTTGAGCGCGGTCTGCCCGCCCATGGTCGGCAAGAGCGCAAAGCCGCCGGGAACGACATGACGTTCCTTCTCGATGATCTTTGCGACGATCTCGGGCGTGATCGGCTCGATATAGGTCGCATCGGCCAATTCCGGGTCGGTCATGATCGTGGCCGGGTTGGAATTGACCAGGACGATCCGGTAGCCCTCTTCCTTCAGCGTTTTCACCGCCTGGGTGCCCGAATAGTCGAATTCGCAGGCCTGGCCGATCACGATGGGACCGGCGCCGATGATCAGGATGGTGGAGATGTCTGTACGTTTGGGCATCAACTCTCGCCGGACTGGGAATTGGGCACAAAAAAAGGGCGCGCTACTGCGCGTCCCCTGAGCCGAGAGCGCGGGGTAGTCTCCCTCGCGCGCGGGTGGGTCTTAGACCAGATTCCGGGGCGGCGAAACCCCGAAAAACGCCCATCAACCGGCAATTTTCAGCGATTTGGGCCGCGCCTGCCAGCCACGGGCAAGATGCACCAGAAGCGAGGCCGCAACGCTCGAGCCGCCGATCCAGCCGAGGTCATTTGGCGAGAGTGTCGCCAGCACCGCGCCGCCCAGGGCACCGCCTATGGCAAAGCCCAGATACATCGCCGAGGCGTTGAGCGAGAGCGCGATCATCGAGGCCTGCGGCTCGATCCGGATGATGCTGGCGACCTGGGCCGGATAGAACGCCCAGCCCGAGATGCCCCAGAGGAAGATCGCACCCAGCACCGCATAATGCGCCTGCCCCGGCATCAGCTTCAGGACCAGCGAATGCAGGATCAGCGCGCTCGCCATGCCGGCGAGCCCGAGCGCGGCGGTCGCGAGCGTGCCGAGCCGGTCGGCCAGAATGCCGCCGAGCATGTTCCCGATCGCGGCCGCTCCGCCAAACACAAGCAGCGCAAGGCTGATTTGCGAAGCATCGAATCCGAGGCCGCGCAGCGGGACCGCGAAATAGGTGAAAACGGTGAAGCCGCCGAGCGCCCATAGAACAGTAATCAGAAGCGCGATCAGCACATTGCTGTGACGGGCCACCGCCAGCCGTTCGGCGAGCGAAGCGGTGTTCCGCGGTAGCCCGCGAGGCAGGCCGAGCAGGAGCCCGGCGAGCGCGACGGCACCAAGCAGCGCGACCATGACGAACGTCGCGCGCCAGCCGAGCAGGCTGCCGACGAGATTGCCGAGGGGAACGCCGAGGACGGTCGCGACCGTAATGCCGGAAGTGACCAGTGCGACCGCGCGGCCGCGCCGTTCGGGCGCGGCGACTGCCACCGACACGGCCAGCGCCGTCGGCATGCAAAGCCCGGCGCCCAGGGCCATCAGCATCCGCGAAGCCAGCAGCAGCACGTAGCCTGTGGCGACCACCGCTGCGAGGTTTCCGGCGATGAAGGTCGAGAGCGCCAGTGCCAGCACGGTCCGGCGGTCGATGTTGTTCAATGTCACGGCCAGGATCGGCGAGCCCACCGCATAGGTGAGGGCGTAAGCAGTGACCAACTGCCCAGCCGCCGACACGGAGATCGACAGGTCGCCCGCGATCGCCGGTAAAAGACCTGCAATTACAAAGCCTTCGGTTCCGATCGCGAAGGCAGCCAAGGCCAGCCAGAACACGCTCATTGGAGAAGTCCTATGTTCAATGTTTATTGAACTATTGATCACGACGATATGCCTGTCAATAAGTTCAAGAACTATTGAACATTGCGGACCCTTTGCTATGATTACGGACCATGAGCCGCACGCCTCTCCATCCCACACGCGAGCAAATCGAGCTGCCGATGGTCCTGGATTGCCTGAGCGATCCGATCCGCCTGGCGATCGTCTACCAACTCGCCCAGCAAGAACGTGTCAGCAGCGAACTTCGTTGCGGCGACTTCAACGGCCTCGCCGGCAAGTCGAACCTCGCTTACCATTTTGCCAAGCTGCGCGAATGCGGGCTGATGCAGACCCGCATCGTCGGCACCAGCCGCCTGATGCGGCTGCGGCGTGAGGATCTGGACGCGCGCTTCCCGGGCCTGCTCGATGCCGTGATCAACTCAGCGGCCAAGGATGCCGATCGGCTTCAGCCTCTGTCCGAGTGCGATGTGGTCGAGGCGGATTGAAGACGAGGTGAGCCTCTAGTGCGGCTGCGCCGCGCGGAGCCCCGTCGGCGCGAAGCCCGGCTTCGCCCTTCGGGCTTCGCCGTGGCAGCCTTCGCTATGATAGGGCTTGCCGAGCCAGAGCTGCGGAGCAGCGAAGGCCCGCCTCCGCTCGTTGAGCTACGGCGTGGCAGGCTGGCTCGCCTAGCCGAAGCGGCAGAGCCGCGAAGGCTGGAGACCCGGCCTGGATTTGAACCAGGATAAAGGACGATGCACCGTCCCCGCGTTGACGCTTCCGCCACCGGGCCGCAGGGATCATCGCCGATCGGGGTGCGACAGGCCACCTCAGCTATTCATTAACCCTAACCGCGCGCAAAGGTCGGCCGCGCGATGAAGGTCATGCGCCAGCGGTTGTGCCCGATATTGGTGTGGGCCCGCTGCGCCGAGAATCCGGCGGCGGCGAGTTTTGCCGTGATCTCGTCCTCGCTGTAGCGCTGCAGCCCGACGCGCGAGCGCAGGTGCCGGTAGTCGGAGAGCGCCGTCGAAATCAGCCCGACCAGCGCATCCTTGAGAAAGCCGTGGCGCGCGCCGAAGGAGAGCAGCGCGGTCACGTCCCGGCCCATGCCGACCTCCGGCCGCAGCACGTCGCCCAGCACCAGCTTTCCGGACGGCTTGAGCAGCCGGCGGATCGCCGTGAATGCTGCGTCGAGCTCGTCCGGCGTCATGTATTGCGCGACCGAGTTCATCACGACCAGGTCGACCGATTGCTCGGTCATCTTCCTGACGTCATCGAGCGAGCGGACGCGGATCTTGGTGTTCGGCGCAAAACGCGCGATCAGCCGGCCGCGCACGCCGGGCGCGGGCTCGGCCAGGATCAGCTTGCCGCAGGCGGCTGCGACCTGGCCCGCCGACAGCGCCTCGCCGCAGGCATAGTCGAGCACGGTCGCGTCCGATGCGGAGATGTAGCCGATGATGTCGCGCGCGATGATCTGGAAATGCAGGTCGCGATGCAGCTTGCTGACATAAATCGTATGCGTGGAATCGTAATAATCGATCCAGTCGTCCATGACACCTAGGGGTCCCGGGGAGGCAGTTCCTGGGCAGGAACTGCGGCTGATCGCCTGCGTTAAGGGATGCGACGGCGCGCCGTCAATGTGCGGTCCTAACAGGAAGGTTCCCCGTGAGCAAAGCCAAGTCTGACACAAGATCCGATAAAATATCGCCCGATCTCGATACCCCCACCGATCTCGAGCCGGCGGCGGTCAGCAAGATCTCGGAGGCGCTCAACGTGCTGCTGGCCGACGCCTTTGCGCTGTACCTGAAAACCAAGAACTTCCACTGGCACGTCAGCGGCCGGCATTTCCGCGACTACCATCTGATGCTGGACGAGCAGTCGGACGCGATCTTCGCCACCACCGATCAGCTCGCCGAGCGCGTCCGCAAGCTCGGCGGCGCGACGCTGAAGTCGATCGGCCAGGTCGGCAAGCTGCAGACCATCCAGGACAACAACGAGGACTACGTCCCGCCGCGCGAGATGCTGCGCGAGCTGATGGAGGACAACAAGCACATGGCGGCCGCCATGCGTAAAGCCCACAAGCTCTGCGACGAGCACGAGGACACCGGCACCGCAGCCCTGCTCGAGGTCTTCATCGACGAGACCGAGCGCAGAACCTGGTTCCTGTTCGAAGCGAGCCGCCAGGAAGGCAGCAACGCGGCGTGACGCCGGATGCCTTCCGGCGCGCTGCCGTCAAATCACCGCGATCGGAAATGGCGCTGTAACCACGCCAGCAGCTTGGCGAATTCCGGCGACATGACGGTGTCCGCACCCGTGAGCACGGTGTCGTGCCCCTGGTCCTGGATCGAGATCGAATACGACATCGCGTCGCGCAGGCCCGCGGGCCGCGGCGGCGAGGAGCCGGCCGCGACGGCCGCGGCGGCGAGCTCGCTGAGCTCTTTCGCCGCAGCCGGATCGAGCGTGGCGGTATCGAGGACGAGCGGAGGGCGCTGGAGCAAAACTCCCGCGCCCTGACCGCCGTGTTGCGCCAAGCTGATCTTCATAACCACCTATTACCGAAGGCGGGCCTTCAAGTCACGGGTGGCCCGCCCGATCAGTGCGGCCGGCCCTGCTGCATGCCTTCCAGCGTTCGCGAGAGCGCCGTGAGCTGACTGGAGAGCTCGGCGATCTTGTGCGCGACCTCTGCCGCATCGTCGTGGCCATTGGCTGACGCCGTCACCCGTCGGGCGCGAGCCATCCGACTGCTCGTCCCGGCCAGCGCGTGGAGGCCGCTGATCTGTAGACCGACCTCCTTCCAGGCTGTAGCCACGGCCTGCTGCTCGGCGCTCTGCGCACCGTAGAGCTGACCCGCCTTGAGGTAGGTCGTGTCGGCGAACTCCTGGAAGTTCGTGTTCTGGTTCGACGCCAGCAGCGAGGCGTACCAGATGTGTCCCGGCGCCTCCCACGCAAATCCGCCGATGCCGATCGCGGTCAGGTAGAAGGCCTTGTTGGGAATGCCGGAGTTGATGTGCACGCCCCCATTGTCGCCGTCATCCGTGTCGGGCAGGTTGACGTATTTCCGCATATGGTCGGGCTGCGGGTCCTTGCCGAGCGTCGGATTGTTGTAGGCCTTGCCCGGCTCCTTCATCGAACGCAACGCATCCGCGCCGATCTCGGGCGTGAATACTTCGGCGCCGATCAGCCAGTCGGCCTGGTCGGCCGATTGCTTCTTCACCCATTGCTTGACCAGCGAGCCGAACACGTCTGACATCGACTCGTTCAACGCGCCCGGCTGATTGTGATAGATCAGGCCGGCGGCCTGTTCGGTGACGCCGTGCGTGAGCTCATGTCCGATCACGTCGATCGACTTGGTGAAGTCCGTGAAGAGGACGCCGTCTCCGTCGCCGAACACCATCTCGCTGCCGTCCCAGAACGCGTTGTTGTAGCCGTCGGCATAGTGGACGAAGCCATTGAGGCGCATGCCATTACCGTCGATCGAGTCGCGATCGAAGACCTGCTGGTAGAAGTCGCGCGTGTCGCCGAGGCCTTCGAATGCCCGGTTGACGCTGTCGTCCTTCGACTTCGGGCCGTCCTCTGTACGAGCGACCGTCGCCGAACCGAGCATGGTGGAATTGCCGCAGTCCGATATCGTTCGCCGTCCGTGCGACGACGGGGCGGCCGCGGCGGCAACGAGCCCGCGGATTTTGCGCTCGCCGCGCAGGCGCGACGTCGACAGCAGCGTACGCAGGGCGGCGTCACGGATGCGACTGTCGGTGTTGTCGAGCAGCTTCTTGAGAACGTGAGGCGGGGTGATGCAGTTGATGCAGCGGCAACGGCTTGAGAACATCATGATCGACTCCAATGGTGCTGAGAAAAAGGTGCTTGAAGAAAAAGCAAAATAAAAATGGAGGAAATACAACCTCAGCGATTATCTATCGGAGGTAGCTGAAGTCAAGGCGCGACCATGTCGCGATTGCGTGAAGATGATTCGTACGAAAGCGTGGAAACGTCAGCGCCGTTTCCACAATCCGACCAGCGGGCCGTCCTTGCCCGTCACCGGATCGTTGTCCGGGACAACCACTGCGGGAATCGTCTTCAGCGCCTTCGCGTGGACTACGTTCCGTCGCGCGAGATGCCGCGCGAACTGATGGAGGACAACAAGCACATGGCCGCGCTGCCATGCGCAAAGCCCACAAGCTCTGCGACGAGCACGAGATTACCGACGCCGCAGCTGTGCTCGAGATGCCATCGACGAGACCGAGCGTCGAACCTGGTTCCTGTTCGAAGCGAGCTGTCAGGAAGGGAGCAACGCGGCGTCATGTCGTCCCGGACCAGCGAGCGTAGCGAGTGCCGATCCGGGACGCGGGTGAATCTGGGGCGTTATTGTGCCGAGCCCACCGTAACCTGTGCTTTCTCGATTGGCGGGGGATTCCACTTGCCTGTCAGCGCCTCGGACTTCGGGCTGTAGAGACGCATGGTCAGATTGAAGGCTCCTTTCGGCGCCGGGAGCCAGTTGGCCTCGAGCTCCTTTCCCGGACTTTCGTTCTGGAAGTAGAGGTCGAGCGAGCCGTCCGCATTGTACTTGAAGGGCATCCAGCTACTGACCGCAAAGCGGTTCAGCGCATTGCCAACCTGGAAGCCTTCCGGATCGTAGAGGGTGATCGACCAGAAGGCGTTGACAGGCGGCGTCGCGCCCTTGGCAAAGGTGATGGTGTACTTGCTGGCGCCGTCGAGGGGCTTGCCGGACGCGTCGCCGAGATTGAGCGGATAGATCGCATCCTCGGGCAGGTTCGCTCCCAGCCCCACCTGCGCGACGATGGCTCGCTTGAGGTAGTAGTTGCCGTAGACGCCCATCGTGTCGGTGTTCATCGACCAGTTGTTCGCCACCCGTGCCAACGTGGGCACCTTCCAGGCCATCAGCTTCTGCCCTTCCTGCGGCGCGGTCTCCAGCGCTCTCTGCACAGCCGGGTCGAGCTTGCCGATATCGAAGCTCTTGCCGGGCTCGATGCCGATCCGCTTCATCTGTGCGATGATGGGTTCGTCCGTGATATGAGGCGGATGGAGCTTGAGCAGTTCCGCAGCGTAGGCGAAGTACTGGCCGGCCTTCATGGTGTCGACCTGAACCTTCGGCGGTGTCTTCATATCGACGCTCGGGTCGATCTTGGTTTCCACCGCGCGTGGCGTCTTGCCGAAATCAGACAGCAGGGCGACCTTGTAGCCGGCCTGAATCTTGTGGACCGCGTCGTAATCCGGGGGCCCATCGGTCTTGGTGCGGCCGACCACCCAGACATAAGGCGTGGGCGCCTCGATCCGCTGGGTGTCCTTCGGCAGCTTGAGCTCCTCGGCGAATCTCTCGCGCAGATCCGGTCTCCAGCCCGGAGGTGTCACCAGAAAAGTCCCTGCCTTGGTGCCGGTTGTTCGCCAGCCCGGCGACGCAAAGACGTCGGACCACATGTCGAGCATCGGCAACAGATAGAAGCGACCGTCGGTGTCGGGCACGGAGATGACGACGGGCTCCTTGGTCATGTCGAGCCAGGAGACCGAGTAGAGCGTATCGAAGTTGGAGCGCACGACGCCCTTGAAATCCGCGGGCGGGTATTCGGGCACGTTGACGAACGTGTTCATCGGGCCCTTGAAGTTCTCCTTGCCCGGTTCGACGTTCGTGAATTGCTTCCTCGTAATATCCATCGACAGCAGCGAGTAGAAATACACATAGGAGTCCACTGCGATCGCGTGCGCCTCTTGCTCGGTGATCGGCGTCGCCGTGCTCTGCGCGAATGCCGCCGGCGCAGTTGCCGCGCCGATGCAGAGAGACAATGTCAGCGTCAGAATTCCTCGAAGCATGTCGACTCCTCCACTGCTGGTACGTGCTGAGATGACGTGTGGGCCCGGCAGGCCCGTCTTGCTCCAATGTGGGACGCGAATGATCGATCGTGCGAAAGCGGCGGCTCGCTGCACGTCGCGCCGCGCGTGCAGGACCCGCTAAGAAAATGCCTTGATGCCAAAGATCGTGAAGGTTTCTTCGGCTGCCTCCACAACCATGAGGTTAGCATGAAGGAACGATGGTCACCAGCGTGCCGAGGATTCAGGAGGCGATGCTCGGCGGCAACCCCGGACGTCCCCGCGGTGGCAGACCGGCGCGCCGTTTCGCGCGCTTTTCCGGCGCTTTCCGATGATTGCTGCGTTTCGACAACGGATGAAGATACCGGCTTGAACCGATCGACCTCGCATCCGGCGGGGCAAATTGCCGCAATCGCGCTTATGGCGCGCTGCGTTTCCACAACCGAACCAGCGGCCCGGTCTTGCCCATCACCGGATCAGACTCCGGCACCTTCACCGCGGGAATTGTCTTCAGCGCCCGCGCATGATTGTCCGGTGTTGCGCGCGTGATCTCCATTTTCGAGCAGGGCGGATAGGCTCCGATCACGCAAAAGTCTTGGCTCGCAGACACGAGTTGATGCCCGGTGCCGGCGGGCAGGATCGCGACATCGCCCGCTTTGATCTCAAGCACCTGCCCGTGATCGCCGCCGAAGCGCACGCGGGCCCCGCCGCGTGCCACGCCGAGCACCTCATGCACGGTCGCGTGATAATGCAGATAATCGTAGACGCCGTTGCGCCACATGCCGCCCCAGCCGTTTCGGCCGAACAGGCCTTCGACGGTTTCCTCAGGCGCCTGCGGATCGAGCTTCACCGCGCCCTGATAGACCAGGAAGGGGAGGATGTTGTTGGGTACGAGCCCGTCGTCCTCGAAGACGATCGCGAGCGGCTCGGCATTGTCAGGGACGACGGACATGGCGAGGCTCCTGCTGCAAAATGGCAGCGGGACAACATTCTAGCGTGTGGAGGTGTTCCTCGACAGGTCTCGTGTCCCGGACGCGCTGCAGCGTGTAACGCTGCTGCGCAGATCCGGGACCCAAAGAGGTGCGAGAGACGAGAGTGTAGCTAGCATTGGCCCCGGTTCAGCAGCGCATCACGCCGCGAGGAGCGGCGTGCTGCACTGCGCCCGGGGCACGAGAGCAGTGTTACGCGCTCTTCTTCTGCCGCATCAGATCGGCAAAGCGCTGGAACAGATAGTGCGAGTCGCGCGGGCCGGGCGAGGCCTCAGGGTGGTACTGCACCGAGAACACCGGCTTGCCGTCGAGCTGGATGCCGCAATTGGAGCCGTCGAACAGCGAGATGTGGGTCTGCGTCGCGCCCTTCGGCAGGGTCTTCTCGTCCACGGCAAAGCCGTGGTTCATCGAGGTGATCTCGACCTTGCCGGTGGTCTCGTCCTTGACGGGATGATTGGCGCCGTGATGGCCCTGATGCATCTTCTTCGTCTTGGCGCCGACGGCGAGGCCGAGCATCTGATGGCCCAGGCAGATGCCGAAGGTCGGCGTGCCAGACTTGATCACCTGCTGGATCACCGGCACGGCATATTTGCCGGTCGCGGCCGGATCGCCCGGACCGTTCGACAGGAACACGCCGTCAGGCTTCATCGCCAGAATGTCGTCAGCCGACGTGGTGGCCGGCACCACCGTCACCTTGCAGCCGACGCCGGCGAGCAGGCGCAAAATGTTGCGCTTGATGCCGTAGTCGATGGCGACGACGTTGAATTCGGGCGTCTCCTGCCGGCCAAAGCCTTCGTTCCACACCCAGGGCGTCTCGTCCCAGTTGAAGCGCTGGCTGGAGGTGACCATCGGCACGAGGTCCATGCCCTCGAGGCCCGGCCACTCGCGCGCCTCTTCCTTCAGCCCGTGCAGGTCGAACTTGCCGGTCCTGGAATGCGCGATCACGGCGTTGGGCATGCCCTTGCTGCGGATCAGCGCGGTGAGCGCGCGCGTGTCGATGCCGGACAGGCCGATGATGCCGCGAGCCTTCAGCCACTGGTCGAGATGTTTTGTGGCGCGAAAGTTCGAGGGATCGGTGATGGCGGTGCGCAAAATCACGCCGCGCGCGCCGGGCGTCGCGGCCATGTTCACCGTCTCGATATCTTCCTCGTTGGTCCCGACATTGCCGATATGCGGGAAGGTGAAGGTGATGATCTGCCCGGCATAGGAGGGATCGGTCAAAATCTCCTCATAGCCGGTCATCGCGGTGTTGAAGCAGACCTCGCCCACCGCTTGCCCTTCGGCGCCGAGGCCAAAGCCTTCGAGCACCGTGCCGTCGGCAAGCACGAGGAGCGCGGTCGGTCTATGGTCCGGCCAGGCGGGATCGTTTTCGGATTGTGTCATGAGCCCGCTTCATAGAGCCCGCGGGCGCCGCCGTCAAAGCGGAAGCGGCCGGATTCACATGCGTTTTTGCATATTTGACAGACCCCGGCAGGCACCTAAGCTCCGCAGGACAATTTCCGGCAAATTCAGAGGCTTGCGAGGCAATAATGGACCGGACGACCCCGATTGCGCTGGTTCCGGGGCTGGCGTCCTGCCGCAGCCCGAACAGCCCGAGGCGACCGCGTGGGCGATCGAACGGCTTGCCAGCTAGGCCGTGAGCTCAGGCGCAATAGGCCGCCTTGGTCCATAGCGGCAGGAGGGCGAAAGCCACGATCGCGATATCAAGCACGTAGAGGAATCGCCTGGCCTTTCGCGAGATCGGTTGCGTCGAGAACTCACCCTCGTAGACCACCAGCGGATCGAAGCTGCTCTCCCACCCGAGCTTGTAGGTCAGCAGGGAAATGAAGTCATAGACCGGCATGTACAGCAAAAGCATCAGAAACAGGCCATGCATGGCGAGGACGAGCCAGGACGAGCTAGTCTCGCTCGCAAAGCCCGGCAGCGTGCTGCAAGTGTAGGGGCCGAAACGGCTTCCCCAGAGCACGACCAGGCAGACCGCCAACATGGCCAGATGCTTTCCGGTCTTCATGCAAGCACCTATATAGACCCCAGATCTTGTTGTAGACGACGAGTCTTTCCGGACTGTTTCCAAGTGAGGCGACCATGATGCGCGACGATATCAACAATGCGATCAAGGAGGCCATGAAGGCCAAGGACGAGCGAAAACTCTCCACGCTGCGCATGGTCAATTCGACCATCAAGAACGCGGACATCGACGCCCGCGGCAACGGCAAGCCGCCACTGTCCGATGCCGACCTGCTCGGCGTGCTCCAGAAGATGATCAAGCAGCGCCAGGAGGCGGTCGAGCTCTACGACAAGGGCGGCCGCGCCGAGCTCGCCGCGCAGGAGCGCGAGGAGATCGCGGTGATCTCCGCGTACTTGCCGAAACAGATGTCGGATGACGAGGTCAAGAAGGCGATTGCCGATATCGTCACTGAGACCGGCGCTGCCGGCATGAAGGACATGGGCAAGGTGATCGCAGCCTTGAAGACGAAGTACGCCGGCCAGATGGATTTTGGCAAAGCCAGTGGTTTGGTGAAGGCGGCGCTGACGGGCTAGCTCTCTCTTACCCTCCCCCTCCAGGGGAGGATGGGCACCTTTTGTCGTTGCTGCAAACCGGTCTAGTCTCCTCGCAGACACAAATCGGGAGCAACCGATGAACGCCATCACGCCGTTCCGCATCGACATCAGCGACGCCGTCCTTGCCGATCTCAAGGCGCGCCTTGCGCGGACGCGCTGGCCGGAGGCGGAGCTGGTCGATGACTGGAGCCAGGGCGCGCCGCTGAAATGGATCCAGGACATCTGCCGTTACTGGGAAAAGGAGTACGACTGGCGGGCGCGCGAGGCAAAACTGAATCGGTTTGCGCAGTTCACCAACGAGATCGACGGGCTCGACATCCACTTCCTGCATGTGCGCTCGAAGGAGCCCAATGCGCTGCCGCTCATCATCACCCATGGCTGGCCCGGCTCGATCGTCGAATTCCACAAGGTGATCGAGCCGCTGGTCGATCCAGCCGCGCATGGCGGCAACGCCGCCGACGCGTTCCATGTCATCTGCCCGTCGCTGCCGGGTTTTGGCTTCTCTGCGAAGCCAAAGACCACCGGCTGGGGCGTCGACCGCATTGCCGCGACCTGGGCGAAGCTGATGGATCGCCTCGGATACGCGCGCTATGGCGCGCAGGGTGGCGACTGGGGCTCGGCGGTGACGACGTCGCTCGGCGCCCAAGACCCGGCGCATTGCGCCGGCATCCACATCACGCTCGCCTTCAACGCGGCGCCCAAGGTCGATGGCGAGCCGACGGTGCAAGAGAAGCGGGCGCTCGCTGGCTTGAAGCACTACGTCGATCTCGACTCCGGCTACTCAAAACAGCAATCGACGCGTCCGCAGACGCTCGGCTACGGATTGACGGATTCGCCGAGTGGGCAGGCGGCGTGGATCCTGGAAAAGTTCTGGGCATGGACCGATTGCAACGGCCATCCCGAGAACATTTTCACCAGGGACGAGCTGCTCGACAACGTCATGCTGTATTGGGCGACGGAGACGGCGGCCTCCTCCGCGCGGCTCTACTGGGAGAGTTTTGGCAGGCGCCGCACCACGCCCAAGGTGAGCGTGCCGACGGGCGTCGCGGTGTTCCCCAAGGAGATCATCACGCCGGTCCGCCGCTGGATGGAGCCGAACTTTCTGGACATTACCCATTGGAGCGAGATGGAGAAGGGCGGCCATTTCGCTGCCTTCGAGCAGCCGGAGCTCTTTGTCGGCGACGTCAGGAAGTTTTTTCGGACGCTGCGCTGAAGCGCCGTCATGCCCGGGCCTTCGCCGCGCCGAAGCGGCTTCGGCCGCGCAGGCGGGCTTGTCCCGGCCATCCACGAGCTTAAACTGCCTGGCCAATAAGAAACGATTGGGAAGGCGCCCAAAACCATGCTCACCGAAGCAAAAACCTACGACGAGCTCTACCGCAATTTTCGCTGGGACATCCCGGCGCGCTTCAACATGGCCGAGGCCTGCTGCGATCGTCATGCCGATGGCAGCGGGCGGCTGGCGCTGATCTATGTCGACGAGAACGGCGCCGTGACCCGCACCTCCTTCGACGAGGTCGCCGAGATGTCGCGCCGCTTTGCCAATGTGCTGAAGGCGGACGGCCTGAACCGTGGCGACCGCGTCGCGGTGTTTTTGTCGCAATCGCTGGAACTGCCGATCGCGCATATGGCGGCGTTCCGCTCCGGCATGATCTCGATCCCGTTGTTCGCGTTGTTTGGCGAAGACGCGCTGGAATTCCGCCTGTCGAATTCCCAAGCCAGGGCGATCATCACCGACGAGGCCGGTTGGGAAAAACTGACGAAAATCCGCGAGCGGCTGCCTTACCTGCAGGACATCTATGTCACCAGCGGCGCCGTTCACGCCGGCGCAAAACCGTTCTGGCCGGCGATCGAAACGGCGGCCGAGGAATTTGCGACCGTCGATACCTCCGCCGATGATCCCGCGCTGATCATCTACACCTCCGGCACGACAGGTAATCCCAAGGGCGCGCTGCATGCGCATCGCGTCGTGCTCGGCCATCTGCCCAATGTCGAGATGTGCCACAACTTTTTGCCGCGTCCCGGCGATCTCATGTGGACGCCAGCCGACTGGGCCTGGATCGGCGGGCTCGTCAACGGCCTCTTCGCGTTCTGGTATCACGGCATTCCGCTGGTCGGTCACCGCGCCCGCAAATTCGAGCCGCAGGCGGCGATGCAGATGATGGCAGATCTTTCCATCCGCAACGTCTTCCTGCCGCCGACCGCGCTAAAGCTGATGCGGCAGGCCGGCGTCAAGCATGCGGGTGTCAAGCTGCGCAGCATCTTTACCGGCGGTGAATCGCTCGGTGGCGAACTTTTGGGCTGGGTGCGCGAGACCTTTGGCATCGACGCGCATGAGGTGTTCGGCCAGACCGAGTGCAATCTGGTGATCGGCAGCAACTCGAATCTGTTCCCGATCCGCCCGGGATCGATGGGCCGGGCGACGCCCGGTTTCGACGTCCGCATCGTCAACGACAAGGGCGAGGAGCAGCCCACGGGACAGCGCGGCATCATCGGCGTGCGTCAGCCATGCCCCGTCACCATGCTCGAATATTGGGGCAATCCGGACGCGACGAAAAAGAAATATGCCGGCGAATTCCTGCTCACCGGCGATCTCGGCGTGCAGGATGCGGACGGCTATTTCTGGTACGTCAGCCGCGAGGACGACGTCATCACCACCGCCGGCTATCGCGTCGGGCCGTCCGAGATCGAGCACACGCTGATGAAGCATCCTTCCGTCGCGATGGCAGCGGTGGTCGGCATCCCCGATCCGATCCGCACGGAATCGATCAAGGCCTGGATCGTGCTCCGCCCGGGTTTTGCGCCGGACGAGGCGCTCGCGCGCGAGATCCAGGAGTTCGTGAAGGTGCAGCTCGCCGCCCACGAATATCCACGCTTCGTGCAGTTCGCCGAGACGCTGCCGATGACCGCGACCGGGAAGGTGTTGCGAAGGGAGCTGCGGGCGCTAGGGTAGCCTCTCTTCGCTGGATTCGACGCGGTCAACTCATGCAAAAAACTGCTTCTCCCGCCGCGGGCCTGCACCGCGCTTCGCTCAAGAAACTCCACGATTTGGACGCGGCGCTGGAGCTCATGTATTACGGCTGGCGCGGGATGACGCTTGCGGCCGACGAGTACCTCGCCACGCTCGAGCTCTCGCGTCCGCACCATCGCATTCTCTATGTTGTCGCGCGACGGCCCGATATCTCGATCGGTACACTGATCGAGGTTCTGGGGATTTCCAAGCAGGCCTTGAACCGGCCGCTCAACCTGCTGCTGCAGCGCGAACTCCTGACATCGAAGCGGTCGCCCGAGCAGCATCGCTCCAAATTGCTGCGGCTGACGCAAGAGGGGCAACGCATCGAGCAACGCGCGTCGGGCTACGAGCGCAAGGTCCTGCGTGAGGCATTTGATCGGGTCGGTCAGCCCAGCGCCGCGGCGTGGATGGCCGTGATGGAGGCCATCGCCGACAAGAACTAACTTCTAAGGTCAATCGAGTTGACGTTAGAATGATGCTGTGCCACCTTCGCCGCGGTGCCGGAGGAGGGTGAAGCATGAGCGAACGGGTCATGGACCGGGCGGCGATGGGGCGCTTTGTCGAGGCTTGGTGCGCAAGCTGGTGCAGGGTCGATATCGACGCTGTCGTCTCGCACTTTGCCGAAGACGCCGAGATGCGCAGCCCATTGGCGCTCAAATTGACGGATTCGCCTGTCGTCGTCGGCGCCGAAAACATTCGCGCCTACTGGCGGCAGGCCTATGGCGCGATCGAGAGCGCGGACCTGAAAATCTTGAGTTGGAGCTGGGACGATACCATCGCGCGGCTGACGGTATGGTGGCAATTGGGCGATACACGCGCCAGCGAATTCATGGATTTCGACGGTGCCGGCCGCGTGATCCGCAGCGAAGCCTTCTACGGAAAATAGCCATGCGCGTCTCGGATTTTGTCCTGTTCCTCAACACACTCTGGTTCGTTGCAGCCTTCATCCAGTTCAGCATCGCCCAGGGCAATACGCTGAAGATCCTGGTGCCCCGGGAGGAGCGCGGCAATCCGATTGCGCCGACGTTACAGGCCAGCGTGGCGTTTCTCGGCGGGATGAATCTGCCGATCGGACTTTTATCACTGTACCTCCTGGCATCGCGGCCGCCCTTCTTCGGGGGCAATGAAGCACAGGTCGCGTTGTTCCTGTTCTTCTCCGCGTGTCACTTCAGCCAGTTCGCCTACAACCTGCCGATCCTCAAGCGCGGCGGTCGCGTCGGGGTGGCCTATTGGCCGGTGCTGAAGGGGCCGATGCTCAGGATCTTCGTCATCGACGCGACGCTGTTCGTGGCCAACCTCGTCGTGGCCGTCCTGCCCGCGCTCCGCTGAAGCATCGTCTAGCGCGACCTCGCCGACAGGGCGGACCGTAGCATCGCGGCAAGATCCTGCCGCCGGAACGGTTTCGTCAGGATGAGGGCGTCGCCGACCCCGTCCGGCGCCTTGACGGGATTTTGGCTGTAGCCGGAAGTGAAGAGCACCTTGAGCTCGGGCCGCAGAGCGGTTGCTTGTCTGGCGAGCTCCGGCCCGAACATGCCACCGGGCATCACGACGTCGGTGAACAGCAAGTGGATGTCCCCGGGCCGGCGCAATAATTCCAGCGCTGCGGGTCCGTTCGACGTTGCGATGACGCGGTAGCCGAGCGCCCTCAGCTCGTTCTCGACATAGGCTCGCACCATGTCGTCGTCTTCGACGACGAGAATGGTTTCGCTCCCGTCGGTTGCGACGATCCGCTCGGCTTGTGGCAGATCCTGGTTCAGCGTCGTTGCTATGCGGGGAAAGAACAGCCGGACGACACTGCCTTGTCCTGGTTCGGACTGCATCTGCACGAGTCCGCCGGACTGTTGCGCGAACCCGTAGACCATGCTCAGGCCCAGTCCGGTCCCCTTGCCGACCTCCTTGGTGGTGAAGAACGGCTCGAAGGCGCGGCTCGCCACCTCAGTGGTCATCCCGCTACCGGTGTCCGTCACAGCCACCATCACGTAGTCACCGGGCCGCGGCTCGCCGTTGACGTCGAGGTCGGATTCGCCGAGCGAGGTGTTGCGCACCTCGACTGTCAGCTTGCCGCCTTCCGGCATGGCGTCGCGCGCGTTGAGCACGAGGTTGAGCAGGGACGTTGCCAGTTGGCTGGGATCGACGCTGGTCAGCCATAAATCCGAGTCGAGCGCGAAGCTGCACTCGACGTGCTCGCCCAGGGTCCGACGCAAAAACTGCTCCATGCCGAGAACCTTTTCGGCGATGTCGATCTCTCGCGGCCTCAGGGGCTGCTTGCGCGCGAAGGCAAGCAGGCTCCGTGTCAGGTCGGAGCCGCGTTCGGCGGCGGTCACGATATCGCCGGCGATCCGGTGCAATTCCTTGTTTCCCGCCAGCCTGTCGGCAAGATGCTCCGAGTTGCCGAGAATGACGGTCAAGAGATTGTTGAAATCGTGCGCCACGCCACCGGTAAGCTGGCCCATGGCTTCCATCTTCTGGGATTGGCTGAGCTTCTGGCTGAGGTCCGCGATGGCGGCGCGTTGCTGCTGGAGCGACTCGGCGGTGTCGTTGAGCAAGGTCATCAACCCGCCGAGCTCGCCGCGCGGATGGGGAGGTGGAATTCGCGCGCTGAGATCGCCGAGCCCAAGGTTCTTCGCCATTGTTGCGAGCCGGCCAACCTGGCGCCCGACGCTGACGGTCGCGAGGATCCAGACGCCCGCCAGGAGCAGCAGCGAGGCCACCGCGAGCATCGCCATGTCCTCGTAAAGCCGGCGGTTCGCCGCCGCGACCAGTCCGTCTTTGGACCGTCCGACCATGATGTAGAGACCGGCATCGCGGGTCGAAGGCGAGCGGGCGACGGCCCAGACCTGCGTGCGGCCCCCGCGATCGGTCACCTCTCGAAACGCCGCGTGATCGGGCGTTGCAGCGAAGCGGAACAGGTCGGACCCCGCGATCGACGCGCCGACGGGCTCGCTCCAGCCGCTTCCCGTCGAGGTGACCAGGACCGTTCCCTTGCGGTCGACGAGCAGGATGTCCTTCTCGGCGAGCAGTCGCTTGTGGTGATGCTCCGCGAATTTGCGCAGGTTGAACGAGGCGAGCAGGATGAACTTCAGCGTGCCCGCCTCCGATTGCACGGGATATGCGATCTGGAGCACCGATGTGCCGGTCAGCCGGCCGAACACCGGCTCCAGCGCAACGACATCGCGCGAGACCAGCGCCTGCTTGAAATACGCGCGATCCCTCAGATCGAGGCTGCGGTTGGTCCGCAGCGAGTCGCAGAACAGGCTGCCGTCCGGATCGATGGTCAATATTCCGGTGAATTGCGGATATTCTTCGCGCACTTCCGACAGGAACGCCGAGCATGCCGCCTTGTCGCGCGTGTCGAGGTCGCGCGCACGGGCCAGACCGTAGTGAAGCTGGGCGGTGCCCTGAATCTTCTCGTCCAGATCGCTCGCGATGTCATTGGCCGTCGCAGCCAGATTAGCCAGGGCAGCGTTGATCTCGCTGGTCCGATTCTGCGCGAAACGCAGCCCGACGAGAATCGCCGGCACAAGCATGGCCGCGATGACGAGTATCAGTAACCGGGTACGCAAGCTCATTGGTTGGGCGGTCCGCGCATTGCACGTTCTGGTTCGAATGAGCCAATCTGCGGCACCACCGTCCGTCCAGTCCATAGGGATCGTGCCGAAAAGCCTTCCCTAAGGCACAGATTTCGAGCCGTGCGCATGGCGGATGGTTCCCGGAGGGAGCTCCCGGCGTTACCGCTGCCTTCCCGTCATCCCGGCATCAAGTCGCGCGTGCACGCGGCGCGCGGCGGCGCTAATATCGCGGCCACTCTGCGCGCGACGAATGATCGCGCCGATGTGTGGAGGAAGCCATGTCCATCTCGGGCAAAGTCGATCCGGTGGTGCGCTCCGTGGCGGCGACCGATATCGCCGAAGCGCTGGTCGAAGGACTGCGCGATTTCCAGGCGCTGCCGATCTATGGCCTCGTGTTCGGGGCGCTCTATGCCGCTGGCGGCATCACCATCGTACTCTGCCTCACCGCCTTCGGCATGGTCTATCTCGCCTATCCCCTGGCCGCGGGTTTTGCGCTGATCGGACCGTTCGTCGCGATCGGCCTTTATGAAGTGAGCCGCCGCCGCGAGCGCGGCGAGGCCGTCTCCTTCGGCGCGATCTGGTCCGCGGTGCGCTCGCGCAACGAGATCGGCTGGATGGCCTTCGTCACGCTGTTCGTGTTCGTGATCTGGATGTACCAGGTGCGGCTCCTGATCGCGCTCTTGCTCGGCCTGCACGCCTCGTTCTCGAGTTTTCAGGAGTTCATGACGCTGGTGCTGACGACCAACGAAGGCCTGACCTTTCTCATCATCGGCAACGCAGTCGGCGCCGTGCTGTCGGTGATCCTGTTCTCGTTGACGGTGGTGTCGTTCCCGCTGCTGCTCGACCGCGAGGTCGACTTCGTCACCGCGATGGTGACGAGCGTGCGCGCGGTGGTCACGAGCCCGCTGCCGATGATCGGCTGGGCCGCCGTCATCGTGATGCTCCTGATCGTCTCTGCGCTGCCCTACTTTCTCGGCCTGATCGTGACGCTGCCCGTGCTCGGGCACGCGACGTGGCATCTCTACAGGCGGCTCGTGGAACCGTTGCCGGCCTAGAGCATGATCCGGAAAAGTGCGTAGCGGTTTTCCGAGAAGATCATGCGCAAACAAAGAGCTAAAGCGCGATGACTATTCAACCTAAAACCATCGCGCTTTAGGATCCCGCCTGCAACACAGGTGGAGGAAGCCAATGTCCATCTCTGGCAAAATCGATCCCGTGGTGCGTCCGATTGCGGCGACTGACATCGCCGAAGCGCTTGTGGAGGGCTTGCGAGATTTCCAGGCTCTACCGATCTATGGCCTTGCCTTCGGCGCGCTGTATGCGGCCGGCGGCATCGGCATCATTCTGTGTCTCACCGCCCTTGGCATGGCCTATCTTGCCTATCCGCTGGCAGCGGGTTTTGCGCTGATGGGGCCTTTCGTGGCGATCGGCCTTTATGAAGTCAGCCGTCGGCGCGAGACCGGCCAGCCGGTCTCCTTTGGTGCAATCTGGTCAGCGATCAGGTCGCGCAGCGAGATCGGCTGGATGGCCTTTGTAGCGCTATTCTTTTTCGTGGCTTGGATGTACCAGGTCTGGCTCCTGATCTCGCTCCTGCTGGGACCCCACGCCTCGTTCTCCAGCCTGCAGGAATTCGTGACGGTGGTTCTCACGACCAGTGAAGGCCGGCTGTTCCTCGCCATCGGCAACGCGGTAGGCGCTACGCTGGCGCTGATCCTGTTCTCGCTGACGGTGGTGTCGTTCCCGCTGCTGCTCGACCGCGAGGTCGACTTCGTCACCGCGATGGTGACGAGCGTGCGCGCGGTGGTCACGAGCCCGCTGCCGATGATCGGCTGGGCCGCCGTCATCGTGATGCTCCTGATCGTCTCTGCGCTGCCCTATTTCCTCGGCCTGATCGTCACGCTGCCCGTGCTCGGGCACGCGACGTGGCATCTCTACAGGCGGATCGTGGCACCGGTTTAGAGTCGTCCCGGCGAAGGCCGGGACCCATAACCCCAGGGCGTGGTTGTGGGCTGAACTGGTAACCACGAGTCTTCGCCAAACTTCTCCCTGTGGTTATGGGTCCCGGATCTGCGCTCACTCTTGACGACGCTACACGTCGTCAAGAGTTCGCTTGTCCGGGACGACGGCGGAGATCACGGCACCTTGATCCCCATCGCCTTCAGCGCGTCCAGCATCTTCGCGGGCGGAGCCATCTTGATCTGCGGTGCTTTCCCGGTCTCGAGCAGGCTCTTCAATCCGGAGAGGATCGCGGGCCAGCCGGTGCGGCCGCCGGAGAGGATGTCGTCGCTGAGCGGACGATCGTGACGTTCGCTCATGGTGAGGCGGACGGCCTCGCCGGCTTGCGCGATCTCGTAGGTGACGAGCGTGGTGCCGAGCTTTTCGACGAGGTCCGGCCAGTTGACGTTCCAGCTCACGGTCAGCCGGTTCGGCGGATCATATTCGAGCACCTCGCCACTGATGTGCTCCGAGCCGTCGGGTGCGCGTACCATGAACTTGCCGCCGAGCCGAGGCTCGGTCTCCACCGCAAAGCCCGAGAAATATTTTCGGCTGAATTCCGCCGTCGTCAGCGCCTCCCACACCTTCTCAGGCGTGGACGCGATGTAGATGGTGTAGACCGTCAGCGGCTTGAACTGATCGAGTTTCATCACGCATCGAATCCCTTGTTGAGCGCCGCGCGGGGAATAGCGAGCACCTTGCCGGTCTCCAGCAGGCTTTTGAGCCCGGACAGGATCGCTGGCCATCCATTTGAGACGGCGCCGAGATACTTGCCGCCCTCGACAAAGCCGTCATGCAATACGGTCAAACGCACGAGCGGGCCGAACGGTTCGATGGTGAAGACCACCCGCGAGATCGGTTCGCCGCGCAGCTCTTCGTATTTCTGGTGCTTAAAACTGTAGGACAGGCGCCGCGGCGGATCGGCCTCCAAAATCTCGCCGGAATCGGTGATCTCGCCGTCAAGCGTGAGCGCGAAGGCGGAGCCGACCTTCCAGTCGGACCTGACCTCGGCGCCAAACCAGTAAGCCTGCGTGAATTCGCTCGACGTCAGCGCCTGCCACAGCCTCGTAGGCGTGGTCTCGATGTAGGTGACATAGACGAATTGCGGCTTACTCATCACGCTTCTCCAGTTGACGTTTCAACTCGCTGAGCGCGGCGAGCTTGCTGCGCTCGAATTTCTTGATCCAGCGTTCGCCGATCTGGTGGATCGGCACGGGGTTGAGATAGTGCAGCTTCTCCCTTCCATGCCTGATCGTCGTGATCAGGTTGGCGTCTTCGAGAATCGCAAGGTGCTTTGTGACGGCCTGGCGCGTCATCTCCAGGCCTTCGCAGAGTTCGTTCAGCGTCTGCCCGTTCTCGGCGTGAAGCCTGTCCAAGAGCGACCGTCTGGAAGCGTCGGCCAGCGCTTTGAAGACCTCGTCCATGGCTGACATAATAGGCAACCAAATGGTTGCATGTCAAGATGCGACTTTGGCGGACGCAAATCGCTGTGTTAGCCTTTAGCGTCAGCCAACAAAGATTGGTTCCGGGAGGCCACATGATCGGTCGCGTCCAACTCGCTGCATGCTTCGTCCTTCTCGCGTGCGGCGCCAGTGCCCTGGCGCAGAAGCAGCAGGTGGTCGGCGCGCCGCCCGAAGCCTCCAACATGAAGCTTGTCGGCTTCAACGACCTGCAGGCGCGCAGCGCCTATCAGCCGACCATCCATCACCAGGGCGACCGCTGGATCGCCTATATCGGCCACCATGGCGGCACCGACGACGTACCCGCGCCGGTCAATCCGCTGACGGGGCAGGCCGAACCGAACGGCACCTCGATCGTCGACGTCACCGATCCCGCACGCCCGAAATATCTGCGACACCTGCCGGGCCAGCCCGGCAAGTACGAATCCGGCGGCGCGCAGATGGTGCGCGTCTGCGACGGCAAGTCCCTGCCGAAGGGGGATCCCAATGCGGTCTACATGCTCAGAACCTTCGGCGGCGAAGCGCATGAGATCTGGAACGTCGCCGATCCCAGCAATCCCGTGCTCATCACGCGTATCGCCGGGTTGAAGGACACGCACAAGAACTGGTGGGAGTGCGACACCGGCATTGCCTATCTCGTTTCCGGTGCCCCGGACTGGCGCACGCGCCGCATGACGCAGATCTATGATCTCTCCGATCCCGCGCAGCCGCGGAAGATCAGGGATTTTGGCCTGCCCGGACAGGAGCCGGGCTCGACCGGCGCGGTGCCGACCGAGTTGCACGGGCCGATCTCGACCGGACCTGCCGGCAATCGCGTCTATTTCGGCTATGGCACCAACAAGGGCGGCATCTTGCAGATCGTCGATCGCGAGAAGCTGCTCGGCGGCGGCAAGGAGCCGACGCCGGAGAATCTGCGCTATCCGGAAGTCGCAAAGCTGCCGATGTCCGGCTTCAACGGCGCGCACACGACCTTTCCGATGCTCGACATGCCGATCACGGAGTTCGCGGAGGACAAGGACGGCAAGACCCGCGACATCGTCATGATCGTGGACGAGGCGATTTTGAACGAATGCGCCGAGGCGCGGCAGATGGTGTGGTTTGCCGACGTCACCACCGAGACCCGACCGATGATGATCTCGAGCTTCACGGTGCCGGAGGCGGGCGGAGCATTCTGCCAGCGCGGTGGCCGCTTCGGGTCGCACTCCTCGAACGAAAGCATGGCGCCGGTCTATTACAAGAAGCTCGTCTTCATCGCCTTCTTCAATGCCGGCGTGCGCGTGCTCGATATCCGTGATCCCTATCGCCCAAAGGAGGTCGGTTATTTCATCCCGGCCATCACGCAGGCGACCGACAAGCGCTGCATCCCGATCGAAGGCGGCGAGCGCTGCAAGGTCGCGATCCAGACCAACAATGTCGAAACCGACGACCGCGGCTACATCTACATCGTCGACCGCGCCAATACCGGCATGCATATCCTGGAACTGACCGGAGCGGCGCGTGCCGCCGCCGGCCTGCCGCGGAACTGACATCATGCGGCGCGCTGCAACCATGCTGGTTGCGGTGTTCGCGCTCGGTGCCTTGTCGGGCGTGGGCGCGTATCAGATCGCGCCGTCCCGGCATGGGTCGCATTGGCAGGAGATCGCCTGGCCGTTCCCGCGCGACGGTTGGCCCGCGGGGCGTGCCTTCCGCTGCGACGGCACATCATGCGACGGCGTCGAGCTCTATGTCCGTGCCAAGCGCGGCTTCTGCAATTGCGACCGCGGGGTCGCCGATGACGACGAGGTCGACCGCGTCGCCGACGTCGACCTGATCGCGCCGCGCTTCGCCGCAGTAGCCCGTGGTGAGGTGGTCAAGCTCGGCGAGATGCAGGGGCGGGTGCGGCATTATGCGCTGACCATGCCGGACGGCGCGCAGCGCGCCGCCACCGCCATCGCCGTGTCGCGCCGCTGCGATCTCCTCGTTGCGGTGATGCAGGGGAGGGACGAGCAATCGGCCATGCAGCGCGTGGCCCTCGCGTTTCTCGAGATGGAGGCGATGAGGGCGTGGACTCTCGCGGCGCTGGATGGACGGTGAGGGGAGCGCGTTCGTGCCGCGAACTCCGCCGTCATCACCCGCGAAAGCGGGTGATCCAGTATTCCAGAGGCAGTCGTGGGATACGGAGATGCCGCGGCGTACTGGATACCCCGCTTGCCGCCTACGCTAAAGTTTCGGCGCCCCAAGACCGCGAGCCCCGGCGAAGCCTTGGCGTAGCCGGGTCGCGGGTATGACGTCCGCATTTGTGATGCGCAGGTGTGCCAGCCCAGCTTCCGTTCCCGCCTCCGACATGCATTAATGCCGTCAAACCTGCCAGCGAGTTCCCCCATGATGTCCATGCAAGCCTATCTCGCCTTCCTTGCCGCCTGCATTGCCCTGGCGTTGCTGCCGGGGCCGATCGTGACGCTGGTGATCGCCAACGGCCTGCGCCATGGCACCCGCGCGGCGCTGACCAACGTCGCCGGCGCGCAAGCCGGGCTCGCGATCGTGATCGGCATCGTCGCGATCGGTCTGACCTCGCTGATGGCGACCATGGGCTATTGGTTCGACTGGGTACGCTTTGCCGGTGCGGCCTATCTCGTCTGGCTCGGGATCAAGCTGATCTGGTCGCCGGTCGAAGGCGTCGATGTTGACAAGCCGCCCCCGCCGCCGCGCGGTGGCTTCTTCCTCCAGGGCTTTCTGGTGCTGCTGTCCAATCCGAAGGTGCTGGTGTTCTTCGGTGCGTTCATCCCGCAGTTCATGGACATGAACCAGCCGCACTTCCCGCAAGTGGCGCTGCTCGGCATCACCTTCATGGTCACTGCCGTGATGACCGATGCGCTCTATGCGCTGGCGGCGGGCAGGGCGCGAAGATTCTTCTCGGCCGAGCGCACGCGGGCGATCTCGCGCATCTCCGGCGGCTTCATGATCGGCGGCGGGATCTGGCTGGCGCTGACCCGCGCGAAATAGGGCTGACCTACGTAAATTGAACCTTTTCCGGCAATCGCACGTCCAACCGGGCATTGCCGAAGAAGGATTTTTTGCCGTGCCCGATTTGCCCTGGTTCGTCTATGCGATGCTGCTCGCACCGCTCGGGCTCATTCTCGTTGCGGCCGTGGTCAAGACCTGGGAGGTGCGCGAAGCCAGTCGCTGGCCGAAGACGATGGGCAAGGTGGTCACCTCTGCCGCCGAACTGCGCGAGGTCCGCGTCTCCGACAGCGACCGCGAGGACGGCTACCGCCTGGAGAGCCGCAACTTCGCCAACGTGACTTACGAATACACCGTCTTCGGCCGCAAGCTGCGTTGTAACCGCGTTTCCATCGGTGAGGATCTCGGCAATTTCCAGGTCGCGGAGACGCTGAAGAAATATCCCGTCGGCAGCGTCGTCACCGTCTACTACAATCCGCGCCATCCCGATCGGGCGGTGCTGGAACGCGACATGCCAAAAGGCCTGTGGGGCTGTCTCGGCATCGGCACGGCCATCGTGCTGGCAATCCTGTTCGGCTCGGCCTTCGGCCTCAACAAGAGCTATGAGTACCTCGCGCACCACATCGGCCGCCCCGATCTCGCGGGTCTGGTGGTCGCCTTCGCCGCCTTCGGCTCCGTCATTGCGCTGTTCGCGCTCGCCGTGCGGCGGCAGGCGTCGATCGCGCAGCGCTGGCCGGTGGTGCCGGGCACGATCAAGGTGTCGGAGATGGAGGCGTATCACGAGGCCAGCGACCCCGACAGCAGCAGGCGCGGCGTCGAGATGTTCGGCAAGCGCGTGTCCTATACCTACAGCTATCAGAACGTCAGCTACACCAATGAAGCGGCTCGCGTCGCCGCGAACACGCCGCAGGCCTCGAACAAGATGCTGGAGAAGCTGATGGCACGCTATCAGGACGGCGCCCGCGTCGAGGTCCACGTCAATCCCGACAACCCGGCCGAGGCGACGCTCGACCCAGGCGGTGGCGGCCGTATCGCTTACGTGCTGTGGGGCATCGCCGCGATCTTCGCCGCGCTCGCGCTGTTCGTCGTCACGCGCGGCGGCTAGAGCGTTTTCGAGCGAAGTGGATACCGGTTCGCGTAAAGAAAACGCGTCAAAACAGGAATTTAGACCAGCCCCTCCGCCCGCATCGTTGCTTCGATCTCGCCAAAAATCCGCGCCAGGCGCTCGGCCCATTGCTGCTGGCCGGACTGGTCGGAGATGAGGTCCTGGCGGATCTCGATGCCGGTATTGATCAGGCCGCGCGCTTCGCCATGCACGGGGATGCCGTAGTCGGTGAGGTCGCTCACCGCATAGGGCTCGTTATCGCCGACGACGAGATCGCTCTCCGCGCGCAAATGCTGCAACAAGAGCCGCGGCAGCAACGTGTCGCGATGATAGAGCGTGCCGATGTGCCAGGGCCGCGCGACGCCGGCATAAACAGGCGTAAAGCTGTGCAGCGCCACCAGCACGGTCGGGCGCTTCGCGTGCACGCGCGCATCGATCGCCGCCTTGATGCGCGCATGGTACGGATCGAAAATCTCGCGCCGTCGCGCGTCCCGCGCCCCTCCCGAAATGCCCTCATTGCCGGGAATCGTCGTCGCCTCCGAGATGACGGGAATCGAGCTCGCCACGCCCGGCGGGCGGTTGCAGTCGATCACCAGCCGCGAATAGCGCTGCGCGATCAAATGCGCGTCGAGCATCTTTGCGAGCCGCTCGGCGACGCCGGCAATCCCGATGTCCCAGGCGATGTGCCGCGTCAGCTCGCTTTCGCTGACCCCGAGATCGCCGAGCGCGCGCGGCAAAGCCCGCCCGTGGTGATCCGAGGTGAGCAGGAACGGCGAGCGGCCGTCTGCATTGGCCTCAAACACCGGGAAAATATCGTTCGTTTGGAGGAGTTGATGTGGCGCGTCAGTCGCGTCTAAAGCCATTCCGGTTGCCTATGTAAAAAGCACGTTCCCTTAAAATTGGGCAGCCAACGCTATAGATTAGTCCGCCCAAAATCACCATGATCGACGGACGATGCCGCTGCTGACGATTCATCACAAGACCGAACATGATCGCAAGCGCCACGAGCAGGAGGCACTCGGCGATCCGGGGGAGAGCACGGGGGTCGAGGCCTGCGACAAAGAGCTGGAGACAGAGGATTCGTAGATGGACATCAAGGTCGGCTTCGAGATCGCTTACGCCGCTGCGCAGCCGACGCCGATGGTCATCATGCTCAACATCCATCCCTCGCGCGTGGCCGACATCGTCGGCAAGGAGACGGTCGTCACTGATCCCGACGTGCCGATCCGCTTCTACCACGACAGTTTTGGCAATATCTGCGGCCGCCTCGTTGCGCCCGCCGGCGGCGTCACGCTGATAGGCAGCGCGCTGGTGCGCGACACGGGGCTGCCGGACGAGGTGATGCCATCCGCGCAGCAGGTGCCGATCGAAACGCTGCCGAACGAGCTGCTGCTCTATCTGATGCCGAGCCGCTATTGCGAGACCGACAAGCTCACCGACATCGCCTGGTCGCTGTTCGGCAAGACGGAGCCAGGCTGGGAACGCGTCGCGGCCATCACCGAATTCGTTTATCGCCACGTCACCTTCGGCTACGAACACGCCCATCACATGAAGTCGGCGCATGACGTTTACGAGCAGAGGAGCGGCGTCTGCCGCGATTTTGCGCATCTGGCCGTCGCCCTCTGCCGCTGCATGGGCATCCCGGCGCGCTACTGCACCGGCTATATGGGCGACATCGGCATTCCGCCCGAGCCGTTTCCGATGGATTTTTCCGGCTGGTTTCAGGCGTATCTGTCCGGCAAATGGTTCACTTTCGATGCCCGCCACAACGTCCCGCGCATCGGCCGCATCCTGATAGCGACGGGCCGCGACGCGGCCGACGTCGCGCTGTCGACGAGCTTTGGCCGGATGGAGCTGAAGAAGTTTGTGGTGGTCAGCGATGAGGTGGTGACGGTGGGTTGAAAATGCCGCTAGGTTTCGTCATTCCGGGTTCGACGCTTCGCGTCGCCCCGGAATGACAGTAAGTAACTTCCATGACCTCAGATCGTCTCTTCGTCTACGGCACCCTGATGCGCGGCTTCGACCATCCGATGGCGCGGCTGCTTTCCGCGCATGCCGACTTCATCGGCAGCGCCACCTGCCGAGGCCGGCTCTATCTCATAAAACACTATCCGGGCCTGCTGCTGTCGGACGCGGCCTCCGACGTCGTCCATGGCGAGCTGTTCCGCCTGCGCACGCCGGACGAGCTTTTGCGTGAGTTCGATATGTACGAGGCCTGCGGCGAGGGCTTTTCCGAGCCGACCGAATATCTGCGCAGGCTGATCGACGTGACGCTTGCGGATGGCAGCGCCGACAAGGCCTGGACCTATATCTACAACTGGCCGGTCACCGAACTGCCCCGCATCGAGTCGGGGCGCTTCCTGGAGCACTAAGGCGTCAGCACCTCGCGCACCAGGCGGACGTCGATTTCGTGCTCGACGTAGCGCCATTCCTCGGTCGTGCGCAGCATCGCCACCAGCTCCTCGAACAGCGAAGCATGCGCCGGCGAATATTCGAACCAGGTCAGGAAGTCGAAAGGCTCGCCGAGATCCCGGCAGTGATAGAGCTGCCGTGCGATCGCGGGGAGGAATCGCATGCTGCTGGCGATATGGTGCGACTTGTCCTCAAAAATCGCGCGCCGCTCCTCAGGCGTGAGATCCCACCAGGCCGCGGTCTTCCTGATCGGGATCAGGGCCGCGCAGGTCGCCTCGACGCGTCCGAGCCCGGCCTGTACGGCGAGGAGCTTCTCCTTCTCGGCCCGTTCGGTGTAGCGCAAATGGCTGGCGACGCCGACAAGCCGCCAGGAATTGCGCGACGGCACCAGCGGCAGCGCGATGGCCTCGCTGGATACCACCGACAGCGCCGGCATGAATGGCAGGGGATCGCCCTTGACGGGTGAGATCGAGGTGACGCGCCAACCCCCGCTCTGGCCGCCTCGAAAGGTTGTGAACATGATGCTATCGAAGCGTGGAACCGGGCCGCGATCAAGCGCATCTAGTGCCAATAACGGGGCTGTGCATAGGTCGAATAACTCGGATAAGCCCGACATTCCTGACTTCTCGTCAGGCCGCCCCTATATCCGTAATCGTTCGCCCCGACTCACGCGGTCCGCTAGACTCATTCCATGCGCTTCACGCCCCAATTCCTTGACGAATTGCGTGCCCGGCTTTCGGTCTCCGAAGTCGTGGGCAAGCGCGTGAAGCTGAAGAAGGCGGGGCGGGAGTGGAAGGGGCTGTCGCCATTCCAGCAGGAGAAGACGCCCTCCTTCTACGTCAACGACCAGAAGGGATTTTACCACGACTTCTCCTCCGGCAAGCACGGCGACATCATCTCCTTCGTGATGGAGACCGACGGCCTGCCGTTCGCCGAGGCCGTCGAGCGGCTCGCCGGCATGGCGGGACTGCCGCTGCCGGCGGCAACGCCAGATGCCGCGCGCCACGAGCAGCGCCGTCGGACGCTGCATGACGTCATGGAGCTCGCCGCAAAGTTCTTCTCGGAGACCCTGGCCTCGCGCGTCGGCGCGAAAGCGCGCGGCTATCTCGCCGATCGCGCATTGTCGCCGGCGACGCAGTTGCAGTTCCGCATCGGCTATGCGCCGCCGCCACCCGAGCGCTTCGCGCTGAAGGAGCATCTCGGCAAGCAGGGCGTCTCGGTCGAGGACATGATCGAGACCGGCCTCTTGATCGGCGGCGACGACATTCCCGTGCCCTATGATCGCTTCCGCGATCGCGTGATGTTTCCGATCACGGATCTGCGCGGCCGCGTCATCGCCTTCGGCGGGCGCGCGCTGGAGAAGGACGTTCCAGCCAAATATCTCAACTCGCCGGAGACGCCGCTCTTCCACAAGGGCGACAATCTCTACAACCACCCGACCGCGCGCAAAGCCACGCATGACGGCGCGCCCCTCATCGTGGTCGAGGGCTATGTCGACGTCATCGCCATGGTCACGGCAGGCTTTGCAGGCAGCGTGGCGCCGCTCGGAACTGCGTTGACCGAAAACCAGCTCGCGCTGCTCTGGAAGATGGCGGACGAGCCGATCCTCTGCTTCGACGGCGACAAGGCCGGACAGAAGGCGGCTTATCGTGCTGCGGACCTCGCCTTGCCGTTTCTCGCGCCCGGCAAGAGCCTGCGCTTCGCGCTGTTGCCGGAAGGGCAGGACCCCGACGATCTCGTGCGCTCCGGCGGTCGCGGCGCGGTCGAGGAGGTGCTCGCATCAGCGCGTCCGCTCGCCGACATGATCTGGTCGCGCGAGTTGGAGGGCGGCAGCTTTGTGACGCCCGAGCGCCGCGCTGCGCTTGAAGCGCGCATCAATGAGCTCTCGAACGGCATCCGCGACGAGGTCGTGCGGCGCTACTATCGCCAGGATCTCGCCGAGCGGCTTCAGCGCACCTTTGCTCCCGAGGGCGGGCGCGGCGGCAATTTTGCCGGCCGTGGCAACTTTAGAGGCAATGGCGGCCGCAGTTTTCAGCCGCGCGGCTCTGGCGGCGGCGCGAATCGATTCGCAGGCGCGAACCGCCGCGGCGGCCCGATCCCCACCTCGTTACCGTCAGGCCCCTACCAGGCGGCGAGCCCGCAGCTTGCGGCGAGCCCGATCATGCGGGGACAGCGCAGCGCCGTCTCCCGCCGCGAGGCCCTGATCCTGCAGAGCCTGATCAACCACCCCTGGCTGCTGCACGAGCATTTGGAGGAGGTGGCCGCCCTCGAGCTTGCCCACCCCGAGGCGCACAAGCTCCGGGCCGGCATCATCGCGGCTTTTGCCAATGACCACCACCACAGCCCCGATCCCGGCGAGCAGGCCGAGAAGATGCGCTCCGACCTCGAGAAAGGCGGATTTATCCCGCTTCTTCAAAGGGTTGAGCGGGCCATCACGACCCAGGCGGTGTGGGGCGCGCGGGAGGGCGCGGCACGGGATGACGTTTTGTCAACCTGGCATCAGCTCGTTGCCTTGCATCGGCAATGGCATTCCCTACTTAGGGAGTTGAAGGACGCCGAGCTGGCCTTGGGGGAAGACCCCAGCGAGGCCAATTTGGCATGGCTGCGCGACGTCAAGGCCAGGATGGCCGAAGTCGACGGCACCGAGGCCCTGATCGAGGGGTTTGGCGAGCTGTCGGGCCGGGTCCAGAAGAGCGTGTGAGACAAGAATCATGCGGACGGGAGCGACCGGAACCGCAAAAAGACTCGCCAAATCCAAGGTTTGGCGGCAGAAACAGGGTTAATCGAGGCTTAACGGTCTTGTAGCACTTTGGCCCCAGGCGGCCGCAGGCAAAACAGAGGCGTCAGGAATAAATCCGCGCAATCGCTGTTGGTACTCAACCTGCATTCGCCGGCGACACGAAAGGTGCTCACGAAGCGTTAGGTAAATCCGACGAGATAGGTTTGGGGGTGGCGAACGACGTTTGCGCCGCCCTTTCTGTGTCGAGATCTGGCGAAGCGAGAGCGGCGAGCAACAGGTTCAAGTGAATTCAGGCAGGCGTGCTGCACGCCACCTGCATGATAAGCGCGTTTCAGGAGCAATGGATGGCCACCAAGGCAAAGACGCTGCAGGCGAAGGACAAGGAAAAGGACGACAAGGCAGCGGACGCTCCGGAGAAGGATTCCCAGGACGCTCCCTCGCCCTTGCTCGATCTGTCCGACGCGGCAGTGAAGAAGATGATCAAGCAGGCCAAGAAGCGCGGCTTCGTGACCTTCGATCAGCTCAACGAAGTGCTGCCGTCCGACCAGACCTCGCCCGAACAGATCGAAGACATCATGTCGATGCTCTCTGACATGGGCATCAACGTCACCGAGGCCGACGACGCCGAGGGTGAGGAAGAGGAAAAGGATTCCTCGGACGACGATACCGACAACGAGCTCGTCGAGGTCACGCAGAAGGCCGTCACCGAGGTCAAGAAGAGCGAGCCGGGCGAGCGCACCGACGATCCCGTGCGCATGTATCTGCGCGAGATGGGCACGGTCGAACTGCTCTCCCGCGAAGGCGAAATCGCGATCGCCAAGCGCATCGAGGCCGGCCGCGAGGCGATGATCGCGGGCCTCTGCGAAAGCCCGCTGACCTTCCAGGCCATCATCATCTGGCGCGATGAGCTCAACGAAGGCAAGATCTTCCTGCGCGACATCATCGATCTCGAAGCGACCTATGCCGGTCCCGACGCCAAGGGCGGCATGAACCCGCAGATGATCGGCGGTCCCGCCGGCGAGAACGGCGAGGCACCTGCGGAAGGCGCGGCCGCGGCCGCTGGCGCTGCGCCCGTTGTCGCGCCGCCCGCCGCTCCGCCGTCGCCGACCCCGTTCCGTGCCGCGCCTGCCGCCCCCAATGGTGGCGAAGCCGAGAAGGATCCGGGCGAGGCCGCTGCCGAAGCCGACATGGACGAGGACGACGAGTTCGAGAACCAGATGTCGCTCGCGGCGATCGAGGCCGAGCTCAAGCCGAAGGTCGTCGAGATCTTCGACAAGATCGCCGACAACTACAAGAAGCTACGCAAGCTCCAGGAGCAGGACATCCAGAACCAGCTCGAGAGCACCTCGCACGGGCCGTCGCTCTCGCCGCACCAGGAGCGCAAGTACAGGAAGCTGAAAGACGAGATCATCGTCGAGGTGAAGTCGCTGCGCCTCAACCAGGCGCGTATCGATTCACTGGTCGAGCAGCTCTACGACATCAACAAGCGCCTCGTCTCGCACGAGGGCCGCCTGATGCGGCTCGCCGACAGCCACGGCGTCGCCCGCGACGACTTCCTGCGCAACTACCAGGGCTCTGAGCTCGACCCGCGCTGGCTCAACCGGGTCTCGAAGCTTTCGGCCAAGGGCTGGAAGAACTTCGTCCACCACGAGAAGGACCGCATCAAGGACCTCCGCCACGAGGTGCATCAGCTCGCAGCCCTGACGGGTCTGGAGATCGGCGAATTCCGCAAGATCGTGCACTCCGTACAGAAGGGCGAGCGCGAAGCCCGCCAGGCCAAGAAGGAGATGGTGGAAGCCAACCTCCGTTTGGTGATCTCGATCGCGAAGAAGTACACCAACCGCGGCCTGCAGTTCCTCGACCTGATCCAGGAAGGCAACATCGGCCTGATGAAGGCCGTCGACAAGTTCGAGTACCGCCGCGGCTACAAGTTCTCGACCTACGCCACGTGGTGGATCCGGCAGGCGATCACCCGCTCGATCGCCGACCAGGCGCGCACCATCCGCATCCCCGTGCACATGATCGAGACGATCAACAAGATCGTGCGTACCTCGCGCCAGATGCTGAACGAGATCGGCCGCGAGCCGACCCCGGAAGAGCTTGCCGAGAAGCTCGGCATGCCCCTGGAGAAGGTGCGCAAGGTCCTCAAGATCGCCAAGGAGCCCTTGTCGCTCGAGACGCCGGTCGGTGACGAAGAGGATTCGCACCTCGGCGATTTCATCGAGGACAAGAACGCGATCCTCCCCATCGACGCCGCGATCCAGTCGAACCTGCGCGAGACCACCACGCGCGTGCTCGCCTCGCTCACCCCGCGCGAAGAGCGCGTGCTCCGCATGCGCTTCGGCATCGGCATGAACACCGACCACACGCTGGAAGAAGTCGGCCAGCAGTTCAGCGTGACGCGCGAACGCATCCGCCAGATCGAAGCCAAGGCGCTGCGGAAGCTGAAGCATCCGTCGCGGTCGAGGAAGCTGCGGAGCTTCCTGGATAACTGATCGAGATTGTCATGCCCGGGCTTGACCCGGGCAACCATCGGACACAGCGGCGGGCGAAGGCCCGCCGTTTGTTTGACGAGGGCCTAAAGCATGATCCGGAAAAGTGCGCAGCGGTTTTCCGAGAAGATCATGCTCAAACAAAGAGCTAAAGCGCGGTGACGATTCAACCTAAAGCCATCGCGCTTTAGCGTCATAAGATCCTGCGCGACATGCGACATGCCGTTGGGATGACGGGCGTTCGACCAGTTGCACCCACCGCGAATGCGCCTGTGCAAGCGGCGGTGCAGTGGATCTGTCGCAGGTTTTTGGGCTCTCAGGAAATTCTGCAAAGATCCGCCTTGTTTTGATCGCGGTCGGTGCGCACGGTTCCCGCCGTGCATCACACATTCAATCGGCAAACCGACATAGGCGAGTCTGCGGCCGGCATCATGCGGGCGAGTGCCGCGGCAAACTGGCCGCCGCTTCGCCGGTTCATCGTCGGCGAATGGCGTCTGGGGCGCTTCATGGCGCGGCGCCGGTCGACGGCGTGGCTCTATGAATTCCTTCGCTTCGGCGTCAAGCAAGGCTGGGCGTGCCTTTTCGGTGGCTTCGCGGTCGCGTCGATGATTGCGACCTACCGGCTCTATCCGGCGAATGCGCCGCTCGCGCGCTATGATTTCCTGCTTCTCTGCATGATTGCCGTGCAATTGGCCCTGCTTGCGAGTCGTCTGGAGACGGTCGACGAAGCCAAGGTCATCGTCATCTACCATGTCGTCGGCACGGTGATGGAGATCTTCAAGACTTCGATGGGCTCGTGGATCTATCCCGAGCCAAGCTTGTTCCGGATCGGCGGCGTGCCCCTGTTCACCGGCTTCATGTATTCGTGCATCGGAAGTTACCTATGCCGCGCATGGCGCCTGTTCGATTTCCGCTTCGAGCGGCACCCGTCGCGCTCGGCGCTCATTGCGCTGAGCATTGCAATCTATCTGAACTTCTTCGCGCATCATTTCGTGGTAGATCTGCGCGTTCTGCTCTTTGTCGTAGCGGCTCTGGTGTTCGGACGCACCACCATCTACTTCAAGGTCTGGGCCGACTACCGCTCCATGCCCCTGCCTCTCGGCCTCGTGCTGGTGTCGTCGTTCATCTGGTTTGCCGAGAACATCGGCACCTACACCAGAATCTGGCTCTACCCGTCCCAGCAGCACGCATGGGCGCTGGTATCGCCCGCCAAGTTCGGCTCGTGGTTCCTACTCCTCATCATCAGCTACACGTTGGTGAGCCTGGTCAATGCGCCGCGCGCCACGCTGGAGCCGGAAGTTGCAAAGGTGGCTTCCGGCGAGGCAGAGCGGCAAGCTGCGTAGTCCGGCCCGCCGGCTTGTACTTCCGACACGAAAGGCGCTTCGATAATGCCGGCCAATCTCACCGTCTACTACAACACCCGCTGCCCCGTCTGCGACGCCGGCATCGACTGGCAGCGCAACAAGCTGCTGGCGCTGGTGCGCGCGGGCACGGTAGAGTTCAAGGATATCAACGAGCAGCCCGATGTACTGGCGCAGTTTGGCGCCTCGCTCGACGACATCAGGCGCCGCCTGCATGCGACCGATGAGGCCGGCCGGCTCATCGTCGGCGCGGATGTCGCGATTGCGCTGTGGCGGATAACGCCGGGGGAGGGGTGGCTTGCGGCGCTGTTCGGCAATCGCGTGGCGCTGCCGTTCACGCGCTTCTTCTATGACCGCTTTGCCGATCTGCTGTTTGCCTGGAACAAGTGGAGCGGGCGTTGGTGAGCGTGCGTCTTTGCCCGCCTATTTCTTCTTCGCGCCGACCCGCTCGATCCGCTTGATCCCCAGCGCCGGTCGCCCCGACTTCTCGGCGATCTCACGGTCCTGCTCCATGATGAAGCCGCGCGCGGGTTCGTCGCCGTCGAGGCCGTCGAGCAGCTCAGTGGGCACGCGGCGGTTGGAGCGTTGGGAATCGTCTTCATAGACGACGTTGAAAAAGGCGAACTCGCCTTTGGGGTTGGTTCCGGGTTTTTTGGCCATGGCCGCTTGTGGTCGAGAAGGGCGCCACGGTCAAATGATATTGCGGGTCTTCAGCGCGGAGCCCGGGCCTGCGGAGCTCCCGCGCCATCGATCGACGAAAGTGATTGCTGGGGTCGAAGCCTCACGCGCCTCGAAAGGTCTGATACGACACCGCAATGACGCCCTTGCCTCAGTAGGCGGCGGGCCGAAAGCCCGCCGTTTATTCTTGTGCCGGCTCCGCTCGGGTGCCGTGGCAAGAGGTCACACTGTCATCCCGACGACCCCGCACACGGACAACTTGAAGGCGATCGTCGACAGGTGTATCGTAGATAAAAAGCATTTTTAGGTTGAAATTACTTACCTAGTTCATTGACCGCGCGCCGGCGTGCGCGGACGTCTCTATTCGTTGTTCGTTGCCGAGGGCGGATCATGGCAAGCATCCCCAAATCTGATGGTGGCAGCCTGAGCGACTTCGCCGCTGCCGCCGACGACAGCGTGCGAGCGACTTTCACGGGAGGCAGGGGGCTCGGAGAGTTCCTCCAGACCATCGACAAGCTGACACCGGAAGAGATTGATCTGCTCGTCGACCAGGCCATCAAGCTGCTGGAGGGATTCTATGCGCACCTGCCCCTCAAGCGAGCGATGCACGGGGTGGATCCGTTGCAGCGTCTGCGCCTTCTGCAGCGCAGGCTGCCCCAGCTCGCCAGCGAGATCGCGTTTCATCACGAGATGACGGATATCTTCACCTCGCTTCGCGATCTTCACACCAACTACATACTGCCATCCCACTTTTCCCAGATGACGGCGTTCCTGCCGTTCCGTGTCGAAGCATGTTTCGACGGCGGCCGGCGCAAATACATCGTTGCGCAAACCGTCCAGGGCTTTAGCCATGCGACCTTCGTCCCCGGCGTCGAGCTCACCTATTGGAACGGCGTGCCGATCGATCGCGCGGTGGAGATTGCAGCCTCCTATCATGCGGGCAGCAACCCGGCGGCGCGCCACGCGCGCGGCGTTGCGGGTCTGACGAAGCGCGCCATGAACATCTCGCCGCCTCCCGACGAGGAATGGGTGGTGATCGGCTACACGGATCTTGCCGGGAATGCGCTGGAGTTTCGCGCCGACTGGGCCATCATCGGACTTCCGCCTGAAGCGGATGCGGTGGCTCCCGACGTCCCCAGTGCCGCAGCGGCCGCGCTGGGGTTGGATCTGGAAGGCGATACATTCCGGCGGATCAACAAGCTGCTGTTCGCCCAGCACGTGATCAAGGCCAAGCGCGACCTCGAATCGGCACGTATCAACGCCCGGGTGACGAGCATGGCGGCCGGCGCGGCACCGGGGGAGACCGCGGCAGCGGAAACCGTGGCAGTCGAAAGCGCCGTGAGCGGCACGCAGTCCACCATGCCCGACGTATTCTCCGCCCAGGTCGTCAATTCAGGCGGAAAGGCCTACGCCTATGTGCGGATCTTCACGTTCTCCGTCGGCGACGACGTCGCGTTCGTCAACGAGTTCCTCCGTCTCATAGATCTTCCCGAGATGCCGAAGAACGGGCTCATCGTCGACGTTCGCGGCAATGGCGGCGGATTGATCTGGGCGGGCGAGCGGCTGCTTCAACTGCTGACGCCCAGGACCATCGAACCGTGCAGGCTGCAGTTCATCAACACCAGGCCCAACGCGACGCTTTGCAAGTCCGTCGACCAGTTGAAGAGCTGGGCGCCTTCGCTCGACCGGGCGGTCGAGACGGGAGCGGCATTCTCCGCCGCCTTCCCGATCACTGCTCCCGAGCGCTGCAATGACATCGGACAGCGCTACTACGGCCCCGTCCTCCTGATCACTGATGCACGCTGTTACAGCACGACCGATATCTTTTCGGCTGGATTCCAGGATCACAAGATCGGACGGATCCTCGGCACCGACAGAAATACGGGCGCGGGTGGCGCCAATGTCTGGACGCTCGAGCTCATTCGCCAGTTCTTCGCGGCCGGAGGAAATCCGTCGCCGCTCGATCAACTGCCGAAGGGCGCGAGCATGCGCGTAGCGATACGGAGAACGCTGCGCGTCGGCGATGAAGCCGGCACCGAGCTGGAAGAACTCGGCGTCACGCCCAATGCCGAGCATAAGCTCACGCGCAACGACGTCCTCAATAACAATCCGGACTTGCTCGCGCGCGCTGCCGCGGAGCTCGCGGGACTGACCGAACCGGTCCGAAGGTTCGAGGTCAAGTCGGCTCGAGCGAACGACAAGTTGTCGTTCGAACTCGCGACCGACAATGTCGACTACGTCGATGTCTTCGTCGAGGGACGGCCGCGCGGTTCGAGGAATGTCGCTGATCGTGCCGTCAAATTTGTTTTGCCTGAGAACCAGGAGTTCAGGCTCTCAGCTTCGGCGATGAGCATTGAATTGCGAGGTTACGCCGGCGGCAAGCTCGTCTGCTGTCGCCGATTGCAGGCCTGACGGAGCTTTTCCTCGGGCGTTTCGTCCTTCGGATCCAACGGGAGGGGTTTCATAGATGGCGGACTTACCTGACCGGCGCACCTGCGGCGCCCACGACATTCACGCGGCTTTGATGCGCACCAATGCCGACTACGCTCGCGCGAGGGCGGCGATCGAGGCCCAGGCCATGGCCATGGGAGCGCTTCCGGCTCCCACCGTCCCGACCGTCATCCCGGTTGTGGTCCACGTGATCCACCGCGGCGGGTCGGAAAACATCGCGGACGCGCAGATCAAGAGCCAGATCGACGTGCTCAATAACGACTATCGCAAGAAGAATCCCGATACCGCGAAGGTACCCGGCGCATTCCAGCCGCTCGTGGCAGACGCTTTTGTCGAATTCGCATTGGCGACCATCGACCCGCAGGGCCAACCGACCTCCGGCATCACGCGTACCTTAACCAACGTCCAGCAATTCGGTACCGACAATGCCATGAAGTTCACTGCTCAAGGCGGACACGACTCCTGGGATACGACCCGATACCTCAACATGTGGGTCTGTCCGGAACTGATCGACGGGCCGCGCCAACTGCTGGGATACGCCCAGTTTCCCGGCGGCCTGCCTGCGACCGACGGCGTCGCCATTATTCACAATGCGTTCGGGACGAGCGGCACATCAGCACCGCCCTTCAATCTGGGGCGGACGGCGACCCACGAGGTCGGACACTGGCTCGACCTCTATCACATCTGGGGAGACGCGGCCGGCTGCAACACGGACGACAAGGTCGGAGATACGCCGGTTCAGGACCATGAGAACTTCGGCAAGCCGACCTTTCCGCATGTCAGTTGCCACAATGCCCCGAGCGGCGACATGTTCATGAACTACATGGACTATGTCGACGATGATTCGATGTTCATGTTCACACCGGGACAGGTTGCGCGAATACGTGCTACGCTTGCCGGGCCGCGATCGATGATCGGCAAGCCCATGGTTGCTGCGCTCGCTGGCGTGGCGGCCGGAGCCGGGCCCTGACACGCGGTTCGCGTGGATCGGCCCGCGCGAATTGCAATGGAACCAGGAAGCGGTGGCAGCAAGCGAGTTTGAATGTCTTATCGGGACGTGGGGCCATTCGCGCGAGGAAGACGCGAATGGCGTCATGGTGCTGCGGCCGCAAGGTTTTGTGTTTCCACCATCGCGCGGCCGCGACTGGTTTGAGTTCCATGCCGACGGCACCGTGCTGTTTCTGGGGGCCGGTCTCGATGATCGCACGCGTGCGCGCAACGGCTCGTGGTCGCGCGGCGAGGGGGCTTCGCTTCACTTGTTCCGGCCCGCAGAGACGATCCCGCAGCATCTGACGATCGTCGAATGCACTGACAAAGTGCTCAAGTTGCGGGCGGATTGAAGGGAAGCGCGTGAATGTGAAGCGAGATCTATCGCCGCGATCCGCGCGGCTGTTCGTCTGCGACTGACGAACCGATCTGCCATCCCCAATAAACGGCGGGCCGAAAGCCCGCCGTTTATTGTTGGTCGTTCAGTGTCGTCCGGGGCTGGAGGGGCGACAACCTTAAATAGAATTCTATCCCTCGCCATGCGATTTGCAAGGAAATTGTGACAGCGTTTTGTGCAGTCGTTGAGAAGTGATCGCTGACGGATATTTGCCATCGATCTCAGCGTCGCAACTTTGTCTGGCGCGTCAAAAAAACTCGATTGCGCACGCGATCGCGTCTCTGTCGCGGCAGTTCCGTCTTGCGCACAAGCGCAAGGATCTGCGGGAGTTCCAGATCCGCAACGGGCGCCAGCGTGCCGCCGCAACGCATCCTGGCGTGTGCTCTCCTGCGGATTGCCCGATGATCCTCTTTTACACCCGATTTGCCCGACGTGTCAAGTTGATTTCGGAAAATGCGCATGTCGTCATACCCGTACGCCGCGGCTACTGTGCATGGGGTTGTTTCGTACATTTTTTTTGGTGAGGCGCCCGAACGCCAATTTCACCCGGTCTCATCGCGCAACGGCCAACCCTGGTGTCGGTGTGGTTGACGATGAAGACGTTGAGCTGCGGCTGGCTCGTGAGCAGCTTTGCGCTCTGCTCCGAGGTCGGGCGGCTCGCAGGCTGAGATCAGTTCTGATGACGTGTGTCGCTTTGACGGCCCACCGGTTCCCGGGCATGATCGCAGCCGCGTTGCGCAATGATTTGGGAAAGACTCTACATGCTGAGATTTGGTCCGGCCGTGGCTTCGCTTGTGCTCCTCGCCACGCCGTCCTTCGCCGCGCGCTGCGGCGGCGATTTCAACACCTTCATCGCCAGCATGACCTCGGAGGCGCAGGCCGCCGGCGTCTCGGCGAGCGTGACCAGCGCTGCGCTATCAGGCGTGACGCAGGATGCGAGCGTGCTCGCCTTCGACCGCCGCCAGCGCTACACCTTCAACAAGAGCTTCGAGCAGTACGTTGCGACCCGCGTCGGCGCCGGCCGCATCAATGGCGGCAAGGCGATGCTCCAGCGCCATGCGGCGCTGCTTACGCGCATCGAGCAGAAGTTTGGCGTGCCGCGGCAGATCCTGGTCGCGATCTGGGGCCTGGAGAGCGACTTTGGCAAAGGCGACATCGGCAAGCTGCCGGTCGTGCGCACGCTCGCCACGCTCGCGCATGACTGCCGCCGCACCGAGCTGTTCCAGGGCGAGCTGCTCGCAGCGCTGAAGATCGTGCAGCGCGGCGACCTGCCGCTGCGCGACCTGATCGGCGCCTTCGCCGGCGAGATCGGCCAAACCCAGTTCCTGCCGTCGTCCTACATCAAATACGGCGTCGACTTCGACGGCGACGGCCGCGTCGATCTCCGCCACAGCGTCGCCGACGTGCTCGCCTCCACCGCGAACCTCCTGCACACCAGCGGCTTCAAGATGGGAGTGCCTTACGGCGAAGGCACGGCGAATTTCGAAGCCATGCGCGAATGGAACCGCGCGCTGATCTACCGCAAGACGATCGGGTATTATGCGGACAGGTTGCGGGAGTGAGGGGGCGACAGTTGAGTGTGCGGCGCGAGCTCGTGCCACACTCTCGCTGTCATCGCCCGCGAAGGCGGGCGATCCAGTATTCCAGAGGCGGTGACGTGATATGGAGGGGCCGCGGTGTACTGGATTCCCCGCCTTCGCGGGGAATGACACCGTCATTGTTCGGCGATCTCCGCCCCCTCACTTCCCCTGCGCCATCTTCTCCAGCCTTCGCTGCAGCGGCGCCCAGTACGTGCCGGGGCGGAAGCGTTGCAGGAGGTCCATGAATCTCGCGTCGTTGCCGATCAGGATGCGCGGCTCGTTGCCTTCGATCCCCTTGATGATGCGCAGCGCCGCCGCCTTCGGCGTGGTCTTGGCCGCGTTGTCGAAACGCTCGATCGATTGCGAGCGGCGCTCATTGTCGGTGACGCCGACCCCGGTGCGGGAATTGCGCACGATGCTGGTCGAGACCCCGCCGGGATGCACCACGGACAGCCTCACCGGGCTCTTTGCCACCGCGAGCTCGTGGCGCAGGCTCTCGGAAAAGCCGCGCACCGCAAACTTCGCCGCCGCATAGGCCGATTGGCCGGGCGGCGCGATGATGCCGAAGATCGAGGAGACGTTGACGATGTGCGCCTCGCCCTTCGTCTTCAGGTGCGGCAGGAACGCGCGCGTGCCGTGCACGACGCCCCAGAAATTGATGTTGAACAGCCATTCCATCTGCGCCTGGTCGATCTCGTCGAACTGGCCGAGCAGCGCAACGCCGGCATTATTGACGATGATGCTGAGCGCCGGATGCGCCGCGATCGCCTCCGATGCGAACCGCGCGATCTCGCTCGCTTCGCCGACATCGACGCGATGGACGCTGACTTTGCGTCCTTGGCCGATCTCGGCCGCGACCTCCTTCAGCCCGGCTTCATCGCGGTCGGCAAGCGCAAGGTCGCAGCCGCGCTGCGCGAGCTCGATCGCCAGCGCGCGGCCGATACCGCTCGCAGCTCCGGTAATGGCGGCGGCGCCGCGGATCGTGGTCATGTCAGCTCCAAGGATTGAGAATTGGATCGATAATTGATGGCGGCGAATGCAGGTCTGTTCGGAGCGCATTGGGGTTCCCGCAACTTTCTCAATTTGGAACCGAACCGGCCAGCCCCCTATCGGCTTAATCCCACTGCTTTTTGACGACGATCGGCACGGAGGAGGACGCCTATGGGACAAGCCAGGCCATCTCGCGCGACCGCGCTCATCGTCGAAGACGATTCCATGCAGCGTGCGATGCTCAGCCTGCTGCTGGAGGAGAGCGGCTATCGCGTCATTGCCTGCGAGCGCGCGGAGGATGCGCGAGCCGTGCTCGAGGAGACCACCACCCCGGGGCTTTGCCTCCTCATGACCGACGTGCAGCTCGCCGGCTCCATGACCGGCGTCGAGCTGGCTTACGTCGCCAAGGCGCGCAACCCGCGGCTCGACGTCGTCGTCACCTCCGGCCGTCCCCTGACCCAGCCCTTGCCGGACGGCGCAAAGTTCTGGGCAAAGCCCTGGGCGCCGCTGGACGTGCTGCGCGAGGCCGAGATCGCCCAATTGTCCTGACGGCTTCTTGAAGGGCAGATCCCCTTCTTGAACGAGGGCGCGCTTTCTCGAGTGCAAGGAGAGTGCTAAGGGCAGGGCATGTCCTGGTCCTTCCTCATCACGTCCCTGATCGTGGTCACATCCCCCGGCACCGGTGTGCTCTACACACTCGCCGCTGCGCTGACGCGCGGCTCGCGGGCGAGCGTGGCGGCAGCCTTCGGCTGCACGCTCGGCATCGTGCCGCACATGACGGCGGCGATGCTGGGGCTCGCTGCCGTGCTGCACACCAGCGCGCTCGCCTTTGCCGCGCTGAAATGGTGCGGGGTGGTCTATCTGCTCTACATGTCCTGGCAGGCGTTGCGCGAGACCGGCGTGCTGGCGGTGGAGGGGCGGATCAAGGAGCGCTCGAGCCTGTCGGTGATCGTGACCGGCTTCCTGATCAACATCCTCAATCCAAAGCTCTCGATCTTCTTCCTCGCCTTCCTGCCGCAGTTCGTTGCGGTCGACGAGAGCCAGCCGCTCCTGCGGATGCTGGAGTTGAGCGGCGCCTTCATGGCGATGACGTTTGCGGTCTTCGTCGTCTACGGCCTGTTCGCGGCGTCCGTCCGTGAGCGCGTCATCTCCCGCCCGCGCGTGATGGCCTGGCTGCGCCGCAGCTTTGCCGCCGGCTTTGCCGCGCTCGGCGCCAAGCTGGCGTTTGCCGAACGTTAGGCAATAAAAAAGCGGGCCCGAGCCCGCCGCTTTCAATCCGTCTGTCGATCCTGCTTTGACGCCCGGGCGGAGCGTGCTCCACCCGGGCAAAGAACAAGAAGTAGCGTTACTTCTTCTTGGCCTTCTTGGCCTTCTTCGCCTTTTTCGCCTTCTTCGCTTTCTTAGCCATAGTATCCTCTCAAGGGTTAATGGTGGAACGCGACACGAGGGATGCTCGGCGGAGGGCCAGCCTCGCAACATCCTCAACGCTAAACTCAGCAGATTCGCGGGCGCCTGCCCCGTGCTGTCACATCTGTGTCATTACGTTATCCACAGCTCAGATGCATTTTCGGGTGATTTTTGCACGCGAATCCGGCTTGGCGACCGTCTTGGCGACGCGCTGGTGGCGGCGATCGACATGCCTAACGATATGCGAATGCGGAACGATCGTTCATGAATCCAAAACCAAGGCGGTGGTTTCAGAGATCGCAGTGAGACTCCGTTAAGCGCACCCCGCGCATTCTCGTCCGCAAGAAAACGGGGATGGTTATGGCCGAACGGCTGCCAAACAATGGGAGCGGGACGATGCGCGTGCTGCGATCGTCATGTTGAACGTACCGACGCTCTGGGTGGTGTTCGTCATCAACTTCCTGGCGCTTGGCCTGATCTGGGCCTATGTGACGCGCGCCTATCCCAAGCTCGAAGCAGCACGGTTCTGGGCCGCATCGGCCTTCGTCGGCGCGGGCGGCGCGATAACGGCGTTGACCCGCTTTTACTTCGATTCCATGCCGCCGCTATTGCTTGGCGGCGCCGGCGTGATCGTTGCCGCCTGCCTCGCGGCCATGGGCATCCGCCGCTTCTATGACCGGCCCGTCTCCTGGCGGGCGACCGCGCTGATCGTGGGCTCAAGCGTCGGCGCGATGGTCTTCTTCACCTTTGTCTACGAGAGCGCGCCGTTGCGCATGCTGTGCTATTCGCTGGGACAATCACTGCCGCTCGCAATGACATTGAGACTGCTGTGGTCGGAGCGGGAAGGCCGGGCCGCACCGGGAGCGCGGCTCGCCGGCCTCGTCATCATCACGATCACCGGCATTTATGCAGGAAGGGCGATCGGCAACCTGCTTGGCGGTGACTTCTCGGCGTTGGGAGGCGGCCAGGCCAATGCCGTGGTCGTGCTCGGGCTCCTGTTCCTGTCGATGACGCTCAACTTCGGCTTCCTCCTGATGGCGATGGATCGCTTGCGTAACGAGGTCGCCGACCTCGCGCTGCTCGACGACCTCACCGGTGTCGCCAATCGGCGCCATTTGCTGCAGCGCCTGTCGGAGGAATGCGCCCGCTCGATGCGCAGCGGCGAGCCGTTCTCGCTGATGGTGATCGACCTCGACGGCTTCAAGACCATCAACGACACCCACGGCCATGCCGCGGGTGACGCCTGCCTCCAGCATTTCACCCTGATGGCGCAGACCCGGCTCCGTCCCGGCGACATGCTCGCCCGCACCGGCGGTGACGAGTTCTGCGTGGTGTTGCCGTCGTCCAATTTGCAGGAGGGCGCCGCGATCGCCCGCCGGGTGCTCGACGTCTGCCGCAGGGATGCGGAAACCTGCACCGGCGGCGACATCCCGATCGCGGTCTCGATCGGCGTCGCGCAATGGGACTATGGCGTCGGCCAGTATCCGGACCGGCTGATGGCCCATGCCGACGAGGCGCTCTACGCCGCCAAGAAGAACGGCAAGAACGATTACGCGGCCTACGATCCCATGCCGACGCTGCAGCCCGACCTCACGCCGGGCCCGATTGAGGCGACGCGCAAATACGCCTAGGTTCAGGGTCGCATTGGACCCGCACCGAATGATTTTTCGCCTGTTTGCGGCGGCGCTCGCCGCCAGCTTTCTCCTCTCTCCCGTCGCGGCTGAGACCAACGACCTCACGACCATCGCGCGGTCGTCGGGAGCGCCCGAGATTCCCGGCCTGAAAATCGTCTGGCTCGCGTCCTGGGGCGACGTCGCCAAGGCGCATCCGTGGCGCAACATCATCGTGCACCAGACCGAGGGGCCGGCAGGCTCCGCACGCGGCGGCGCGCTGGAGCAGGCCAAGAACCCGACGCGACGCGGCGTCACCGTGTGGGTCGAGACCGACGGCACGGTTTATTGGGCTGTTGCGGAAACCCTGGTGCCGACCCATGGCGACGGCGCCAACCGCAACGACAACAAGTACATCGACAACAAGGCGACCTATCGCCAGGTGGTGCGCGACAACTCCATTGGCGTCGAGTTCGCCGGCAATTTTCCCGACGTCGCCAAAGGTCCGACCGAGGCGCAGATCGCGGCGTGGCGGATCCTCGTGCGCGTGCTGCGCGCCCGCTACGACATCCCGCGCGAGCGCGTCTACGCCCACAACTGGATCGACTACAAGGACGCCCGCTACTGCGAGGGCTGCGCGCTCGCGACGCTCGCGCGGGAGTGGGGCGAGTGAGGCTCCAGCCGGACGTCATTCGGGGCACGCGCTGCGCGTGCCCCGGCATGGCGAAAGAGTTCAAGCCGGCAACGCCATCCAGCCGATCAGCCGCCTGAACAGCCCCACCGGCCGCCGCAATGCCGGCATCTCGTCGGACGCCAGCACGCGCTTGTAAAAATAGTCCAGGAAAAGCATGTCGTTGGGCTCGGTGACGGTGAAGTGGTCGTCGCCGAAGAACACGCTGTAGTCATGGAAGAACGCCCCGGCGCCGGGAATCGCCGCGGTGCTCGCACGGTCCTTGGAGATCACCAATTGCGAGGGATCGAGCCGGTGTTCGCGCATCGCCTGCTCAATGAGCCGCAGCTTGCGCATGAACTCGGCGGAGAAGCCGCCCACGGTGGATTGCAGAATGATCGACACGGCGTCTCGTCCGTCTGTCTTTCGTGATGCTGTGGTCTGACGCCCCGTTCGTCGGTTGCTCCTTTGAACCGGTTCAAGCAAGCTTCGTGAAGACGAGGCAGGAGATGCTTTGGGCCCGCTCGCATCAGTTAAATCTCGCAACGCTTTTGTCGCAAATGCGATCAGACTGCGCGTGCTGAGGGCCGGCCGGCGTCGTGCCGGCCGCGCATTTCGCTGCACCCTTTTCCCTTGTAAGGGGAGAAGGGAAGAGTCCTCTGGTCCAAAACAAAAAGCCGGCGTTTCCGCCGGCTTCCTTGTTCGTCGATCCGCCAATTGATGGCGCTGAAACGCTGCGCTCAGTGCGCGGCTTCCAGCGCGGCCTGTTCCTGCCTTGCGATCGTGCCCTTGACCGCGGCCTGCACCTTTTCGAAGGCGCGGACCTCGATCTGGCGGACGCGCTCGCGCGACACGCCGAACTCGGCTGCGAGGTCTTCCAGTGTCATCGGCTCTTCGGCGAGGCGCCGCGCCTCGAAGATGCGGCGTTCGCGCGCGTTGAGCACACCCATGGCGCCATGGAGGGCGTCACGGCGATGATCGTACTCCTCGTGCTCGGCCATCATGGCTTCCTGGTTGGGCGTGTTGTCGACCAGCCAGTCCTGCCATTCGCCGGCTTCGCCGTCGTCGCGGATCGGTGCGTTGAGCGACGCGTCACCGCCGAGACGGCGGTTCATGTCGATCACGTCCTGGTCCGTGACGCCGAGACGGCTCGCGATCAGCTTCACCTGGTCGGGGCGGAGATCGCCTTCGTCCAGGGCGGAAATCTTGCTCTTCGCCTTGCGCAGGTTGAAGAACAGCTTCTTCTGGTTCGCGGTGGTGCCCATCTTCACGAGCGACCAGGAACGCAGGATGTACTCTTGAATCGACGCCTTGATCCACCACATGGCGTAAGTGGCGAGACGAAAGCCCTTCTCGGGCTCGAATCGCTTCACCGCCTGCATCAGGCCGACATTGCCTTCCGAGACGACCTCGGAGATCGGCAGGCCGTAGCCGCGATAGCCCATGGCAATCTTGGCCACGAGGCGGAGGTGGCTGGTAACGAGTTGATGCGCCGCGTCCCGATCGTCATGCTCGCGCCAACGCTTGGCGAGCATGTACTCCTGCTGGGGTTCCAGCATGGGGAATTTGCGGATTTCGGCGAGGTAACGGGAAAGGCCGGATTCTCCATTCAGAACCGGCAACGTAGCTGTACGGGCCATTGAGCGCCCTCCAAAGTGTTCAGGCCCCCGATAGCGGCGGGCCAGGCAGACGACCGCTGTGTCAAAGCCGGCCGGGCTGCGATGTTCCGCGTTGATCTCTTCAACGCAGGCGCAATATACCCCATGAGGAGCCATTTAGGGAAGGATTACTGACGTCACGTCCCCGTGTGGCCGCTATAACTTTTTGTAATGTAAAGCCTTTCTGAAGCGGCCTGCGTCATAGCGCCGCTTTCAGCGCCCCCTCGAGGAGAAGCAAATCCTCCGGCAATGGCGCTTCCCAATGGAGAAGTTCTCCGCTTCTCGGGTGCTCCAATACCAGCAGATAAGCATGCAGGGCCTGCCGTCCCAGGGCGGTCAGGGCGGCCTGCGACTCCGGCCCGAGCTGGTTCGCCTTGGTCTTGAAGTGCGGGCCGTAGACAGCGTCGCCCATCAGGGGATGGCCGATATGGGCGAGGTGGACGCGGATCTGGTGGGTGCGTCCGGTCTCGAGCTCGCAGGCAAGAAGTGCGGCGACCGGCTTGCCGTCGCGCCCGGCAAAACTCTCGAGGATCTCCCAATGGGTCACGGCCTCGCGGCCGCTCTGGCGCACCGCCATCTTCTCCCGCGCATGCGGGTGGCGGTCGATCGGTGCATCGACGGTGCCGCGGTGCCGGTTCGGTACGCCCCAGGCAAAAGCCATGTAGCCGCGACGCATCGGTCCGGTGCGACCGTGATCGGCGAATTGCGCGGTCAGCGACGCATGGGCGAGGTCGTTCTTGGCGACCACCATCAGCCCGGTCGTGTCCTTGTCGAGGCGATGCACGATGCCGGGGCGGCGCACACCGCCGATGCCCGACAGCGAGGTGCCGCAATGGGCGATCAACGCATTCACCAGCGTGCCGGTCTCATGCCCGGCCGCCGGATGGACCACCAGGCCTTTTGGCTTGTTGATGACGATGATGTCGTCGTCCTCGAACACGATGTCGAGCGCGATATTTTCGCCCTTGGGCTCTGCGGGCGCGGCTTCCGGCACGTCGATTATGATCGTATCGCCTGCGGCGACATGATAAGCGGGGTCGCGGATTGCGGCCGCCTCGCGCGTCACCGCACCCGCCAGAATCAGGGCTTTCAGCCTCGATCGCGACAGGTCCGGCAAGCGCGCCGCCAGCACGCGGTCGAGCCGGGCCGATCCCTCGTCGCCCGCGACCGTCACCTCCAACCTCTGAGCCGAACCCGAGCCGTCCATGACCGAAACCGTTGTTCCCGAACCGAGCCCCGAGCAGGCCGCGCTGTTTGCGCGGGTGCGGCGGATGATGCTGATCGCGGGGTTGACGACGGCGCTTGCGATCTGCGCCGTCCTGATCGCGGTGGGCTACCGCCTTTTCAAGTCGGAGGGAAGGGCGGCCGAGACCGCTGACATCACCGCGACGCTGCCCAAGGGCGCGAAAATCGTGGCCACCGCGGTTGCCGGCGACCGCCTGGTGATCACGATCGATGTCGGCGGGGTGACGGAAATCCGCACCTTCGACGCCCACACGCTGAAACCGGTCGGACGGCTGAAATTTGCCAATGAGCCATGAAATCCCCGTTCGGTCCTTGCGAACGACAGATTTCGAGGCTATTCGGTACTCCACACGCTCCCTTCGTCTAGCGGTTAGGACGCGGCCCTCTCAAGGCTGAAACAGGGGTTCGATTCCCCTAGGGAGCGCCAGCCTTCGCCATTTTCCGACATTCTCCGAAGTGACACGAGTCGTTCCATCGGGCGGCGCTGTGTCGCTTGATGCCCGATTGCGCACCGCAGACTGCATCGGCCGAGTCTTTCAGGCAGCGGACTTCATTCACATCGCTAGCGATTGTCGGGCGCCTCCTCCTGCGTACAAAAGCGGAAGAGGTGGCGTCGTGAGCTTCGGCGCCCGCTTTGCGGATGCCGGATATCTGATGGGAGCCTATGCGGCGCGTATTCTCAGGGGCGACAAGCCAGCCGACTTGCTCCGGCAAATCACGAGGACGGAGCTGGTCATCAATCTCTGGGCTGCAAAATCGGTCGGGCTTCGGATTCCCTCATCGCTCCTCGCCTGCGCCGACGAGGTGATCGAATAGGCGGGCAATGGCGCCCTCTGTTCCGTAGTTCTACGGCTGTCCCCGGTTAACGTTAACTTGGGAACTCGATCCTATGGTCCCGGCGATCGCTTGCAAGAGTTGCGTTCGCATTTTTTGGGACGTTCGTCCGGAGAGAGAATCCAATTATGTTGCGTTCTATTCAGAACTTGCGGATTGGGGCCAAGCTCGCGATTACCTCCTTGCTCAGCATCCTGCTGGTCGGTGGCTTGATCTTGGTCCAAATGACCGGCAACGCAACGACAGGAACGGCGAACGAGTACGCCGGCAGCCAACAGACTATCGTCCGCAGTGCGGTCGAGGCGAAGGCTGCGGTTCGCGGCATGATGGTTGGGCTTCGCGACATCCGACTCGCGGACAATGCTGCCGAAATGCAGTCAGGACAGGAATATCTGACGCTTCGTCAGAAATCTGCACAGGACTTCATCGGCGAGGCCCTCAAGCTGTCGAAGTCGCCCGAGAACCGCGCGCGGCTTCAGAAGATGACCGAGCTGGTCGATCGCTACAACAATGATGCCGCAAGGCAGGTCGCCGCGGCTCAGAGCGAAGTTGTCGCGATCGAGTCAAAGCGTGGCAGCAATAGTGAACTGCCGGCCGAGGCCGCGGCCCGCCTGGTGAAATTCCGTCATGAGGCCGATCGCCTCACTCGCGAAGTCGCTGCGCCCATAGCGAAGGAACTCGAGGCGCTGGCCAATGAGGTCATCCAATTCGCCAAGCACCGCGCCGAAGAGGGCGGCACCCAGGCGCAACAGGCGATGGCGTCGACGGAACATAACGCGATGGCGATCGGCATCGCCGTTACGCTGCTCCTGATCGGCACCTGCGTATTCTCGGTCTTCACCATTGCTCGTCCGATCGCCGCGCTGACCAGGGCCATGCTCGAACTCGCCGAGGGCAATCTTTCGGTGGTGTTGCCGGGCCTTGGGCGGAAGGACGAAATCGGCGACGTCGCCGGCGCGGTCGAGAAGTTCAAACTGGTTGCGGAGAAGAAGGCGCGCGACGAGGCCGAAGCCAAGGCCAAAGAGGAGCAAATCGCCGCCGCGCAGCGCAAGGCGGACATGCACCGGCTCGCGGATCAGTTCGAGTCGGCGGTCGGCAAGATCGTCGAGACAGTGTCCTCCGCCTCGACCGAGCTCGAGGCTTCCGCGACCACGCTGACGGCGACAGCCGAGAATTCGCAGAAGCTGACCGGCGTGGTGACTGCGGCTTCGGAAGAGGCCACCGCCAACGTCCAATCGGTCGCCTCCGCCACGGAGGAGTTGTCGTCCTCGGTCAATGAGATCGGCCGCCAGGTGCAGGAGTCTGCGCGCATGGCATCCGATGCCGTCGGTCAGGCGCGCTCGACCACGGAGCGGGTGGGCGAATTGTCCAAGGCGGCGGCCCGGATCGGCGACGTCGTCGAGCTCATCAACACGATCGCGGGTCAGACCAACCTTCTGGCGCTCAACGCCACCATCGAAGCCGCACGTGCCGGCGACGCCGGCCGCGGCTTTGCCGTGGTCGCCTCCGAGGTCAAGGCCCTCGCCGAACAGACGGCGAAGGCGACGGGCGAAATCGGCCTGCAGGTCTCCAGCATCCAGGCCGCGACGCAGGTATCGGTCTCTGCGATCGAGGACATCAGCGGGACCATCGAGAAGCTATCGGAGATATCCTCTACGATCGCGGCCGCGGTCGAAGAGCAGGGCGCGGCGACGCAGGAAATCTCCCGCAATATCCAGCAGGCTGCGCAAGGCACCCAGCAAGTGTCCTCCAACATCGTCGACGTGCAGCGCGGTGCGAGCGAGACTGGTTCGGCGTCCTCTCAGGTGCTATCTGCGGCACAGTCGCTGTCGTCGGACAGCAATCGCCTGAAGACGGAGGTCGCCAGGTTCCTGAATTCGGTACGCGCGGCCTGATCGTTCACCATCCTGGCTGTGGGCATCGCAGCCTGCTGTAGCGTATCCGACCCTGGTTAGGCAGCCAGCGCGAAGCACGTTAAAACTCAACGCCTCATCGTGCTCGCGGCCGGCGACACGATCATCTCCTTGCCGCAGGCGCTGCACCGGGCACTGGTGCCGACGATTTCGCACGCCGGGTCGCTTGAGACGATGCCGCGCCGGCACTTCGGGCAGACATAGCCGTCGTCCGTCTCGCCGAAATCGCCGGACGGTCCGACATAGGCACAGACCATGTGATGCAGGATCTGGTCGAACGCGAGCCGGTTCTGGCAGACCGGACAATTCGATTGATTCGCGCTGATTTGCATCTTCGTGTCCTCCGTTCTGACCGCTCGGCCTATTGCAGGCCAAGCAGGCGGACCAACGACGCGGCAAACCGTGACGCCAGGTTCGTATAGTACATGTGCACGAAAACGGTTGAATTCAGCGGCGGCGGCGCAGCCTCCGCGTCGAACCGAACGCGTGCGATCTGGGCCGCGGGGCGGTCACGCGTCAACGGTTGCCGGCTTGCGGCATAGACGAGCGACACCGGCAAAATCTCCGCAATCGTTCCGGCGATGCGACGATTGCCGAACACGACCAGCACTCGATTGCCGACCCTGGGCTCCACCAGGCGGGCGTTCGGAATGTACCAGTCGACGAAGATGTCGGTTGGATCGAGGATTTCGGCGATCGGTGTGCCCGCCACCAGCGATTGTCCGACATTCGCAAGATTGGTCGAGACGATGCCGGCGATGGGCGCCTGCACGCGCCCGCCGGCAAAATTCCGTTCCACCTCGTCGAGATGGTCGCGCAGCTGCTGCCCAAAATCGTTCAGGTCCTTGAGCTGCGTAGCGGACTCCGCAATCTCCGCCTCCTGTGAAATGACGGCCTTGCGCGCCAGGCCGCGCTCCCGCAGCAGTTCGAGGCGAAACGTCAGGCTCGCCGCGCTCGAGGCTTCGATCTGGTCGACGGCGTCTTCCGTCACTTGCCTGTATGCCTTCGCCGCCTCGAGCGTCTCCTGCGCGACCCGTTCCCGGATGCGCAGTTCCGATCGCCGGCTCGCGATGTTGGCGAGAGCTCGCATATATGTCGCCACGACATTGTCTCGCTCGGGGGAGCGAATTTGTGCGATCCGGTCGCCGGCCTTGACCGTGGTGCCCGGCGTCACCGTGACCTCCGCGACCTGCACGAGATATGGCAGCGAAACGACGTGCGGCGGCGACGACACGGTTCCCGGTCCGCTCCGATACACCAGCTGAGCGCCGAAATAGACCGCCAGGAAGCCGAGCACGCCGAATACGCCCGTCGCATAGGCGAAGCGCACCAGCCGTCCCGCGGCGCTGCGGCGGCTTTCGACCGGATCGGGAACGTTCGGATCGAGCCTGTGGATGGCGACGTTCATCGGTGTGCTCCTTCCGATTCGGCAAACAATGCGCGCCGCACGCGCGGCGGCACGAAGTCATCGTCCTTGGAGGACGCGAAGATGATCTCGGAGGAGTAGGAGACCAGCCGGGCACATTTCAGCCAGACGCCTTGATAGATCGGGAAAAGCAGGGCCGCTCCGAGATTGAGGAAGCTCGGCTTGCGCTTGAACAAGGCGAAGGCGAGGCCGAGGTTGAAGAACGAAATCCACACCAGCGCGAAATAAATCGCCGCGAGAAACAGGAAGGCGTCGGAGCCGAGCAGCACCATGAGGTAGATGAGATAGAACGGAAGGCTGAGCGTGGGGATCAGGTCGAACAGGATGAAGTCCAGCCTTTGCAGCGTGTCGGGCAGCCGCTCGAAGCGATGGAAGAACCGCAATTCGCCATAGGTGATGAGGCGGATTCGCAAGGCGTCGCGATCCCACCGCGCGCGCTGCCGCAAGAGGCCGAGGCCGCTGACGACGCCCGCCGTCTCGGCCCAGGCATCCGGCACGAAGCGGACGAGATAGCCCAGCCGGCGCAGCCGCAGGCTGAACTCAAGGTCCTCGCCCGGACCGACGTCGAGCCCGCCATGACGCACGAAGACGTCGCGGCGATACATCGAGCAGGCGCCGGACAGGCAGGCAATCGCACCGACGATGTCGAGGATCGTCCTGCCGGCGCTGATCGACATCAGGTATTCGATGCCTTGCAGGCGCGTCCAGATCGAGCTGGTTTCGTTGCTGATCGCAATGTTGCAGCTTGCGCCCGCGACGCGCGGATCGGCGAATGCGGATGCAAGCCTGGCGACGGCCGTCGGCTCGAACAGGGTGTCGGCGTCCACCGTCAGCAGCAACTCGCCGCTTGCGAACCGCGCCGCGGCATTGATCGCGGCGCTGCGGCCGCAGCGCGTGCCGTGGCAGATCACCATGTCGACGAGCCCCGCCGCTCGCGCCTGCTCGGCAATCGCCCGCGTGTCGTCGGTGGAGCCGTCGTCGACCACGATGATCTCGAGCGGCGGCAGGGTTTGCTGGCGGAGGGATTCGACCGATCGAAGCAGGCCGGAGCCGCCATTGAAGGCGGGCACGATCACGCTGACCGACGTGCGGACGGGCGTCTGGCCCTGGGCAAGCAGTCTGGTCAGGCCAAGCAGGGCGAGCGACAGCAGCGAAAGCGTATAGCGGGGAATGTCGAAGATGATGACGGCGAGCGCGAACTGGGTCCAGCTCGAATCGGCGATCCACTGCAATGCCTCGCGCATGCTGACCTGCCTTCCCGGACACCGGGCCACGCCAGATGTGCCCCCGGGTGAAAAGAGCCCGGCCGCTCACATCAGAACGACGATGTTATGGGTCGACCGGGCCATTCTGGCCTGCATCAATGCGGGAAGATGTGATCATCAACTCCGAGTTTAGTCCAGCCCTTTGCGGCAACCGGGGCCCGGCCGCGCCGTTGTCGTCGCAAGGGCCGGAACTGGATAAAAATCTCGTCGAAGTTTGCAGGACTATCGCGAACGGCGCGCCGTCTTCCACGTCATTCCGTCGCCCGCTCGCTCCGGCGCGTCGATCTCAGTTCCGCCTGAACATGGTCCTGCGGCCAGTCCGCGCCTTCGGGCAGAACCCGGACGCGGCCTGCGTCATCGTCGCTGATCAGGGCATGCTGGCTCACATCGCCGTCGATGCGGGTCAGCCTGAGATCGGTCTCGGGCGTCCAGCCGAGGGTTATGTCGAGGTCGCCGGGGAACACCTGCCAGCGCGATCCATCGTCGAGCTCGACGATGTGGCTTTCGGAATGAGACACAATCCTCAAGGCCTGACCTCCGGCTTCATGTCGCCAGCCGGGTTGACGCGCGAGCGGCCGTTTTGTTCGACCTCGGTCGTTCGTGGTTCCCCGCGGCATCGCGCGCGGCAACATTCAGGCGACGGGGCGGAAATGTCCGGGCGAATGTTTGGTGTCGCGCCGGATCAGCCGGCGAAGCGTCGACGGCTCCGCATAGCCGACCTGCCGCGCGATCTCGTCGACCGGCAGGCGCGTTGTCTCGAGCAGGAAGCGCGCGGTCTCCAGCCTGATCCGCTGGACGAACTGGATCGGCGAAACGCCGCAGGTCGCGGCCACCCGCCGCGCGAATGTCCGGGGCGCCAGCGCGACCGCTCTCGCGAGTTCCTCGACCGCAAAGTCGCGCGCGATGTTGTCGCGCACCCACTTTTCGGCCCTGGCGATCTTCGCGTCCTGGCCCGCCAGATAGGTCAGTGCCATGAACGGCGCCTGCGAGCGCCGCTCGTCCAGCAGCAGATAGTTGGCGCAGGCTTTGGCAAGGCCAGGCCCCGCGAACCGGTTGACGATTGCAAGCATCAGGTCCATCTGCGCCATGGCCGCACCGCCGGTTGCGATCGGCCAATCGGCGACGACCATCCGCTCCGGCAGCAACTCGACGTCGGGATAGCGACGCCGGAACAGCGGCGCGAGCCACCATGTCGTGGTCGCCCGCCGTCCCTCGAGCAAGCCCGCCTCTGCCAGCAGGAACGTGCTCGCGCAGGACGCGGCCAGCATGGCTCCGCGGCCGAACGCAGCGGTCAGCATGTCGCCCGCATGGCGGCACGCCGGGCTCTTCAGCTTCCGCTCCAGCTCGTCCGCCGTCGGCGTTCCAAGACCGGGAACGATGATGAGCTCGAAGGCGCGCAGATCGACGTCGCGCCGGCGCGATCCGCAACGCACCGTCGTCACCTCGAACGGCGGCGCTCGCCTTGCAGCGATCCGGTTGGCGGTTGCCAGCACGTCGTGGGTGATCGCCGCGCTCGAGGCCATGCATTTCTCGATCTCGACGACCGCGACCTTGGTCATGTCAAAAAATACCCGATAAATGTCATTTTTGACACTAGCCCGCCGGCCGCCAGATCGCAACGCTGGGGCATCACTCAAGGGGAGTCGTGCCAATGCCAAAGCGGTCCATGAAAGAGGACGATGCGCTGGAAGATTTTGCGCGCCGGGACATCACGCTCGACGGCGTCGGCAAGCGCGTCTACGTGGCCGGCGCCGGGCCAGCTGTCATCGTGATGACGGAGATGCCGGGCATCAGCCCGCATGTCGCGCGGTTCGCGCGCTGGGTCCGCGATGCCGGCTTCACCCTCTATATGCCGTCATTGTTCGGCCGCGACGGCGCCGTTCCAGGCGCGGAGGAGGGCGCCGCGATCTTTCAGCGCGCGTGCGTGAGCGCGGAGTTTCGCGCGCTGGCCGCGAACGAATCCAGTCCGGTGACGCGGTGGCTGCGGTCGCTGGCGCGGTTTGCGCATGGCGAGTGCGGCGGTCCCGGCGTCGGCGCCATCGGGATGTGCTTCACGGGAAACTTTGCGCTGACGATGATGCTCGAGCCGTCGATGTTGGCGCCGGTGCTCTCGCAGCCGTCGCTGCCGCTGAACAACCCGGCCGGCATCGAAATCGCGCCGGACGAAGTCAGGGCGGTCCGCGAACGGCTCGAGCGGGAGGATTTGACCGTCATGGCCTATCGCTTCGAGGGCGACAAGTTCTGCATGGCGCAGCGCTTTGCGGCTTATGCGGAGGCGCTCGGCGACCGCTTCATCGCTCGCGTCCTTCCGGACAGCGCGGCGAATACCGATCTTGCGCCGTTCTTCGCGCGCCACGTGACGACCCCGCACAGCGTCGTAACCGCGCACCTGATCGACGAGGCCGGCCAACCGACGATCGCGGCACGCGACGAGATTTTGGCATTCTTCAGGCTGAGGCTGGCGTTGCCACCAACGCATTGAGCCGAAGCCGCCGCCAGCGGCTGGGCGGAACGCCGCTCCAGCGCTCAAAAGCCCGGCTGAAATGGGCGGGGTCGTCATAGCCGAGCATTGACGCAATTTCGGTGATCGATCGATCCGTCTGACACAGCAGTCGTATGGCCCGTCGCTGCAACGCGCTTCGCAACAGGTCGCTGTAACTCAGTCCGGCTTCGCTGAGCCGGCGCTGTAGCGTTCGCCGCGCGAGTCCCGAGCGGCTTTCGATGCGTGAAAGAGTGGGACGCCGATCGAGCAGTTCCAATTCGATCAGGACGGAAAGACGGCCCGGCAGGTCTTCTGGATCCGGCAGGTCAAAAATGCGTCCGAGTTCACCCGCGGTCAGCCCATCGCCCTGTCCGAGATTCGGATTGACGGCTGTCAATAGCCGGCGATCGAAGACGATAGCGCTGGCAGCGCTGCCAATAGACGTATCGGTACACATCAATTCGCCGATCGGACTCTGCAGTCGGTTTGGGAGGCCCCCAAAGATGATGCGGCTCGGCAGCCACCAGGCGCCGGTGAAATGCCTGATGACAGCGATCATGTACCAGATCGCGAGCATCTCGTTCTGCTGGCGCCCGTCGCGCGCAGGGTCGGCCAATTCATACGACCAGTGAATTTCGCTGCCGTGACGGCGCATGACCAGCTGCGTGGCGGTCTGCAGCATGTGCGGCAGGCTCGTTCCGGCGCGCTGGATCGCCTCGAGCAAGGTCGGGGCTTGGGTCACCCATCTGCCGAAAACGCCGAGGCCTGCCATCGACGTCTGGCGACCAAGCCGGGCCGCAAAGACTTCGTCGTGCAATTCCCGCGAGGTCACCATCAACAGCCGGAAATGATCGCGCAGCGGCAACAGCGTGTCCTGTGATTCCAGCAAGGCGAGGGGAAGATCGGCGCGGCGAAAGACCCGCTCTATCGATCCCCCGGCCGCCGCCACGACGTTGGCAATCGGACCCAGCGTGCTCGCGCGTGTGTAACCGGTCTGGTGCATCTGCCCTCACGCGCCAAATCAGCCGCCACATCGGCACATCATGGCAGGCTGAATTTGGAGCGAAAGCATAGCATTCGAATCCGCGTCGATGATACGGCCAAACGCCCGCGTCGATCGGGACCAGGGAGGACTACATGTGCTTTGCTTGTTGGGGCTTATCGTCTCCGGCCGGGAAAATTTCCCGACGTGATGTCATGTTGCGCGCATCGGCGCTCGGCCTCGTCCTGCCCCTTGCTGCCCCTGCGTTGCGGACAGCGCAAGCGGCAGAGCAGAGTGCTCCGGCTGACGTGGTCAGCGGGATCAAGGACATCATTGCGAAGGCGAGTTCGCCTGAACTGGTTGCTTTCAAGCCTTTCGAGATCAACGGCACCGATCTGCCATGGACCGATCTCGGGCTCGATGCGGCGCGCGGCCAGCAGGTGACGTTCCTCCTGGGCGGTCGAATGTGGCTGTCGCGCGAGCATGATCTTTGGTTCGGTCCCGGCCTGGTCTTCCACGCGCGCACGCGCGGGCTCCGGCCGATCTACAATCCGATGCTGGATACAGGAACCATGACGGCCTCCCAGGATGGACGGATCGAGGTCGCACGTTCGGCCGCGGAATGGGCCAGTGAGGACGGGGTGCTGGGTACGCCGGAAGACATCTACAAGAAGGCGGACGTCAAGATCACCGGTATCGCTCTGCTGTGGCGCGGCGATGCCCGTGTGGGCATCAAGAGTCTGCTTGCGCATGGTGACGTTGGCGGTCTGCTCAAGTCCGAGTTGGCGCGTCTCGAGCGTGGGGGCAAGCTGCCGGCTGGTTGGTCGAACCTGCTCGGTTTTGGCGGTGGACAGGAAATCTTCAGCCAGGGCGCCGACGGCGAGATCATCTGCGACACCACGGGCCACGTCAGTATCATCGAGAGGCCACTGTCGCTTCCGTTGGCCTCCCGTCCGCGCCTCGCATGGCGCTGGAAGATCGATCAATTGCCGTCCGTCGTCCCGGAGGATCAGGCTGCGACCCACGACTATCTTTCGATCGGCGTGAAGTTCGAAGACGGGCAGGACCTGACCTACATCTGGAGCGAACATCTGCCTGAAGGCAAGGTCTTCCGATGCCCGTTGCCCGCCTGGAATCCGATCGAGACGCATATGATCGTCCGTTCCGGCAAGGCAGACCTCGGAACCTGGCAAGCGCAAGAACGCGACATCGCAGCGGACTACGCCGCCCATATCGGCGGATCGGCGAAGGCCATCTCAAAAATCTGGCTGCTGGCCGTGGCGCCGTTTCAGCGCCGCCACGGCGCTTGTCGCTACGCCGACATCAAGGTCACCACAGGCGACAACGCAGTGCACAAGGTTTAGCGCGAGACGGTGCAAAGGCGCGGTGGCTCCCGAAATCACCCGCCTTCTTCCTCTGCCGGCTTCTCCGTTGTCTCCTCGGCCGGAGCCGGCGGACTGCCGCCGGCGCCGCGCAGCCGCACCATCATCTCGATCACGTCGACCTCGATCTTCAGCATGTCGAGATCCCTGGTGATTTCGCGGACCTCTTGGCCCTTGCGTGCCAGCTCCTCGGACACGTCGACCGCCATCTTGCGCTCGGTGACGTTGCCGGACGCGTTGACGAACATCTTTGCCCGCATCCATTCGAGCCGTGCCCGTTGTGTGTCGCGCTCGAGCTTCTTCTCGGCGTAGCGGCGCCGCGCCTCGGCATAGGCGCCGATCAGCGCGGTTTCGGGCAGGCTCCACAATTGATCGATCGACATCGTCATGTCGTCTCAAGCCCCTGATCGCGGATCGGCGGCAGGCATCTTCCCGTCCAATCTGATCCCAGCGGGAACAATTTCTCAAGTGGGTCGTCCCGCTTTCACTCGTGCCGGCCAGGGTCTACAATCCCTCGGAAACCGGATCAGCTTGCGGGGAAGCTGCATGACGGCCTGGCTCAGCCGCCGCGATGCGCTGTTGCAGACGATGGGGCTTGCTGCCGCGAGCGTGGTTCCCGTCATCCCGAGTCACGCCGCGACATCGCTGAAATCCATACGTAGCGCCGGCATCGACGGCGCCTTGCAGGCCAGTGTGACGGCCCGCGAGATTCCGGGCGTGGTGGCGATGGCCGCCAATGCACGGTCGGTGCTCTATGAGGGCGCGTTCGGCCTGCGCAGCATGGCGGGCGAAGCCCGCATGTCGACCGACACGATCTTTCGCATCGCCTCGATGGTAAAGCTGCTGACCTCGATCGCGGCGCTGCAACTGGTGGAACGCGGCAAGCTGCGGCTGGATGCACCGGCCACCGACATCGACCCGACGCTTGCCATGGCGCAGGTTCTCGCCGGCTTCGATCGCAACGGCGCGCCGCAACTCCACGACGCGACCAGGGCGATCACGCTGCGCCATCTGCTGTCGCACACCTCAGGCTTCAGCTATCAGCTCTGGGATCCCCTGGTTCTTCGCTATGTGTCACTGGCGCGCGGCAACAAATCCCTGCCGCGCATGCCCCTGATGTTCGATCCCGGCGAAAAATGGGCCTATGGCGGCAGCATCGATCGCGTCAGCCGCATGGTGGAGATCGCCAGCGGCGAGCCGATCGACCGCTACTTTCGCGATCACATCACGGGCCCGCTCGGCATGAACGACACCGTGTTCGCGCTGAGTGAAAAGCAACGCGTGCGCGAGGCCAGCCTGCATGTGCGGGATCATGCCGGAAAGCTTTTGCCAAAACCGCTGGAGAAGCCGACCGAGGGCAAGAAATTTTCGGGTGGCGGTGGCATCTATTCGACCGCGCCTGATTATCTGACCTTGCTGCAGGCGCTGCTCAATGGGGGCAGCCTGGCCGGCGCGCGCATCCTCGCAGTCGACACGGTCGCCATGATGTCCGCCAACCAGATCGGCAATCTCGAGGCCGGAATCCTCAGGACGACCAATCCCGCGCTCTCGAACGACGTGGATTTTTTCCCCGGCACGCATCTGCGCTGGGGACTCGGAAACATGATCAACCTCGATCCGGTCGCGCATGGCCGCAGTGCCGGCAGCATGACCTGGGCGGGCCTGTTCAACACCTATTACTGGATCGACCCGGCGATGCGTGTGGCCGGCGTCATCATGATGCAGATTTTGCCCTTCGCCGACCACGCGGCGCTCAGGGCCTACCGGCAGTTCGAGCGCGGGATTTGCCAGGCGCTGCGCCAGAGCTGACAGGGCGCGCATCGGCGCTCGGACGAAGCATTCCGCGATGGAACTCGAATGCTTAATTCTTCGCTAAAGATTTCCCGCTAAATTGACAGATCAGTATTGCCAATTCATGCGAGTAACGATGATTTTCTCCCGTATCAGTTTCAAGCTGGTCCTGATTGTCGCGATCGGCCTCGTCGGCATGATCGCACTGGCGCCGATCGCGCTCTACACGATGCGCGGCCAGATGGTCGCCGACCGTCAGGCCAAGACGCAGCAGATGGTCGACATCGGTTTTGGCGTCCTCACCCACTATCAAAAGCTCGAAGCCGGCGGAAAACTGACGCGCGAGCAGGCGCAGGCCGCGGCGATGGCCGAGATCAAGGGTCTTCGCTACGACAAGGTCGAGTATTTCTGGATCAACGACATGACCCCGAAGATGGTCATGCATCCGATCAAGCCCGAGCTCGACGGCAAGGACCTGTCCGGCATGAAGGATCCGGCGGGCAACGCGCTGTTCCTCGGCTTCGTCGATGTCGTGAAGAAGCAGAGCGCCGGCTTCTACAGCTATCTCTGGCCAAAGCCTGGCTTCGAGCAGCCGGTGGCAAAGATCTCCTTCGTGAAGGGATTTGAGCCGTGGGGCTGGATCATCGGCACCGGCATTTATCTCGACGACGTCGATGCCGTGTTCCGCCAGACCGCGATGACCTTCGCCTGGCTCTGCCTCGGCGTGCTCGCGCTCGTGCTCATCAGTTCGTTCCTGATCGGCCGCGGCGTCACCCGCCCGCTCGCCCGGATCACTGACCTCACCGAGCGGCTTGCCTCGGGCGATGCCGCGTTCGACGTGCCCTATACCAACCGCCGCGACGAAATCGGCGGCCTCGCCAAGGCGCTCGCCGTGTTCAAGGACAATGCGTCGGCGGTGCGCCAGATGCATGCCGAGCAGGAAGAGATGAAGCGGCAGGCCGATGCCGAGAAGCGCCGCGTGATGGTCGATCTCGCCGGCAAGTTCGAGGCGAGCGTGCAGGCCGTGGTCCGCGACGTCTTCGTCGAGGCGCGCGAGATGCAGCAGGCCGCGCAAGGCATGTCGGAGACCGCGAACAAGGCGACCGAGCGCGCGAGTTTTGTCGCCACCGCCTGCCAGCAGGCCTCGGGCGACGTGCAGACGGTCGCGTCTGCGGCCGGGCAGTTGTCATCGTCGATATCAGAGATCAGCCAGCGCGTCGCGCAGGCAGCCCATGTGGCGGACAAGGCGGCCGCCGACGGCCAGCGCACCAACGAGACCGTCGAGGGTCTTGCGCGGGCCGCGCACAAGATCGGCGAGGTCATCGACCTCATCAACCAGATCGCCTCGCAGACCAATCTGCTCGCGCTCAATGCCACCATCGAAGCGGCGCGCGCGGGCGAGGCAGGCAAGGGCTTTGCGGTGGTTGCAAGTGAAGTGAAGTCGCTGGCCAGCCAGACCGCCAAGGCGACCGACGAGATCAGCGCGCAGATCACGGCGATCCAGGGCGAGACGCAGCAGGTCGTCGGCAACATCCAGAACATCCGCAACACCATCATGGAGGTCAACGAGATCTCCTCCTCGATCGCCGCCGCGGTCGAGGAGCAGGGCGCCGCCACGCAGGCGATCGCCCGCAGCGTGCAGGATGCCGCCTCCGGCACCAACCAGGTCTCGCAGAACATCGCCGGCGTGACCGACGCCACCTCGGAGACCGGCCAGGCCGCAGGCCAGGTGCTGCAATCGAGCGGCCGCCTGACCCACAAGCTGCAATCGCTGCAGGACGAAGTCACCGCCTTCGTCGCCGGCGTGCGGGCGGCCTGACGAGAGTTAGGGCAACACCTACCGTGTCGGGCAAGCGCCACCTAAATAGGGTGGAGCTTCCCGACGCGCCCAAGGGGTTTTGCCATGCAGCCTGTTTCCATCCTCCTGAACATCCTCTGGATTTTGATCGGCGGCGCGTGGATGGCGTTCGGCTGGCTGGTTGCCGCCGTCATCATGGCCGTCACCATCATCGGCCTGCCGTGGGCGCGTGCCGCGTTCAACATCGCCGTGTACACGCTGCTGCCGTTCGGCTCCAGGGCGGTGCGCCGTGACGAACTCACCGGCCAGAGCGACATCGGGACCGGCCCGCTCGGCGTGATCGGCAATCTGATCTGGTTCGTGCTGGCCGGCTGGTGGCTCGCGATCGGGCATGTGCTCACTGCGATCGTCCTTGCGGTGACCATCATCGGTATTCCCTTCGCCTGGGCGCATCTGAAGCTCGCCGGCATCGCGCTGTGGCCGATCGGCAAGGTGATCGTGCCGGCGTGACACTGCCGCCTGGGCTCATATTCCGGCTCGCGGCATCGGCACGCGCCGCGACAGCCGTTTCCCTTGACTCAGCGCTCGACAGAAGTTGACGTCTCCATGCGTCCGCCGCAAAACCTGTGGCGAATGGAGACCGCTCAATGTCGTTCAAAAAGCTTCTGATCGCCAATCGCGGCGAGATCGCCATCCGTATCGCGCGTGCCGCGGCAGACGGCAGCATCACCACGGTCGCGATCCATCCCGCTGATGACGCGCTGTCGCTGCATGTCCGCGTCGCCGATGAAGCGGTCGAAATTCCGGGCCGCGGTGCGCGGGCCTATCTCGATATCGAGAGCGTGGTGAAGACGGCGAAAGTCGCCGGCTGCGATGCCGTGCATCCCGGCTATGGCTTCCTCAGCGAGAACGCCGACTTCGCCAGGGCCTGCGCCGCGCAGGGCATCGCGTTCGTCGGGCCGAAGGTCGCCGCGCTCGAACTGTTCGGCGACAAGGTCGCGGCACGGCAATTGGCAAAACGTTGCGGCGTGCCGATCATCGCGGGCACCTCCGGTCCGTCGTCGCTCGAGGAGATCAAGGCGTTCTTCGAATCCCTCGGCAAGAGTGCCGCCATCGTCATCAAGGCGATGGCAGGCGGCGGCGGCCGCGGCATGCGGATCGTGGAGAAGGCATCGGATCTCGCAGAGGCCTATGCGCGCTGCCAGTCGGAGGCCAAGGCTGCGTTCGGTTATGAGGGTGTCTATGCCGAGCGCCTGATCCGGAAGGCGCGCCACATCGAGGTGCAGATCATCGGCGACCGTCATGGCGCGATCAGCCATCTCTGGGAGCGCGAATGCACCATCCAGCGCCGTCACCAGAAGCTGGTCGAGGTGGCGCCGAGCCCCTCGCTCAGCGAACCCTTGCGCGGCCGCATCATCGAGGCGGCGAAGCAGCTTGCGACCGCGGCGGCCTATGACAATCTCGGCACCTTTGAATTCCTGGTCGACGGCGCGGCCGAGGAGAGTTTTGCCTTCATCGAGGCCAATCCGCGGTTGCAGGTCGAGCACACCGTGACCGAAGCGGTGCTCGGGGTCGATCTCGTCCGCGCCCAGCTCGCGGTCGCCTCGGGCGCTACACTGGCCTCGCTTGGCCTCGCGCAGTCGTCCATCCCAAGACCGCGCGGCTATGCCATGCAGCTCCGCGTCAACATGGAGACGCTGGACGAGACAGGCGCGACGCATCCGACCGGCGGCGTGCTCGCGGTGTTCGAACCGCCGTCAGGGCCCGGCGTGCGCGTCGATAGCTTTGGTTATGCCGGTTACAAGACCAGCGCTGCCTTCGACTCCTTGCTCGCAAAAGTCATCGTGCACACGCCGAGCGAGGCCTGGCACGACGTCGTCGCAAAAGCCTCGCGCGCGCTTCGCGAGTTTCGGATCGACGGCGTCGTCACCAACATCGCCTTCCTCCAGGCGGTGCTCGCCCATCCCGACTTCAGAACCAACCGCATCGCGACCGACTTCATCGATCGCAACATCGCAAAGCTGGTCGAAGCCGCCGACGGCGCCGCGCGGCCGCTGTTCTTCGCTGCCACTGACCACGCCGGCGAGCATGGCGCGGCGAAGCCGGTCGCACAGGTCGTGCCGGAAGGCGCGGTGATGGTGGCAGCTCCCCTCCAGGGGACGGTGGTCACAGTCCAGGTCGCCGAGGGCGAGATCGTGCGGCCCGGCCAGCAACTGGCCGTGATCGAGTCCATGAAGATGGAGCATCTCGTCATGGCCGAGCAGGGCGGCCGGGTGATGAAGCTCGTTGCGGGCGACGGCGTCACCCTGATGCACGGCGAGCCGATCCTCTATCTCGAGCCGCTGGACGTCGCTGCCGACACCACGTCGCAGGAAGCCGACATCGATCTCAACCACATCCGCCCGGATCTTGCCGAGCTGATCGCGCGCCAGGCCAATACGCTGGACGAGAACCGCCCGGCCTCCGTCGAGCGCCGCCGCAACACCAATCAGCGCACCGCGCGCGAGAACGTCGCGCAGCTCGTCGATGACGGCTCGTTCATGGAGTATGGCAGCCTCGCGATTGCGGCGCAGCGCCGACGCCGCAAGCTCGACGACCTCATCAAGAACACGCCGGCCGATGGGCTCATCATGGGTGTGGCCACGGTCAATGCCGAGGCGTTCGGCCCGGACGGCGCGCGCTGCATGGTGGTCGCCTACGACTACACCGTGCTCGCGGGCACGCAAGGGCACATGAACCACAAGAAGATCGACCGCATGCTGACGCTGGCGGAGCAGTGGCGCATCCCCCTGGTGTTCTATGCCGAAGGCGGCGGCGGCCGCCCGGGCGATACCGATCGGCTGGGCATGACCGGCCTCGACGGCCCGTCCTTCGTGCAGTTCGCAAAACTCTCGGGCCTCGTGCCGGTGGTCGGCATCGTCTCCGGCTATTGCTTCGCCGGCAATGCCGCAATGCTCGGCTGCTGCGACGTCATCATCGCCACCAAGAACGCCTCGATCGGCATGGGCGGCCCCGCCATGATCGAAGGCGGAGGCCTCGGCGTCTATCATCCGGCCGAGGTCGGCCCGGTCTCATTCCAGTCACCGAACGGCGTCGTCGATATCCTCGTCGAGGACGAGGAAGAGGCGACGCGCGTTGCGCAAAAGTATCTGTCTTACTTCCAGGGCGCCGTACCTGAGTGGAAGGCGCCTGACCAGCGCCTGCTGCGCCGCGCGATCCCCGAGAACCGCTTGCGCGTCTACGACATCCGCAGCGTGATCGATTTGCTCGCGGACACGGACTCCGTGCTCGAGATCCGCCGCGACTACGGCGTCGGCATGATCACCGCCTTCATCCGCATCGAAGGCAAGCCCTTTGGCCTGATCGCCAACAACCCGCGCCATCTCGGCGGCGCGATCGACGCCGACGCCGGCGACAAGGCCGCGCGCTTCCTCCAGCTCTGCGATGCCTTCGACATCCCGATCGTCTCGCTCTGCGACACGCCGGGCTTCATGGTCGGCCCCGAAGCCGAGAAGACCGCGATCGTGCGCCACGTCGCGCGCATGTTCGTCACCGGCGCGAGCCTCACCGTGCCGCTGTTCGGCATCGTCTTGCGCAAGGGCTATGGCCTCGGCGCGCAGTCGATGATCGGCGGCGGCTTCCACGCCTCCTTCTTCACCGCGGCCTGGCCGACCGGCGAGTTCGGCGGCATGGGCCTGGAAGGCTATGTGCGGCTTGGCTTCCGCAAGGAGATGGAGGCGATCGCCGACCCCGTCGAGCGCGAGACCTATTATCGCAACAAGGTCGCCGAGCTCTACGCCAACGGCAAGGCCGTCTCGATCGCCTCGGTGTTCGAGATCGACAACGTCATCGATCCCTCCGAGACCCGCCGCTGGATCATGGCCGGCCTGCGCTCGGTGCCAAAACCACTGGCGCGGACGGCGAAGAAGCGCCCCTGCGTCGACACCTGGTGAGATGCTATTGCGTTGTCATTCCGGGTCGCGCGGTAGCGCGAACCCGGAATCTCGAGATTCCGGGTTCGATGCTTCGCATCGCCCCGGAATGACGAGGAGACCGGTTCCCGATTGACATCCCAGCCTGCGGTGCCAGACTTTGCACAATAATTCAGGGTGGAGACGTACGGGATGGCCAGCCTCGCGGCCTCGAACCATGTCGCCCGTGTTTTGTCCGTCGCCAGTGAGGTGACCGACGTCGATGCCGGCTCGCGCATCGCGACGTCCTGGCGGCGCTGCCTGATCAACCATAAGCTCGACCCGGCCCGCCAGGGCCCGCCGCAGACGTTGACTGAGGCCGAGGTGCGGCATGTCGCCGAGCCGATGGAGGAGCTGATCCGGCTTGCCACGCCCGAGCTCGAAGATTTGGCGCGCGTGCTGCGCGAGGCCGGCTATTGCGTCAATCTCGCCGATTCCAACGCGACCATGCTGCTCAGCCGCCTGCCGGGCGCGGCCGACGCCGACATCTTTCTGCGCTGGAAGGTCTATACCGGATCCAATTTCTCCGAATCCTTCGAAGGCACCAACGGGCTTGGCACGGCGCTTGCCGAGCAGAAGCCGATCCTGGTGCATCGCGACGAGCATTTTCGCGAGCAGTGGGGCATCTTCTCCTGCGCAGTCACGCCGTTGTTCGACGCGGGCGGGCGGCTTGCGGGCGCCGTGAACATCACCTCTTGCCGTGACGATCTCAGCCGCGCCGCGCATCAGCTCGCGCTCGCAGTGACGATGGAGGCGACGCGCCGCATCGAGGGCACCATCTTCCGCAATCATTTCCGCAACGCCTGGATCGCGACCGTGCCGGGGGACGGTGGCAGCGGGTTGATTGCCTATGACGACGACCGCCGGGTGGTCGGCGCCTGCCGTTCGGCGCGCATGATGCTGGGCCTCACCGACGGCATGATCGCTTCAGGCATCGATCTGTCGCGCTACATGCAAGCCGGCAGCGGCGCGGACGATACGATCGAGCTGCAACGCGCCGACGGCAGTCCGATGGGGCAGGGACATGTTGCGCCACCGCTGCACACTAGGCGCACGCGTCGTCCGCCGGTCGCGCGCCGAGATGTCCCGGTCGGCCGGTTTGACGGCCTGCACCGGCTCGCAGGCGCCGACCCCGGCCTGATCAAAAGTGTGAAGCGGCTCGCGCGCATCGGCGATCACAATCTGCCGATCCTGCTGCACGGCGAGACCGGTGTCGGCAAGGACGTGTTCGCGCGCGCCATCCATGCCGCGAGCAACCGCACCCGCAATCACTATGTCGCGCTGAACTGCGCGGCGATGCCGGAGAGCCTGATCGATGCCGAACTGTTCGGCTACGAGGCCGGCGCCTTCACCGGCGCGCGGCGCGACGGCTCAAGGGGCCTGATCGTGCAGGCCGATGGCGGCACGCTGTTCCTGGACGAGATCGGCGACATGCCGATTGCGCTGCAGACGCGCCTGTTGCGCGTGCTGGAGAACCGCGAGGTCTGGCCGCTCGGCGCGCTCAAGCCCGTGCCCGTCGACATCCGCCTCATCAGCGCGACTCATCGCGATCTCGGCCGCATGGCGGAAGAGGGCGCCTTCCGCGCCGATCTCTATTTCCGCCTGCGCGGCATGGAAGTGAAATTGCCGGCGCTGCGCGAGCGCGCCGACAAGGCCGAATTGATCCGCGATATCGCGCGCGAGGAGGCGCCAAACTGCCAGCTCTCGCCTGAAGCGTGGTCGTTGCTGCTTGCCTATCCCTTCCCCGGCAACATGCGGCAGCTTCGTCACGTGCTGCGGCTTGCCGGTTGCACGGCCGAGGATGGCGTGATCGCCGATGCCGATCTCGACCTGCCGCCGTTCGGCGGCCGCGCCGAGGAGCCGGATCTGCTCTCGGCCGAACGCGCGACGATCATCGAAGCCTTGCGCAAGCATGGCGGCCGCGTAACGGAAGCCGCGCGCGCCCTCAAGCTCAGCCGCGCCACGCTCTATCGCAAGATCAAGCTGTTGAAGATCGAGCCGGGGCAGTAGCTCGCGCCACCTTCTCCCACAAGGGGAGAAGGAAGAGATATGCCTCACGAAAAATCCGTCCAGCTCAGATGCCGCGAATCGAGATCGCCGACTGACACGGTCTCGCGCATCTCGCGCGGGGTATGAAAACCGCTGCGCAGATACACGAGCGGCGTTGCCTCGGCGGAGTGCGAAACGCCGCGCACTTCGCCGACAAAGATCGAATGCGTCTTGGTCTCGAACTCCTGCGCAAGCGCGCAGTCGAATGTGGCGACTGCGTCCTGCAGCACCGGCGCGCCGGTCGCGGCCGTCGTCCATTGACCGAAGGCAAAACGGTCGTCGCCATTGACGCCCTTTTGCCCGCTGAAGGTCAGCGCCAGCATCGCGTGCTCCTCGCTGAGGAAGTTGATGGCGAAGGCGCCTTCCTCGCGGATCCGCGCATGCGCGCTGGCGTTGCGGTTGACGCAGACGATCAGCGAGGGCGGGCTATCCGACAGCGAGCAGGCCGAGGTCACGGTCAGCCCGGTACGCTTGCCGTGCTCGGCGCCGACCGTCACCAGCGCGACCGCGCCCGCGCATTGCCGCATGGCCTGCTTGAAACTCGATGGGTCGATGCTCATGCGCTGGTCTCTTGAAAGACCCGGGATCGCCTGGCGATCCGGGTGAGGGACTTGGTTTGCCTGGAACCGTAATCCCTCACCCGCGCTTTGGGCACCGCTCCCTTGGAATGGGAGCGATGACATCAGGCTGCCTTGCGCGTTGCGTCGAGATGCTTCAGCCGCGGCATCACCTCGTTCTTGAGCAGTTCCAGCGAATGTCGCCACGCCTGCGGTTTGTGCTTGTAGTCGAAGCCGAACACCAGCAGCACGCCGAAGCCGCCGACCTCGTCGTAGATCTTCTCGATCTTCTCGGCGACCGTCGACGGCGAGCCGATGATCCAGTTCCGCCGTGCGCAATATTCGACGGTGACGTCGCTGTCGGGCACGTCGGGCGCGTGCTTCAGATAGTCCTTGAAGCCGAAATGGCCGAGCAGCGGCAAGAAGTATTCGCTCATCATCCGGCCCATCATGTCGCCGGTCGAGAGCTTCCAGGCCTCTTCATCGGTGTCGGCGACGAAGACCTCGCGCACCAATCGCCAGTCCTGCCGGTTCGGCTTGCGTCCGGTCTTGGCGGCGCCGATCTCCACGGAATCCCAATGGCTGCCGACATAGGCCGGATTGAGGTTCAGGCTCATCGGAATGAAGCCGCGCTCGCCGGCAAGTTTCAGCGTGTCAGAGTTCTTCGAGAGCCCGGCGACGCCGATCGGCGGATGCGGCGCCTGCACCGGCTTGATGTGGGGCTTGAGGAAATCGAACATCGTATCCGGCTTGGTCACCGTCCAGTACTTGCCCTTGTGGGTGAACGGGGCCGGCTCGGACCACAGTTTCAAAATGATCTCCAGCGCCTCGCGGGTCATGTCGCGGTTCTGGCCGCTCATGCCGTCGACATTGAACATCGCCCAGTCGCTCGGCAGGCCCGAGGCCGCGACGCCGAAGTTGAGGCGCCCCTCGGAGAGATGGTCGAGCATCGCGACGCGGTTGGCGAGTTCGGCCGGATGGTGATAGGGCAACAGGAAGCCGCCGGGTCCGATGCGGATGTTCTTGGTCTGCAGCAGTGCCTGCGCGATCAGGAGATCCGGCGTCGGATTGGGCTCCCAGGGCGCGGTGTGATGTTCGCCGATCCAGGCTTCCTGGTAGCCGAGCTCGTCGAGCCAGCGCATGGTTTGCAGGTCCCAGTCGTTCCCTTCCTTCAAGCCGCACTCCGGCGGATGCGAAGGCATCGTGAAGTAGCCGATCTGCATGGTGCTTCCTCTCTTTCGTTGCTGCTTTGCGGTCGCGTCTTGGATGCGCGGTTCCGGCCATGGAGCAAGCGGTGTGCCAGCGTCTGAAGAGCGGCAAGGGGTGGAGAAAGGGCTGGTTTGAGCCGGCAATAGCCGGTATCTCGACAGGCGCGCGCCCACGATCGTCTCAAGCGTCGCAACACATGTCTTGCCGGTGAGACGGGCGGTGCGAAGATGGATGCGAAGGTAGCGATTGAGATGAGCGAGCCGGCCTATGTCGCGGTAGATTGGGGCACCAGCAGCTTTCGGCTTTGGCTGATCGACCGCGGCGGTAACATCACCGCTGAGCGGCGTAGCGATGAGGGCATGACGGCCGCGGCCAAGACCGGTTTCGCCGCCGTGCTGCAATCGCATCTCGATGCCGTCGGTGCTGGCCCCGATCTGCCCGTGCTGATCTGCGGTATGGCCGGCGCGCGACAGGGCTGGGTCGAGGCCGGCTACATTGATACGCCGGCGCGTCTCGCGGCGATCCTGGAAGGCGCCGTTTCCATTCCCGGCCAGTCCCGCGATATCCGCATCCTGCCCGGCATCGCGCAGCGTGAGACAGGCGCGCCTGACGTGATGCGCGGCGAGGAAACGCAGTTGCTCGGTGCGCTCGGTCTGGACGCCACAGGTGACGCGCTGGTCTGCATGCCCGGCACGCATTCGAAATGGGTGACGGTACGCGGCGGCACCGTGGCGCGCTTCGCCACCTTCATGACCGGCGAGCTCTTCAGCGCCATCTCGCGCGAGACGATCTTGTCGCATGCCGTCAACGGAGCCGGCGAAGCGGAGGACCGCGAAGCTTTCAATGCGGCGCTGGTCGCGGCCTTCGAGGCACCGGCGCAGGCCGCCAATCTGCTGTTCCGGGTGCGGTCACGGCAACTCCTGTTCGGAGGAACGGCGGCCGCGGCGCGCGAGACTATTTCCGGCACGCTGATCGGGCTGGAGATGGCCGCGGAGCTTCCCGCCGCGCGCGGTGCTGCCGTGACATTGATTGCGTCGGGTCAACTCGCGGCGCGCTACCGATCGGCAATTGAGACATTGTCGGCGACGGTCCGCGTCGTCGACGCCGATGAAGCCGTCCGCCGCGGGCTTTCCATGGCGGCGCTCGCCATCTGGACACGATAAGGGGATCCTTTCATGAGCGTTCCGTTCCCGCCGATGAAGCGACCGCTGGTCGCGATCCTGCGCGGCGTGAAGCCCGACGAGGCCGATGGCATCGTGGATGTGCTGATCGCGGCCGGCATGACCGCGATCGAGATTCCGCTCAACTCACCCGACCCGTTCCGCTCGATCGCAAACGCCGTCAAGCGCGCGCCGGCCGGCGTCCTCGTCGGTGCGGGCACCGTGCTCTCGACCGACGATGTCGACCGCCTTCATGATGTCGGCGGCAGGCTTCTGGTCGCTCCGAATGTCGATCCGCAGGTGATCGCGCGCGCCGGCAAGCACGGCATGGTGACGATGCCCGGTGTGTTCACGCCGACGGAAGCGCTGCTGGCCGCAAGGTCGGGCGCCTCGAGCCTAAAATTCTTTCCGGCGAGCGTGCTCGGATCCTCCGGCATTTCGGCGATCCGCGCCGTGCTTGCCCCCACCACGGTGGTCGCTGCCGTGGGCGGCATCTCCGAGAAAAATTTCGCCGAGTATATGAAGGTCGGTGTCCACGCGTTCGGCATGGGCTCGAGCCTTTACAAGCCCGGCATGACGGCCGCCGACGTCGCAGCGCGCGCCAAGGCGACGATCGAAGCATACGACCAGGCTCTTGGGGGTAACTAGAGAGAGCTCGTCAGCTTCGCCGTGCCGACGGCCAGACCAGCCGTTCGTGCCGGCGCGCGAAGCGGTGCCAGTGCAGCACCACGCCGACCAGCAGGGCCGGCACGAAGCCGAGAATGATGAGGAAGCCCGGCAATGGCTTTGGCGAGATGAACGCGATGGCGATGTCCGAGATCAGCCAGAGCGCGGCGAACAGCACCGCGAAATCCATCCGCGGAAAGCGCAGATAATAGAAGACCGCGGTGATGACGACGGCAGGCCCGATTGCAATCCCGATCATGACCGCCGTCAATTCCTTCGGGGTTACTGCATCCAGCACCATGGACGCCAACAGCCAGATGGCGGCGAACATGGCGATGATGTCGATGGGATGCCGCACCGCGGTACCTTTCGCAGGGAACACGGTATCGTTGTTGCGGCAGCCGCGGCCGTCAAGCCCCAATCCGCCTATTCCTCCTCCACGCCCGGCGTCGGCCGCAGCATGAAGTGGCCGAATGCGGAGGCGATCGGCTTGTCGCGATCGTCCTGCCAGGCCCGCGCCTCGAAGGCGACGATGCGGCGGCCCTGCTTGACGATCGACACGTTGGCAAAACTGTCGAGCGCGCGGCCGGAGCGCAGATAATTGACGGTGAGGCCGATCGGTTTCGGCGGTGCCGACACGCCGAGCTCGCGCGTCAGGCCGACGATCGCCGTGGTCTCGAGAAACGCGCCGGTCATGCCGCCATGGATCGCCGGCAGGATCGGATTGCCGATGATCTTTGGCGAAAACGGCATCATCAGCGTGCCGTCATCCACGATGCGGATGCCGAGGCAGCGCGCGAACGGGCTGTTGGCGAAGGGACTCCCCGGATCCTCCGGCGCGTCCAGCGTCGGAATGGCGTGATCGCCGCCCGGCCGGTCCATCAGCATGTTGGTACGGTTGGCGCCGATCATGAAGCAGGCGGTCGCGGTGGCAACCGGGTCGTCCTCTGACTCCTGATAGGCGGTGGAGCGCACGAAGGCGATCGACCGGGTGGTGCGGTAGCAGATCGAATGCGCCTTGATGTCGAGGCCGGGCGTCGCGGGCTTCTGGTAGTCGATGCGCAAATCGAGCGTCGCGATCGCGCGCGTGCCGTCGAGCGCGAGCTGCACCGCCAGGCCGCAGCTCTCGTCGAGCATCGCGGTGACGACGCCGCCATGCAGGACGCCGGTCTGGGTGTCGCCGACGAAGACGGGGCGATAGGGCAGGCTCGACCAGGCCTCGCCAGGTGCAGCGCGGTCGAGCTGCAAGCCGCTGATCTGGCCATAGACCGAGCGGCGGCCCCTGATGGCTTCGGCCAGCTCTTCAAACGGTAGCACGGTGTTTTGCGATTTGGACATGGCACCGTTTTAGACCAGTGGCCCGACGCGCGCAAAGGATCGCGCGCCTCCCAAGGCAGGTCACGGAACGTTGAGAGGCCTACTTTCCTGCGCCCGTCGTCAAGCCACTGACGATGTAGCGTTCAAGGAAAATTCCGACAAGGACGAGCGGGGCAATCGCCGCGGTGGACAGTGCCGCCATCGACCACCAGTTGATGCCCTGCGAGCCGGTCTGGCTTGCTACCATGACCGGCAGCGTCTTCGCGTCGGTACTCGTGAGCAGCGCCGCGAAAAAGTATTCGTTCCAGCACAGCACAAGCGAGAGGATGAAGGCGGCCACCATTCCGGGAACGGCAAGTGGCAGGATGATGCGCAGGAATGCGCCCCAGGTCGAAAGGCCGTCCACGAAAGCGGCTTCATCGAGCTCGATTGGTATCGAATTGAATTGATCCCGCATGATCCAGATGACGATCGGCAAGACCGTCAAGGTGTAGAGCATGACCAGGCCAAATCGCGTGTCGAGCAGCGTCAGTGCCTTGTAGAGGACGAGGAACGGCAGTGCGAGCACGACCGGCGGCAGGATCAGCTGCGACATGAAGAAGAACAGGATATCGTCGTTGCGCATCCATGCGAATTTGTAGCGAAAACGGCTCAAGCCGTAAGCCGCGAGCGAGCCGAGGATCAGTGCCAGCAGCGAGGCGCCGACCGAGGTGATGATACTGTTGACGAACCGGTTCACAAATTCGGAGCGGGCCGTGGAGGTCCCGAACAGCGTATCCGGCGACAGGCCAAGCGAGCGCCATCCTTTCCAGTCCGGTTGAAAATCAAGCCAGGGAATCAGGTGGGCTTGCGTCACATCGACGGCCGATTTGAACGACGTCGTGACGGTCCAATAGATCGGAAACAGGCAGACGAACGTCCAGAGCAGCAACGCCGCGTAGATCAGCGCGCGGCTCAGCATCCGCTTGGCGCGCGGCCCCACGGGGTGCCTTCGGATGGGCTTTGCCGGTGTCGACAGGGTCAATCGCGCAACTCCCCTCCGAAGCTCCTACACGACCTTCTGCGTCCAGCGCTTGGATAGGCGCATCAGCAGGGTCAGGAAGACGATGATCATCAGGAGATAGACCATCGCGAGCGCCGTACCGTATCCGACATTCGAGCGGTCGCGGTACACGCGATAGATGAAGCTCGACACCGTGTCGGTGGCGCCGCCGGGCCCTCCGGCGGTGACGTTGATGACGATGTCGGCGAGCTTCAGCTTGAAGATGATGCGGATGATGAGGACCGTGATGCTGACCGGCAGCATGATTGGAAAGGTCACGTGCCAGAACGACTGCCACGAATTCGCGCCATCGACCTTCGCCGCTTCCTGCACCTCCTTCGGCATCGCCTGGAGGCCTGCGAGCAGGATGATCATGATGAAGGGGATCGAAACCCAGGCGTCCATCGCCTGGATGCTCAACCGCGCCATCCAGGGCGACGCAAAGAAGGCCGGATTGTCCCATCCGAGATAGCGCGCCAGCGTGGCCGCCGGGCCGAAACGGTATTCCATCAGCGACTTGCCGATCATCCAGCTCACGGCGACTGGACTGAGCATCATCGGCAGCAGGAAGACGACGCGAAAGAACTTCCTTCCGCGGATCTCGGCGCTCAGGAGCAGCGCGAGGCCGAACGCAATGGCGTACTCGCCAAGCACGGCGACGGTGTAGAAGATCATGTTGCCGAGCGCGTTCCAGTAGTAGGCATCGTTCAGCATTCCGACGAGATTGCCGAGGCCGCTGAAGCGCGGCCCTTCCACCGAGCTGAGGTTCCAATCGAGCGACGCGATGTAGATCCCGAAAATCGTCGGAAAGATCACGACCGCAATGGTGAAGAAGATCGCCGGCAGCAGAAACAGCGCGCGCAGGCCGCGCTCGCCCCGGATCAGGACCTGTGCCCCGCAGATCGCGACTGCCCAGATCAGATAGGCCGCGAGGATCGGGCGCCAATCGGAAAACCCTGCTGAGATCCTGCCGGTCGTATGCAGGACCTGGACGACGAGCACGAGCAGGAGTCCCAGCGACGCCAGCACGACAAGTGTCCGGCCCGCGGTCTTCCGGCTAATCGCCGCCCGCGGTGGCGCCTTGTTGGGCAGGTTATCCGTCACCGGTGTTGGACTCTGCATCAGGATCGAACTCTGCCGATTATCAACTCGGATTCTGCCGCGGGGCAAGTTTTCGGCTGGCGTCTGAAACGGCGCCAGCCGAGGATCGATGGTCTCGCGGAATTCGGGAAGCTACGCGCCGAGAGACGCCTTGTAGAGCCCGATCTGCCTCTCGCGGCCGATCTGGTCGGTCAGCTTTTCCCAGGCCGCGGCAATGTTGTTCGCGCCGGTTTGCGCATCAACCTTGCCGGCGAAGATCTTGGTCAGTTCGTCTTCCGCAATGCTGTAGTACTGGAAGATGCCGGGGATACGCGGCTCGACCGCGCGGTTCGGATGATTGTAGGAGGCGAGCTGCGAGTTCAGATAGGAGGTGATGTACTTCCGGTCGTAGCCTGCGGCCACCCACTCGTCGAACTGGAAATGGCTGGTGCGGTGGGCCTGGAAGCCCGAGGGATACATCACCATCCAGAGCGACAGGTCCTTGCCGCCGAGATGCGCGGCCGCGCTCCAGGCCGCCTTGTGCTTTTTCTCGTCGCCATTGACCCTTGCCATCACATAGACGCCCCAGCCGAGATAGGCGCAGTTCGGGGCATGGTTCGGGCCGCTCGCGAGCTTGTCCCATTGGCCGGTCTTGGAATTGTAGACATCGTCCGAGCCTGGCAGGATATCGAAGCCGACGACATCGCCGATGACCGAGGTGTCGCTCGCCTTCGCCACCTGGCCGATGTCACCCCACCAGGGGATCATCGAGCCGGTGCCGGCCAGGAACTGCTGGAAGCCGGTGGTGTTCGGATCGGCGTTGAGCTGATCGGCGGGCTCGAAGGGTAGCGCGTCGATCACGTCCTGGATGGCGCGCACCCAGGCCGGATTGTTGATGCGCGGCTTCATCGTCTCCACGTCGAACAGCCACGCCTTGTCGTCGGGATGTTTGGCGTAAGCCGAGGCGCGGCTGCCAAGGAAATAGAAGCCGAACCCGCCCCAGGGCTTTGGCGCATCGAGATAGCCGAATGCGTTCTGGTTCTTGATCTTCTTGCCCTTGAGGAATTTCGTCACCGCCTGGACCTGCTGCCAGGTCTTGGGCACGCCCCATTCGGTTGAATTGCCCGCGTCCTTCCAGGCCTTGGCGAGAGCCGGGTCGGAGAAGACGTCGGTCCGGTAGTTGAAGTTGTGACAGTCGCCGTCGATCGTGACGCGATAGGTCTTGCCGTTCCAGGTGCCGACCGGCGGCTTCAAATAATCGACATAGTCATCGATATCGATCTGCTTTTTGACCCAGTCCGGCATTTCCGACGCCAGGCGCTTGCCGCAGACATCGCCTTCGAACGGCGCGCCCATCTCGAGAATGTCGAAGTCGACTGTGCCGGTGGCGATCGCCTGTTGCAAACGCGGGTTGTAGTCGGCCTGGGCGAGATCGATCCAGGAAATTTTCGCGCCCGTATAGGCCTCCCATGGCTTCAGGAAGCCGCGGAAGAGTAGATTGTGCAGGTTCTGGTTGTTCAATCCCATGAAGGAGAGTTCGACGCCCTTGAACTCTCCCTCCTTGACGCTCGCCTTGGTCGGGCCAAGGCAAAGCTCGCCGACCTTCTGCCAGTCGGCGTCGGTCGGGGCGCCCTTGCCGACACCTGGAATTTGCGTGATCTGGGCGCGCAGATTGGCCTGCGCCAATGCGAGTTCGGAGAACGTGCCGAGCGCCCCGGTCGTACCCAGGGCGGCAGCGCTGGCAGCTCCCTTCAGCACCGAGCGCCGGTTCGGCCGCAGTGCGGGATGCTGATCGTGCTCTTGCTGTTTCACCATGAAACCCTCCCTATGTTGACGTTGTTCATGTCAAGTTTTGGGCGACTGAGCACCATGGAGACGTGGGACCCGTATGTCGTAGAGGTGGTGACAGAGGCCGCCGCGAGTATGCAACGGCGCAAATCAATGTCAACGAATGCACGCGGAGTTGAAGCCGGCGCAGGCGTCGGCCGCGAAATCGGTGAGGGGAGTCTTGTAGTCCCGCGCTGCGAGATGAGCGTCAGCCTGGACAATGTGCAGCGCAGATCATCTCGCAGCGAATGATGAACGATTTGGGATCCGGGGATTGCCGTCGTCTGGATGTCATATGGTCATGCGGAAGCATCTCGCGTTCATCGTCGCAGCCGGTCGGATCATGCTGACTTGATTGAGCTAAAGCATGATCCGGAAAAGTGCGCAGCGGCTCAAACAAAGAGCTAAAGCGCGATGACGATTCGACCTAAAGCCATCGCGCTTTACGTTGCGTCGGGCGGAATGACGCCCTTCTTGAAGATGAAGCAGCCATAGAAGCGCCGTTCGCCGGTCTGGATCACGCAATAGGATTTCTTCGCGATCTCATAAAAGGCAAATCGCTCGACCGACCCCATCGGAAAAGCGCGGCCTTGCGCGGCGTCGACCTCGGCTTGCACCTCTGTCTGCACGGGAGGGATCTCGTCGGGCTGGCCGACGATTTCCATGCGTGACGCCGGCGTGTCGACAAAGCTGTCGAGCGGCAGCACCGACAGGATCGCACGCGCCGCCCGGCCTGCTGTGACGTTGTCGATGCGGAGCAACCGTCCCAGCACGGTCTGGCGCGCGACCGAGTCGGCCGGGAAATTGGTGTCGCAAAGCACGAGGTCGTCGCCATGGCCCATGGCGCGCAACGCATAGAGCACATCCGCATTCAGAAGTGGATCGATCGACCTCAGCATGAAGCGCCTCCCTTGATTTCCACGGCTTCTCCTAAGCGACGGATTGTCCGATGCCAACGCCGCCGCGGTATGCTGCGATCATCATAGACCATGAATCGCGCGGGCGAGGGCTGGTTTTTTTGCGCGGCAGTCGTGACCATCATTTTCCCCGGCTTGCCGAGCGATCATGCTCGACAGGTCGAAGCGAACCAACCATGCTACGAGATCGTTCCATTCGTAGACTGTAAGGAGCCCTCATGGCAGATCCCGACACGACCAACCAGGCGGGCGTGACCATTTCGCCGGCGAGCGCCGAGCGCGCGCCGTTCGTCTATTTCGACGGCGTGTCCTGCTTCGGCCATCACAACGGCACGATCCAGATCGAGCTGGCGACGAACCTCTTGATGCCCGTCGGTGCCGGCGTCCGGATCGACGTGATCCAGACCGGCCACATCCGTTGCAGCCCGGCGGCGGCCACCGCGCTCCGCGAGGCGCTGGACAAGGCCTTGACCATGTTTCAGCAGGGACAGGGGCAGATCCAGGCGGAGCCTATTCCCGCGATCAAGAACTGACGCGTGTCGCGGCGCTCAGCCGTTCGTCACATGCACCTTGGGCTTCTGGCCCGCGTTCCACTTGCCGTCGATGGCGCGCTCGATCTGCGCGGCCAGTTGCAGAAGCAGGCCGTCATTGGCCTGTTTTGCAATGGCTTGGATGCCGAGCGGCAGGCCGTGCTCATGGGTTGCCATCGGCAGCGAGATCGCGGGGATGCCGCAGAGATTGGCCAGCGGCGTGTAGGCAAAGTTGCGCCAGAGATTGCCGAACCAGTCATAGACGTCAGGATTGTCCGAGATCGTCAGATATTCCTTCGTGCCGACCTTCGGCGTCGGCAGCGCGGTGACCGGCGTCAGGATGACGTCCCATTGCTCGAAGAAGGCGCCGAATGCGCGCGAGGTGGTGTTGAACACGGCCTGCATGCGCGCGCGGTCGGCGAAGCTCGTATGGCGGCCGGCCTCCCAGATCCGGATGTTCATCGGCTCGATCAGATCTTCCGGCGGCCGCTCCAGTCCGCGCGCTGCCAGCATGTTGGAGATCACCACCGCAAAATTGCTGATGTAGCAGGTGGTCTGCGCGTCGAACGCGGCACGGAAGTCGAGCTCGGGCAGCGCGAAGTCGACATGATGGCCGAGGCCTTCGAGGAAGCGGCCGGTCTTCTCCAGCTCGGCTGCGATGTGCGGCGTCGCGCGATAGTCGCCCCATTGCGTCGACAGCGCGATCCTGAGCTTGCCGGGATCGCGCTTGATCATCTCGGTGTAGGGCTGCGCGGTGGTCCAGAACGGCATGAACTCGCCGGGCGCGGGCCCTCTCGCATGATCGACGAAGGCCGCGGTGTCGCGCACGCTGCGCGACTGGCAGCCCTGGATCGAGACGAGGCCGGTGAGATCGGACATCATCGGCGCCAGCGAGAACACGCCGCGCGAGACCTTCAGACCGATATTGCCGTTGACGCCGGCGGGAATGCGGATCGAGCCGCCGCCGTCGGTCGCATGCGCGATCGGCACCACACCGGCCGCGACCATCGCGGCACTCCCCGCTGACGAGCCGCAGGTCGTGTAGTCGGTGTGCCAGGGATTGCGCGTGACGTAGACCGCCGGATTGTCGGCCGAGCTGCACACGCCGAATTCCGGCGTGGTCGTCCGGCCGATCAGGTTCAGTCCGGCCTGGCGAAATTTCGTCGTCAGGAATGTATCGGCGGCGGCGCGATTGCCGCGCATCAAGAGCGAACCCATTTCCTGGAGACGGCCCTTCATGGTCGGGCCGAGATCCTTCATCAGGAACGGCAGGCCGGCGAAGGGACCGGTGAGGTTGGCGCCGTCCTTGGCCGGATCGGCGATCACGTCGTCGAACAGCTCGACCACGCCGGACAGCGCGGAATCGACCTTGGCAACGCCGGCGGCTGCCTGACGGGCCAATTCAGCGGGCTTCAACTCGCCCTTCCTGACGCGTGTGGCCAACCCCACGCCGTCATGCTGCGCCCATTCAGTCCAGCTCATCGGCAAAGTCATACGATTCAATCCCTTTCGTGCGGCGCCACCTTAGTTTCGCAAGGGGTCGAGTCAACAAAGCCCCCGTGCAGAGCTGCTGCGCTGTTTCGCGCATGGCTGCAATTGCGGGTGCCGAAGTCACCAAGTCTTAAGCCGCACTGATGCACAACCTCAGAATGCGCGGCCGGCGCCATTCTCCGGATCGGCGCGAGGGCTGCACGTGCAATTTTCGGGACGCCTGCTGAAATGGACGGCCGCTATCGCCGCGATCTTCGCGGTCGCGGGTGTCGTGGCCTATGGCGAGCTGGTGCAGGACTGGCGCGTTCCCCGATCGACCCAGACGATCCGATCCGCATCGACCGTGGTCCGGAGCTTCCTCATGGCGGATTTCAACCAGCTCACGGCCGATATGGAGAAGAAGTATGGAGCCCGCGTCTCGACGGTCTTCCAGCTCGATGCGCGCTATGCCGAAGTCAAGCTCGACGGCAAGCTGGTCGAGACTCATCCGGAGCTCGTGAGACTCGGTTACGTCTACGGAATGTTCGTCGTCGGCCCTGAGGGTGGCGATCTGGCGCGCTTTCCGTTCAAGCTGGATCCGGATCAACCTATCGACTTGCAGAACCGGTCGTTGATGACGGAGCTGAGGGAGCATTTCAAGAAGGCGCCTCAAAACTGGCTTGCGTTTGGCGACGGCGACTGGACGACGGACCGCTGCGCCTCATTGCCGGAGGGGCTCGGCCTCGGGACCCTCGGCGGATTGCTACAGCTTCAGCGCGGTAGCTCCTGTGTCGTGAGCTGGAAAGGATCGCGGCCGGCATCGATGCTGGTCATCGTCGGACGCGGCAACGGCGACGGCTGGATGCGGCCCTTTGCGCCAAGGCTGTGCCGAAACGTCACCATGGCCGAACTGGAGCGCCGCAAGACCGAGGGTGAGGCCGTTCCCGATTATGCCGCCTGCATACTGTCGCATCAGCGCGTCTATACAAGCGGCCGGGCCTCGGTAGCAGCCATGGCCTTCACCGTGAACGACGGCAGCCACCTTGAGCGTGCGACAGATTTCTGATCGGGCGGCTCGCGGCCGCAGTCAGTCCCTCAGCGCAGATAGAGGTCGTAGGCGGTGAGATCGGCGATCGCTCGCCTCAGACGCGGCCATCAAAGCATAGCGGCCGGCTGCCGCGATAGGTCGTTTTCAAGCGAAGTGGATATCGCGGCGCGCGGAAAAGTGGAAAGACCGGATGCCAGTTGGCATCCGGTCCTTCCTGTCGCTGCTTCAGGGAAAAGGGGGGGAGAATTACGTCAGCGCGTCGAGACGCCGACCGTGTCGGAGGAAACCACCGCGGCCTGCTCCACGACCCGATGATGCGACGACAACACCATGATCTGGGCCGGAGAGGCCGGCATCCCGCCCGCGCTGAGCGAGGCGATTGTGGACTGCTCCTGCACGTTGGCGGCGCCGATCACCGCGACCTGATGAGTCGAGATCGGCATGCCCGCGACCTCATAGCTCGGGAGCTCCGCGGCCGAGGCTGCCGCTGCGCTCAATGCGACCAAGGCGATACCCGTGATAAAAGAAAGACGCTTCATCTCAATCTCCGTTCGAATCTTGACTACGCACCATTGCTGGTCGCGAGCGCTATCGGACTTGGGTCGCGCCCACATTCAAAATCGTTCATCCGGTTCGAGATTATTCTGTTTCAGGAGCGTTTCGTCGCGATACTAAATGGTTTCTTGCGAACCATGTGTGGCCGCAGGCGTACGTCGCGGTGCGGAACGACGACGATCCGGACTCGTTTCCCGCCGTCAACGAAGAAATGTGGCGAGATGGCGGATGACCGGATTTGGCCTGCGCGATAAAATCCCCTGTCGAAGGTTCCCCGCCGCACCTTGATGAATCGGCCGAGGTTGGTCCATAAGCGGCATCCCCGTAGCCGGTGTTCGGTTGCGTCGCGTGCTTGGACAGAGGGATTCTCGCGTGGCAAACATCAATCAAAAGATTGCGCAAGAGCTTGGTGTACGGGAGGAGCAGGTCCAGGCCGCGGTGACGCTGCTCGACGAAGGCTCGACCGTTCCCTTCATCGCCCGCTATCGCAAGGAGGTCACCGGCGCGCTCGACGACGCGCAATTGCGCACTCTGGAAGAGCGCCTGGCTTACTTGCGCGAGCTCGAAGACCGCCGCAAGGCCATCCTCGAATCGATTCGCGAGCAGGGTAAGCTCGATGCCGCGCTTGAAGCCTCCATCATGGCCGCCGACAGCAAGGCGCGCCTGGAGGACATCTACCTGCCGTTCAAGCCGAAGCGGCGTACCAAGGCGGAGATCGCCAGGGAAGCCGGCCTCGAGCCGCTCGCCGACCAGTTGCTGGCCAAGCCCGACACCGATCCGAAGGTATTTGCGGAAACCTTCGTCGACGCCGAGAAGGGTGTCGCAGACGCCGCAGCCGCGCTCGATGGTGCCCGCGCGATCCTGGTCGAACGGTTCGACGAGGATGCCGACCTGATCGGCGCCTTGCGCGAGGACGTGTGGACCAATGCGCGCATGGCCTCGACCGTGCGCAAGGGCAAGAACACCGAGGGCGAAAAGTTCGCCGACTATTTTGAGTTCTCGGAGCCGCTGACGAAATTGCCGTCGCATAGAATCTTGGCGATGTTCCGCGGCGAGAAGGAGGAGATCCTCGATCTCCAGATTCAGGCCGAGCCGGAAGCGCCGCCCGCCGGCGTACCGGGCGCGTACGAGCTGAAGATCATGAAGCGCTTTGGCATCACCGATCTCAAGCGCGCCGCCGATCGCTGGCTGATCGACACCGTGCGCTGGGCCTGGCGCACCAAAATCCAGGTGCATCTCAACATCGATTTGCGCATGCGTCTCTGGAATGCGGCCGAGACCGAAGCGGTGCGCGTCTTCGCTTCGAACTTGCGCGACCTCCTGCTCGCGGCGCCCGCCGGCGCCCGCGTCACCATGGGCCTCGATCCCGGCTATCGCACCGGCGTCAAGGTCGCCGTGATCGATGCGACCGGCAAGGTGGTCGATACCACCGCGATCTACCCGCACGAGCCCCAGCGGCAGTGGAATGAGTCGCTCGCAACGCTTGGCAAGCTCGCGATCAAGCATCGCGTCGACCTGATCGCGATCGGCAACGGCACCGCCTCGCGCGAGACCGACAAGCTCGCAACCGAGCTCGTCAAGCGCCTGCCCGAATTGAAGATGAACAAGATCGTGGTGTCCGAAGCCGGCGCTTCCGTTTATTCGGCCTCGGCCTTCGCCTCGGAGGAACTGCCCGGGCTCGACGTCACGCTGCGCGGTGCGGTCTCGATCGCGCGGCGCTTGCAGGATCCGCTTGCCGAGCTGGTCAAGATCGAGCCCAAGGCGATTGGCGTCGGCCAGTACCAGCACGACCTCGGTCAGGCAAAACTCGCAAAATCGCTCGATGCCGTGGTCGAGGATTGCGTGAACGCGGTCGGCGTCGACGTCAACACGGCCTCGGCGCCGCTGTTGGCGCGGGTATCGGGCGTCGGCGCGGGCCTCGCGCAGAGCATCGTGCAGCATCGCGACGCCAACGGCCCCTTCAAGTCGCGGAAAGCGCTGAAGGACGTGCCGCGGCTCGGACCGAAGGCGTTCGAGCAGTGTGCGGGCTTTTTGCGCATCCTCGGCGGCGAGGACCCGCTCGACGCCTCCGGTGTGCATCCGGAAGCCTATCCGGTGGTGCGCAGGATTCTGAGCGCCACCAAGAGCGACATCAAGGCGCTGGTCGGCAGCAGCGAGATCGTGCGTACCCTCAAGCCGAAGGATTTTGTCGACGAGACCTTTGGTTTGCCGACCGTCACTGACATCCTGCGCGAGCTGGAAAAGCCCGGCCGCGACCCGCGCCCGGCCTTCAAGGCGGCGGTGTTCAAGGAAGGCGTCGAGGAGATCAAGGATCTGCAGAAGGGCATGATCCTGGAGGGCACGGTGACCAACGTCGCCGCCTTTGGCGCCTTCGTCGATATCGGCGTGCACCAGGATGGCCTCGTGCACATCTCGGCGATGTCAAAGACCTTCATCAAGGATCCGCGCGAGGTGGTGAAGCCCGGCGACATCGTCAAGGTGAAGGTGCTGGACTTCGAGGTCGCCCGCAAGCGCATCTCGCTGACCTTGCGGCTCGACGACGAGGTCGGTGCCAAGAAGGACGCGCCGGGCATGGCGCGCGACAATACGCGCAGCCCAAGCAAGATGACGTCATCGGCCCTGCGCAAGCCGCAGGAATCCTCCGGTGGCGGCGCGCTGGCCGAGGCATTGCGCCGCGCAGCGGAAAAGAGCGGCGGCAAGCGGGTGTGACAAGCCTTCCAAACTAACTCCGGCGTCAGAATCTGGCGCATTTGTAAGTTGAAGGCGGGCACGCCGTCTCATCTTCTAATCCTCCTCGCGGCGCGCCAGGTCGCCGCAAGACAGGAGGGTTTTTCGATGAGCAACAGGCTTCTCACGGGCCTCGTCGCGGCGACGATCGCCGCGACCGTGGCCGTCGTTTCGCCGGTGCTGGCGCGAGGTCCCGGTGGAGGCTTTGGCGGCGGCGGCCATGGCGGCTTCAGTGGCGGGCATTTTGGTGGTGGCGGCATGCACGTCGGTGGCATGGGCGGTGGCATGCGGGTTGGCGGCATGGGCGGAGCTCATTTCAGCGGCGCCCGCTTCGGCGGCGCGCCGATGGCGCGTGCGGCTTTTGCTCCGCGTTTCGCAGGTGCGCCAATGGCCGCCCGCGCGGCCATCGGGGCACGCTTTGCCGGTGCGCCGTTAGCGACCCGCGCAGCCTTCGGGCCGCGCTTTGCCGGCACGGCCTGGCACGGCAGGCCCTTCGTCGGACGCCACGCCTTCTTCTTCCGGCATCATCGCTTCCACCGGTTCGCCTTCGTCGGCGCGCCCTTCGTCTACGCCAACTATTACGACGACGGCTGCTGGCGCAGGACCTGGACGCCCTATGGCTGGCAATGGGTCAATGTGTGCGGGGACGACTGGTATTAGTATCGGCGGACCGCACCATTGTCGCGATCGTCGCCGGGCAGTTCCGCCCTGCCCCGGAACGGGATAGTCTGGCGGCGATCGTCGCGCGGAGCATGTCATGACGGGAGGTCACCGCCGCATCCTGGTCGTCGAGGACGATCTGGAGACCGCAGGCCAGCTCGTGGAGGAGTTGACGACCTCAGGCTATGAGGTCGATCTCGCCGCAACGGGCCGCGAGGCGCTGAGCCACGGCACCGCCCGCGACTACGCCGTCATCACCATCGACCGCATGCTGCCCGACATCGACGGCATCACCGTGATGCGCCAGTTGCGCGACGATGGCGTCAGCACGCCCTTCCTGATCATCTCAGCGCTCGGCGAGGTCGACGATCGCGTCCGCGGCTTGCGCGCCGGCGGCGACGATTATCTGGTCAAGCCGTATTCCTTCGTCGAGCTGCTGGCGCGGCTGGAGGCGCTCGGCCGCCGCAGCGAGACCATCGCCAAGGAAACCATCTTGCGCGTCGGCGACCTCGCCATCGACCTGATCGCGCGCACCGCGAGCCGGCGCGGCCGCAAGATTCCGCTTCTGCCGCGCGAATTCCAGCTGCTCGAATATCTCGTGCGCAACGAGGGCCGCGTCGTCTCCCGTGCGATGCTGCTTCAGCACGTCTGGGACCTGCATTTTGATCCCTCGACCAACATCATCGACGTCTATGTCGGCCGCGTCCGCCGCAAGGTCGACGATGCCCAGGCCTATCCGCTGATCCATACCATCCGCGGCATCGGATATTGTCTCCGTGCTCCTGGCTAAGACGCTCAAATCCTCGACATTCAAGCTGGCGCTGGTCGCGATCGCGACGTTCGGCCTGATCGTCTCCGCGATCATAGCCTATGTCTATTTCGCGACGCTTGCCTATGTGCGCAGCCGCCTCGGCGATGTCGGCGACCACGACAGCTTTGCGGCCACGATCGAGCTGGCGCTGATCGCGTTCGCCGTGCTGCTCCTGGTGCTGGCGGGTGTCGCCGCCGTGCTGGTGACGCGGCGGACGGTCGGGCGGATCGAGCAGATCAACGCCACCAGCCGCGCCATCATGCTGTCGGGGCTCGATCAGCGCATTCCACTGCGCGGCAGCCATGACGAATGGGACAGCGTCGCAGAAAATCTCAACCAGATGCTCGACCGCATCGAGACGCTGATGGGGGAGGTGAAGCAGGTCAGCGACAACGTCGCGCACGATTTGCGCACGCCGCTGACGCGGATGCGTGGGCGGTTGGAGAAGGCCTATCACGCGCCCCGCAACAGCGAGACCGATGCGGCGCTGATCGGCGACACCATCGCCGATCTCGACGCGGTGCTCGGCATGTTCACCTCGATCACGCGGATCTCGGAGATCGAGACCCGCGCCCGCAAGGGAGGGTTTCGCGACCTGAATCTGGCCGAGATCGCCAGCGAAGTGGTCGAGCTCTACGATGCCGCGGCGGAGCAGGACGGCACCCGTCTCACCCTCGCGGGCGAGAAGAACGTGCCGGTGACCGGAGACCGCGACCTGCTGTTCGACGCGATTGCCAATCTCGTCGATAACGCAATCAAGCATGGCCGTACGAGCGGTCGCGTCATTGTGACCTGCAAGGCGGGCGAGGGCGGCGCCGTGATCGCGGTGGCCGACGATGGCCCCGGCATTCCCGCCGACCAGCGCGACCACGTGTTCAAGCGCTTCTATCGGCTCGAGCAGAGCCGCTACACGCCCGGCAATGGTCTTGGCCTCAGCCTCGTCGCGGCGATCGCGCGCCTCCATGGCGCCGAGATCGAGCTCTCCGACAACGTGCCGGGGCTGGAATTCAAGCTCACATTCCCGAGCACCAAGGGCTAGCCCTACAGATTGATCACGCCGCGACGGGCCGCATGCGCGACCGCATCGGTGCGGCCGGTGGCATCGAGCTTGTCGAGCAGCGAGCCGACGTGGAATTTCACGGTGTGCACGGAAATTCGGAGCTGGCGCGCGATCATCTTGTTCGAGGCACCCTCGGCCATCAGGCCGAGCACGTCGAGCTCGCGCGGCGTCAGGGCGATATCGGCTGATGGCGCCGCACGCCGGTCGCGCGAGACGATTGTCAGCGCGGCCTCGTCTGGTGCGGCAAGACGCAGGCCGGCGACGCCGTCGAGCAGCGCCGCCAGCCGGTCAGCCAGCACGGGATCGTCGATATCGAGCGCGATCGCGATGTCGGGCGTATCGTCTTCGCTCACGCCTCGGGCCTTTCGGCGATCGTGACCTTGAAGCTGACGGGTTCACCGCCGCGGCGCGCCGCGATGTCGACGGTCGAGCCGACGCTCTGCGGCCCCAGCGTCCGCGCCAGCGCGCGCACGCCGGAGAGCTTTTCGGCGTTGACGGCCACGATCACGTCTCCCTGCCTGATCCCGGCCGCAGCCGAAGGCCCGGCGTTGTCGACGTTCATCACCATCGCGCCGACCCCGTCATCGAGCCGCACCGGCTGCAGGCCAAGCCCGAGATAACCGCGCGCGATGCGGCCGCGCGCCTCGAGCTGCACTGCGACACGCGCGATGGTCGCCGTGGGGATGACGAGCACGCGGCGCGGCCCCAGCACGGCCATGCCGAACGGCTGCCCCGATGTGTCGAGCGCGAGCCCGCCCTGCTGGCTGTGGCGCAGGCGCACATCGAGCTCGACCCGGGCGTCGATCTCGCCGCCGCGCAGGCTCCGCCACGGCGCGCCCGCCAGCGAGACCATGCCGAGCGCGGCCGTCGCGGCGCCGCGGTCGGCGGCAACGACGACGGCGAGCGAGCCCAGCGCCGGCACGGTGGATGACAGCGCGATCGGGGTGATGTCGGTCTCGACCCGCAGCAGCGCGATATCGGTGGTGTGGTCGCGACCGGCAATTTTGGCTGGCTTCGTGCTGCCGTCCGGCAGCTTGACCTCGACGTCGCCGTCATCGGCCAGCGCCTCATCGGCAGTGACGATCAAGCCGGGCTTCCAGACGAAGCCGGAGGCTCGCAGGCGGTGGGAATGCACGGAGACGAGGGACGGCGCGGCGCGCGCGACGACGTCCGCTAGGGCTGATGAGAGCGAGGTGAGGGGGGTGAGGTCGGTCATGGCAAGGCTCCTGTTGCCCTCAATCTGGGATGTCGGGCGGTCCGCGAAAACTGGCCGGATGGGCAGGACTGCGCTTTGCGGTGCCCGGATAGGCCGATCCGACGAACATGTGATTGGGAGCCGGTCACGGGAAAGTGTAGCAATCGGCCGGGTTGGTGCTCCCCGGGGGCGCAGGTTTGCGCTCCCCCGGGGCGCGCAAGACATTTCAGCGAGCCTCACGACGATGACCATCGACCTCACCCGCCGCACCCTTCTTCAACTCGCCGGCGCGACCTCGCTCGCCGCGGCTGCAGCAGGCGCGGCGCGGGCGGAGGGCAATACGCAAGGCGGTGGTCAAGGCAGCGGGCCGACCTATGCCAGCCGCACGCCGATGCGGGTCGGCATGGTGACATTGCGGGTCAAGCAGATCGATGTCGTCGCGGACTATTATCGCGACATGCTCGGCTTGACGGTGATGGAGCGCTCCACAGCCTCAGCGCAACTCGGCGCCGGCGGCGTCAAGCTGCTGGTACTGGAGGCGCGCCCCGAGGCGGTGATCGAGCCGCGCAGCGCGGCCGGCCTCTACCACACGGCCTTCTTGATGCCGACGCGAAAGGATCTCGCGCGCTGGCTGGTGCATGCCGCGAGCCACCGCGTGCCGCTGTCGGGCTTTGCCGACCATCTCGTCTCTGAATCCGTCTATCTCGACGATCCCGAAGGCAACGGCATCGAGGTCTATGCCGATCGCGATCCATCGCAATGGCAGTGGAGCGAGGGTTCTGTGAAGATGGCGACCGACGAGCTCAACATCCCGGACCTGTTGTCGCTCACCAACACGCGCGTCAGCGACTACGCCAAGGCGCCGGATAGCCTGCGCGTCGGCCATATGCATCTGCGCGTCGGCGATCTCGCGCAGGCGGAGAATTTTTATCACGGCACGGTCGGCCTCGATCCGACCCGCCGCCGCAACGGCGCGGCGTTCCTGTCGTCAGGCCGCTATCATCATCACCTCGGCATGAACGTCTGGCAGAGCCAGGGCGCCGGCCGCCGCGACGACAGCATGACGGGCCTCGCATGGTTTTCGCTGGTGACTGAGAAGCAGGAGTTGCTCGCCGCCCAGGAAGCGCGCCTGCGCAAGGCGGGCGCGAAGGTCGAGGCGCTCGCGAACGGCGTCGAGGCCGTCGATCCCTGGGGCACGCGGGTGCGGCTGATCAAGGTTTGATCAAGGCTGCGCGCGTTGCTAAGACCCGGAGAGCGCAACCCAGCTTTCCGGGATCCACCCCCGACATGTCCGAATTTCACGGCGTCTTTCCCTATCTCGTCTCGCCCGTCGATGCCGACGGCACTGTGCGCACAAAAGTCCTAGGCAAACTCTGCGACGATTTGATCGGTGCTGGGGTCCATGGACTGACGCCGCTCGGCTCGACCGGCGAATTCGCCTATCTCAATGCCGCGCAGCGCACGGCGGTGGTACGGACCACGATCGAGGCTGCGAAGGGTCGCGTGCCGGTGGTGGCCGGCGTGGCGTCGACTTCGACGGCGGACGCGGTGGCGCAGGCGAGGGCCTACCAGGAACTCGGTGCCAACGGCATTTTGGCGATCATGGAAGCCTACTTCCCGATTGCCGATGCGCAGATCGAATCCTATTTCCGCAGCATTGCTGATGCCGTCGACATTCCCGTCGTCATCTACACCAATCCGCAATTCCAGCGCTCCGATCTGACGCTCGACGTGATCGCGCGCCTCGCCGAACATCCGCGCATCGGCTACATCAAGGACGCCTCGACCAACACCGGCCGGCTGCTCTCGATCATGAACCGCTGCGGAGATGGCATCCGCGTGTTCTCGGCCTCCGCCCACATTCCCGCCGCCGTCATGCTGATCGGTGGCCTCGGCTGGATGGCCGGGCCCGCCTGCATCATCCCGCGCCAGAGCGTCGAGCTCTACAACCTCTGCAGGGCCGGCCGCTGGGATACAGCCATGACGCTGCAGCGGAAGCTGTGGCGCATCAACGAAGCCTTCGCCCGCTTCAACCTCGCTGCCTGCATCAAGGCGGGCCTTGCAATCCAGGGCTACGACGTTGGCGATCCCGTCCCGCCGCAGGCCGCGCTGACGGAGGAGCAACGCAAGGTGGTGGAAGCGGCGCTGCGGGAGGTGAGTTAGTCGTCATTCCGGGGCGATGCGCAGCATCGAACCCGGAATCTCGAGATTCCGGGTATGGTCCTTCGGACCATCCCGGAATGATGGAGGGTGAAAATGTGGGTCCAGCCCGCCCAAAACCGCGGCTGGCCTGCCCGGCGTCGATCCGCTAAAAGGCGGCCCGCACTTCACTTTGAGGACCTATTGGAATGAACATTCTTCCCGGCAATATGCGTTTCGGAGCGGGGCAGCCCGTCAAGCGTTTGGAAGACCAGAGGCTGCTCACCGGGAAGGGACAGTTCATCGACGACAAGCCGGAAGACGGCGCGCTGTGGCTGCACGTGCTGCGCTCGCCCCATGCGCACGCAAAGATCCTGTCGATCGACACCAGCGCGGCCAGCGCGCTTGCTGGCGTGACCGCGATCTACACCGGCGCCGACCTCGTCAAGGACAATATCGGCGAGATTCCGACGCTCAACATCTTCAAGCGTCCCGACGGCAAGCCGATGACGGTGCCGCCGCGGCGGCTGCTCGCCCATGAGATCGTGCGCTACGCCGGCGAGTCGGTCGCGGCCGTGGTCGCGACGTCGCGCGTAGAGGCGCAGAGCGCGGCCGAGGCGATCGTGGTCGAGTACGAGGTGCTGCCCGCCGTCGTCGATCCCGTCGAAGCCGTAAAACCCGGCGCGCCCGTGGTGTGGGGCGAGGCGCCCGACAACATCGTCGGCGCGATGAGCTATGGCGATGCCGCCAAGGTCGATGACGCCTTCGCCAGGGCCGCGCATACGGTTGAGCTCGACATCGTCAGCCAGCGGCTGGTGCCGTCAGCGATGGAGCCGCGCTCGACGATTGCCGAGATCGAGAAGAAGACCGGCCGCCTGCTGCTGCACGTGCAGTCGCAGACGCCGGCCTCGACCCGCGACGTGCTCGCGGGCGCCGTGCTGAAGCGGCCCCTGGACAGCGTGCGTGTGCTCGTCGGCGACATCGGCGGCGGCTTTGGCCAGAAGACCAACCTCTATCCGGAGGACGGCATCGTCGCCTATGCCGCGACCAAGCTGAACAAGAAAATCCGCTGGCGCGGCGATCGCACCGACGAATTCGTCGGCGGCACGCATGGCCGCGATCTGACCTCGACCGCGTCGTTCGCCCTCGACGAGAAGGGCAAGGTGCTGGCCTATCGCGTCAAGTCGATCGGCTGCACCGGCGCCTATTCGTCGGGTGCCGCCAACATCATCCCGCTGGTGCTCGGTCCCTTCGTGCAGACCGGTGTCTACGATTTGCCGCTGGTGCATTTCGAGGTGAAGACGGTGATGACCCACACCGCTCCCGTCGGCGCCTATCGCGGCGCGGGCCGGCCCGAGGCCGTGTTCATCGTCGAGCGCCTGTTTGACGCTGCCGCGCGAAAGATCGGCATGGATCCGCGCGCGATCCGCAAAGCGAACTACATCAAGCCGGCGCAACTGCCCTACAGGAATGCGGCCGGCCAGGTCTACGATTCCGGCGCCTTCGCGCACCTGCTCGACCGCGCCACAAAACTCGCCGATTGGGACGGCTTTGCCGCGCGCAAGCGCGCCGCGAAGAAGAAGGGCCTGCTCTACGGCCGCGGCCTGACCTCCTACATCGAATGGACCGGCGGTAACGTCCACAACGAGAAAGTCAGCCTGCACGCGACTGCGCAAGGTCGTGTCATCCTGCATTCCGGCACCATGGCGATGGGGCAGGGCCTGCAGACCACCTACACCCAGATGATCTCAGACACGCTCGGCATCCCCATGGACAAGATCGAAATCGTGCAGGGCGACACCGATCTCGCTACCGGTTTTGGCAGCGTCGGCTCGCGCTCGCTGTTCGTCGGCGGCACCGCGGTCGCGGTGTCCAGCAACGATTTGATTCAGAAGGCGCGGGAGAAGGCGTCGAACATCCTGGAGACCTCGGTCGAGGATATCGAATACCGCGACGGCGTCCTCGCCGTGGTCGGCACCGACCGCCGCATCAGCCTGTTCGAGCTCGCGGAGAAGGAGAGCGATGCAAAGCTCAGCGTCGATTCGGAAGGAAAGGCCGACGGTCCGAGCTGGCCGAACGGCACCCATATTTGCGAGGTCGAGATCGACCCCGAAACCGGTGTCTCCCGCGTCGTGCGCTACACCACCGTCGACGATGTCGGTGTTGCCGTGAACCCGATGCTGGTGACCGGCCAGATCCATGGCGGCGTCGCGCAGGGCATCGGCCAGGCACTCTACGAAGGCGTCGCCTACGATGCCGAAGGCCAGCTCCTCACGGCGAGCTATCAGGACTACTGCATCCCCCGCGCCGACGACGTTCCCGCGATTGTGGTCACGCTCGACGACTCCGCGCCCTGCCGCACCAATCCGCTCGGAGCCAAAGGCTGCGGCGAATCCGGCGCCATCGGCGGCCCGCCCTGCGTCACCAACGGCGTGATGGATGCGCTCAGCGAACTCGGCATCACCCAGCTCAACACGCCGCTGACGCCGCAAAAGATCTGGCAGGCGATCAGGGAAGCGAAGGCGGGTTAGGTCTCCCCCGCCACATACCCACCTGTCGTCCCGGACAAGCGCGCCCCAAGCGCGCGCCGATCCGGGACCCCCGCGCGAGCGCTTGCGCTCGTCGCGATAACCACAGGAAGCGGTTGTGGAGCGAAGCTGACAACTCCGAGCCCCCGTAACCACATCCGCCTGTGGTTATGGGTCCCGGATCAGCGCTCACTCTGGACGACGCTACGCGTCGCCAAGAGTTCGCTTGTCCGGGACGACGGCGGAGTGCGGTGCGCCACACGCCCCTCAAATCCCCAGCATCATCTTCGCGATGATGTCGCGCTGGATTTCCGACGTGCCGCCAAAGATCGTGTAGGCGCGGCCGTTGAGATATTCCGGGATGACCGTGAGCATGTCCTCCGGAATCGCCGACTCGTGGTTGAGCTTGTAGAGCGGGCGCATCGGCTCGACGGCGAGGGCGTCGTGGCCGATGACGTCGGCGCCTAGCCGCGTCACCGCCTGGCGGATTTCGCTGTTGCGCAGCTTGAGGATCGACGAGACCGCGCCGGGATTTTGCCCGGTCTGCAGCGCCGAAAGAACGCGCAATTCGGTCATCTCCAGCGCGTCAATGTCGATCTCCACCTCGGAGATGCGGGTGCAGATGTCAGCGTCATCGATCGCGCGTCCCGTCAGGTCGGACTCCGCAAGCTCCGCGATCGCTCGCAAACCTTCGCGCAGCTTGGCCGATGCAATGCCCGAGCCGCGCTCGAACTCGAGCAGATATTTGCCGTAGGTCCAGCCCTTGCCTTCGTCGCCGACGCGGTTGGCGATGGGCACGCGCACGTCGTCGAAAAACACCTGGTTGACCTCGTGGTCGCCGCCGATGGTGAGGATCGGGCGCGTCGTGATGCCCGGGGTCTTCATGTCGATCAGGATGAAGCTGATGCCGTCCTGCTGCCGCGGGCCATCGCTGGTACGCACCAGCGCGAACATGCGGTTGGCATGGTGCGCATGCGTGGTCCAGATCTTCGTGCCGTTGATGATGTAGTCGTCGCCCTCGCGCACCGCGCGCGTCTTGAGCGAGGAGAGATCGGAGCCAGAGCCCGGCTCGGAATAGCCCTGGCACCAATAGTCCTCGCCGGAAAGAATCCGCGGCAGGTAAAAATTCTTCTGCTCCGGCGAGCCGAAGCCGATGATGACGGGGCCGACCATCTTCACGCCCATCACGTTGACATTCGGCACGCCGGCGCGCGCGCATTCGGTCTCAAAAATCCAGCGCTGCGCCGGCGTCCAGTCCGGCCCGCCATGCTCGACCGGCCAGCCCGGCGCGCCCCAGCCGCGGCCGTGCAGCGTGCGCTGCCAGGCCATGCCGATGTCGGGGTCGGAAAACACCGACGGCGTCAGCGCAGTGGCGCGCTTCATCTCGTCGGTGAGATTCTTGGCGATGAAGTCGTTGACCTCGGCCTGGAAGGCGCGCTCCTCGGCATTGAAGGACAGATCCATGTTGCGCTCCCTTCGGTCAGGCCGGAACGGTGGCGCGGCCAAGCTCGGCATGGCGGCGATAGTGGTGCGCGCTGCCGCCGAACAGCGTGTCGAAGGCGACCAGCCGCTGGAAATAGGCGCCGACTTCGAGTTCATTCGTGACGCCCATACCACCGTGAAGCTGGATCGATTGTTCACCAACGAAGCGCGCGCATTTGCCGATCTTTGCCTTGGCGCCGGAGGCGGCTCGCGCGCGCTCGACAGGCTCGGCGTCGGCCTTCAGCGCCGCGCGCAGCGCCATCGAGCGCGACTCGTCGCACTGGATCGCCATGTCGGCGAGCCGGTGCTTGATCACCTGGTTGGCCGACAGCGGCCGGCCGAATTGCTTGCGGATTTTTGTGTACTCCAGCGTCGCGTCCAGAAGCGTCTGCATGATGCCGACGGCTTCGGCGCCGAGCGCGGCCATGGCGCGGTCGATCGCCCATTCGATCGCGGGCAGGGTGTCCTCGCCGCCGCCGAGCCGGGCGTCTTCGGTAAGGTGCACGTCCGAGAGCTCGATGTTGCAGGCGCGGCCGCCGCCGAGGCGCGCGAAATCTGACATCACGAGGCTCGGGGTCTGTGCCGGCACCAGGAACAAGCCGATCCGACCCGACGGTCCCTGATGATCGTGGACATGCGCGGAGACGATGATCTCATCGGCGGCGTGGCCGTCGAGCACCGCGATCTTGTTGCCCGAGAGGCGCCAGCCCTGCACGGTCTTGTTGGCAACGGTCGCGACGTTGGAAAGATCGAACCGCGCGACGCGCTCGGAATGCGCGAATGCCAATTTGAGCGAGCCGTCGCCAACCTTCGGCAGAATGGCCCGCCTCTGCTGCTCGCTGCCGCATTTTTCGACGAGGCCTGCGCCGAGCACGACGGTCGCGATATAAGGCTCGGACACGAGGCCGCGACCAAAGGCTTCCATCAAAATGCCGATGTCGACCGCGCCGCCGCCGAGCCCGTCATAGGCTTCTGGAATCGGCAGCGCCAGCCAGCCGAGCTCGGCGAACTGCTTCCAGACATCAGGACTAAAACCTTGCGGATCGTTCGCCATGCGGCGGCGATGATCGGCATCGTAGCTCTCGACGATGAAGCGCTCGGCGCTTTCGCGTAGCAGCCGCTGCTCGTCGCTCAAATTCAGATCCATTGCGTTACTCCGCGGCCGTCGGCGGCTTGCGCACCGAGGGGTGCAGGCCGGAGGGGTCGACGATCATGCCAAATTCCTGAAGATTGTGGGCGTGACAGAGCTGATGCAGCGCAAAGGCCTGGTCGATCGCCGCAGGCTGGCCCATCAAATCGACCGAACGGTTCACGGCTTCCTTGGTCAGCTTCAACGCGAAGGACGGCTTTGCCGCGATCTTGCGCGCCAGCGCGAGCACCGAGGACGACAACTCCGCGCGCGGCACGACGTGATTGACCATGCCGAGCTGGTGCGCCTCCTGCGCGCTCCAGCTGTCTGCCGTGAACAGGAATTCCTTGGCCTTGCGCGGACCAAGTTCCCAGGGATGGACGAACCATTCGACGCCGCACACGCCCATGGTGACGACGGGATCGCAGAACTGCGCGTCGTCGCTGGTGACAATCAAGTCACAGGCCCAGGCCAGCATCAGCCCGCCGGCGATACACTTGCCGTGCACCTCCGCGATCGTCGGCTTGGCAAGGTTGCGCCAGCGTCGCGTGATCTGGAGATAGATCTCCTGCTCGCGCGCGAAGCGGCCGTGGGCGCCAGCTTCGGCGAAGCCGCCCCAATTTCCGATCGGCGGAAAATCGACGCCGGCTGAATTCTTAGGCCCCGGGCGCAAATCGTGGCCCGCCGAAAAGTGCGGGCCGCTACCCGCCAGGATGATGACCTTGACCGCGTCGTCCTGCACCGCCGCGTCGAAGGCGGCGTTGAGATCGTATGTCATCTGCAGGTTCTGCGCGTTGCGCGCGTCGGGCCGGTTCATCACGATGCGGGTGATTGCCGGCTCCGGCCTCTCCACGAGGATGGTCTCGAACGAGGTCATTGGCGTTTCCGTGGCGTTCTTATTATGGCTCCATGTGACTATGCCGGCCGGAGATAGGCAAGAGGCTTGCGTCAGCCGGCTACGTTGCTTTGCGCCCGCTCGTCATTCCGGGATGGTGCGTCAGCACCAGACCCGGAATCTCGAGATTCCGGGTTCGCTTCGCGCCCCGGAATGACAGAAGAAAATCTCGACACCCGGGCGGTTCAATCTGGTATCTAGGCCCGGAGATTCCACCGGGAGAAATTTCATGCGCAAGTTCCTGACCGTGCTGGCGGCGCTCGCGTCGCTGAGTCTGACCAATTGCGGCTACAATGCCATCCAGAGCCAGGATGAGCAGATCAAGGGCAACTGGTCGGAGGTCGTGAACCAGTATCAGCGCCGCGCCGATCTCGTCCCCAATCTCGTCAATTCGGTGAAGGGCTTTGCGCAGCAGGAAAAGGACGTGCTGCTCGGGGTCACCAACGCGCGCGCCAAGGTCGGCAGCATCCAGGCGACGCCGGAGGTCCTCAACGATCCGGCCGCGTTCCAGAAATTCCAGGCCGCCCAGGGCGAGCTCTCCAGCGCGCTGTCGCGGCTCCTGGTCGTCACCGAGAACTATCCGCAACTCAAGTCGGACGCGCTGTTCAAGGACCTGATGTCGCAGCTCGAGGGCACCGAGAACCGCATCACCGTGGCGCGCAACCGCTACATCAAATCGGTGCAGGAATATAACACCACCGTCCGCTCGTTCCCGAGCAACCTCACCGCGATGATGTTCGGCTACAAGGACAAGCCGAACTTCTCGGTCGAGAACGAGAAGGAGATCTCGACCGCGCCGAAGGTCGATTTCAACCCGGCGCCGTCGAAGTAGCGCCATCGGCTGCCCATGCGCGCCATCCCCTCCGCCGTCATTCCCCGCGCAGGCGGGGAATCCAGTACGCAGCGGCCCCTCCATATCCCGCTGGCGTCTCCTGGATACTGGATCGCCCGGTCCCGGCTCCGCCAAGGCTACGCCGGGCCGCGGGGGTGCTCGGCCGCCATAGCTTTGGCGAAGGCGGCGAGCCGGGCGATGACAGCGAGGTTGTTGCTGCTTGCGCTGTTCCTCGGCTGGGCGTTCGCCGCGGCAGCCGACGTCGCGGTGCCGCAACTCACCGGCCGCGTCGTCGACCAGACCGGCTCGCTGTCGAGCGGCGACATCGCCGCGCTGACGCAAAAGCTGAAGGCGTTCGAAGACAGGAAGGGCAGCCAGATCGCGGTGCTGATCGTGCCGACGACGCAACCCGAGACCATCGAGCAATTCTCGATCCGGGTGGCGGAGGCCTGGAAGGTCGGCCGCAAGAAGGTCGATGACGGCGCGATCCTGATCGTTGCCAAGAACGACCGGCATCTGCGCATCGAAGTCGGCTATGGCCTCGAAGGCGCGCTCACGGACGTGACCTCCCGGCGCATCATCGACGAAAATATCGCGCCGAAATTCAGGAGCGGCGATTTTGCCGGCGGCATCGGCGCCGGCGTTGACCGCATCATACGCGTGGTCGACGGCGAGCCGCTGCCTGCGCCCTCGCGCAATGTGAACTTCGATAACTCTGATTTTGATGCGTTCGGGCCGCTCTTTGCGGTGACAATGTTCGGCTCACTGGGGATCGGCGGGTTCTTCCGTGCCATCCTGGGGCGGCTGCTCGGATCACTGGTGGCCGGCGGCATCATTTCGATTATAGCGTGGTTTTTTGTCAGCTCCGTCACGATTTCGATCATCGCCGGCATTATCGGCTTCATCATCGGATTCGTGGCCGACCTGCTCAACGCGGCCGGGCCTGGCACGGGATCGTCGCGCGGCGGCTCGTGGTCGAGCGGGTCCTCGTCGGGGGGCTGGAGCAGCGGATCGTCGTCGAGCAGCAGCGGCGGCTTCAGCGGCGGCGGTGGCAGTTTTGGTGGCGGCGGCGCGTCGGGGAGCTGGTAGCGGTCATGAGCATCACGCGTATTGCCAGACATCTCGTGCAGCACAATTGGCGGGCAAAGCAGATCTTTACGCCAAAGGTGCTCGACCGGATCGAGCAGGCGATCAGGCAAAGCGAGACCACCCATTCCGGCCAGGTCCGCTTCGTGGTGGAAGGCGCGCTCGACGGCCGTCCGCTGTTCCGCAACCAGCCGGCACGCGGGCGCGCGCTCGACGTCTTCTCGCATTTGCGGATCTGGGACACCGCGCACAACAATGGCGTCCTGATCTATCTTTTGCTTGCGGATCGCGACGTCGAGATCGTCGCCGATCGCGGCATCGACGCGAAGGTGGGCGCTGATGGCTGGGAAAAGATCTGCCGCGCGATGGAAGCCGAGTTTCGCGCTGGTCAGTTCGAAGGCGGCGTGCTGGCAGGGATCGATGCGGTGTCGCGCGAGCTGGCCAAGCACTTTCCGCCGGGAGGCCCGCATACGAATGAGCTGCCGGACCAGCCGGTGGTGATGTAGCCCCAACGTCGTCCCATGCTCTGTCATTGGAAGCGGCGTGCTCAGACCTCTCACCGTCACCCTGAGGTGCTCGCCTCTTCGGCGAGCCTCGAAGGGCGACGGCCCGGCTGCATCCGGGCCGTTCATCCTTCGAGGCTCCTGTTGCGGCGCATTTGCGCCGCAACCCTCGCACCTCAGGATGACGGGGCTAGTACGGGCGCGAGTCCGCTTTAATCATCCAACTTGTTCAAATCCCGCACCGACTGCATGATCGGTTCGAAATTCGAGCGCGCATCCAGCGCGTCGAACAGTTGCGCGGTGTCTTCCAGCAGTGCATGCGAGCGGGCGATCGCGATGCGGACGTCGTCCTGCGGCGTATCGGACAGCCGGCCGTGGCCGGACAGCAGGATCCTTGAGTTCAGTCCCTTGATGCGCTCCAGCGACTGGATGTAGTCGGCGATGCTGCCCGAGCCGAACACGCCGCCCATCACGCCGCCGGGCATCAGCGTGTCGGCGGCGAACAACAGGCCCTTGTCCTGATCGAACAGCGTGATGCAGGCCGAGGTGTGGCCGGGCGTGTACATCACGTTGAGGCGGAAATTGCCGAGGTCGATCAGATTGCCTTCCTCGAGCCAGATGTCGATGTTGATCGGCACGTTCGGCTCGTTGAACATCTTTCTCAGCATCGAAAAATCGTCGCGCAGCATGATCTTGTTGGCGGCGAGCCGGTGGGCCGCGATGTATGTCCTGCGTTCGTTAAAATGCCAGGCCGCGCCGATATGGTCGAGATGCTCGTGGCTCAGCACCACCATGTCGATTTTTTCGGGCGGGCAGTCGATGAACGCGAGGCATTCGACCAGCGCCTGATAATTCGAAGTCAGGCCGACGTCGATCATGATGGTGCGGGCCGAGCCGCGCACCAGATAGGCATTGGCCGCGCGATTGGCGAAGCGGATCTGGTAGACGTCGTCAGCCGCCTGGATCAGCGAGCAGGTGTCGTTCTTGAAAAGGATTGGAAACACCGTCGGCTTGCGGTCGCTCATGGCTGCGTGGCCCGGTAGGTGACGGCGTTCGAGGCGCGCAAGCGCTTGCTGAGCGCATCCATCACCATCAGCGCAAAGGCCGGCTGCTGGCTGACGAGGTAGACGAAGCGCGCGTGGTTGATCTTCATCACGCGCGTGTTTGGCGCAGAGGCAATGGCGGTGGCCGAGCGCGCGGAGCCGTCGATCACGGCCATCTCGCCGAAGAACTCGCCTTTGCCGAGCTTGACGATGGTGGTCCTTGTGCCGGCGCCGACCTTGGCGATCTCGACTTCGCCGTCCAGTACGACGAACAGTTCGCGCCCGGTCGAGCCCTCCTCGAAGATGACGTCATCGACGCCAAACTCGTTGATGCACTTCTCGATCGCCATCGTGCCTCTCCTGGCACCCCCTCGGCCTTCTGGCTGGGGAGACGGTTAGCGCCATGTTAACCGGGGAATTTTGTCAGGCAAACAACAGCTTCGCCCGGCCATGAGCGATGCCGCAGGGCAGCATCCATCACATCCTGTTGCACACTGCCACGCCGGTTCCACGATCCCGGCGCAATTCGGCCCCCGATGAGTTCCTAAAATTTCGGTAAGCGGGTCCGAAGGTAAGGATTTCGCAAGCTATGAAAGTTACCAAAAGGTCAATCCTGACTGGAGTATTTGAGCCGTGAGCGAAACAATGTCCGACCGGGCCGGCGCAGAAGTCGCCGCCCAGGCTGCATCGCCGGAAGCCGGGATCGACGCCCCGTCGATCGCCCCCGATCATGAGGCGCCGCCCAAGCCGGACGCGCCGACGGCCGAGGCGCCCAAGGTCGAGCTGCCCAAGATCGAAACGCCCAAGATCGAACCCACCAAGATCGAGCCGACCAGGATCGAGCCTCCGAAGCTCGAGGCGCAGCCCAAGCTTGACGACAAGGTCGAGCCAAGACTCGGCAAGCTGATCGTGATGCCGCCCGCCGACCGCGCCTGGGAACGCGAGGATTTTGCCCCGCAGCCGAAGGCCGAGGAGAAGGCCGCAGGCGGCACGCGCCGGCTGTCCGCGATGGCCGCGGTGGTTGCGATCGCCGCCGTGGTCGGCGCCATCAGCGGCGCGCTGGCGACCGCCGGCGTCATGCATTTTGCATCGAACCAGGCGCCGGCCCCAGCCCCAGCCCTGGCTGCCGACACCAGCGCGCTGGAAAGCTCGGTCGCGCGGATCGATGCCGACGTCGTCGCGCTGAAGGCCAATCTCGATCACACCTCCAAGACGGGTGTGAGCCAGCTCAACAAGACCAACGACCGGCTCGACAAGCTCGAGAAGGCGCAGGCCGAACCGATGGCGAGGCTTGCCAAGCTCTCGGACAGCGTCGACAAGCTTCGCGCCGCGCAGGCCGCTGCGCCCGCGCAGACCGTCGCGGCCAAGGAGACGACGGGCTCGATCGCGCCGGCGCAGGTCGCCGCCGCTGCACCTGCCCCTGTTCCTGCCCCTGCCGCCGCGCCCGCTCAGGCCGCCGCAGCCGCGCCGTCGGCCGCCCCGCCAAAAGTCGAAGTCGGCCGGCTGCCGACGGTCGAGGGCTGGCGGTTGCGTGACGTCGCCAATGGCGGCGCGCTGATCGAGAGCCGCTCGGGGCTCTATGAAGTCTATGCCGGCGATCCCGTGCCGGGGCTCGGCCGCGTCGATGCGATCCGCCGCCAGGACGGCCGCTGGGTGGTCGTGACCACCAAGGGCCTGATCGTCGCGCGCTAAGTCGCATCCGATCCACATTTCGAAAGGGCGCTTCACCGCGATGTGAGGCGCCCCTTTTTACTTGAATAGCTGTCACGTCGCGGTGTTATTGGAGGCATGAGCCACGGCCGCGTCTTGCGAATCCTCGTTGCCTTCGTCGCGCTATGCAACGGCGTGCCGTCGCTGTCGGCAGCGGAGGATACCGCACTCGAGCGTGGCACGGCGATCACCGATCCCGATCTGCTGCGCGAGTTCGAACAGCACGACGTGCTCTCGATCTCGCGACTGCTGTGGCGGGAGCGGAATGCGAATTTTCCGCTGGAGACGGACATGCTGTTCTCCTGGCTCAAGCAGCTCGCGCAAATCCGTCCCGCCATCGACGCCGAGTTCGAGCGTTACATCGCACGCCACAAGGCAAGCTTTCCGAACGAGACGATCGGCGTCGGCGAGGGCTTTGACGTTCAGCTGTTCGATCGCGCGACGCTGAAATCCAACCAGACACGTTTCGTGCTCGCGGGCATCGTTAACCGCATGGACCGCGCCTTTGTGTCGGAGGAGTCGTGCGGCGAGATCCGCCTGATCTATCGTCTCACGCGCTTCGAGGCGAACCCCTCGGAGGGCAAGGCGGCCATGCGCCTGCCGATGACGCTCAATCTCGTGCTGAAGGCGCGGGACGCGCAGCAGCTCTCGCGCAAGCTCGAGCACATCACCTGCGCGGAGATCGCGCGGCGCTGGCTCGCCAATGACAAGTGGCAGGACCTGGTCGATGCCCTCCCGTTTCCCCAGGATGCGCTGATCGATCGGATCGAGACCAACACGCAAGTTGCGGTCGCTCCGAAATCGGCGTTGCATGATTTCCGGACCGACTATCTTCTGAAAGTGTTCAAATACAACGCGGACACAAAAGTGTTCGAGGAGGCGCCGCTCGAAAATCAGATCGACCGCGAGCGGCTGCTTGCGAACGAGAGCCTGCGGCGCGAGTTCAAGGCGTGGCTGCTCGAGCCCGAGCACTTGCGCGATTTTGATCGCGGCACGGTGCTGATCCCGGAGAAATTCCTCGCAAAGGGCGCCGTCGTGCCGACGCCGGCCGGGCTCGCCCCCTCCAGCCTGCAACCCGAATTCGGGCTGATGCAGGGGGAGGGCGAGCGCGATCCCGCATTCAGCGAGAGCGACGTCGTCGGTGCGCTCAAGACGGCCGCGGATCGCGGCATCGGCTTGCAAAACATCCGCTCGGTGGCGGGCTTCCAGCGCCGGCTCAACGACATCACCTGCGCCGGTTGCCATCAGACCCGCGGCATCGGCGGCTTCCATTTCCCGGGCGTCGACTGGACGGTGGACAAGCCGTCCACTTCCACCATCGTGCCGGGCTCGCCGCATTTCTTTGGCGACCAGGTCCGCCGCCGCGATATCCTCACTGCCTTCCGCGACGGCAAACGTCCCGATTTTTCGCGCGGATTCGCCAGTCGGCCACAGCTGCGCGGCAGCACGGAGCTTGCGGGAACCGAATATCAGGACGGCTGGGGCGCCCATTGTTCCTTGCAGGGGCCAGGATCGGCCGGCGCCGACAAGAGTTTTACGTCATGGACCTGTGCTAAAGGTCTCAGCTGTCAGGCGGCGGGCAGCTCGAGCCGCATCGGAATGTGCTTTGTGAAGACGCGGTAGGGCATGATCGACGCGGTCATGCTCGGACAACATGGCCAACCAAACCAATCGGTGACCGATGACCGACACCAGCGACGCCAACAAGGAGCGCAATCGCCAGATCGCGCGCAATGAGGAAGCCAGGCAGATCACCGGCAACATCCGCGTCAGCACCTGGGCGATCGTCGTTGCCGTCATGATCGGCGCGGTGTTGTTCACACTCGGCTGGATCGCGACGCGGTAGTTGCTACGCGTAATGTGTCAGGCGCTTGCCGGGCAGAAGGTCATAGGCCGAGCTCCAGCCGGGCAGCGCGGCCATGCGACCGAGCCAAGCGTGGATGGCGGGGTGGCTTTGCGCAAAATCGTAGCCGTGCTCGTCGCAGGGATAGTGCAGATACGCCATCATCGAGATGTCGGCGATGGTCGGCTTCTTGCCTATCGCGAAATCGTTGTGCTTAAGGTGCTGCTCCAGAATGCCGAGGAAGTCGTCGAGCCGGCGCCGAAAATGTTTCAACACCTGCGGATCCCCGTTTTGCACGAACGTCCGCATGAAGCGATAGGTCGCCATGTAGCCGGTGAGCTTGTGGTTGTCCCAGAACAGCCAGCGGAGCAGCTCGAATTTCTCGTCCGCGGTGTCGCCGCCGAAGCGGCCATATTGCTCGGCAAGTCCCAGCAGGATCGGCGCGGTCTGCGTCTTCCTGACGCCATCGACCTCCAGCACCGGAATCTCGCCCATCTCGTTGACGGTCTTGCGCCACTCGGCCGTGCGCGTGACGCCGCCGGCAAAATCGGTCCACACGCCCTCAAAGCGCTCGCCGCAGAGCGTAAGCATCAGGGCGAGCTTGTAGCTGTTGCCGGATTCGGGGAAGTAGTGCAGGCGGTAGCTGGGCATGGGGCCTCGCGAGGCAGATGTTGTTTAGGCGCGCAATTTTCACAACCTCGTCCCGGCCTGCGCCGGGACGACAGCGGAGTATGTAGCGCGAGCTTCCCTTACGCCACCGCGCCTGCCGCCCGCAGCTTCCTGATCGTCGCCTCGTCGTAGCCCGCCTGACGCAAAATCTCGTCGCTGTGCTCGCCGACGGCGGGTGGCTTGCGCGGTTGCACCTTTTTGGCGCCGTCGATCCAGATCGGGCTGTTGACCGTGAGCATGGTGTCGTTCTCGAACGGCACCAGCACCTCGTTGTCGAGCATCTGCTTGTCGGTCGGCAGATCGTCGAGGATGCCGACGACGCCGAACACCAGCCCGTTGCCGTCGAGGATCTTTCGCCATTCGGCGAGGTCCTTGGTGGCGAACGTGTCGTCCAGGATCTTGATCAGCTCGACCGAGCGCGCGTGGCGGTCGGCCTTGGTCGCGAAGCGGGGATCGTCGATCAGGTCCTCACGCCCGAGGCAGCGGGCGAGCGTCGGCCATTGCCGCTCCTCGTTGAGCAGCGTCAGGATCAGCCAGCGCTCATCCTTGCACTGGTAGTGGTTGGCCACGGCGTTGAGCGCGCGCTCGCGCGGCCGCCGCTCGCCGAATTTTGCGCCGCAGAGCTTTGCCTGCGCCAGCACGCTTGCGGCCCACACGCCGTTCGCCATCAGGTTGGAGGCGACGTGCGAGCCCTTGCCGGTCTTCTCGCGCTGATAGAGCGCGGTGACGATGGCGCCGTAGAACGCCATGGCGCAGGGATGATCACCCATGCCGGCGACCGAGCGCGCCGGCGTGGTGTGGATGTCCGCGCGCACCAGGTCCATCAGGCCGGAGCGCGCCCAATAGGCGTTGCTGTCGAAGCCGGGCTTGTTGGCCTCTTCGCCCTTTTCGCCATAGCCGGTGAAGGAGGCGTAGATCAGCCGCTCGTTGAGATGGGCGAGATGTTCATGAGTGATGCCGAGCTTGGTGCGCACCTGCGGCGGCATGTTTGTGATGAAGACGTCGGTCTCCTCCACCAGCTTGTAGAGCACGGCCTGCGCCTCGGGCTTGGTGAGGTCAAGTGCGAGACTCTTCTTGTTGCGGGCTTCGAGCAGCCAGGCAAAGTTGTGCTCGCTCGCGGGATAGCCGGGCAGGTTGGGCAGGTTGCGGTAGGGATCGCCCATGCCCGGCGGCTCGATCTTGATGACATCGGCGCCGAAGTCCGACAGCACGGTCGCGGCAGCGGGGGCGGCGATGAAGCTCGCGCAGTCCAGAACCTTCAGGCCGTCGAAAATACCCTTTTGCATCGCGGCGTAGCTCCTTGCTCTTATTGTTTCCCGCGCGCTGAAATTCGCGCTTCCTAACCGTTCGTTCATTTGACCGATGTTGTGGCGGGATGCAACGTTCCGAGCCCGCGGCTGCGGCTTGGCCGGAATGCCAAACTCTTATGGCAATCCGCCCGCTCAGGTTGTAGAGCGTAGGCAGCCGCGCGAGCCGATCGTAGCGGATCGGCCGAATGGGGTGGGTCGTTCATGTCGACGTCTTTCGTCCGTCTGATGGCGCCGGTCGCGCTCACCGGGTTGTTGTGCGGGTTTGGTCCGGCGCGAGCGGGCGATCTCGAAGATTGCAGTGGCCCCGTCCCGACTAAAATCGAATCCGGCTGCGCCGCCATCATCGCCGATCAATTGCGCCCTGCCGAGGATCGCTTGCGCGCCTATGTGAACAGGTCGCGCCTGTTCATGGGCCGCTCCAACCTCGATGCGGGGTTGGCAGACGCGGAAGCCGCGGTCGAGCTCAATCCGAAATCCGTTCCCGCCTTGCTGTCGCGCGGCTTCGCCCGGCAGCGCAAAGCTAATTTTGACGGCGCGCTGGCCGACATCAACCAGGCCATCGAGCTCGACCCCAAGAGTGCGAATGCGTTTGCGGCGCGCGGCGGCCTGAAAATCGACCAGAAGCAGTGGACCGACGCCGCCGCGGATTTCAGCCAGGCGATCAGCCTGCGGCAGGACTATGCCCCGGCCTATGTCGGGCGCGCGCGGACTTATGTCGAAACCTCGCAGCTCGATCAGGCCATGAGCGATCTCAACACCGCGATCTCGATCAATGCGAGCTTGCCCAACGCCTTCTTCTGGCGCGGTCAGGTCTATCGCCGCAAGGGCGAACTCGACCACGCCATCGAGGACTTTTCGCGGGCGATCGCGCAGACGCCGCAACCCGATCGCGGCTCCTATTTCGCGCGAGGGCAGGTCTTCAGCTCCAAGGGCGACTATGCGCGTGCGATCGCGGATTTCGACAAGGTGCTGTCGATCGCTCCGAACGATCAGTTTGCCCAGCAGCAGCGCCAGGCCGCCGTCGCGATGCAGGCCGAGCTTGCGAAAGTGCAAGGCGCGCCGGCGATGGCTGCGCCGGCGGCGCCCGCTGCTCCCGCCGTGTCCGCTGCCCCCAAGCAGGTCGTCGCCGCTCCACCGCCTGCGCTTCCGTCGGGAACGGCGCCGATGGCGATCATACCGAAGGGCACATTTCCTGCGGCTCCGGCCGGCCTGAGCGAGGCCACGCAGTTGCTACAGCAGAAAAAATATGCCGAAGCCCTGCCGCGTCTCAACACGGTGCTTGACGGCAACCCGCGCAACGAGACTGCGCTCAAATTGCGCGTGGCCGCAAATCTCTCTTTGTCCCGCTTCGCCGAGGCACGGACCGACATCGACGCCTTGCTCCGGATGAAGCCGAACGACTCGCCATTGCTGGCCTCCCGTGCGATTGCCTCGATCGGCATGAAGCAATTCGATCAGGCCATGATCGATGCCAATCAGGCGCTCAGTGCCAATCCGAACAATGCGGTGGCCTATGTCGGCCGCGGCATGGCCACCCGGTTGACCGGCAAATTCAAGGACGCCATTGCCGATTTCGACCGCGCGATCGCGCTCAACGACAAGGATTACATGGCGTATTCCGAGCGCGGCCAGGCCTATATGGGACTGAACCAGTTCGACAAGGCCGTGGTCGATTTCGATCGTTCGCTGGTGCTCAACCCCGTCAACGACACGGCGCGCGCCTCGCGCGGGCTCGTGCTGCTGTTGAAGGGGAACAACGCGGAAGGCCTGGTCGACGTCAAGAACGCGCTCGACCGCAATCCCAACAACCAGGTCGCCGAGCTCGGACAGGGGCTGGCGATGCTGATCTCCGGACAATACGACCGCGCCATCGTGGCGCTGGACCATATCGTCGGCACGGCGCCCGCCTTCGACGGCTTCGTGCGGACGCTCCGCGCACGCGCCTATCTCGGCAAGAAGGATGCCGCCGGCGCCATGACGGACCTCGATCTGGTGCTCGGCACCCGGCCGAACGATCCGGATGCGCTCGGCTTGCGCGGCATCGCCTTCACGTCGATGAAGCAATACGACAAGGCGCTCGACGATCTCGGCAAGGCGATCGCACAGCGCCCGTCGATCGAGCGCTATTTCGCCCGGGCGATGGCCTACGAGGCCAAGGGCGATCCGGACAAGGCAACCAGCGACTACCGCAGCGCCACCCAGCTCACGCCGACGAGCGTGTTCGATATCGCTGCCCAGAACCAGGCCAAGCTGAAGATCCAGCAGCTGTCCAAGCGCATCCCCTGCGGCAATTCGGGGAAGGCCGACAAGGACGACACCTGTCTGTAAGCTACTCTTCCCCCGCGAGCAGCGCCGCATTGCCGCCGGCGGCCGCCGTGTTGATCGTCACGGTCTGCTCGGTGGCAAAGCGCGCGAGATAGTGCGGGCCGCCGGCCTTGGGGCCGGTTCCGGACAGGCCGTTGCCGCCGAACGGTTGCACACCGACGACCGCGCCGATCATGTTGCGGTTGACGTAGATGTTGCCGACCGAGAGCCGCGCGATGATCGCCTCGATGGTGTCGTCGATGCGCGAATGGATGCCGAGCGTGAGCCCGAAACCGCTGCGCTCGACCGCCTTGAGCACGCGACCGAGATGCTCGGCGCGGTAGCGCACGACATGCAGGATGGGGCCAAAAACCTCCTCGGTGAGCTGGCCGGCGTCGGCGAGCTCGAAAATATGCGGTGCGACGAAGGTGCCCTCGGGCGCCTTACCGGCAAAATGCAGCCGCGCCTCTTTCGTCATGCGCGCGATATGGGCGTCCAGCCGCTGCTTGGCCTCGGCGTCGATCACCGGCCCGATGTGTGTCGCGATCTCGCGGGGATCGCCGATCCGCAGTTCGCGCGCGGCGCCTGCGATCATCTCGATCATGCGGTCGGCGACGTCCTCCTGCACGAAGAGCAGTCGCAGCGCCGAGCAGCGCTGGCCGGCGGAGCGGAAAGCCGAGGTGACGACGTCATCAGTGACCTGCTCGGGCAGCGCGGTCGCATCCGCAATCATGGCGTTGATGCCGCCGGTCTCTGCGATCAGCGGAACGATCGGTCCGTCCTTGGCGGCGAGCGTCCGGTTGATCGCGCGCGCGACCTCGGTCGAGCCGGTGAAGACGACGCCGGCGATACTTTGATGCGCGGTCAGTGCAGCGCCGATGTGGCCGTCGCCGATAACGAGATGCAGCGCGGAAGCCGGCACACCCGCCTCATGCAGCAGGCGGACCGCGTCGATTGCGATCCGCGGCGTCTGCTCGGCGGGCTTTGCCACCACCGCATTGCCGGCCATCAGCGCCGCAGTGACCTGGCCGAGGAAGATCGCCAGCGGAAAGTTCCAAGGCGAGATCGCGACGAAGACGCCGCGACCGCGCAAGGCGAGCCCATTGCTCTCGCCGGTCGGGCCCGGCATCGCCTCTTCAGTGCCGAACAGCTTGCGGCCCTGCGCGGCATAGTAGCGGCAGAAGTCGGCGGCTTCGCGAACTTCGGAGAGCGCGTCGTCGAGCGTCTTGCCGCCCTCGCGTTGCAGCAGCGCCATGAAATGCGCAGCGCGCTGTTCGAGCAGATAGGCAGCCTGCTCCAGCGCAGCCGCGCGCGTGGCCGCCGGCGTTCGGCTCCAGGATGCGAATCCGGCGCGCGCGGCGGCAATCGCAGCATTGGCCTGTTGAGGCGTGGCGTCGCTGACCGGCTTGAGATCGGTTGCCTCGCTCGCAATGTCGGCGAGCAGGCGATCGAGCGCGGCGCGTTCGCCGAATTCGACACCTCGCGAATTCCTGCGCTCCGGCGCGAAGAGGTCGCGCGGCAGCGGAATTCTGGGGTGGTTCGCCTGCTGCGGCTTGGTCACGCTATCGGCCGGTCGCTGCAGCAACGTTGCGACCGGCACGCGATAGTCCGAGGCCTGCGCCACGAAGGAGGAGTTGGCGCCATTCTCCAGCAGACGCCGCACCAGATAGGCGAGGAGGTCGCGATGGCTGCCGACCGGTGCGTAGGTGCGATAGGCAATGCCGGGATGATCCTGCGCCAGCCGCTCATAGAGCGCTTCGCCCATGCCGTGCAGGCGCTGGAACTCGTAGCCGCCGTCGCCACCTGCAAGCTCCAGCACGGTCGCGACCGTGAGCGCGTTGTGGGTTGCGAATTGCGGGAAGATGCGAGGGCGCAGCGCCAGCAGCTTCTGGGCGCAGGCGACGTAGTTGAGATCCGTCATCGCCTTGCGGGTGAATACGGGATAGCTGTCGAGCCCGCGCTCCTGCGCGCGCTTGATCTCGGTGTCCCAATAGGCGCCCTTGACCAGGCGCACCATCAGCTTGCGGTCGAGCGCGCGGGCCAGGCTGTCGATGTAGTCGATCACGTCGCGGGCGCGCTTCTGGTAGGCCTGGATCGCCAGCCCAAAGCCGTCCCAGCCGGCGAGCGCAGGGTCGGCAAGCGTCGCCGCGATCACGTCGAGCGACAATTCGAGCCGGTCGGCCTCCTCGGCATCGACCGTGAAGTTGAGGTCATGCGCTTTGGCTCGCTTGGCGAGATCGACGAGATCAGGCACCTGCTCGCGCATCACGCGGTCGCGGCCGATCGCCTCGAAGCGCGGATGCAGCGCCGAGAGTTTTACCGAGATGCCGGGTCGGTCGGGCAGGGGACGATCACCCGCGGCCTTGCCGATCGTCTCGATTGCACTGGCATAGGCGTCGAAATAGCGATTTGCGTCGGACGCCGTGCGCGCGCCTTCGCCAAGCATGTCGAAGGAATAGCGTGGCTGGTGGCCCGAGCGCGGCCGCGCGCGCTCCAGCGCCTGTTCGATGGTCTCGCCGAGCACAAAATGATTGCCCATCAGCCGCATCGCCTGGCGGGTGGCGGCGCGCACCGCGGGCGCGCCCAGCCGCTTCACCAGCCGCCCGATCGTGCCGTCCGGCGTCTCGCCCGGCTGGATCACGCGCGCCGACAGGCCGAGTGCCCAGGCCGAGGCATTGACCAGGAAGGCGCTCGACTTGGTCTCGTGGTGGATGAAGTCGCCCTCGCCGAGCTTGTCCTCGATGAACTGATCGGCGGTGCGGGCGTCGGGCACGCGGAGCAGCGCCTCCGCGAGCACCATCAGCGCCAGCCCTTCCTTGGTCGAAAGCGCGAACTCCCGCAGCATGTCCTCGACGCCGCCAAGCCGGTCGTCACTGGTTCGGATGGCTTCGATCAGCCGCGTCGCTGACCGGTCGATCCGCGCGTCCTGCGGCGGGGAGAGGTGAGCCGTCCGCAGCAAGGCGGCGGCGATCTCGGCATCGTCGGGCGCGTAGGGCGCACTGAAGGGCGGCAAAGCGTTCGGCATGGCGTTTCCTGTGACGGATTCGAACGTAATCCCCGCTTGGCCGTAGTTCGATAGACAAAATAGGGATTTTGCCTTAGAAAATAAACATAGGATGTCATTTTGCCGTAGATAGTATGGATCTTGATCGCACAGACCGTAAAATCCTCTCGATCCTTCAAGAGGATGGGCGGATTCCGAATGTCGACCTGGCTGACAGGATCGGCCTGTCTCCGACCTCGGTCGGCGAACGGCTGAAGCGGCTGCAGCGCGAAGGCTTTGTCGAGGGCTATGGCGCGCGACTCAATCCGCACCGGCTCGGGCTGGGGCTTCTGGTGTTCGTCGAAGTGCTGCTCGACAAGACCACACCCGACAATTTCGAGCGGTTCGCGCGCGCCGTAAAGCTCGCGCCCGAGGTGCTGGAGTGTCACATGGTCGCCGGCGGTTTCGACTATCTGGTGAAGGCGCGGCTGCCGGACATGACGGCCTATCGCCGCTTTCTCGGCGAGCGGCTGCTCTCAATGCCGGGCGTGCGCGAGACGCGTACCTATGCCGTGATGGAAGAGATCAAGCGCGACGCACCCCTGCCGGTGGGCTAGCTAGAGCGTTTTCAAGCGAAGTGGATACCGGTTCGCGTCAAGAAAACGCGTTCAAATCACACCCGTTCCGATTCCATCGGAACGGCCGCCGCGATTGTCATATGCATGGTAACGATCAGAGGTTCCTAGCACGCAAGAAACTGCGTGTGCGCAATCGCAAGCCCTGTCGAATGCACCCAATCGTCTCTTAAAATTTTTTTGGCCCAACTCCCGGATGGAATCCGGGAGCGGCAAAATGCCTTGGGCTTAAACTTTGAGGTTCTCTGCGGACGTCTTGCCCCGGTTGGCGATCTCTTCGTACTCCACCGTCTGTCCCTCGTTGAGGGTCGACAGACCGGCCTTCTGCACTGCCGAGATATGCACGAACACATCCTTGCCGCCCGACGAGGGCTGAATGAAACCGTAACCCTTCGTCGGGTTGAACCACTTGACCGTACCTTTGGGCATCACGTCTTCTCCGCGGGTCTTCCTCCACGAGCACGAGCCGCCAGTCCCCGCAAACCGGCCGGCTCGGTCCTAACAGGATACGCAAAATGTCGCGGGCTTGGTAGCTCAAACCACAACGGCCGAGGGCCGAAAATCGCTCAACTTGGTGGCGGTTTTGCCGGTTTTGCCCGTTTAGCGATCATTTGACACAGGCCCCGACCGAGCTCCCTCAATAGGTCGCGGCCAGGTAATCGACGATCTTGCCGACATCCGCATCGTCGATCGGCGCGCCATAGACCTTGATCATCTTGGTCACCTCGGCCTGCCAGAAGCCTTTCCTGTCCTTCATCGGCGGCTGCGTGGCGACGTAGTCGACCGAGTGGCAGGCGGTGCAGTTGTTCTTGACCACATCGACATTGGGCCCCGGCTTGAACGCCGCGGTCTCGTCCGGGGTCTTGTAGGCGATCGGGGCGGCGGTCGCCGCACTGATGCAGACGGCGAGCGCGAGGCTGAGCAAGGGGAGGCCGAGCAGGGGGAGAGCGGTCCGCTTCATGATCATTCTCCTCACGCCGCGGTCACGCGAACGGTTTCGACGACGTTGCGCAAATAGCCGGCCGGGTTCCAGCGCGGCGTGTCCGGCTGCGTCTCGCCGGAATTGCTGGTCGCGCGGACCCTGAGCTCGGCCGGGCCTGCCGCGAGCTTCACCGGCAGCTTCCATTCGCGGAAGGCGTAATTGCCGAGATCCTTGCCGAGCTTTGCGTTCGTCCAGGTCTTGCCGCCGTCGGTCGAGACCGCGACCTCCTTGATGCCCTTGCCGCCGTCGAAGGCGATGCCGCGCAGCGTGGTGCTGCCGGCCTTGAGCTTGGCGCCATCGGCGACGCTGGTGATGAAGGAGCGGATGGTGAAGCGGTTGATTGGAATCGTCGACTTCGGCGTGGTGCCCGGCTCGATCGCGTTGTTAGGCGTATCAGGAATGCGATAGGCCGACTTCATCCAGAAGCCGTCATAGACGCTGTCGATGACGGTGATCTCGTTGAGGTGCTTGAGCCAATAGGTGCCGTAATAGCCCGGCACGACCAGGCGCAGCGGAAAACCGTTGAGGAACGGCAGGTCCTCGCCGTTCATGCCATAGGCCAGCATCACCTCACCGTCACGAGCGTGGTCGAGATCGAGCGCCTTCACGAAGTCAGGCGTCTTGTCGCTGACCGGACCATCCATGCCGCCAAAGGTGACCTGCTTGGCGCCCGCCTGGACGCCGGCCATATCGAGCACGGTCTTGAGCGGCACGCCGCGCCAGCGCGCGCAGCCCATCGCGCCATTGGCGAGCTGGCCGCCGGCCACGCGCGGCTCGGAGAAGCCGCGGCTGTTGCCGGAGCATTGATTGACGGCGACGATCTCCGTCGCCTTCATCTTGCGGATATCCTTCAGGGACAGTTTGAGCGGCTTGTCGACCTTGCCCTTGACCTCGAGCGTGAACCTGTCGGGATCGAGATTGTAGGGCAGGTCGGAGAGGTGATAGCGGACGAAGAACGCGTTGTTCGGCGTGATCGGACCATCATTGAACACCGCGAACGGCGTCTCGAGCTGCGGCGGCCGGCTGGTCAGGCCGATCATCGGCCGCTTCTGCGGATATCTCACCAGCGGACGTTCGCCGTTGGCGAAGGGCAGCGTCACGGTGTCCAGCGCCAGCGCCTTGGCGGAGCCGAGGCCCGCCGCCAACGCGGCAAAGCCCGCTCCCTTGAGCAGGTCGCGTCTGTCGATCATGTTGTCTCCCCACGGAGCTTGTTCTCAAGAGTTCGAGTCATCACACGAACCCCACGCGCATCTGTTGCTTCCACTCAGGCGAAGTCAATTCGTGCTTTCGCCGCGTGCTCATGACGCTGCGCTGCAGCAGAAGTGATGTTCGGAATTCAGGCTGCGGCGCGTTCGGTGCCGTCGACCAGGGTGGACAACTGCCTGGTGTCCGCGACGACGCGGACCACCATCGGCTCGTCGCGGCCGCGGATCGCGACCTCCTGCTGCGGCAGGGTGTCCTCGGCAAGGCCGGCCGTGAGCCGCACCTCGTCGGAGACGACCGCCTCGCAGGCGAGCGTCTTGGTCATGTCCTGCAGCCGCGCCGCGACGTTGACGGCATCGCCGAGTGCGGTGAACACGATGTGATCGCGATAGCCGATATCGCCGATGATGACTTCGCCGCCGTGAATGCCGATGCCGAAGCGGATCGGCTGGCGCAGATCGTGGCTGAGGAGCTGATTGAGCTCGTCGACATGGACGGCGATGCCGGCGGCCGCCTTGAGTGCCTGGCGGCACGCTGCTTCCGGGCTGGCCGTCAGCCCGAACAGCGCCAGCATGCCGTCGCCGACGAACTGGTTCGGCTGGCCGCCATTCTCCAGCACCGCCTGCGACACCGCCGCGAGGAAGCGGTTGACGATGAAGACGGTGTCGAACGGCAGCCGCTTCTCGGCGAGTTGCGTCGAGCCGCGCATGTCGACGAACAGGCTGACGAGATAGCGCTCCTGGCCGATCCGCGCCGGGCTCGATCCTTGCGCATTGGCCGCCAGCGTCTGTGGCATGAACAGCTGGAAGAACGAGAGATCGCAGGTCGGCCGCAACTGACAGGCCAGGCGAATCGACGGATCATTGCTGCCGACGCGCGTCAGCACGAAGGCCTCGCGCTGCGAGGGTTCCGGCAGGGCGGCGTGATCGCCGATGATGCGGATGCGGCAGGTCGAGCAGCGGGCGCGGCCGCCGCAGACGCTGGCATGCGGGACGTTGTGGCGCAGGCTCGCCTCCAGCACGCTGAGTCCCTTGGGCACGCGCACTGTCTTGCCGTTGCCATAGGACAGCGCGATCATGCCGCCGCGCCGCTCGCGCAGCGCCCGCACGCCGCGGGCCAGCAGCACGATGCCGAGCAGGCCGAAATAGCCCATGACGAGGCCGCCGCTGATGCGGTCCAGCACCTTGTTTTCCGCAACGGTGCCGACCTGCTCCCGCGTGTAATTCGTCTTGCGCCAGTCCGCGTCGTCGCTGTCGGCGGCGACGCTGCGCCCGCCTTGGTAGATCCCGAGCATCGCCAGCGTCGGGATCAGCACGGCGGCTGCGAGCAGATAGGGCGCGGCACGCGTGAAGAAGGTCTTCATGCGCAGCCAGAAATATATGCCGATGCAGCCGTGGACCCAGGCGACCACGAGCAAAATCGTCATCTGCCAGAGCCGGGCGGGCGCCAGGACGAAGAACAGATAGAGCTCCTGCGGGTAAAGTTTCTCGTGCCCGTACAGCGTCAGGCCGAGCCTGATACCGATCACATGCGCCATGACGAGCAGGGGGATGCTCAGGCCGAGCACGAGCTGAAGCGGCTCGGCGGCCTTCCATCGAAACTCCCGGCGCTGATACAGCGCGAACACGCCGAGCCCGGCATGGATCAGCGCGGCCGCGTAGAACACGATCGTCACGGGCAGGAACTGCCAGAACAGGACGTGGTAATAGACCCCGGCCTCCATGGCCTCGACCGAGATATTGCCGAGCGCATGGTTGAGGAAATGGCTGACCACATAGGTAAACAGGATGACGCCGCAGACCAGCCGGATCTGGCGCGCGCTGGTGCCGTGGAGGAGGTCGGCTAGTCTGGTCTGAAGGGAGGCCATGGGCGGTTGTGTATCAGCTTGTGGAGTAGAACGGCCATCGTAGAGTTTAATTCCCGCAGTGAACAGCGTGTGCGATCACTTGCGCGGCATGCCGCCGCACACTCTGTCGTCCCGGACAAGCCAGGACAACGCGCAAGCGTTGGTGTGGCGCCGATCCGGGACGACGGCGGAGCAAGACGCCGCCCACATTGACTCCACCCCCCAAGTCGGGGAAAAGCCGCCCGTGACGACAGCCCCCGACATGACAGCCAAGCCCGACCACGCCGCACGGCGGTCGCTCATCCTGGCGGCAGCCGTGATCGCCGCGATGACGCTGCTGCGTATCGTTTATGCCAGCGTCATCGAGCTGCGCACCGACGAGGCCTATTACTGGACCTGGTCGAAGGAGAGCGTGCTGAGCTTCCTCGATCATCCGCCTGGCATCGCCTGGTTCATCCGCTTTGGCACCGCGATTTTTGGCGACACCACGCTCGGCGTCCGCTTCGGTGGCATCGTGGCGATGCTGGTGACGCAGCTCCTGCTCGCCGATATCGTCCGCCGCGTCACGCATGACGTGCGTGCGATCGTGTTTGCGGTGCTGATGCCGGAGGCCGCGCTCTATTACGGCCTGTTGATGTCAAAAGTGTCGCCCGACATCGCGATGATCCCGTTTGCGGTCGCGATGATCTGGTCGCTGGTGCTTCTGTCGCAGAGCGGCGACGGCCGCTGGTGGTTGCTCGCCGGATTGTTCGCAGGACTCTCGCTGCTCGCAAAATTCACCGCGATCATGTTCGCGCCCGCGGTCCTTGCCTTTGCGCTGGTGCCCGACTGGCGTTGGCGCTGGCTGCGCAGTCCCTATCCCTGGCTCGCGGCGCTGATCGCGATCGTCGTGTTCTCGCCCGTGCTGATCTGGAACGCGCAGCATGATTGGGCCACGTTCCGCTTCCAGCTCGTGCGCGCGACCGCCGATTACGATTTCTCATGGCGCACGGTCGGCGATTATATCGGCCTGCAATTTGGGCTGGTCGGTTTCGTCATGCTGCCGGTGGTGCTGTCCGGCCTGACGCTGACGGCATGGCGCGGCTATCGCGCGCGCGAGCCGGTCGCCATCCTGCTGTCGACAGCGGTGCTGGTGCCGTTCCTCTATTTCCTCTGGAAATCGCTGACGCTGCGGGTCGGCGACACCTGGCCGATGTTCATGTGGCCGGTCGGCTTTGCCGCCGCCGCCATCAACATCGCGATCCTGCCGCGCGAGGGCTGGCCGGCCTGGATGATCAAGTCGACGATGTTCTGGGCCAACACGGCCGTCACGACCGGCATCGCCTTCGTCGTCGTCGTGTTTCTCTATTACGTGGTCGCGCCGTTCAATCTGCTCGGCAAGATCGATCCGATCGGCGGCGAAGCCGGCTACGAGCAGGTCGTCGCGCGCGTCGAGGCCCAGCTCGACAAGACCGGTGCGACCTGGGTCGCGACCACGGACTACCGCACCTATGCCATGCTGCGCTGGCTGCTGCGGGACCGCGTGCCCGTCATCGAGATCAACGAGCGCGGCCGCTTCCAGGGCTTTCGCGATCCCGGAATGGACCGGATCCGCGGCCATGCCGGCATCTATGTCGGTCGCATGCCCGACGACCGCGCGGCGCTCTGGCAGACGATTCCCGCGAAGCGCGAGCCGCTGGAAAAGGTCGAGCGCCGCTGGCGCGGCCTCGTCATGGACACCTATGCGCTGGAAAAGCTCACCGGCTGGACGCCGGAGCTCGCGCCGCCAAAGGACTCGCCGCTGTTTCAATGGCGCGTGCTGGCCTTCCTCTCCGTCGCCCGTTTGCGCAGCTAGCGAAGCCATAGAATCTGTCGCGAACCCTTACCCTCCCCCTCCAGGGGAGGGTGAAGCGTGCCGCGTGGCACGATTCAGGATTACGCCTCGTCGTCCTTCTTCCGCAGCAAATCCGTCGCGAGGTCTGACAGTTTTGGCTGCGGCAGTGCCGCGAACGGCAGGGGGCGCGTGACGTCGATCGCGGCGAGGCCAAGCCGCGCCGTCAAGAGGCCGTTGAGCACGCCTTCTCCCAAGCGCTGCGACAGTTTTGCCGCGATGCCGTGGCCGAGCATCTGCTGCACCAGGCTGTCGCTCGCCGCCATGCCGCCGGTGATCGCAAGGTGCGCGATGACGTGGCGGAGCAGGCGGATCATGCCGAGCGCGCCGGGCCGGCCGCCATAGAGCCGCGCCAACTGGCGGATCAGGCGGAGCGAGGCGACGAACACGAACAGCACGTCGATCAGCGCACGCGGCGAGACGGCCGTGACGATCGAGACCCGCTGCGCGGCTGTCGAAACGAGTCGCCGCGCTTCCTCGTCCAGCGGTGCCATCAATTCGCGCTCGGCGAGGCGCACCATGTCGGCGCCGTCGATGATCTCGCCGGCATGGTTTTGCAGCGCGGCGCGGGCGCGCGCGAGCTGCGGATTCTGGTGCGCGATCCTGAGCAGGTCCTGCACGATGGCGCGGCTCTCGGCGCGGTCGTCGCTCGCGAGGACTTCAGTCGCACGCTGGTGCAGCTTCTCGATGGTCGCAAGCCGCGCCAGGCCAAAGGCTTCGCGGCCGATCACGACCGCGAGTGCCAGCGTGGTGACGAAGGCGAAGGCAAGGCCGACGAAGCCGAGCGTTTCGCTGCGCGCGAACAGATCCTCGACCAAATGAACGACGCCGAGGCCGACGCCGAGCAGCGTCAACCCCGCAAGGCCCGACCAGAACAGCGTGCCCCAGGGAAAACCGCGCCGCGCCGGCAGCCGCGTTTGGATGGGAACGGGGAGCAGCGCCGGATCGGGCTCCGGCGTGATCTGGATGGTGCCGCGCAAGGTGCGGCCGGTCTCGTCGGCTTCCGTCACGACGACGCCGGGATCGTCCAGCCGGAACGTCGCCGGCCGCCGTGGCTCGGATCGCTCGCTCATTGCAATCTGTCTCCGATCAGGAACTGCAAGGCACGGTCAAGGCGGATGTGAGGCAGGGCCGGCTCGCCGTCGCCTTCGCGCTCGAGCTTTGGCGGGCGAAAGCGCAGGAAGCGGAAATCGCTCTTCTCGGCGGCCGCCGTGGAGAGACCGCGAAACGCAGCATTGCCGTTGAACAGCGCTTCGGGATCGTCCGGCAGGTCGCCCGGAAAGGTCGCAACCTCGGTGTTGCCGTCGAAGAATTCGCCGCCGGCGCTTTCGCCGGCCGCCGGCGTTCCCAGGATGGAGGGAAGCTTGTCGCGGCCACGGGAAACCTGCGCCTCGCGCGTGGCGCGCACCGCGGCGAGCGCCACGACGTCGATCTCGGCGCCGGTGCTCTCGGCCCGCTTCACCGCCCCTGCCACCGCTCGGCGCAGCACGGCCTCGAGGCGGTCGTGGCTCGAATGATGCAGATGATCGGCCTTGGTCGCCGCAAACAGGATGCGGTCGATGCGCGGCCGGAACAGGCTGGAAAGAATGGTGCTGCGCCCGATGTTGAAGCAATCCAGAATGCCGGCGAGCGCGGCTTCGAGATCGTGCAGCGCTTCGGGACCGGAGTTGAAGGCGGAGAGCGCATCGGCCAGCACGATCTGACGGTCGAGCCGCGCAAAATGATCGCGGAAGAACGGCCGCACCACGACGTCCTTGTAGGCCTCGTAGCGCCGCACCATCATCGCCCATAGCGATCCGTCAGGTGCCTGTCCATCGATGGGGACATCGAGCGGCGCAAAGGTCAGCGCCGGGGAGCCGGCGAGATTGCCGGGCATCAGGAAGCGGCCGGGCGGCAACAAGCTCATCGCAAAGCGCTCGTCGCGGCAGGCGCGCAAGTAATCGGTGAACAGTTTTGCCGCCGTCAGTGTCGCCTGCTCGTCCTCGTGCGCTTCCGGCTTCAGGGTCGCAAGTTGCGCGTGCCAGTCAACGGCGAGATGCGCGCGCGGCGCTTCGCGCGACAGCGCGAGGCTATCCGCCGACCATTGCTCGTAGCTTTTCTGGAGCAGCGGCAGATCGAGCAGCCATTCGCCGGGATAGTCGACGATGTCGAGCGTAAGTCGGCGGTCGGCGCCGTTCTGGCGCTGGTAATCGATCACCAGGCGGAGCTCGCTGATATCGGTGGTCGAGTTTGGCCAGTGCCGCTCCTCGATCAGCGCGCGCAGATGGCTTTCATAGGCAAAGCGCGGCACGGCGTCGTCCGGCTGCGGCGCCAGATTGGCGCGCGCGATCCGGCCCGAGGCATAGGCCTCGAACACCGGAAAGCGGCCGCCGCGGGTCAGGCCGTGGATCAGCGCGGTGATGAACACGGTCTTGCCGGCCCGCGACAGGCCGGTGACGCCGAGCCGGACGGTCGGATTGAAGAAATGCTCGCCATAGTCGAGCAGCGCCCGGGCCGACAGGCGCGCCTCTTCGACCATATCCTGGAAGCTGAATGCCATGGGGGAGGCGAGGGATCTCGTGCCGGCGGAATAGGCAAAATGGACTAGTCACAAAAGTGGCAACTGTCTGACGAAAATCAAGCTTCATACTTCCACCGCGTTTTGGGGCGAACCAGCCGTTGAACGTGGCATTAACTGCCAAAGACCAATATCTGAATGTGTCCTTGTTGCATGTGGGCAGGCATGACCGTTTTCAGACTGAAACAATTCGCGTCCACCTCGGTGCACGCTGCGGCGGATGCGTTCCGCTGGAATTATGACCGTGCCGAGCTGATCGCCGACGGCGTCGTCCACGCCATCGGTGTGCTCTCCGGCATCATCGCCGCGACCGTGCTGGTGGTGCTGACTGCGATCTATGCCAGCGCCATCAACGTCGTCGGGGTCTCGATCTACGTCGCCGGCCTCTTGTCGATGCTGGTGCTGTCGGCGACCTATAATCTCTGGCCGGTATCACGCGCGAAATGGGTGCTGCGGCGCTTCGACCATTCCGCGATCTATCTCTTGATCGCGGCGACCTACACGCCGTTCATCCTGGAGCTGAAGGACAGCCTGTTCGCGCTCGCGCTGCTCGCCGGCGTATGGTGCGTCGCGATCCTCGGCATCGTGCTGAAGCTTTGCTGTCCCGGCCGTTTCGACCGCGTCGCGGTCGGCATCTACCTTGCGATGGGGTGGAGCGGCATGATGCTCTACGACGCCGTGGTCAAGGCGCTGCCGGCCATGGCGCTGTGGTTCGTGGTGGCGGGCGGCGCGCTCTACACCTGTGGGGTGATCTTCCACGCCTGGCGGCGCCTGCGCTTCCAGAACGCGATCTGGCACGGCTTTGTCTTGGCCGGCGCGGCGTGCCATTATACTGCGGTGCTCGACCTCGTGTTGAGCTGAGCAAGAACAATCGCGGTATAAGAGGAGACGTCGGATGCAGGTGGCCGGCAAAGTCGTGGTCGTCACAGGCGGCGCCAATGGCATCGGCAGGGCGCTGTGCGAAGTTTTTCACAAGGCGGGCGCGGCCAAGGTGGTGGTCGCGGATATGGAGGTCGCCGGCGCGCGCGCCGTGGCGGCCGAGGTGAACGGTGCCGCCTTCAAATGCGATGTCGCGCAGGAAAAGGACATATTGCACGTCATCGACGAGACCGAGCGCCAGTTCGGGCCCATCGCGCTATTCTGCTCCAATGCCGGCATCGGCGGCGGTTTTGATCCGATGTCGGTGAATGCGGGCGGCTCCTCTGACGAGCCCTGGCAGCGGAGCTGGGCGATCCACGTCATGGCCCATGTCTATGCCGCGCGGCACCTGGTACCGCGCATGAAGGCGCGGGGCGGCGGCTATTTCCTCAACACCATCTCGGCGGCGGGCCTGCTGTCACAGGTGGGCAGCCCGGCCTATTCGGCGACCAAGCACGGCGCGGTCGGCTTTGCCGAAAACCTCGCGATCTCGCACAAGGCCGACAACATCAAGGTCTCGATCCTCTGCCCGCAAGGCGTCGACACCAACATGCTGCGCTCGATCCCCAAGGGCCCGCAATCCGGCGACGGCGATCTCTCGCCCGAGCAGGTCGCAAAGGACGCGCTCGCCGGCATCGAGCAGGAAACCTTCCTGATCCTGCCGCACCCTCAGGTGCTCGGCTACATGCGCAAGAAGACCGAGAACTACGACCGCTGGATCGGCGGCATGGCCAAGATCCAGGCCAAGATGCGGGAAGAGTTTGGGAAGAAGTAGGGCCCACCCGCGCCGCACCTTCGGTGTCGTCCTGGCTTTCGCCAGGACGACGTTGTGAGGGTGTAGTACGTCGCCTAATGCTTCTGCGCGTACAGCAGCGGCACCGCCGAATCCACCACGACCTCGACCAGGCTCGTCCCCTCGAACGCCATGGCGCGCTTCAGCGCATCGCCAAGCTCGGCCGCCTTCGTCACGCGCACCGCATCACAGCCCATGCTCTCGGCGAGCTTGACGAAATCGATGCCGGGCAATTCCAGCCCGGGCACGTTGCGCACCTGCATGACCTGGCTGAAGGAGCGCATCGCGCCGTAGCCGGAATTGTTGATGACGACGATTGTGAGCGGCAGCTTGCGCTGGGCGGCGGTCCACAGCGCCTGGATCGAGTACATCGCCGAGCCGTCGCCGATCAGGCAGACGGTGCGGTTGTTCGGCCGGCCCAGCGCCATGCCGACCGATGCCGGCAGTGAGTAGCCGAGGCCGCCGCTCGACATGGTGTAAAAACTGTCCTGGCCGCGCATCGGCATGAACTTTTGCATCGCCGGCCGGTGCGAGGGCACTTCCTCGACCAGCGCCGCGTCCTCCGGCATCGCCTGCGACAGCGAATGCAGCAAGAATTCGACCGGCAGCGGATCGGCGGCCCTTGGGGCCGGCGGCAGCGTGCGGCCCTTCGGCACCGCGCGTTTGCTGTCCGGCAGCAGGCCGAGCAGCGCGGAGAGCGCCAGCTTCATGGTCGCAATGATGCTGGTGCCGAGCGGCGTCACCGCGGCAGCGTCGGGATCGTCGGTGATCTGGAAGATCGTCGTGCCGCCATCAAAGATCGCGGCGTGGCCTTCGACATGGAAGGTGAACACGGGCGCGCCGATCACGACGACGAGGTCATGCGGGCGCAGCGCATCCGAGAGCTGGCCCGGCGAGGCGTGCAAAAAGCCTGCGAATTGCGGATGACGCTCGGGGAACGAACAGCGCGCCGAAAACGGGCTGACCCAGACCGACGCCTTGGCCTTCTCGGCAACGCGCACCATCAGGTCGACCGCACCGGCACGATCAATGCCGGGGCCGACGATGAGGGCAGGGTGCTTGCTCGCGCCGAGCGCCTTCACCAGCGCCTGCATCGCATCCATGTCAGGGCCGATCTCGCGACTGACCTTGCGCGCCTCGATCGGCGAGGTCGCATGGGTCCAGTCGTCGATCGGAATCGAGACGAAGGTCGGCCCGCAAGGCGGCTGCATCGCGGTGTAATAGGCGCGCGCGATCGCGGCCGGCACGTCTTCGGCGCGCGCCGGCTCGACGCTGTATTTCACGTAAGGCCGCGGAAATTCTGAGGCGCGCTCGGCATAGAGGAAGGCCTGCAGCGGCAGGATCGAGCGCGCCTGCTGACCGGCGGTGATCACGAGCGGCGTCTGGTTGCGGTGCGCGGTGTAGATGTTGCCGAGCGCATTGCCGACGCCCGCCGCCGAATGCAGATTGACGAAGCCGGCATTGCGGGTCGCCTGCGCATAGCCATCGGCCATGCCGACCGCGGAAGCCTCCTGGAGCGCCAGCACGTAGTCGATGTCGTCAGGCCAGTCGCTCAGGAACGGCAGCTCGGTCGATCCGGGATTGCCGAACACGCGCTTGATGCCGAAGCCACGGAGCAGATCGAGTGTGGTCTGTTTGACGGTGACCGTCTTGCTCTTTGTCGCAGCGGGCTTGCGGGACGACATCGGGGCGGCTCCCTTGATGATCTTCTTGTGTTCCGCCGCTGCGCCGAGCAAGAGCGACGATTGGTCCGCCTTAGCCCTTCAGCAAAGGTGAAAGCAACCCACCTCTCGATGGATTGCCCGACGAAGTCAAGATGAGGGCAGCGCGATACGGGCGAAGCAGGTTACCGCGAGGTACCCTTGACCAGTGGGCATTTGCTCTCTGCGAGCGGCCACACGGTTTCCTCCGGCGGAATCGGGCGCACTATCTCCAGATAGTCCCAGGGATACTTTGACTCCGACGGTTTCTTGACCCGCGCCAGATACATCGTGCGCGTCACGCGCCCGTCCTCGCGCAGTTTTGCGTCCTGCGAGAACACATCATCGATCGGGACCTCACGCATCGCAGCCGCGACCTTCTCGGCATCGTCCGTGCCGGCCTTGGTTACGGCTTTCAGATAATGCCGCACCGCGCCGTACACGCCGGCATGCAGCATCGACGGCGGCATCCCGGTCTTCGACATGAACTCCTTCGACCAGGCGCGCGTCGCCTCGTTCATGTCCCAGTAGGATGCGGTCGTCAGATACGTGCCCTGTGCGGCTTCCAGGCCCAGCGTGTGGATGTCCTGCAAGAACAGGATCATGGCCGCAAGACTTTGCCCGCCCTTCACGATTCCGTACTCATTGGCCTGCTTCATCGCATTGATGGTGTCATTACCAGCATTGGCAACGCCGATGACCTTGGCGCCGGAAGACTGCGCGGTGAGCAGGAACGAGGAGAAATCCGGTGTATTGAGCGGATGGCGGACGCCGCCCAGCACCTTGCCGCCGGCCGCCACGATCACGTTGCTGGCGTCCTTCTGCAACTGCTGGCCGAAGGCATAGTCGGCGGCGAGGAAGAACCACGAGGTGCCGCCGGCCTTGACGACCGCGGAGGCCGTTCCGTGCGAGACCGCGTAGGTGTCGTAGGTCCAGTGCACGCCGAACGGCGAGCATTGCTCGTTGGTCAGTGCCGTCGTGCCCGCGCCGGAATAGAGCACGATCCGCTTCTTTTCGCGCGCGAGGCCCTGGATCGCGAGCGCAACGCCGGAATTCGGTACGTCGACGATCGCATCCACGCCCTCGACGTCGAACCATTGGCGGGCAATGCCGGTGCCGATGTCGGGCTTGTGCTGATGATCGGCCGAGATCACCTGAACCGGCTTGCCGAGCACGGTGCCGCCGATTTCGCGAACCGCCATCTCGGCAGCGACCAGCGAACCCTTGCCGGTGACATCGGCGGTGACGCCAGCCATATCGGTCAGGACGCCGATCCTCACGGCGTCGCCGCTGACGTCGTTGCTGAGCTGGGCTTGCGCGGCGAAGGGAATGATCAGCGCGATCAGGGCCACGCCGAGCAGGTTCGATCTCATCTTCATCTCCTCCACATCCAATTCATTTTTCGGTCGTGTCAGCAGCCGGCCACATCGAGCCAGGTCAGGATCAGTGCTGCGAGATCGTCGCTGTTGTCCTCGATCATCATCATGTGGCCGTTGCCGGTGATGCCGCGGTCCGGCAGCCAGACGAAGTCGGCGCCGAGATAGGCTGCGGTCGCAGCATCGACCTCGCGCGGATGGCGCGGATCAAGCTCGCCAGTGACGATCAGAATGCGATGGTCGCGGAGCTTGTCGGGATCGCCGATCCTGAGGCCGCGTCCGCCGATGTTGAAGCGCTCGTTCAGAATGCGCGGGCTTTCGGCGACGATGGATGCGAAATAATGCTCGAACGCATCTTGCGGAAAGCGTGGCGTGTAGGTCCAGGAGGCGGCCGCGAATTCGGCGTTCAGCCAGACCGGGCGATCCTCGGCGGCATGGACCGGCCGGCCGGCGCCGGCATCATCGCGCAGCGCCGCCACCGCGACGGGATCGTCAGGCAAATCCTTCAGGAGATTCGCAGGTGGCCCGGGCGCGATGCCGACGACGGCGCGGATCAGATCGGGCCGTCGCTCCGTCATCCACCACGCCATCGGGCCGCTCGCCGAATGCACGAGCAGCACCGCGGGGCCGATCTCCTCCAGCAGCGCCAGCAGGGAGTTGGCGACGTCGGCCGTGCCCAGCGTCGGAAAGTCCGCCCGCTGCGGCGAGCGGCCATGGCCGGGCCAGTCCGGCACGAACACATGCCGGCCCGTGCCAGCGAATCGCGGCGCCCAGCCCGGCCGCAGATCGGGCGTCGCCATGTAGCAGGTGCCGGTGTGGGCCGCGCCATGCACCATCACGACAGGCGTTTTCTCCGCCCCGCCCGCTGCTGGCCGCACGTGGTCGACATAGATCGGATGCGCCTCGGTGCCCGCGTAGAAGCACGACGGCCCCTGCGCGCGCAGCAAATGCGTCCGTCGCGCGGCCGCGACAGGTCCCGCCTTGTTCACAGCCGGCGATCTCCCAGAGTTCTGTTCTGTTCGGTCGCGATGTTAGGATGAGATCAATCCGGAAGGCAATGAGAAAGTCACATATGAGACTATCTAAGAAAGGCGCGGCGAAGCCCGATACTGCTGAGGACGCGGACAGCGCCAGGGACGTGCTTGGCGGGACCGAAATCAGGATCGCCTACAAGATGGGTTACGTCCTGAATTTCTACCGCGAGCCGTCGTTCCGGAAGATCGAGATGGAGCTCGGCATCACCCGCCCGGAGATCGTCACGCTGATCTTCCTGAATTTCCGCGAGGGCGTGACCGCGAGCGAAATCTGCGAGTTCTCAGGCCACCTCAAGGCCAATATCAGCCGCGGGATCATCGCGCTGGAGAAGAAGAAACTGCTGCGTCGCGATGTCGACAGGAAAGACAATCGTCGCCAGCGTCTATATCTGACGCCGGCCGGCCGCGCACTCTATGCCAAATACATTCCAGCCCTGCGCGAGCGCGAACGGGCGATGCTGTCATGTCTGAGCGCGTCCCAACGCAAGCTGTTCGAGGGCCTGCTCGACAAGCTCGCCGAGCACGTGCCGCATTGGACGGCGCTCGATGAGTTGTGAAGGGCGAGCGCGAAGTAATCCGGACGGTCACCACGCTCTAGCGTCATTCCGGGGCGATGCGAAGCATCGAACCCGGAATCTCGAGATTCCGGGTTCGCTTCGCGCCCCGGAATGACGGCGAGACTATCACCACGCCGCCGTGCCCTTCATCGTCGGCTGCCCCTCGGCATTCGCCGTCCACAGCTCCATGCCGGCCTCGATCTCGTTGGCGTTGACCGAAAACTCCGTCCCCTCGAACAGCGGCTGCAGGCCGCGATAGGTGAACTTCTTCGGCGCTTTGCCGCGCAGCTTCGCCGCCATCTCGATGATCAGCGCGGCCTGCAACGGTCCGTGGAAGATCAGGCCGGGATAGCCCTCGACCTTGGTGACGTAGTCGCGGTCGTAGTGGATGCGGTGGCCGTTGAAGGTCAGCGCCGAGTAGCGGAACAACAATACGGCATCGGAAACGTGGCTCTCGCGATGCTGCGCCTTAGGTGGCGGAGCCGGTGCCTTCGCCGGCGCTGTAGCCGGCGCGCTCGTCATCTCGCGATAGACGATGTCCTGCCGCTCGCGGATTGCGACGCCGCGCGGAGAGGTGATGGTGTGCTCGACCGCGACGAAGCACAGCGTGCCGGTCGAGCCGGTCTTCACCGTGACGTCGGCAATGCGCGAGGTCCGCGTCGAGTCGTCGCCAACGCGCAACGGCTCCAAGAATTCGATCTCGCCGCCGGCCCACATCCGGCGCGGCAGCGGCACCGGCGGCAAGAACCCGCCGCGGGTCGGATGTCCGTCAGGGCCGAGCATCGACATCGGAAACACCGGCTGCGCTAGGCACCAGTGCGCGGTGAACGGTGCCGCGTCGCCCGTTTTGGGCTCGCCGACGTCCTGGAACAGCGTTGCGCGCAATCCCCTAACGAGTTGCGCGGTAACGGTGTCGGTCGCCTCCTGGGTGCGGCCGATCCATTGCCGCAAATGGTCGATGTCGAGCTTCTCGGTCATGACGCCTCGCCCTTGTTATGACTTCTTATGGCTGCTTCTTGGGCCGTTCGCCAATCGCGGGCACCGCGCCGTAGGCACGCGTTTCGCCGACGATGATCGGCGCCGGCGCGGGATAGCTGACACGGCCGTTCGGCGTGTCGACCTCGATGCGGCGCAGATGCGGATGGCTGGTGAGATCTTCCATGGTGTTGACCTCGGCAAACGCAATGTCGGCGTCCGACAGCCGCTTCAAGAGCTCATTGCGCGTCATCTTGCCAAAGCTGTCCGCGACCGTCTTGTCGGTGAAGTCGCGGTTGCGCACGCGCTCGACCATGTTGGCGACGCGCGGATCGGCGGGCAGATTGGGTTGGTCCAGCACCTCGGCGCACAGCGTCTTCCACTCGCGCTCGCTCTGGATCGAGATCAAAATGTCCTTGCCGTCCCTGGAGGTGAACACGCCGTAAGGCGCGATCGAGGGATGGCGTAGGCCCATGCGCTTGGGCGGATTGCCGGCCTCGGCATTGAGCAGCGGCACGGTGCACCAGTCGGCCATCACGTCGAACATGGAGATGCGGATGTCGGCGCCCTTGCCGGTGCGTCCGCGTCCGATCAGCGCTTCCAGGATCGCGGCATGCGCGGTGGCGCCGGTCGCGACATCAACGATCGACATGCCGACGCGCGAGGCGCCGTCGGGATTGCCGGTGATCGAGGCAAGCCCGCTCTCGGCCTGGATCAGGAGGTCATAAGCCTTGCGATGCGCGTAGGGCCCTTCGTCGCCATAGCCGGTGATGGTGCAGGAAATCAGTTTTGGATAGTCCTTCAGAAGCCGCTCGCGCGAAAAACCGAGCTTGTCCATCGAGCCCGGCTTGAGGTTCTGGATCAGAACGTCAGCGCTGGCGATCAGCTTCTCCAGCTCGGCGCGCCCTTCCTTGGTGGCGAGATCGACCACCGCGGACTGCTTGCCGCGGTTCAGCCAGACAAAATAGCTGCTCTGTCCCTTGGCCGCCGCGTCATAGCCGCGGGCGAAATCGCCTTCGGGCCGCTCGATCTTGATGACCTCGGCGCCGGCATCCGCCAGGCGCGAGGAGCAGAAGGGGGCTGCGACCGCTTGCTCGACCGCAATCACCCGGATCCCGTCAAGTGCTCCCATGGCAAGACCTCAGTACGAACGGGGCATGCCGAGCACGTGCTCGGCAATGAAGGACAGCACGAGGTTGGTCGAGATCGGCGCCACCTGATAGAGCCGCGTCTCGCGGAATTTACGCTCGACGTCATATTCCTCGGCGAAGCCAAAGCCGCCATGGGTCTGGATGCAGGCGTTGGCCGCCTCGAAGGAGGCGTCCGCCGCCAGCATTTTTGCCATGTTGGCTTCCGCACCGCAGTCGAGGCCGGCTTCGTATTTGCGGGTGGCTTCCTTCACCATCAGCTCGGCCGCGCGCATCGAGGCGTAAGCCTTTGCGATCGGGAACTGGATGCCTTGATTCTGGCCGATGGGGCGGCCGAACACGACGCGCTCCTTGGCGTAGTTCGACGCCTTCGCAATGAACCACTTTGCGTCGCCGACGCATTCCGCGGCGATCAGAATGCGCTCGGCATTCATGCCGGAGAGGATGTAGCGAAAACCCTTGCCCTCATCGCCGATCAAATTCTCTGCGGGCACCTTCATGTCCGTAAAGAACACTTCCGTGGTGGCGTGGTTCATCATGGTGCGGATCGGGCGGATCTCCAGCCCGTTGCCGCGGGCCTCGCGCATGTCGACGATGAACACCGAGAGACCATCGGTGCGCTTCTTCGCCTTCTCCTTCGGCGTGGTGCGCGCCAGCAAAATCATCAGGTCGGAGTGCTCGGCGCGGCTGGTCCAGATCTTCTGGCCGTTGACGACGTAGTGGTCGCCCTCGCGGCGTGCCACCGTCTTGAGCGAGGAGGTGTCGGTGCCGCTGGTCGGCTCGGTGACGCCAAAGGCCTGCAGGCGCAATTCGCCGGTCGCGACCTTCGGCAGGTATTTTGCCTTCTGCGCGTCATTACCGTGCCGCAGCACGGTGCCCATGGTGTACATCTGGGCGTGGCAGCCGCCGCCGTTGCAGCCAGCGCGCTGGATCTCTTCGAGGATGGCTGCGGCCGCCGACAGTTTCAGCCCCGCGCCGCCATATTCCTCGGGGATCAGCACCGAGAGGTAGCCGGCCTCGGTCAGCGCGTCGACGAACTCCTTCGGATAGGTCATCTGGCGATCGAGCTTGCGCCAGTACTCGCCGGGAAACTGCGCGCAGAGCTTTGCGACGGCGTCGCGGATGTCGGCGTGATCGTCCTCGGGTTGATGTTGTTCTTGCGTCATGGCGTTTCCCGTTGGGTGCGGAGAGAAGGATAGCACCTGCCGCTTCGCCGGCGCTGTCTGGACAACGCCAGCCCCCTATGCTCATTTGTTATAGCGTATGGAGTAGCGTTCGAAGACTGGCAAGCATGGATTTCCGTCAGCTCAGGACCTTCAGTTGCGTCGCGGAGCTCGGCAGCCTGAGCAAGGCGTCGGATACGTTGCGCGTCGCGCAGCCTGCGCTGAGCCGTCAGATCAAGCTGTTGGAGCATGAACTGCGCGCGGAGCTGTTCACGCGCAACGGCCGCGGCATGGTGTTGACCGAGGCCGGCCGCCTGCTGCTCGCGCGCACCTCCGGCATCGTCCGCCAGATCGATCAGATCCGCGACGACATCCAGTCGTCGCAGGGCCCGCCCTCGGGGCAGGTGGTGCTCGGCCTGGTTCCGACCGTCAGCTGCGTGCTCTCCGCGCGCTTCGCGCGGCGCTGCGTCGAGACCTATCCCGGCATTTCGCTGCGCATCGTCGAAAGCTACAGCGGCCATCTCGTCGAATGGCTGCATCGCGCGGAGATGGATCTTGCGATCCTCTACGGCCGCTCGGCCGACCTGCATTTGACCACGCAGAGCCTCGGCCGCGACCAGATCGTCGCCGTGGGCCCGCGGGGCTGCGGCCTGTCGCGCAAGAAGAGCGTCGATATCGGCTGGCTGCTGCGCCAGCGCCTGGTGCTGCCCTCTCATTCGCACGGGCTCCGCGCGCTGATCGAGCATGCGGCCGCGCAAAAGAAGATCAAGCTCGACGTCAAGCTCGAGGCCGACTCGTTCCGGGTGCTCACGAGCCTGGTCGAGGAAGGGCTCGGCTTTGCGCTGTTGCCGCCGTCCTCGGTCCATGGCGAGGTTGCCGACGGGCGGCTCGAGGCCGCGCCGATTTCAAAACCGATGTCACGCGAGCTCATTGTGGCCTCTCCGATCGACCGCCCGGTGTCGACGGCGACCGCCGCCGTCACTGCACTGCTGCGCGAGGAAATTGCGGCCTGCCGCAAGGAAGGCGTCTGGGACATCAAGCTGGCCTGAGGGAGCGCACCGACCGCTCCTTCAACAGGTTCAACACGATTTAAGGCAGAAGCCTGAGGCGGACCCTTCGCATCTTTTGCGACCAGTCATGCCGGGATTTTATAGCCCGATACGTTCATGGCCGGGCCGGCATATCGACTGCGCGCATGGTGGCGACGCCGAAGCCGCAGACGCGCCGCTGTCCCTTGGCCTCTGAGACAACCTCCACCTTGGCGACGGCGATCGAGCCGCCGACCTGGATCGCTTCGGCGTTCGCGACGATCTCCTCGCCATCGGCGGGGCCGAGGAAGTTGATCTTGATCTCCACTGTGACGGCGATGCGGCCCTTCGGCAGCGCGGTAGAGACCGCCGCACCGGCGGCCTGGTCGGCAAGGCCCGTGATCACGCCGCCATGGAAATGGCCGAAGAACTGTGTCAGCTCGGGCTTCTTCGCCAGCGCCAGCGACACCTTGCCGGGCTCGGCGGCGAGGACACGCATGCCTGCGGAATGCGGGAAGCCGGACATCGCCATGATATCCGCCAGCATGTCGATCGAATTGGTCTCCATCGCGTTCAGCCCGGGATCCGCACGGGCAGCGACTCGTAGCCCTTGATGAAGCTGGAATAGATCCGCTTCGGCTCACCGACCACCTCGATGCGGTCGAAGCGTTTCAGCATCTCCTCCCAGACGATCCGCAGTTGCAGCTCCGCAAGGCGCATGCCGACGCAGCGGTGGATGCCGAAGCCGAACGACAGATGCGTGCGCGGCCTGGGACGGTCGATGATGAACTCGTTGGGCTTCTCGATCATCTCCTCGTCGCGGTTGCCGGAGACGTACCACATCACGACGCGGTCGCCCTTCTTGATGTGCTTGCCGCCGATCTCGGTGTCTTGCAGCGCGGTGCGGCGCATATGGGCGAGCGGCGTCTGCCAGCGGATCACCTCGGGCACCATGGTGTCGATCAGCGCCGGATTGTTCCGCAGCTTGTCGTATTGCTCGGGGTTCTCGCTCAGCGCCAGCACCGAGCCGCTCATGGTGTTGCGCGTGGTGTCGTTGCCGCCGACGATGAGCAAAATGATGTTGCCCATGAGATTGTCGGGGTCCATGTAGCGCGTCGCCGGATTATGCGCCATCAGCGACAACAGGTCGCCGCGCGGCTCGGAATTGACGCGCTCGTTCCACAGCTTCGACATGTAGGCATAGCACTCGTCCATCTCGCGGCGCCGCTCCTCGGCGGAAGCGACGATGCCGCTCTTGGGCAGCGCGGTGGAGACGTCGGACCAGCGCGTCAGCTTGCGGCGCTCCTCCCAGGGGAAGTCGAACAGCGTCGCCAGCATCTGCGTCGTCAGCTCGATCGAGACGCGCTCGACGAAATTGAAGGTCTCGTTGCGCGGCAGATTGTCGAGCACGGTCTGCGAGCGCTGGCGGATCAGTTTTGCCAATTCGTCCAGATGCGTCGGCGTGAACATCGGCGACACCGTCTTGCGCTGCGCCGAATGCCTGGGCTGGTCCATGGCGATGAAGCTCGGGTAGTCATAGCCTGGGGGCACGTCGCGGATCGAGATGCCGCCGAGCGTCGAGTCCGAGGAGAACAGGCCGTGATTGGTGTCGACATGCATGATGTCGTTGTATTTCACGACCGACCAATAGGGCTCGATGGGGGCATTGGTGCAGTAGTGCACCGGCTCTTCCTTGCGCAGCCGCTCGAACCACGGCCACAGCGTGTCGTCCTGGAACAGCCGCGGCGCGCCGGGATGGAATTTGTCGAGCGGCGTCGCATAGGCCTCCTCGCGGGCGCGGCGCATGCGTTCGGCCTTGTCCACCTTGACCGGCGTTTGGATGTTCATGGGCGGTCGCTCCAGTGTGTTCGTTCGCCTCGCGCCGCGCGGGCGGGAGAGGGCGTCGTCGCAAGCGTTAATGTTATATGCTATAAGATCACGCCGCAATCTTCACCGGCAGGGTCTCATAGCCCTTCACGAAACTCGAATAGACCCGCTTGGGTTCGCCGACCACGTCGATATGATCGAACCGCTTCAAGATCTCTTCCCAGATGATCTTGAGCTGCAGTTCGGCGAGCCGCAGGCCCACACAACGATGGATGCCGAAACCGAATGACAGATGCGTCCGCGGCCGCGCGCGGTCAATGATGAATTCGTAGGGACGCTCGATCGCCTCCTCGTCGCGGTTGCCCGAGACGTACCACATCACGACCTTGTCACCCTTCTTGATCTGCTTGCCCCGGAACTCGAAATCGGCGAGCGCGGTGCGGCGCATATGGGCGAGCGGCGTCTGCCAGCGGATCACTTCAGGCACAAAACTGTCGATCAGCGCCGGGTTCTCGCGCAGCTTGCGATACTGGTCCGGATGCTGGCTCAGCGCGTAGATCGAGCCCGACATGGTGTTGCGCGTGGTGTCGTTGCCGCCGACGATGAGCAGGATCAGATTGCCGAGGAAATTCTTGGCATCCATGTCGCGCGTCGCTGCGCCATGCGCCATCATCGAGAGCAGGTCGCTCTTCGGCGGCTGTTCGATGCGTTCCTTCCACAGCCGCGCGAAATAGTTCGCGCATTCCATCAGCTCGGCCTGCCGCTCCTCCTCGGTGGCGACGAGCCCGTCGGGCCCGGGGATCGTGGTGGCGACATCCGACCAGCGCGTCAGCTTGCGGCGGTCTTCCCAGGGAAAGTCGAACAGCACCGCGAGCATCTGCGTGGTGAGCTCGATCGAGACGCGATCGACCCATTCGAACGTCTCGCCGCGGGGCAGATTGTCCAGGCACTCGGCCGAGCGGGCGCGGATGTTGGCCGCGAGCGCGTCCAGATGCGTCGGCGTGAACATCGGCGCCACGGTCTTGCGCTGTGCAGCGTGGCGCGGCGGGTCCATGGAAATGAAACTCTCGCGGCGCAGATCCGGGTCGATGTCGCGGATGGTGATGCCGCCGAGCGAGGAGGCAGAGGAGAACACCGAATGATTGGTCTCGATCTCCATGATGTCGTTGTACCTGGTCACCGACCAATACGGCCCGAACATCGAGTCCTTGCAGTAGTGCACGGGAGCTTCGCGGCGCAGCCGGTCGAAATAGGGCCAGAACGTATCGGTCCTGAACAGTTCGGGATCGCCGGGATCGAATTGCTCCAGCGGCAGTGACGACGCGCGCTCGCGCAACGCGTCGAGCTTCGCGGCGCTCTCCATGGTGCCATGCATGGCCGGCTCTCTCCCTGACGTCGCGCGCGATCTTCGATATTCTGCGCTGCGGTATTTTAGGGTGCAATTACAACCGTTTGCGTGCGTCGGGGCAAGGGCGAGTTTTGCCACAGCGAGCCTTATCAGATCACGTCTGCGCGCCAAGATCCGCGTCGGCCCAAGTCGCGACGCAGGCGGTCCAGTGTTGGGCAGGTCACAGTAAGGTGCTACGGACTCGAACCGGCATGGCCCGGCAACCGACAAATCTCTATAGTTTTGTCGGGATTCGCGTGCCATTCGAGGTTGATCCGTGAATGATTTTCAATGGGCCCCGGTTGGCCCGCCAATGCCAGTTTCGCCGCCACCGCTGCCTCCGGCGCGGGTCGACTTCACCGGCGACCGCGGCGAGTTCACCCGTCTTGTCTCCAAGGGCGCGGCGCTGGAGCTCGTTACCTTCGGCTTCTACCGGTTCTGGCTGGTCACCGACATCCGCCGGCACCTCTGGTCGAACACGTCGGTCAATGGCGATGCGGCCGAATATACCGGGCGCGCAAAGGAGCTTCTGCTCGGCTTCCTGTTCGCGCTCGCGATCCTGGTGCCGATCTATCTCGCCTATTTCCTCGTCACCATCGAGGTCGAGCGTTTTCAGGGCTTTGCCTCGACGCCGCTGCTCATCAGCTTCTACGCGTTCGGGCAATTCGCGATCTACCGCGCGCGGCGCTATCGGCTGACGCGCACGGTGTGGCGCGGCGTGCGGTTCTGGATGGACGGCTCCGGCTGGGCCTATTCGCTGCGCGCCATGCTCTGGGGTCTGCTCGTGTTCCTGACGCTCGGTCTGGCGCTGCCGTGGCGCGAGGCCTCGCTCGAGCGCTACAAGATGCAGCACTCGCATTACGGCGATCTCAACGGCGATTTCGTCGGCGACGGCTGGACGTTCTTCAAGCGCGGCTGGTGGCTGTGGCTGCTCAGCCCGGTCGCGATCGTCATCTTTCCGCTGGCGCCGTTCTTCTACGCGGAGTTCAAGGCGCGGCAGTGGCGCTGGTGGCTGTCCGGCATCCGCATCGGCGGCGTCAGCCTGGAATCGAAGCTGCCGCACGATGCCTTCTATGGCCTGTACTGGAAGGTGATCGGCTGGACCATGCTGCTGTCCATGGCGCTCGGGATCTATGTGAGCATCTGCACCGCCTTCGTCGTCAAGCTCGGCGGCGGCTCCTTCGAGGACGTCATCGGCGCCGACGGTTTTGGCAACAGCATCCCGCTGCTCGCGCTCACCGTGATCGGTTATTTCGCCATGGCGCTTGCATTCAACATCGTCATGCGCGTCTATCTCCGGCGCGATCTCTGGGTCAAAGTGCTGGAAACGACGCATGTGCATGGCATCGAGACGGCGGCAAACGTCCGCGCCAGCGGCGAGCTCGCCAGCGCGCTGGGCGAGGGTTTTGCCGACGGGCTCGATGTTGCGGGATTCTAGCTCGTGAGCGAATTGTCTGAACCAGTTGCAGCAGACCAGCCGGCCCGCCTCGCGATCTTCTTCGACGGCGTGACCAGCTGCCGCCGCGAGGTCACGCTGGCGCTCGGTGACCAGCTCGAGATCGCTGAGAGCGGCGAAGCGCCGATCTCCTGGACCTATGCCGATATCCGCCGCGCCGACTCGCCGGCGGGGCTCCTGCGCCTGTCGAGCCTCACGGCGCCGCCTTTGGCGCGCCTGGAAATTCGCGACACGCGGCTTGTGGCCGATATCGTCGCCCGTTGCGCGCGGCTCGACGAGCACCAGACCAGCCGCCGCGGCGTGGCAAGGATCGTCGGCTGGTCGGTTGCGGCTGCGGCCTCCCTCGTGGCCGTCGTTCTCTTCGGCATGCCGCTTGCGGCCGACCGGCTCGCTCCCCTGGTGCCAGAAGCGCTGCAACAGCGGATCGGCGATGCCGCCGAGGTCCAGGTCAAAGCCATTTTCGGCGGCGGGGTCTGCAATGATCCCGAAGGGCAAGCCGCCTTCACAAAACTCGTGAACCGCATCCGCGACGCCGCCGGCCTCGACGCTTCGGTGAAATCGGCGGTGCTGCCGACACCGGTGCCCAACGCCTTCGCACTGCCCGGCGGCAAGGTCTATATGCTCAAGGGCCTGCTCGACAGGGCCGACAATCCGGACGAGGTCGCCGGCATCCTCGCTCACGAGTTCGGCCATCTCAAGCATCACGACAACATGCGCGGCCTGATCTACAACGGCGGCACCTCGTTCCTGATCGGCCTGTTGTTTGGCGACGTCACCGGCTCCAGCGCCGTGATTTTTGCCTCGCGCAGCGTGGTCGAAGCCTCCTATTCGCGCGACGCCGAGCAGGCGGCCGACACTTTTGCGATCGAGATGATGCACGCGCTCGGCCGCTCGCCAAAGCCTGCAGCGGAGCTGATGTACCGCATTACCGGCAAGGAAGGCGGCAAGGGCATCACCATCCTTGCGAGCCACCCGCTGACCGAAGACCGCCTCGCGCGCATGACCAAGGAAGACAAGCCGCCGAGCGGTCCGCCGCTGCTGACGGCGCAGGAATGGAAAGCGCTGAAGGGGATTTGCGGGACGAGTGGGAAGGTCTGACGTCGCCTCGCGCATCCGCTGACGCCGCCGGGGCGGGGTGCTGACCGGGAACCATCCAGGACGTGCGGCGTTGCTACGCTGGCGTGGAGGTCCCTCATGAGTAGCGAGCGGGATGGCCACCGTACCACCATCGGATTTGTCGCTATTGCGGTGGTGATCGCAATACTGGCCGCCTTTGTCTCGACGCTTGCGCGGGTCGACACAAGGACGGCCAACAACGAGACGCCGCCCGGTACGACGGGCCTTGCCAAACCTCGTCCCCCGCTGGACCGCGCGCCCGGCGAGGCGCTGACAGGCGGCGCAAGCGAGACTGGCAGGACGAATTCGCCTCCCGGGACTCCCTGGCATAAGCCGTAATGACTACGGCTGCGGTCCCGACAAGTTCACTTCACGCTCTGCCCGGAACACGTTTCCGTAGAGACTTGCTATCCAGTGACGGCCGCGAGAGGTGACGTTGAGATAGCGTATCGCCGTCTGAATCTGAGGCGCGACGTTGTTCCAATAGAATTGCGGATACTTGTAGACGATGTCTGCCGGCGTGGCGTAGCCGAGCGTCTTGTTGAGCCCGATCTCCTCGAATTCGTAGAACAGCGCGTTCGACTTTCTCAGATAGTTGGGATCGCCGAGTTGTCCGATCAGGTCGGCGGCGCGCAACAACAAACCTTCCTCTTCCATGAGGCTGTCGTTCGACGACATCGAGTAGGGAAAGCGGGTATACTCGATCGCTCGGGCAATTCGGCTCGCGTCAAGCTGTTCGACCGCGTCCAGGCGCTCGAGGACGAACAGTTTCGAGCGGTCCACATGATAGGGGGCAAGGGCGGCATCGGACGCTCCTCGAGCAAGGTGAATGCTGCCACCCGTGACATCCGCAATGAAGGACTCGTCGTCATCTCCTTGCACGACGCCGCGAACGTATCCGATGTCATGGGTAAGGCACGCCAGGATGAAATTCGCATAATCGTTCGCGGTCGTCGGCCGGAGCAGCGCGCGTCCAGTCAGGATGTCATGCCCGGCCAGGGTCACCAGCAGCGTATGCTCGATGTTGTGGTACAGGGCGTCGCTGTTGCCGATGCACTCCAGGGTGAGTTTTGCCGCAAACGGAAGCAGCTCGGTCAAGCCGGCATTCGAAGCGCCGAAGCGATCCTTGGTTTCTGCGGCGAGAAACGAGCCCAAGGCTTGCGATACGAGTTCCGGAACTGTGATCATTTCAATATTCCGTCAGCGTAACACGTCGGGAATTCGGCGCTCTCAATCTACGCAATCGGTGCCGCGCCTGCCCGTTGATCTGAATCAACGTAGGCTCGCGCCGGCCTTGAACCTTGGCGGCAACGTCCGTTGTCCCATAGAGGCCCAGTTCAAGCAGAGGGAGAGTACCATGAGTTCTCAGGACCCGTTTGCCGGCTTCAAGTCCATCCAGAAGGAAGTCTGGTCGACGTTTGCGCCGATGGAGACGTTCACGACCCCGCCGGCGGCGAGGCTCGTGAACTTCGCAGGCATTGTCGCCGGCCAGAGCGTTCTCGATGTCGGATGCGGAACGGGCGTGACCACGGTCACCGCGGCGCGCAGGGGTGCCAAGGTGAGGGGGCTCGACCTCACGCCGGTTCTGCTCGAACGCGCGCGGGAGAATGCCGCGCTTGCGACGTTGGACATCGACTTCAGGGAAGGTGACGCCGAGAACCTTCCTTATGGCAACGGCGAGTTCGACGCGGTCATCAGCCAGTTCGGCCATATGTTCGCGCCGCGTCCCGAGGTCGCGGTGTCGGAGATGCTGCGCGTGTTGAAGCCCGGTGGAATCATCGCTTTCTCCACCTGGCCCCCGCATCTCTTCACCGGCCGCATGTTCGCGCTCGTCGGACGCCATCTCCCGCCGCCCGAAGGCGTTGCTCCGCCAGTGTTATGGGGTGATCCGAAGATCATTGCGGATCGTCTTGCCGGCAAGGTCGGGGACCTCTCGTTCGAGATGGACCTGATGGCGCCGTCTGCGCTGAGCCCGCAGCATGTCCGGCGCATGATGGAGACCTCGGTCGGACCGATCATAAAGGTCGTCCAGCAGTACAAGGACGAGCCCGACAAGCTGAAGAGCCTGCGCGCGGAGCTGGAAGCGCTGATCACGGAGTTCTTCGATCCGTCTGCAAACGTCCTGCGTCAGCAGTTTTTGATGACGAAGGCGCGGAAGATTTGAGTTGCCAGCCGGCGTCGCTCGCGGATACGGATCGACTCAATCCGCCAGGTTGTTCACCTGCTTCACCCAAATCCGCACGTCGGCGAGCACTTCGGGCAGCAGCGCCTTCACCTCCTGCACCGTCATGCCTGGCCTGATGCGGGGATCGTAGAGCAAATTGAGGATGTACTGGTCGTAGACATCGAAATAGCCCATCGACACATTGTCGTTGAACATGGTCCAGGGCACGCTCGAGGTGTCGTTGATCGGCCCGAGCGATTGCAACAGCTCCTCATAGGCGCAGTCGAGGAAGACGAAGTCGCCATTGTCGACCGTCAGGATGACGTCGGAATGCTCGATCTCGAAGCGCTCGTTCTTGCGGAAGCCGGACAGGCATTGCGGATCGAGCGAGGAGCGGATCTCGCGCGCCTTGTCGGCGCCGTAGAAGGTGGAGAGGGTTTTGTAGAGATCGCGGTCACGCACCAGCTTGACCCGCACATTGGCGGCCTCGCTGTTGTCGGTCATGGCGATGTCGAGATGCTGCACCCGGCTCGCGACGTCGGCCACCACCTTGGTGAGCTGCGCCTTGCGGTCGGCGCGGTCACCATCGGCGAAGACGCGCACCGGCGCGTCGAACTTGCGGATGCGGTCGACGCGGCCGGCAAGGTGATATTCGGCGCCGAAGGCCGTCTTGAGGAAGCCCTCGGCGATCTCGCCGTCGCTGAAGATCTTGCGTTCGCTGCGCTGCCGCGCCGCGATGGCCGGCAGTTCGCCCGCATGGGCGTTCGCGACGATGTCGCCTACGAAGGCCAGCGCCGCCAGCGTCAGCAGGGCGGCGCGCGACAGAAGCGAAGGCGGGCAAAATGCGGTCATTGCTACCCAACGCTGCCGTATTCGCGTCCGGCGCACAAGACCGCAAGGCGGAGCCCCTCGGGTTCCGCCTGCGCCAAATGCGCCTACCTGTTCAGCACCACCACCGTGGTTCCGACCGAGACGCGGCCGTAGAGGTCGGTGACGTCGTCATTGGTCATGCGGAAGCAGCCGGAGGACACAGCCTGTCCGATCGTCTCAGGCTCGTTGGAGCCGTGGATCCGGTACAGCGTCGATCCCAGATACATGGCGCGCGCACCGAGCGGGTTTTCGATGCCGCCCTTCATGTGGCGGGGCAGGTCGGGCCGGCGGGCCAGCATCTGCGAAGGCGGCGTCCAGTCCGGCCATTCCTTCTTGGCGCTGATGCGGTGCACGCCGCTCCAGCGGAAACCGTCGCGGCCGACGCCGATGCCGTAGCGCAGCGCCTGGCCGTTCGCCAGCACGAGATAGAGCCGCCGCTCGGCGGTGTTCACGACGATCGTACCCGGCGCGTAATTGCCGGCGTACATCACGGTGGTCCGGGGAATCGGGCTCGCGCCGCCGCCGAGATAGCTGCCCCCGGCGGTGCCCGTGAAGTCGATCATGCCCGCCGCGGACGCGCCGCCGACGTTAATCGTGAGAGCCGCGACAGTGGCAACGGTTGCGGCAAAAAACCGGATCATTCCTTCCCCCAGCAAAAAAATCGATTCAACAGGGATCACAGGCCATATTTGCGGGCGTTTCGCAACCCACGGGGCCGTGAGAACGGCATTCCCCGGCGATTGGCGTCCGCCGGGCCACACCGGGCGTCGCCGTCAAACCGGTATTAGCCAAACCGTCCGATCGCGGGTGCGGGCAGGGCAGCAATGCCGGCTATCGGCTTGACGAAAACGGCGAACAATGACTGATCGAAAGGCGGATCCACAGGTTGCGGGATGACGGGAGCGAAAACGATGAACGGTGCGGAAAGCCTGGTGCGGACGCTGGTGGCTGGTGGCGTTGACGTCTGCTTCACCAACCCCGGAACGTCCGAGATGCACTTTGTCGCAGCGCTCGACAAGGTGCCGGGCATGCGCTGCGTGCTCGGCCTGTTCGAAGGCGTGGTGACGGGTGCGGCCGACGGCTATTTCCGCATGAAGGGCTCGCCGGCCTCGACGCTGCTGCATCTCGGCCCTGGGCTCGCCAACGGCCTTGCCAATCTCCACAACGCCAAGAAGGCCAATTCCGGCATCGTCAACATCGTCGGCCAGCACGCGACCTACCATATCGGCTACAACGCGCCGCTGACATCAGACATCGAAGGCCTGGCACGGCCGATGTCGTCCTGGGTCCGCACCTCGCCCGATTCCAGATCGGTCGCCGCCGACGGCGCTGCGGCGATTGCCGCTGCCAAGAGCGCGCCGCCGCAGATCGCAACCCTGATCCTGCCCGCCGACACCGCCTGGAACGAGGCCGACGGCATCGCCGAGGTGCAGCTCGAGCAACAGCGCGCGAGCTATTCGCCGCAGGCGGTCGAGAAGGCCGCACGAATCCTGCACGGAGACGGCGAGGGCACGCTGCTCCTGATGACCGGCAGCGCGCTGAGCGAAAAGGGTCTGGCGCTCGCCGAGCGCATCGCCGGCAAGACCGGCTGCACCGTGATGGGCCCGACCTTCCGTCCCAAGATGGCCCGCGGCCGCGGCCGCTTCTCGATCGACCGCATCCACTACGTGATCGAGAATGCGCTGCCGATGCTGGCAAAATTCCGTCACATCGTGCTGGTCGAGTCCGACGATCCGGTGGCGTTCTTCGCCTATCCGAACAAGCCGAGCATGCTCAAGCCCGAGGGCTGCGAGGTGCATCGCATGACCACATGGGGCGAGAATTCGGTCGCTGCCCTTGAGGCGCTCGCCGGTGCCGTGAAGGCGAGTGCGAAGGACGTCAAGCCGCAGGCCTTGGCTGAGCTGGTCAAGCCGACCGGCGCGCTGACCTTCGCCTCGATCGCGCAGGCGATCGCGTGCGCCATCCCCGAGAACGCGATCATGGTCGACGAATCCCTGACCACCGGCCGCGGCTTCTTTCCGCCGACGGCGGCGGCGGCTCCGCACGACTGGCTCCAGAACATGGGCGGCTCGATCGGCTTCTCCACGCCGCTCTCGATCGGCGCCGCGATCGCGTGTCCGGACCGCAAGGTGATCACCATGGTCGGCGACGGCAGCGCGATGTACACGATCCAGTCGCTGTGGACCCAGGCCCGCGAGAACCTGAACATCGTCACCATCGTGTTCGCCAACCGCATCTACCAGATCCTGCGCGGCGAATTCGACAATGTCGGCGCCGGTGAACCCGGCCAGCGCGCCAACGACATGCTCAGGCTCGATCGTCCGACGCTGGATTTCGTGGCGATGGCGAAGGGCATGGGCGTGCCGGGCCGCGCCGTCACCAACGCGGACGATCTCAACAAGGCTCTCGCCGAGGCCGTAGCCGAGCCGGGACCGCGGCTGATCGAAGTCCAGATGTGAGATAAGCTCGCGGGCGCAACCACGCACTCTCAAGCGCCGATGGGTCGGGGGGCACGATGCAGACCGAGCTGAACAAGGTGGTGGAGGCGCTTCGGGAGCTCTACGCGCATGAAACCTTCCTGTTCGAAAAGGCCGTCGGCGAGCGCGCGTTGACCCACCGCTTCGCCGTCTATCTCGAAAAGCAGTTTTCGGGCTGGTCGGTCGACTGCAACTACGACCGGCTCGGCGAGCGCACGTTGCACCTGCCGCATGGCACCATCATCTCCACCGACGACCACCTGGGAAAGTCGATCTATCCCGACGTCGCCGTGCATCAGCGCGAGATCCCGAACAATCTGCTCGTCATCGAGGTACGCAACGCGACCAATCACACTCCGCTCGAGCATGACCAGCACAAGCTCAGGGCGCTGACCGACCCGCACATCTGGTTCGCCTATTGGATCGGAGTGCTGGTCGTGCTCGCCGGCAAGAACGTCACGATGTCCGAGGTCTATGTCGGCGGCGTGCTCGATCCCGTGCTCTCCGCCTGGTTCGCCGGGCGGCTGCAGGAGACGGGGCTGGGCGGGTCGCCGTAGATCGCGAGCCCCTTCCGCATCGTCATGGCCGGGCTTGTCCCGGCCATCCACGACCTCTTCTGCGGCACGAAGAACGTGGATGCCCGGGGACATAGGCGAGCGGAAGCGACGCCGTCCTTCGGACGGCTATGCCCGGCCACGACGAGTTTTGTGGGACGGACATGCCGAAGAAGGCCATCCCGCACTAGCAGCGGTCCGAGTCTCGACCGCAAGGTCTCAGTAATACCGCCGCTGCTGCTGGAACGCGTAGCGCGGGTTGATGCCGCAATAGGCGTCGGTGCCGGAGGCTGTGGCCTGGCATTGCTGATAGGTGGTGAACAGGCAATTGCCGGGGTAGCCCCACTGGCGGCCTTGCAGGCAGTAGTGATCATTGGCGGCGGGCTGGGCCTGCGCCTGCGCCGAGACATCAACAGTGGCAAGCGTGGCGAGCGATGCCAGAACGGGAATGAGGCGACGCATCTCGGTCTCCTGTAGAAGCGGTTGACGAGGCAATGTGCGGTCGGCCGTCGGTGGTCCCGGCGGCGCGGTGGTGACCCGTGGTTGGTACGGGCACACCGGAACGCGTTCGAACTGCTGGATCCTGATGCCGCATCCGTGCCTCGCTATGTGACGTCGGCCACAGTTTGCCCGCGGCGTCCGGTCTAAAAGCGTTTTCCAGCGAAGTGGACCCCGGTTCGCGTCGCGAAACGCGTCAATACAAGGATCTGGAGTTTCCATTCCGATTCTATCGGAATGGAAACTCTGAGGTGGCGAGGCTTGCACCCGTTCAACGAGCGGGATTACGCTTCCGCCATTCGGATCAGGCACTTTGGAGGTTCTGATGCAAAAGTCATATTTGCTTGCTGCCGCTGCAGCGCTTGCGCTGATGTTGCAGACCCCGATCGCACTGGCCCAGGGAACACCGGCCACCGGCGGCACCACGGCGGCTCCGGCTGCGACGACGACCGCGCCTGCGGCAACGACGGCTCCTGCCGCCACCACGACCACCGGCACGGCGCCGGCCGCAACCAACACCACGACGACCACGACCACGGATACGAAGAAGTCCGCCGACAAGAAGCCGGCGAAGAAAAAGATGACCCGCCAGCAGGAGATCGATCATTCCATCGACTCCGGTACGGTGCCGTCGCGCTACCGCTCTTCGGTGCCGAAGCAGTACCAGCAGTACATCCCGTTCGATAAGCAGTAGAGGCTTATGGAAACGAGCGGGCCGGGCTCGCCTTGCTTCTCCAGGAAGTTGGCGAGCCATGAGGGAGCGCGCAATCCGCGCCGTTTCGTTTCAGCAAGGTGGTGACGGCCGACGGCCCTGCTCATGCCGCACGCGGCAGGCTGACCCCTTGTCATCAGCCTTTGGTTGCGCTTTGATGCTCGCGCACGCGACCATCTCATTGCAGCCAAAGGTCATTGCCCATGAGCGAAATCATTCAGATCGATCAGGATCACCGCGAAGTCGTCAGAGGATTGGTCAAGGACAGCTCGGTCATTTGCTCCGACACGAGCGCTCCCGACGTTTACGTTCACATCATCACCAAGGATGACACAGCCGAACTGTTCAAGGGCGACGGCACCGTCGTCCCGAAGATGACTCGCACGCGCTTTCATGTCTTCCGGAAAAATCCAGGCGACGAGCCGTTCTCCGCGACGGTCACTGTGACGGACCTGCCTGGCGCCGCAGCCGCCAGAGCAGATGCGCTCGTGGCGGCATTCAGCCTGGTCAAGCACAAGCCCGGCGCGCTGAAGGCCAAGAAGGCTGCAAAGAAGAAAGTGACGAAGAAGGCCAAGAAATCGGCCAAGAAGGCGGCAAAGAAACGCGGGTGAGGCCCGGTGCCGGGCCGGACAGCCTAGTCACGCTCGCGCTGTGACTAGACGTCTCGCAGGCGCAGCCAAATATCGTCGCTCGAAAATGTGCGCGATTCCGTCAGCATGACAATATCGACCACACGGAGGGAGTTGGGCGGATCGTAGATGAACTTGAGATGTGAGGGGCGGCTGGTGAAGTCCGGAGTGACTTCGAAATCGCCCGACTCCAGCGCGAATGTCATCAGCCTCGCTGCGTCACGCTCACTCACTGGAGCACGCAGCAAGGCATCGATCAGAGTCTCAAGAGTCATTCCCTCCCGGAGAAGCAGCCGCGTGCGGCTGTCGCCGTTGGCCTGTCGCAACGCATCAACAATGGTAGCAACGGCAATGGGGTCGCGCATCTCGTCAGCGCAAACCAGCTAGAGCGTTTTCCAGCGAAGTGGAGACCGGTTCGCGTAAGGAAAACGCGTCAGAACAAGAATCTAGAGCCCCGTTCCGATTCCATCGGAACGGAAAAGGCTCTCGTGCCGTGAGGACCACCGGCAGTCCCAACGCGACGGCTACCCTACGGAACAACACATCATCGCCCATAGGTGGGAGATGCCACCAAATCGGGCCGGCGGCATGTGCAGTTTGTGCCAAATTGAATATTGCCTCAATCACAACATTAGATTGTTCTAGTGATTCGACCCGGTAATCCGGCGTTCGTCAGCGGCCAAGCGATCCCCAAGAACTCACACCCTTGAGCAACTGACGATTGGAGAGGTGCAAGGGCGCCTGGTCCCCATACCTCGCGCCCTTGTGCTGCTCGCAACGGTCGCGCCGGGTGTTCGGAAGCGGATCGGAGCCGTGCCTGGTGCGCGTTGGGTATTGGTTGGTCGGTCAGGGAATGGCGTGCGAATTTGGTTTTGCGCGCTCGACGGAGAGTTCTTGTGGCCGAGGCGCCGGGTGCGCGGCCGGTACGCGAGCAAACGTCCGTTTGAGGAAGCCGATGAGGCACGCGCTGCCGATGATGGCATCATGCCACCGATTTGCCCGACGTGTCAAGTGATTTTCGGAAAAAGCGCAGTCACTCAGGCCGACCCCATCGGCTACTGTGCATGGGGTTGTTTCGATGCTTTGGTACGACGGGTCACCAAGGGCCCAGGGCAGAACCCGATCTCATCCCGCTTTCGCACGTTTGTGCAACAGCTTACGGCCGCGTCAGGCTGCACTGGCACGAACGGCCGTCTGGCATCGATGATCGTCTGCAACCAAAATGGTTCGGGAAGGAATGGTGGGCGCACAAGGGATCGAACCTTGGACCGCTCCCGTGTGAAGCGGATACCGTACTCGACGCGCAAGTCGTTGACCCGGAGCCGACGTTCGCCGGTCCGCCGAACTGGTACGCCAATCCGACCGACACAGCACGGGTCTTCACGCTCTGGGTCATGAAGACGGAATCGACCGTCCGCGGGAAGGCGGAAAGTAGGCCCTACGCTTTGCGGGACGTCGAGAGCTGTTGATTCGTGTTTCCGCGGAGGCAGCCTTCTCAACATCAAATCCGCTGGCAGCCTTGCTGCTATTCGAACCCGAAAAGGGCGACTTGCGACCAAGCTTGGCGATACAGCTCTTGCCGACAGGCAACGGCGAGTGCTGGCAGCGATCGATTAGCCAGCCATTGGATGAACGTCTGAGCTTTAATCGGTGTAACGCAATGCCAGTTGCACGAATGCAAGGGAGAAACTCAATGCATAGACTAATGATCCGTGGCCTGAAGTGGTCGGCGCTTGCGCTCGCGCTTAGCTGCCTTGGGGTACGCATCGCGGCGGCGGAATCGTTGGAAGATCGGCGGATGCACGCTTCACGCGAAGCTGAGCTGGGGCATGCCGCCGAGCTCACGGACCGCGCCTGTGGCACGCGTTTGAAGACGGGCTTTGACTGGAGCGGCTTCGACTCCGCGCAGATCGCCAGCCAGAACGTCGTCTCGTGGTGTACCGCGGCCCTGGCTGCGATGGAGGATATTTGCTCGGATTCTCTCGGCAAGGAAGCCTTGAGCGCAAAAGTGAAGGCGCTGACCTGCGGTGGCGCGTCCACCCCATCGGTGACCCTGGACGGCGAAGGAACAGTGAAGTTCTTTTTCAGTCTCACGCCGAATCAAAACAAGCTGCTGGTTCGTGATTACCTCAACAAGAATCTTTGATCGCGGTATCTAGAGCATGATCCGGACCCGAAGGGCCGCGTTAGCGCAAAGTGTGAAGCGGTTTCCCTCGCGACAAACGCGGAACGCGTTTGCGCGGAGATCATGCTCAAACAATAACCTAAAGCGCGATGACGATTCATCCTAATCTCATCGCGCTTGTCCCTCAGTCCGACGTCGACCGAGACGGTCGCCTTTGGCAGCACGGTGACGTTCAGCCGAGCCGATGGTCGCGTGCAGACCTATCGCATCGTCGGGGTGGATGAAGCCGATCCGAAGGCCGGGTCGATCTCCTTCGTGTCTCCGGTCGCGAAATCGCTGATCGGGAAGGCGGTCGGAGGCGTCGTCGCTGCGGGCAATCGGGAGATCGAGATTTTGTCGATCGCGTAATGGCGCGCGCGTGCGGCGGCTTTGAATGGTGGGCGCACAAGGGATCGAACCTTGGACCTCTCCCGTGTGAACCACAATCCGTAGACCCGAGCTAACCAAATCCGGCCATAGTTAAGATGTAGTAATTCCTTGAATTAATGGGAGTTATGGTCTTATGCGGCCATAAGAGCCCATAGTTGACCTTACTACATTTTGTATGCCCCCGTTGTGCCCGCCGCGGATATTCCCTTGGGGCACAAAAACGGGGGGGAGGTCTGAGACCCGGTTCTGTTCGAGGCTGACCGCCCTTCTTGCGGGGCATACCGGGGCACAGAGAGAGGGAAGAAATCATGACGGAGCCGGCCAACCAGCTGACACTCACCGATGCGGTGATCCGCAATGCAACGCTGCCGCCGGGTAAGGCACAGCATTATCTCCACGACGACAAGCTGCCCGGCCTCGCCTTGCGCATGCGCGCCACCGGCGGCCGGACCTGGGTCTACTTCTTCACCAAGCCGGGGGTGAGGGGGACCCAGCGCAAGACCCTCGGCGCGTGGCCCAAATATAATGAGAAGGCCGCGCGCAAGGCCGCCACCATCGCCGCAGGCGAGGTCGTCAAGGGCTTGGACCCGAACGACGCGAAGCGCGAGGCGAGGCGGCAAAAGGCAGCCGAGAAACAGCGCACCACGCTCGCGACCCTCATTGTTGAAGATGGTCCCTACCAGATGTCCTTGACCGAACGTCAAGTCGTCAACTGGAAGCCAGCAATGTCGGCGCTGCGGCGCGGACTCAAGGATCACGCCGAGAGCGGCGTGGAGGACCTGACGCGACGGCAGATCATGGCTGCGGTCGACAAGATTGCCAAGACCGGCAAGCGCGGTGCAGCCAAGGACTTGCGCAAGCACGTGCATACCTTGCTCGAATGGTGCGTCGGCGAGGGCTATGTCGAGCACAACGTGCTCGCCGGCTATCGCGCGCCCAAGGAAACCCGCGCGCAAAGGGTCGGACGCCGAACGAAGGGTCGCGCGCTGCCCGATGAGGAGATCATCAAGGTCTGGCAAGCATCCGGCAAGCTCGGGGCTTTCGGGCTATTGACACGCATGTGCCTGCTCGGTGGCCCGCGCCGCAGCGAGCCAACCATGATCAAGTGGCAAAAGCACATCATGGATGACCGTATCACCTTCGATGCGGCGTGGACCAAGATGGGCCTGCACCACGACGTGCCGCGCACCCACCTCGTGGACGAGGTGCTCGCGGTCGCCAAACACTTCCAGCGCGCAACGTCAGACTATGTCTTCCCGTCACCAAAGACCGGCGGCCAGATGTCCGGCTTCACCAAGATGGTCAACCGCCTGGTCAAGGAAGCGGGTGTTGCCAAGTTTACCATGCATGACCTAAGGCGCAGCTTGCGAACCGTCATGTCTCGCTGCGGCTACGACAACGAAATCCAGCGGCTGTGTGTCGGGCAAAGGCCAAGCGGAATCGATCAGGTCTACAATCACGACGAACAGTGGATCATCCGAAAAATGGCGTTCGAAGCGGCTCACGACTACATTGCGGAGTTGGTCGACGCGAAACGGGTCGGCAAAATCGTGCGCCTGCAGCGGACGAATCCGCTTGATCCGATCAAGGCCGAACTCCTCGGCCGTCTCCGTGATCATTATGCGGCTGAGGTATCTTAGTGGTCTTATCGCACTTGGCCAGATAGTCGCGCACCGCATCGACGCGATAGAGGGGCCGGCCATCAACGTAGCGCCATTTCAGCGGATGGCTCGAATCGCGCCGCCACTGCTCTAGGGCGCCGGGCGTGCGCCGGATGACCGCGGCCGCCTCTAAAGCAGTCAAATTGGAGCTACCTGGCAGCGTATCGATATCGAAAGCCGCTGGTGGCGGCACGCCGCGGTTCTTGCGGTGGCGCTTCGTAGCGTGCGGCATCTTCCCGCAGCCTTGCGACCCAAATGCCTCGATCCTAGTCTTTTCGTCCTTGCTGTCCATGCCTTCTTCCCGACCATGTTCGGTCTGACGCATTAACATCGAGGCTTTTCGAGCAAGAAAGAGATCTAGAGCACAGGTATTGCGGCTGGGTAGCTGTGGCGTACAAATAGGACGAATTGTCCCCACGAGGATGGCGAGTAACTTTAGCGCGGGAGCGGTTCGATAACGTCGTTTCTGGTGCGGTACTTTGGAAACCGGAATCAGACGTTCAGAGCGGCGGATTAGCTGACTCTAAATCAGCGGGTCCTCTTCGATCAAATTCAGGCGGCTGCGGCACCCGCCGCTTTGGTCGCGAAATCGAATGCGGGCCCTGCCGTGACGGAAACGCCAGCTGCAAAGCCGCCTCGCAATTGGGATGACATCGCGGAAGGGCATCTCGTTCTCTATCACGAGGGACCGCGCGACGGTTGGTGGGAAAGCGTTGTCCTCGCGCGGGGCGGCGAAACTCTCACATTGAAGTATCGCGATCTTTCGAGATACCCGGCCTTTCAGTGCCACTTTCGAGCGGTCGCCCTGCCCTACCTGAGCTCATTCGGCCACACGGCGCAAAATCTCTGCGCAGCCGCCGTGCTGATAACATTTCGGGCCGTACATGTGAGCGGCGTCTAATCCAGCCAAGATGCCAGTCCGTTTCAGGAGGTTGTGTACGAGCGTGTCGACCACGATCATCTGGCTGCCAACGTCGAAACATCGCGGTCGGTTGGCGCGGTCGGCCATCAGTATGGTTGACAGCGTCATCGCCAGGACCTTGTCCGACACCCCGAAGATGTGCCGCATCGGCCCGATCAGCACCTCCTGGCTTGCACGGCTATCTGCAATGCCGATCTCCTTAAGGCGTTCTTCTATCCAGCCAACAAGGTCGGATTTTGCCTGATCGCGTATAAACAGATAGAGGCTTGTTTGGTTCAGTCGACCATTGCGCAAGGGATGACGCGGCAAGGGGCAACATGCGATGTGGTCGGGCTGAGAGCATGACTTGCTCGTCTTATCGTAGCGGCAACCTTCGAAAGTCCAATAGCTCGGGAGGAGAGGGCAGGTTGGTTGAGCGGCAAGCGGGACTTGATCGTCCGCCAGGTCGCGTTGCCGTTCAAATCTAAATAGGAGTGCGCGACACTATCCGAGCTTCCCTGGAAGCTAAAGCTGTCCATCATCCAATCAAACAGGTCTGCCGTGTTGTTCGCTCGTAGTGCAAACACCAAGCGAGAATCGATTGAGCCTGTGCCGTCAACTGAGACAGTAAAGTCCGGATCGACGCCGAACGCGCAAATGGATTTGATCAGGTCGACTGCAAATGCCATCGGCTCACTTTGCGTTGGCCTGTCACGGCGCCGTTTCGGTGATTTCGCTAGATGAGCGATACCAACCTCCGTTGAGCGTCGCTGTCGCCGTCGATGTATCGTTGCGTCGTCTGAATTGAGCGATGGCCGGCCAATAGCTGCACGTCCCGTGGGAGCCGCCTGCCTTGTGGACAAGCCGCGCGGCGCGCGTAATGAAGGTTCGCCGCCCTGAGTGAGACGAGCAGCCTCTGAGGCCAGTCGTCTGAAAAGCCCGATTGAACCAGACAACGATGCTCAATGGCGTCATCGGTCCGCCGCGTTCGGATCGCACGATTGGACCGTTTCCTGGAGACGACGGCCGCAAAGACATCAGCGCTTGTCGCAAATCTTCTTGGACTGGAATGCGGCGGCCGTGTCGCTACTTCGCAACGCTATCCCGCACTACTATTGTCGAGCCAATTTCGCCTTCGGCGCCCTCGACCATGTCCCAAGTCAGCCTAGCAATCTCAGCCGCGCGCAGGCCAGCTTTTAGGGACAGTAAGATAATAACGCGGTTTCTATCCGGGTGCCGAGTCGTATCGGCGAAAAAGAGCAAATCTTGCGCCGCTTGATCAGAAAAGTATCTTGGCTTGTTTGCCTGCCATCTTGATCAAACCGAATGCTAGATTCTATCAATTCAGCTGATCGCCGCAACAGAATATATGCTTATCAGTTTGCCTGGTGCGACAAGCTTCGGCGATGCGGTCACTATAACGAATAGCCCGAGCCCAGCAAACAGCGAACTGATAAGGTTTTGAGAGAAAGCTAATCAGTCCTGTGAGAGCGCCTCGGCCTCATGCCGCTCATTGCGCGACAGGCGTTGCAGTTCGAAGTTTGACAGCACTCTCATTGTTTCCTCCATCGTTCCGGTCGCGACTGCCGCGGCCTTCTTGAGTACCGCCCTGCGCAGTCGGCAGCGGGCTGCACCGCTTGCGGCTGAAACGGATGAAGAGTGCTTGCCACTTGCCGCTATGAAGCTGGCGAAAGCGCGAAGACCGCATCAGAAGGACGAGCGGAAAGCGGTTTAGAAACGTCTTTTGAGGGAAACGGTGAGAGTGATTTCAGACCTCCAGAGCTGACCAACCCAAATAAACAATTGAGAACGGATGGAGCGACCCAGCGCCCCGCCAACCATTGCGAGCACCGGAGAAATGACGTTATTGTGCGAGTATCGGAAGACCGGAGCGGGGGATGAACCAGAAGGGCAAGAGTAGCGTCGACCCCAAGGAAGCGGAACGCCAGGCCAGATTTGATCGGCGATACCGGCTTCTTGAACTTAAGGAGCGGCGAGAAGACCGCGCTCTTAAGCAAAGAGAGCTTGAGCTTGCTCAAGGGCGCGGCATTAGATTTACGTCCGCACAGGCGACCGTGGCCGGTGCAGCGCTGGCCGTGCTGAGCGCGATTCTTGGTGGGCTAATACAGAGTTTTTCAGCGCGCGACGTTGAAGCCGGACGAAACGCGTCTCAGATCGCGATTCAGGAGCTGAAAGTTCGAGGGGATATCGCTCTCGAAAAGCAGAAGCAGGATGCGGCCGAGAGGCTCGATCGCGCAAAATTTGAAACGACGCTAATCCTCAAAGCGACTGAAGCTCCGCGCCGAGAAGACCAGATCAGAAATTTGAAATTCTTTCTTGCGGCAGACTTCATCAGCGACCCCAAGAACAAGATCGCGAACATGAGTGAGGATGCCTATCCGTCGTCACCTCCGCCAACAACGGAAAAAGCAAAAACACCGGCGGATCTATACAGGGACTCGATGGCGGCAGTTGGGCTCATTTCGGTAACCGGTATGGAGACCAATGGGACGACAATCCAGCTGCAGGGAACGTGCTTCGTCGTAAGTAAGGACGGATATGCGCTTACGGCTGCTCATTTGTTCCCAGACACGCTTCAATCCAGAAAAATTGAGGTCGCGTTGCGATCGAAAGACTCTCCGCGCCTTCCTGCCCAAATGGTGAAGATCGACCGAGAGTTAAATATCGCGCTCATAAAGTTAAGCGGAAATACTGGCTTTGCTCCAATCACAGTATCACGTGAACAGCTCCAAACGGCGGATCCCGTATTTGCGCTCGGATACCCCACGGGTTTGGATTCGGCCATCGCATCAGGAATTGTTACGTCGCTAAACGAGGACGCGGGCAAGATAGCTCTATCAACTGCATTGAACGCAGGTTTCGCGGGAAGCCCCATATTTGGAAAAAGCGGTGAGGTTGTTGCGATAGTTATTGGAAACCGGCAAGACCTTAGCGGCGCAGTTGCCGTTCCGATTAGCTTTGCGCGCTCTTTGCTCTCAACCGTTGGATTCCAGTAACGGAAATGGCAGACTGTTCGATTGCATGTTATTCGGGTGGCTCGATAGGACGGCCTTCCCGAAAGCGAAACACTTTTATCGAGGAGCGGTTATGCCGATTTCAGGAGAGCTGCGTCAGAGCGCGCGCGAGTGTCTTGCCCGCGCGAGAGAACTGATCGCCCGGAATCAGGAAGCGGCGACGCGTTATGCCTGCCTTGAACTGCGACAGGCCATCGAATATCTCGCCTACCAGCAGCTCGACGCTTATCTGGATGAGGTCCCGGACGACGCAATGCGTAAATGGACCCCACGCGACGTCATCGCGCAGATGCTTACAGTCGATCCTACCGCCGACAAGACCGCGTCTGTTTCGGTGGGCGTCGAGCAGGTATACGGCCAGCCCGCAGCGGGCATGGAGACGCTGGGCGAGGACCGAAGGTTTACCCTAAAATGGGCAAACCGCTCTCACAACGCTCTCGGCAGCTTTCTGCATGCGCCGACTTTGCACCAATTTGAGACCGGCAACGTCCCAGACCACGGCGCAATGCGCGAGAAGGCGGAGGAGGTGGCCGCCGTGATCGATCACACTCTTGCATCCCCGATCTATAATGCGAACTTCGGCGAGTTTTATGAGATCGACTGCGTATGCGGTCGAAGGTTCAAGCGCCGCGCGGGCAGCTTCACGGCGCAGCAAGGCATTGTCTGTCCCAACACGAATTGCCGAACCATTTGGGATGTGGCTTCCGAGAAAGGGACAAGGATTGAGCTAAGGCCGCGTCAAACCGAATATGTTTGCCCGTCCTGCAAGGGAACAAGATATCTGCTCAACCATAAAATCAAGGCAGGCGGCGTGATTGTTTGCGATTGCGGAGGTAGGGCCGAGATCTGCCTGAGCCTGTCTCCCTTCGAGGAAGATGCGAGCTCTCCTGAATCCGCGCCTTAGCAGCTGTTGCCGGCTTGCCGGCATCGGGGAGGGCGCTCCCCGAACCCTTCCCATGGCCGCTTAGGGCTGCGTCACCCAGCGGCCAGCGGAGCGCGGCGCGGCGCTCCACACCTCCCGCGGCCGGGGACGCCCCGGCACCCCAGCACGTATCGGAGTTAGGTGCTGCCTGCTTGAGCAACAAAGCGTCCTGACGGCTTTACCGGCCGAGGCGTTGCGTCAGCATGTGTACACAGCGCGTCGCTGGAAACACCCTCACATTTGAAAAGGAAACCAATGGCCGACAGTAGAACACCCTCGCACGACGCGTTCGTTGTTGGTGGCGACGGTCGTAAGGCAACTTGGACCCGCGTAGGGGCGGCGTGGCCGAACGACGACGGGAAGGGATTCAACATCGTGATCGCGCCGGGCGTTGCGGTGTCGGGTAAGATCGTGCTCCGGGAGCCGCGTTCTCAGGACGATCAGAAGCGCGGCTAGCGCGACGGTCGTCGAAGCCTCAAGAGGCCCTCTATTGAGGGCCTCTTCGCGTTGGGCGATTAACCAAGACTGCGGCCGCACACCCGGGAGATGGCCCTTTCCTAGTTCTCGCCAAAAAAGTGTAATACATTGTTTACCATCGCCCTCCCTCTAGATTCAGTGCGTTGGCAATGCGCTCTACCGTGTCTATCATCTTGTGCTTGCTTGCCTTTTCGTCGGCGCTGGGCAGCGAAGTGAAAGCCGTGCCCGACATCGTAGATGCGGATACGATCTGGGCGGGGACCACCAAGATACGTCTCAGTGGTATCGACGCCCCAGAGACCGATCAGATCTGTTTGGATGCTGGTGGAAGGACCTGGGACTGCGGCATCGAGGCTAGGAACAAGCTTCGAGCCTACGCCGGTACGCACGCCTGGACATGTGAACTGAAGGGTGTCGACCTCTACAAGCGTCATTTAGGCGACTGCAAAGTCGCTGGCGAAGATGTCTCACGCTGGCTTGTCCGCAATGGTTGGGCGCTTGCGTTTCGTAAATATTCGATGGCTTACGTGGCTGACGAGCAATTCGCCCAACAGCACAAGCTCGGGCTCTGGAGTGGCGCATTCATCGCGCCGTGGGATTGGCGGCACAGGAATCCTGACACTGTGATCCTCGGGTCAAGTGCTGTCCCCTTGCACGCGCAGCGGTCGCTCCTGCCCGTCGTTGCCCAGCCGCCATCGCCCGACTGTGCCATTAAGGGCAATCTCAAGGCTGCCAATCAATGCATTTATCATCTGCCTGGCGGCAAATTTTATAATCGGCTTTCTATGGATCGCATCTCGGATCGGCGTTGGTTTTGCTCTACGGCAGAGGCCGAAGCCGCCGGTTGCCGTAAATCAAAGATCTAGTTCAAGGCTGCGTAATTATGAGTCCCAACAGTAACCGGCAGTCAGCCCTACAGCGCTTACGCAGCATTTTCAGCGAGCCTGTACATCCCTATCGACCCGCAACAGACATTTTTCTCGATCTAAACGTCGATCGCATAGCTGACGAAATGCGCCTCGCCGAGCTTGGGAAGGAACGCGGGGCGCAAAACCGGCCCGCTTCCGATACGCAGGCGCTGGACGATATTGAGCGTCAAATTATGGAAAAGGTCACCGCGCATAAGCAGCAGTCGCATTCGATCTATCTCGACCATCTTCATACTTATGACGACCGCATAACGGCTCTCAGCTTCGAAGGAAGCTTCGCAATCATTCAGCAGGCGGCACCCGAAGCTGTGGGCGACTTTAAGGCCGAAGCGACGGTTGGTCGCGACCACCTGTTCGTACTACGTCGCGGGCTTAACGAATCAGAGGCCGAGCGCGATAGCTTTCGAGCCCATCACAAAATCGAGCGACCTGCACGTCTTGCCAGCTTAGGCAAAACCATTCTCAAGATTGGTATTCTGGCAATATCGTTGACGTTTTCCACCTCTTTCCAAAGATGTATGTGATCCGGCCGCAGTTTTTCATGCCGATGATTACGCTTCTGCGGAACGCGGCTACCAACTCTTTGAAATACAAGACGGAACTGGCGCTCGTTAAGGCGCAAAACATCGACATCACGCAATTCGAAACCCAGCTTGAGACGTTCAAGAACGGATTTGCCAAGAACTACGACCTCGCCTCCCGAAATTTCCAAACGGCGATCGCCGAGATCGATAAATCCATCGATCATCTGCAGAAGACCAAAGATGCCTTGATCGGGGCTGACCGCAACCTTCGCCTTGCAAACGACAAGGCGCAGGACGTGACGATCAAAAAGCTGACCCGGGGCAACCCCACGATGGCGGCGAAATTTGCGGAGCTTAAGAGCCAGCCAGCTGAAGCCGCCGAGTGAAATACGAGCCTGCTCGAAGCGGCGCACGATCGCTCTAGTTAGTTCAATCGCTACCGGCTGGAGCGGCGGCGATAGTTCAGCAGTTCCCAGCGGGCAATGCTTTCCGGCTCGGCTTTGCGCCGCACCGCTTCGATGACCGCGCGATATTGGTTCTCGTCAACGATCTCGGTCCAGTTGACGCGTCCGCGCAGGTGGGTCTTTTCGATGATGATCCTGTCGATCGGACAATGCGGCGGCTCGGAAATCTGGCCGAGGCACCAGTGGTACTTGAGCACGAGATTGAGGAGCTTTTGAGCGACGCCGTATCTGTACCGTCCGTCTCGCAGGGAGTCTGGGAGAGCCCCTGTGCCGAATTCCACCAACTGCGCAAGGTTGAGATAGTGCTGCCGCTCGGTGCAGGGTCCAACGTAATGCGGAAGCAGCCGGGTTGTGATGAATTCCTGGAGCTTGTCGCGCAGTTGCCCGGACTGTCTTGAACCTGCAGCATACAGGTTGACGCGTTGCACCGATGCCGCCCAAGCGAGTGTCCATAGCTCTCTCAGCACAAACTGTTGTTCAGGTTCTGGCGACTGCATGCGCGATCCATCGGAAGACTTTGCTACGGGTCGATCTTAGCGTTCTCATTAAATCTCTGCACCACCCCGTCGGAAGGGTCGGGGGAATAGGCCCGCAGCGCTTGCCGGCAAGGGCTTCCACGCGCGTCGCACAGGGAGCCCTCGCGCGGAGCCTTTCTTGTGCCTGGCCGCTGAAGCTGCGGGCCTTGAATTCCCGGCCGGCCGCGATGGCGCTGAATAAAACCAAAGGGAGCCCTTACATCCGTTACCATGCGTCAAAGAAGGGCCTTGCAGTCTTGGAATTCAGACGGTGTAAGGGCTTACGAGACATTCGGTCGACTATAAGATCTGATCGAATGGAGTCAGTTCCTGGACTGATAAGCTTTCTAACAAAAGCTCATCAGTTCTAAGCCGTTGGGCCTTGCGTCATTCATGCAGCCAATACCAGGTGCGGACCTGTGCACTCAGGTGCCGGGCCTCAGCTCGGGCCAGACCACTCGAAGTGCGGCAAGCGTCGTCGCATCGCCGCAAAACTCGCAGCCGTCAATGCTCGGCCGTTTGCGTCTCAAATGGGGGTGTGGCGGCGCCCAAGGACTTGCGAACAGATAGTTCTTGCCATCTGCAAACCGAGCGCCTGCCTCAAAACGCGCCAGCTCAAGCGCAAGCAGCGCGCCGGCGAGATTGGAGATGAAGGCAAAAGGAGCCAGAACCTGCTCGCCGGAGGCCGACAAGAGTGCCTGCTCGGCGCAGAGCTGCTTGAACAGGCTATCGAAGGCCATGCCGACGAGAGCGGGTTCATCCAGGCCGGGATGCTTGGCCGCGATGGCGCTGGCGACACCTGCGTCGATGAGGTTGCCCGACGTTACGTCAGCTAGCTCGACGCCGAGCCCGGTCGCGATGTCCTTCGCGCGCGCCAACTCGTCGGGGATGTGACGATAGATACAGGCGAGGCAGGCATCCGGGTTTGGCTGGCGGTGCGAATGCACGATTACCTCCACGGCGCCCGTCGTGGAAGCGTCGATGACCTCGAGAGGAAGATCGGCCTGGACGGAGCGGCGCGCAGACCTGCTGTCCGCGCCGATGATCGCGCGCTTCACCCGCCCACGCTTCCGGACGACGTCCGCAAACGTCCCGACGAACGGTGTCAGCGACAGTCGGGGAAAGTCGGGCTGGGCGCGGGCGGCAAGCGTTTCGGCCTTCTGTCCGTTGTCGCCGGGCATGAAATAGAGGCACCGGTTCGGATTGCCGCCGCCAACGGCCTTGGGATCGGCGACGGTGAGCTCACCTTCGATGGCAAGGTGCCGTGCCGCGCGCAGAAAACCGTTACCCACGGCACCCGCGCCGACCAGCACGGTGTCGTCCAACCGGATCGGCACGGAAAGCACGTCTCGCGTTGCGCCGAGCGCATCGAACCGAATGTTAAAAGGATCAGCGGCCGATGCGAACTCAATGTTCTCGATCAGCGTCGCGATGGCGACCGATGCCGCAAAGCAGGCACCGATAACCCTCTGTACCCCGTGCAGCGGCGGCGCGTTCTCGAACGGCAAGGGCGAGCGCGACACCGTGACTGCATCTGCCGTGATCGCCACGAACAGCTGCCGCGCTGAGGCGCGGGCCGGGCTGGCATGGATAACAATCTCCAGGTCACAGCCGCCTTCTGCTGGCGCCGCGGTCAGGGTGCGCTCAAGCTCCTCGTGCAGTTCTTCTCCGAACAGGCTACCTTCCGCAGGCCCGGCGGTGATCGTAAAGCTCTGCGCGAGCTTGGTGGCCGCGGCATCCTCGCCGATCCCGAGGATACGGGCGAGCATCCGTTCGTTCTCTTGGGCTGGTGTAATCATCAGGTCAGCATCAGGTATTGCGGCAGGTCGTGGGCTGGCACTTCTAGCCAGCGGTCGTCCGGCGACAGGCAGAAGCTGGCCGAGCGATCAAGAAAGTTCGCGGCCGTGACGCCCTTTGCGAACTGGGGCACTACGATCGAGAGCGCGCCCTCATGACAGACGATCGCCCAAGCGTCGTCGGCGCGGGAATGGAAGGCCTCGGCCGGATGCGAGTGAACTTGCGCCGCGAGCGCGAGCTTTCTCGCCTTGAGGTGCACCATCAACGCCGTCATGCCGGTGGGCGGGATGCGAAACACGTCGACTTCAGCAGTGTGTTCGGGCACAAAGGCCTCGGCGATGAGCGAGCCGTCGCCGAGGGGGCGCCGAGCCAGCCAAAGCACGATGCCTTCCGTTCCGCGCCGTCCGGCGGCCCGGAGAATTTCGAGGGTCTCGTCAACCAAGGATATCGGACAGCGGAGCAGCATTACGGGAAACCCTTCCGCCACACCCCGTTGAGCTGGAGAAGGATGCCAACGATCCCCATGCCCTCTTGCTTGCGGTAGTTGGCCCAGTTGTCGTTCACATGGCTGCTGTGCGTGTGATACTCGCGCGAGCCGCGCATGCAGATGAACGGGCCGCCCTTCACCGAGTGCGGGCCGCCGTTAAATACGCCGCCCGGCGGCATCGGTCCCGCCCAGTTGCTCCCGTCAGGCTTCAGGATGTCGATGCCCGGCGGTCTCTCGTCGAAGTCTTCGCCGTGAAAGCGCAAGCGCACCGCCGGCTTGTGCTCGATGGTGACGTCGAAAATGGGAAACGTCCTGGAATGCACGACCAAGCCGAGACGGGACGCTGCGGCGTCGCTCAGCGCCGCCACGTCCTGCTCGAAGTTGGCGCGGGCGAGAGCCTCATGCACCGCCGCCGCCCTCGTGCTTGTGGTAGTCGATCTCGACGATGCACGACAGGTTCAGTTCCTTGAACGTCTTGCGCGTGTCGATCTCCTTGCCGTCGATCGTCGCCACCCAGTCGGTAGTGTTGGTGATCTTCAGCTTGTCCGCGGCGCGCTTCAGCACCTCAGCGACCACGGTCTTCTCGTCGACCCGCGCCAGTTCGTCCTCACTCGGATAAAGGCCTTTAGGGGTGATCACAGCCACCGCCACGTCGTGATGGTGGCCCTTGCGAACATCGTCGGCATGCTCCTGAACTACCTGATCCATCGTATCTTTCTCCGAATTCGGTCGGCCGAGTCGCCGGCCGGCGTTGCAGTTTATAATTCCAACATAAAAAGATGTCAATATTACGAACATTTTGGACGAACCCGTAATGTTTGCCAAATTGACATTGCGAGGGCCGCCGCATATGATTCGACGAGATTTACTCCTAGATTCAGCGTGATAATGCCGGATACCTTCAATGAAGAACTCGGCCGCCAAATTCGTGCCGCCCGCAAAGGGAAACTGACGCAGGAAGGATTAGGTTCACTCGTAGGACTGTCGCGCACCGCCATCACCAATATCGAATGCGGACGACAGCGCCTGCTTGTGGATCAACTGGTCGAGATTGCGTCTGCACTCGGCGTGTCTGCGTCATCGCTATTGCCGGAAGGACCGAAGCTGCTCGCCGTTCAGAAGACCGAGGCTGCAATGGCCGAGATGCCGACCGTTCGCCAATTCATCACGTCGGTTAAGAAGCATTCGGCGCGGAGCGCCACATGACCGTGCTGCGCGCCCGCTACGCCAAGATCGACGCGCTCACCAGTGATCTCCTTGAGAAATACCGCGTTAGGGGGCCGGCCGTTCCCGTCGAGAATATTGCCCGCGGCGAGGGCGCTTCGATCATGGTACGCGAGTTTAACAACGAAATTTCCGGACTTCTGTTACGCCAGGGCGGCTCTGCTATCATCGGCGTCGAGAAAAAACAGTCGCCAGCAAGGAAGCGTTTCACAATCGCGCACGAACTCGGGCACCTGATGCTTCACGTAGGACGCGAAGTTCGGTTCGATACCGCCTTTCGCATCAATCTGCGCTCGCCGGAATCGTCGACCGCCGAGGACGTCGAGGAGATTGAATCAAACGCCTTTGCTGCGGCCTTGTTGATGCCCGAACCGTTCCTGCGAAACGACACAGCCGGCTTCGTGCTCGACGTCGAGGACGCTGCACTCGTGCAAAAGCTAGCGAAACGCTACAACGTCAGTGCGCAGGCCATGACCGTGCGTCTTATCAATCTTTCGTCGCGCGGAAGACTTTAATGCCATGCTGGCTTGTTCCCATCGCTGACCGGCTGAAGTCAAATTTCGGTCGTCGTGCTGCGCCGACCGCTTCGACCGTTTCCAAATCTACCCGCTATAGGCCGCGCTACACTGTGCTAGCTTATTTTCCGGAAGTGACGACCGATCCACCGGCGATGCATTGGGCGCCATGCCATGCGTCCGTGATTAAGCGGTTCAAGGCCTCCGTGACCTGTCCTTACGGGCATGGCCTGACCCTCCGCGGCCACCGAATTGCGGCTGACGGAACAGTTCATCCCAGCGTCGTCTGCCCTTCATCGGAATGCGTCTTTCATGAATATATCGTGTTGAAGGGCTGGCCGTTCGGCGCGGTCGATTGAACCGCTCGGATCATCGCAGATCGCTTCAATTCCCGTCAGGTTGCCAAACTGAAGCCTGATTTCTAGATTGGATCGCGGAGATCGAGGCGTCGCGTCACGAGCTCTGCTCGGGCGCTTGGTCCAAGTCGCCCGGACCACCCATTCCGAGAGCTTCGATTGTCAGCGCAGAACGAAAACTCAACCGATGAGCGATGGAGTGCTGAAGAGATAGCGCTGGCGGCTGAAGCCTATATGAATATGCTTGAGGACGAAATCGCTGGTCGCGAGATCAACAAGACAGCCATGCGCGAAAAGCTCAGGGCAGGAGGACTTTCCGGACGAAGCGATGGGCGATCGAATATCGCATGCAGAATATCTCCCACGTTCTTGAGACCAGGGGACGCGCTTGGATAACTGGCTACAAACCGGCAGGCAATGTTGGGCCAACAAACACTGAGGTGCTCAAACGAAAAATCGACGAGCTGACCGAGGGAAAGATCTATCTTCCCCATGCACGCGCGACGAAGTTGTCTCAACTCGTTCCGTCGCTCAACCAGTTGATGGGCGTGAAAGCAGTCTACCGACAAGTTTCGTCTTTCGTACTCTGTTTCGGAGGACGAGGTAATCCCAGGGCCAAGGGCTATTACTCATTGCCGGCGGCCGCAGCAAAAAAAAGTGGCCGATCAACCCTTCATCATAACTATTGGAGGCGGGAAAAGCGTCCTTCCAGAAAATGATGGGCGCGTTGTCGACCTGGTTCGCCTCAGCCCCGTTTATGGCCCAACGGCGCTACTTCTCTCTGATCCAGACGAAGTGCGGCGGCTTGCTCAGTGGCCAGTAGCCATTGCTTTGCGCGAAGTGTGGCGCTTCGTGGGAATGCCCCTACTGATCGAAGATCTGGGATTCCTTGACCGCACGATCCTCGCTGGCGCGCAGGATGGAATCATTAGGCCACAACAAATCGAACGACTTTACGACGCATTGAGAGCCGCCGAACTCGAACCAGCTAGGCTTCCCGCTGGCGCGAATTTCTTTGATGATGGTACCCCCAGGTTGGTCAGCTCAAGGTTGCCTTCACTGCCGGCCGTAGCGAAGGAAGAAGGTCGGCGTTATTGGAAGCTTCAGCAACTGACTGAACGAGATGCCTCGCTCAGCAAGGAAGCAAAACGCCTAAATGCGTTAAGGCACGGTACGTTTACTTGCGAGGCCTGCGGCTTTGCAAACGCGAATGCTGCGATGCTTGACGCACATCATCCGACTCCCCTGATGATAGGCATACGTACCACCATCGCAGAACATTTAGAAATCTTATGCCCAACTTGCCATCGAAGAGCGCACCGCACGCCTGATCGTCTCAAACCCGTGCCCCTGCACGAATTGAAGAAGTGGTGCGCGGACGGCCGGCGCTAGCGGTCTTCCAGGAGGGCCCTGAAATTGGGCCTCGCACAGTTCTTCGCCTGCTGCGCAAGCGCTCACCTTCAAGTTGGGGAAGAGTTGGCGGTACTGAAGCAGCACTGATAAGGAAATCACTCAAATGCAGCTAGTCGACTGACTGACAAGCTTTGGTCGCAAATGGAGTCAGTTGGCCAACTGATAAGCTTTTCTGCGAAACGAAATTTTCCTAGCGGCCAACTGCTTCCTCAGGTGCAGAAGCTCCGGGCGGTTGTCGCTTTGGGCAAAGATGCCGGACGTCTAAGCAGGCATCTTCGGGCTACAGTCCAGATCTTTCAGGATGATCCCTTTCTTGAGAAATCTCTCGTTGCCAGTACTTGGGGTAAATTTGCCAGCTTTCCTTGAGGTATTTGAGGTTGCGGGAGAGGATTTGACACCTTAGGACGCGGATTGTATTAATACGCGCACCGATTGAAGGATGGCCTCATATCGAAGGATGGCCCCTATGAAGAGCTTCTTTGCCCAATTGGTGATTTTGATTGCGATGACCTCAGTAGTTGTGGCTGGCGATCGGGCACGCGATTGCGTGAACTGTACACCTGTGCGAACTGCGCAAGGGATTGGCAACTGCTGCAGCAGCTGCGGTGGACAGACTGCCTGTACAACTTGTCGAGCCAACGAGGTGTGTTTTCGCGATTGTCATGGCGGCAATAACCCTGCTGTGTCTTGCCATCCAACCAACGGCATGCTCGATGGTCCGAAGCCCGTGATTGTTCCTGCTTCTTTGCTGTACTGAATTCGGACCAATCGGTTCATCGCACTCTCTACGCCAGTCCGAAGCTAGTAAACGCTTCCCCTTGGCCAAAGCGCGCTGAACGTTGTTCGTTTGGACAGTACTTAGAGTTTTCGAATGCGCCGGTTGGGATGCAGTTTTTAAGCAGGGTCATTTTTTCGAAGAAGGCGATGTCCAACGCCTCTGCCTCGGCGGATGATGAAGATTTCGCGCAATGGCCTGCGCACCGATACTGCGCCTTGCCCACGATCCTCTCGATCGCCTTCTGGATTGCGCGGCAATTGAGCGATCGGAGTTGCTTGGTCGTCTTAGTAGTGGGATCCTACGAAGGATGAGCGCTGATCACTTGCAGGGAGCCCCCGAGACCAAGAAGATGGCCATGGTCTAGTTTGCACTCAATGAGACCGTCAGCCTACGAAGTTCGCCTACCAATTCGAGGGCGATCGTGGCCAAAGTCCAAACCGTTTCCTGGACCGCACTCCTTGTCGACGGGCAGTTGGCGAGGAGAAAATATCTCGTGCAACCCACGCATGTGATGTTGCAAGCGGCGCATTAAACCGCGATCTTTACGTACGATGCGGTGGACTACTCTGCGCAATCTCAGTGCGATAATCGAGCGTTCCTGCATGTCCGCCAGCACACCAGAATAATTGACTACACGGTACGGTTGCGCGATATTGTTGCCACCGCTAGGTTTCTTTGGAAGCTGCCAAATGACCCCGCTGCGGCTAATTTATCTCATAGTTATTGCCCTCTGCTTCTCGTGTGTGGGGCAGTTCGCCCAGGCGCAAGACTTCCCTTCTGCTTATTCAAACTGCACGCCCATTCAGCTTGCCCATATTGGAAATTGTTGCCAGACCTGCGGGGCGCGCTGGATTACGTGTAAGCTGTACGAAGTATGCGACGCGGTCTGCGGAGCCAGCGACATTCCTGGTGTGTCCTGTCATCCGAGATACGCGCTCCTCTCACAGATGACCGGGTTCATAAGGGAGTGTAGACCATGCGACCACTTGTCTGCGGATTGAGTCTCATTTTGCTTCTGGCTGCCCCGTTAAATGCGCAAAGCGATCTGAATGACGAGGGGTTAGCAGCTCAGAGCCCTGCCCCTGGAATAACAAAAGAAGAGTTGGCTATACTGCTCAAGACAGAGTTCGCTTCTAATCTCAAGCGTCCTTCCCCGCTCGCGTTTTCAGATGATGACGCTAAGTTTTGGGCAGGAAAGGCTAAGACTGCTCATAAGAACGCCCCCGTGGAACGCGGTGATCTCGCCAAAACCTACGATGTAGTCGTCCAAATCGGACACTATCCTAGAAAGACCGGTCGTACCGGGGGCCAAGGCAAGTTCGTATCGGAGCAGGAAATCGCCGCCTTGGTTGCCGTGGGGCTCCAGCAACAGCTTGCAAAACTAAAGAACGGAAAACAGCCTTTCAGTGTGCTGTTGGTTGGTGCTGATGATTATACAGCCCACTTAAAATCCAAGATATTTCTTGCCCTTCACACGGATGCCGCTGCAAGGCAATGCGTTGTCGGACCTAGTGTGGCCTATCAGAAGATCGGGGACGCCTCTGGCATGCATGCTATTGCTCTGGCGTTGGCCATCACCTTGGGTAAGGACGCCGAGAGGTTTATGAACGATAATTACACTAAGGATGAAGCCGGGTACTACGCATTCAAACAATTCGATACTACCGAATTCAAAGGACTGCTCGAAATGTCTGAACTCACTTGTCCGGACCAAGAGAAAGCGCTGCTCGAGCGGGCCGCCGCCCTTTCAACAAACCTTGCCTACGCTGTTCAGTTCGCTCTCCGTCCGCCCCGTAGCTGAGAGGGTAGCAGTGCGCTGGCCTGCTTTGGGAATTGCGTGTCTTCTGCTCAGCGGGTGGAGTTCGGTCGCGATCTCGCAGCAGCCCAAGCGTTCAGGAAATCTCGTTGCGTTGGTCGACTCTATGCTGAACCTGCCCGCAGGACCTAGTATTCGTACTTCGACGTTTCTATTGCGCCAAGGCTCGGTTCAGCTTTCACTTCGCGTTGAGACGTTCTACTCCACCGACACCTCTATCGATGAGCGCGTCAATCGTTGCGTCGCGAATCCGGCTAAGCGCACGATCACATGCGACTTGCGGTTTGTAGATAACGTAGCCTCTGACCTCAACATTATGGATCGTTCGCAATCCCAGGCGACGGTTAATGAAGTTCGTCGTCGTTTGCTGAAATGGATCGTCGCACATGAGGTCGGCCACATCGCTCTCAAGCATGTCACCAGTGACTATGCGGACCCACTATCGGGCTACCTCGTCTTTGTTCCCGCTCAACAGCGTTTAGAACTCGCGGCCGACGCATACGCTCTGCGACTGATCGGCAATCTGAAACGCGGCGATCCGAAAGATTACGCTATGCTACTCGGAATTGTAAATGCGCTCATTAGGCAGAAGCTCTGTCCAGAGACGTTTCCAATTCCGTGTAACCGATTGGCTCCGGGAGTAGGTATCATCTTCAACAGCGGCGATGGGGACAACGAACCGATTCGCATCACCGCGGGAGGCGCTCACCCTGAATTTGTGGCTCGCTTCCTGCGTCTGGTCTACTTGGCTGGTCAAGAGACGAACGAGAACACTATAGATCATCTCGCTAAGCAGGTAATCGACAAGCTGCTTGTAGAAGTGCCCGGAAAGGGCTGGTTGAAGCTCGACGCTGCATTCGAGCCTCAGGGTTAATGGATTTATCCGCCACGTGTCAAAATGCGATCTGGCGGAGAGGGTAGGTTTGACGCTAGCCCGATACTCGGCCGGACTTACGCGTGAAGGGCACAGTGTGAGAGCAACGGCTCCACCAAACTTGGAGTTTAAGCGTGGGTCTGCTCCTACCCGAAGCAAAGACTAGGTCTTCCCAGCCTTCCAGAATTTTGAGGTTGCGTGGCCCATGAGTGCTTCTCCAAATCAAAACTTCGATAACCGCAGATCCGTCATGGTACTGGTCCATGTCGCCGATGACGGGAGATCGTGCCCTGCCGCGAGCATCAGCGAAACAGGCGTGTAACTGCGCGCGAAACTAAATGAATGGATCTAAAACGTTCGTAGCGCCTTTGTGCCGCAGCGGTCTTGGAGTCTATTTTCGCCGCGTGACAGTTGCGTGCTTTCCGGCGCATTGATGTGCTCCGTTACGTCGTGAGATTCCGCCTCTCGAAGGTACCGCAAACCAGGCAGCGCATGAAGCGCTCGTTCTCGCTTTTCGGTTGCGGGCCGTCCGGCGGGCCTTCGCGCCTGCTCTTCGCGTCCAATGCTTGTAGCGTCCCCCGAGGCAGGGGGTACTCGCGGTTCGCGGCAAGTTGCCGCACAACCTACGCGCTAAGCTTCTCTTGTCAAAAGAACATTCTCATGAAAGAATCTGCGTTTAATTTATTCACGCGATGGTTGTGCAGTCATAATTCCGGCTTCCTAACGTCTTCGATCCCAGGATGAGAAGCGCGCGGGGTGCGTACATGCACGACGCGTCCGTGAGCAGAGCTGAAATGGACCGCCCGGGCGGCAGTAGTCGTTTGCCGAGCGTCGGCCAACCGCGCAGCACCGGCCCGCTACCATCCATCTCGCTTCCTAAGGGCGGCGGCGCCATCTGCGGGATGGGCGAGAAGTTCGCCGCCAACCCTGTCACCGGCACCGGCTCGATGACCGTGCCGATCCCCACAAGCCCCGGCCGTGCGGGGTTCACGCCGCAGCTCTCGCTCTCCTATGATTCTGGGGCTGGCAACGGTCCCTTTGGTTTCGGGTGGTCGCTCTCGCTCCCGTCCATTACGCGCAAGACCGAGAAGGGGCTGCCTCAGTACGACGACGCCGGCGAGTCGGACGTCTACGTCCTCTGCGGCGCGGAAGACCTCGTGCCTATTCTCGAGGCGGACGGTGGCAGGGCCAAGGATGACGTCGGCGCTCCGGGCTTCACGATTCATCGCTATCGCCCGCGCGTCGAGGGTCTCTTCGCGCGCATCGAGCGATGGACGAATCGAACCACCGGGGAGATCCACTGGCGCTCGATCACGCGTGAGAACGTCACGACCCTATACGGCCGCGACAACAACTCTCGCATCTTCGATCCAGCTAGCCCTGATCCAGCGCATCCGACGCGGGTCTTCACCTGGCTCATCTGCGCGAGCTACGACGACAAGGGTAACGCGATCGTCTACGATTATGCGTCCGAGAACGATGCTGGGGTCGACCAGGCGCTGGCCAACGAGCGCAACCGCACCCGCACAGCCAACCGCTACCTCAAGCGGGTCAAGTACGGCAATCGCGTCTCACGCCTCGTTCAGCCAGACCTTTCCCTGGCGACCTGGCTCTTCGAGGTCGTGTTCGATTACGACGAGGGCCACTACGAGGAGGTTCCTCTCACACAAGGGCAGCCTGCAGACGCGCAACACCAGCTTGTTCGCGCCTCATGGAAGACAGGCGGCAAGTGGGCAGTACGACCGGATGCCTTCTCATCGCATCGATCCGGTTTCGAGATCCGTTCGTGCCGCCGGTGCCGTCGCGTGCTGATGTTCCACCGCTTTGCCGAGCTGAATCAGGACCGGCTTGCGGAACTCGGCGACGAGCCCTGCCTGGTTCGCGCCATCGAGTTCGAGTACAGGGATCTCGACTATTCGAAGGCTCCGACGATCGATGACGAGCTCGGCCACCAGGGCAGCACGCAATTCGCGTCGTTCATTCAGTCCATCAGTCAGTCCGGTTTAGTGCGCGATGACGACAAAGTCGTCGTCGAACGTAACGGCGTCAAATACATTACCTATCTGAAGAGGGCCCTGCCTCCGCTCGCCTTCGAGTACAGCAAGGCAAAGATCCAAGATGAAATTCGGTGCCTCGATGCCGCTGCGACCGAGAATCTACCGGTCGGCGTCGACGGCTCTATCTACCAATGGGTTGATCTCGATGGCGAAGGCGTTTCGGGAATCCTGACGGAACAGGCCGGGGCATGGTTTTACAAGCCAAATCTTGGAGAAGGCCGTTTTGGAGCGCTGCAGGTCGTTCGCACCAAGCCTTCGTTGTTCGCGATGGCGAGTGGCGGGACACAGCTCCTCGACCTATCGGGCGACGGTCAGCTCGATGTGGTGTCGTTCACCGGCCCAGCCCCAGGCTTCTACGAACGGACACAAGACGAGAGCTGGGATACGTTCCGAGCGTTCAGCAAGCTGCCGAACGTTCGTTGGAACGAGCCAAATCTTCGCTTCATCGACTTGGACGGCGACGGCCACGCCGATGTTCTCATCACGGAAGACAACGTCTTCAGCTGGCATCCATCCCTTGCGCAAGACGGATTCGGCCCAGCTCGTAAGGTTCATCAGCCGCGCGACGAGGAGCGCGGGCCACGTCTGGTGCTCTCCGACCAAACGCAGTCCATCTACCTCGCCGATCTCTGCGGCGACGGCCTCACCGACGTGGTGCGGATTCGGAACGGCGAAGTCTGCTACTGGCCGAATCTCGGCTATGGCCGCTTCGGCGCCAAGGTCACCATGGACAACGCGCCATGGTTCGATAACCCAGATCAGTTCGAGCAGCGACGCATTCGGCTGGCCGACATCGACGGCTCGGGAACGACCGACATCATCTACCTGCATCGAGACGGCGTGCGCATCTACTTCAACCAGTCGGGAAACCGCTGGAGCAAAGCGCGCCATCTTCCGACCTTCCAGCGCATCGACAATCTATCGTCGATATCAACAGCCGACCTGCTCGGAAACGGAACCGCGTGCCTGGTTTGGTCATCGCCGCTGCCCGCCGACTCGCGACGCCCGATTCGCTACATCGACTTGATGGGCGGGCAAAAGCCTCACCTGCTCGTCCGCTCGAGGAACAACCTTGGTGCCGAGACGCAGGTCGAATACGCGTCCTCCACGAAGTTCTATCTGGAGGACAGACTAGCGGGCAAGCCGTGGATCACGCGGCTGCCGTTCCCGGTGCACGTCGTCGAACGCATGACGACGTTCGATCGCATCAGTGGTAATCGCTTCGTCGCCTCCTACAAGTACCACCACGGCTGCTTCGACGGCGTCGAGCGCGAGTTTCGTGGATTCGGAATGGTCGAACAGAAAGACACCGAAGAGTTCGCGACCTTCTCAGGTGCGCAGCTAGGCGCTACCAACGTCGATGCAGCTTCGCATGTGCCACCGGTGCTGACGAAGACCTGGTTTCACACGGGCATCTATCTAGGGCGAGACCACGTCTCCGACTTCTTCGCCGGCCTCCTCGATGACAAGGATGTCGGCGAGTACTACCGAGAGCCGGGGCTCACCGACGACGAGGCGAGGGAGCGGCGGCTTCCGGACACGGTTCTGCCCAAGCGTCTGACCATCGACGAGGAACGCGAGGCGTGCCGTGCTCTCAAGGGCATGATGCTGCGCCAGGAGGTGTACGCGCTCGACGCGACCCACAACTCTTCGCTTGAGGAGAAGAAGCGCGCGGCCACGCCCTTCACGGTCGTCGAGCAGAACTTCACACTCCGGCGCCTGCAGCTGCGGGGAGAAAATCGGCATGCTGTCTTCTTCGCCCATGCGCGCGAGGTGCTCAGCAGCCACTACGAGCGCAATCCGTCCGACCCGCGCATCAGCCACGCGCTCACGCTCGACGTCGATCCCTTTGGGAACGTCTTGAAGTCTCTCGCCGTTGCCTATGGTCGTCGAACGCCTTCGACGGATCCGGCGCTGACAGCGGAAGACAAGGCGAAGCAGTCTCAGCTGCTCATCACGTACACGGAGAGCAGCTACACGCAGAACGAGATTCCCCCTGCAGTTCTCACAGCGGGGCATCACCGCGCACCTCTCGCAGCCGAGGCTCGAAGCTACGAGCTGACGGGGTTCGCGCCCGCGAAGGGCGCGCGGTTCAGCTTCGCGGAGTGGTTCGGGAACAACTTCGCCCTACTCGCGTCGGCGGCGGAAATTCCATACGAACTCAAGGCCGATGTCACCAAGAAGCAGAAACGCCTCATCGAGCACGTGCGCACGCTTTATCGCAAGGACGACCTGAGCACCCTGTCGCCGCTCGGCAAGGTTGAGTCGCAGGCTTTGCCGGGCGAGACCTACAAGCTGGCGCTGACGTTCTCGCTCCTTGCTCAGGTCTTCACGCGAAGGCAGGCCGGTCAACCCGACGAGGCGCTGCTACCGAACCCGAACGCACTGCTCGAAGGAAAAGGCAGTGATCAAGGTGGATACGTCGCCTGGGACGGGAACTGGTGGATACCGTCCGGCAAGGTCTTCTTCGATTCGGGAGCGAACACGGCTAATCCCGTGCTGACCCTCGCCTCCGAGTTGAGCGCGGCGCGCCAGCACTTCTTCGTTCCGCGGAGCGCTACCGACGCGTTCGGCCAGACGACGATTGTCGAATACGACGCCTACGATCTGCTCGTCATCCGAACTACAGACCCGGTCGGCAACTCCGTCGCGGCCATAAATGACTACCGCGTTCTACAACCAAAAGGGGTTATTGATGCTAATAGCAACCGATCGGCGTCGGCTTTCGACGCGCTCGGGATGGTTGTCGCCACCACGGTGATGGGCAAGCCTGGAGAGCCGCTCGGCGACTTGCTGGAAGGCTTCAGTGCGGACCCGACGTTGTCGAACCTCCAAGCCTTCTTCGCCGATCCTCATGCACAAGCGGCAACGTTTTTGGGCAAGGCGACCAGTCGCATCGTTTATGACCTCGATCGCTACAAGCGGGCTGGGCAGCCCCCGTTCGCAGGTACGTTAGCGCGCGAAACCCACTTCGAACCGGCGCGCGACAGTGAGACCAAGATCCAGCTCAGCTTTTCCTTCTCGGACGGGTTTGGTCGCGAGATCCAGAAGAAGATTCAGGCTGAGCCTGGCGACGCGCCCCAGCGCCAGCCGCCAGTGCCGTTGCCCAGCGGAGACATCCGCCCGGGCGATCTCGTTCGTGACGGACAAGGCAAGGTGGTGCCGGCAAATGCTCCCCGCCGCTGGGTCGGCTCAGGTCGGACGGTCTTCAACAACAAAGGCAAGCCCGTCAAGCAGTACGAGCCCTTCTTCAGCGCGACTTACCTCTACGAGGGCGAGCCTGACGTTACGGACACGGGCGCCAGCCCCGTGCTCTTCTACGACCCCATCGAGCGCGTCGTCGCTACGCTGCATCCGAATCACAACTACGCGAAAGTTGTCTTCGATCCCTGGAAGCAGACGATTTTCGATGTGAACGACACTGTCGGACCAAGCGGCAACCAAACTGGAGATCCGCGCACCGATCCAGACATCAAGGGCTACGTTCGTGAGTACTTCAAGACTCAGCCCGTGAACTGGGAAACGTGGCACGCGCAGCGAATCGACAACGCCATGGGTGCGCCCGAGCGAGATGCGGCCCAAAAAGCCGAAGCGCACGCGAACACGCCGACCACGGTGCATCTCGATGTCGTTGGCCGCGTCTTCATCACGCTCGCTCACAACAACTACGTGCGCAACGGTGCGGCTGTCAACGAACGATACGCCACCCGCGTGGAACTCGACATCGAGGGCAATCAGCGGGCGGTGCGCGACGCCTTCAAGAAGGGGATCGACCCGCAGGGCAACGCGATCGTTGACGAACTTGGGCGCATCGTCATGCGCTACGACTACGACCTCCTCGGCAACCGGATTCGCCAAGCCAGCATGGAAGCAGGTGAGCGCTGGATGCTGAGCGATGCGGTCGGAAGGCCCATTCGCGCTTGGGACAGCCGACTTTTTTTGCGTCGCATGACGTACGACGAGCTTCGCCGCCTCACGGGTCTCTTCGTGACGGAGAACGGTGCGGAGCGCCTTGCCGAGCGCACGGTCTACGGCGAAGGCCAAGGCGATGCCGCCAACCACCGCGGTCAGATCTTTCAACGCTACGACCGCGCCGGCGTGGTCACGAATGTGGCTTACGATTTCAAGGGCAATCTGCTTAAGCAACAACGCGACTTGCTACCGAACTACAAATTGGCCGTGAATTGGCTGCAGAACCCCGCGGCGACAGACGGCACCTTCACAAACAGCACGACGTTCGATGCCCTCAACCGCCCGCTCATAGTCACCTTTCCGGACGGAAGCGTCTATCAGTCGACCTTTAACGAGGCAAATCTCCTCGATAAGGTCGATGTGCGGTTTCGCGGTGCAGGCGTTGCCACTGTCTTCGTGACGAACGTTGACTACAACGCCAAGGGGCAGCGCGTGCAGATCGATTACAAAAACGGCGCCACCACCACGTACGAATACGACCCGCTCACCTTTCGCCTCTCGCGTCTGAAAACGACCCGCCCCGCAACCTCCGACGCGACTGCATCGCAGCTTTTCAAAGATCCTTCGGTGGTGCAGGACCTGCGCTACTCGTATGATCCTGTCGGCAACATCACGCGGATCGACGACGCCGCGCTTAAGACCATCATCCGAGCCGGCCAAACCGTCGAGCCGGTGGGCGCGTACACCTACGACGCCGTCTACCGGCTCATCCAAGCGGAGGGGCGCGAGCACATCGGACAGAACACCTTCGATTTCAATCCGCCGAACGACGACTATCGCGACTACCCGTTCGTCGGCCATCGAGCACATCCGAACGATCTGCAGGCGTTGCGCAACTACGCCGAGCGATACGAGTACGATCCGGTCGGCAATTTCGAGGCGCTCGTCCACGCCGCGAACGGTACCGGTTGGACGCGCCGCTACAACTACCAGGAGAACAGCCTGCTCGAGGCAGGCAAGAAGAGCAACCGGCTGACGAGAACCACCGTGGGTAACGGGCTCAATCAGGTCGAGCCCTACGCGCATGATCCCCACGGCAACATGACCTCCATGCCGCGTCTCGCGGCCTTGGTCTGGGACTTCAAGGATGATCTGCGGCAGGCCGACCTAGGAGGCGGCGGCTCGGCTTACTACGTCTACAACAGCGCCGGTCAGCGCGTACGGAAGGTCATCGAATCGCAGAACGGCGTGCGCAAAAAGGATCGGTTGTACCTCGGTGGCTTCGAGATCTATCGCGAGTACAACGGAGTCGGGATCAGTCTTGCACGAGAGTCGCTGCACGTGTTGGACGATAAGCAGCGCATTGCGCTCGTCGAAACTCAGACAATCCAGGACGGAAACGCGGTCGATGGCCCCGTGCCTCTGCAGCGATACCAGCTCGGAAACCACCTCGGCTCGTCCAGTGTGGAGTTGGACAAGGACGGCGCGCTGATCGCGTACGAGGAATACCACCCGTACGGAACGACTTCGTTACAGGCTGGACGCAGCGTTGCCGAGGTCAGCCTCAAGCGCTATCGATATACGGGCAAGGAAAGAGATGAGGAAACTGGCTTTACTTATCACGGTGCACGCTACTGTGCGCCGTGGCTTGCGCGCTGGACGTCGGCTGATCCTCTCGGAATTCCGGTGTCTGGAGGGAGCAGTACGAGCCTGAAGCGGGGCCGCAGCAAGGCGGCCGAGCCGACGGAGCCAGTGCCCGCCATTGCGGTGTCGCTCAACTTATATACGTACGTCGTCAATCATCCAACGTCTCTGGTCGATTCAGATGGACGCGCGCCGCGTTCGGCAGCGGCACAGGATCTGCAGGCGCGGGGCGCAAGCGGTGCGGGCGAAGGCGTAGCTATCGCTCCGAAGGGGGCGGGATCCTCGATGACCGGAGCGGCGGCCGTTGCCGCCGCCGCCCCGAAGTCTTCCGGCGCAAAGTCGTCTTCCGCGAAGTCGGGCTCCAGCAAGGCTAGCGGCAAGGGAGTCTTCGAGACCATCGTGAGCGGTCTTCGTGCCGCCAGCGAGTGGATGCGCGAATGGCTGCCGGGGCTGATCGCCGCGCCACTTGCAGGACTCGTGGACATTCTGGCAGGCGCCATCAGGAGCATCGGCGGCATCTTTTCCTGGAAAAGCGACAACGTCGTCCAGGGCCTCAAGGACATGGGCCTGGGCGCGCTTAGCATTATCGGCCTCAAGGAGGTGGTCGCCGAGAAGTGGGATACGCCGATAGGCACCAGCGTGAATTTCAAAGGCCCCAAAACTCTCGCCGGCGACATCGAGAACGCCAATTCAATCGTGTGGAAGATGAATCCCCGCGGCTCTTCCTCGGATCCGGCAAAGAATGGCATGCACTCCTGGCATGCCGCCACTAATGCAGCGCTCGCCAACCGCATGGGCCCCATCGGTGCAGTCCTGCTGTGGATCGGCGGCCTGATCCATGAGAGTCCGATCGACCGGGGTTCGTTCCAGGCGGAACAGCGCGCCCAAGGGACGGTGAACCACATCCTCGATTCCACCACGGACATCGTGGCGAACACCTTCGGCATCCTGCTCGGATTCCTGCTGCCGCGAAGGGTGGCCGTTCGAGCCGCCGCATTTCTGGGAAATTACATCCCAGGTCCCGGCGACCCGGATCCAACCGGTGCCGGCACGGGCGGATACACCGGAAATCCCGCGGATGCCTGGGGCCAGTACCCGCATTGAGGAGTGAACCGACTGAGATCGTCGAGTGTGAAACGAAGTCTGCTAACGCTTGCCGGCACGGGCTGGCTCGCCCTGGGAGCATGTTCGATGGGATCGAAACCTGGAGTCGCGCTGCAAGACGTCCCGTTCGAAGAGGGGCCGTACATCGTACAGCGCGGAGAGAATTTCTATCTCCACTATCGCCTGGCTGCGGGTGCGGACGAGCGGCCGCGCCCGCGCATGGTGGTCGACTCGAAGAAAGCACAGGACAAGGCCTTCTATTTCTTCATTGGCCCCATCAGTAATCCAGAGCGGGGCAACGTGATCGAGAGGCCTCTGGCTTCCGATGGACTGATGGAGTTTGCACGGCGCGGCGCTCTGTACTGGCTGAATCCAGACGGATCGGAGATCCCCCTGGAGATCAGGCGAGAGGCCGAGCACAGGCGTGAGTGAGCGAGAAGTCAGGCACGCACGGGAGCGGGTAGTTCCCGCGAGGAGCGACCAAGCCATGAACAACATCACTTTCCCTTTAAGGCCGCAGATGAGGGGGCCCGAAGTGGCCGATCTGCAGGAGGCACTGCGGCAACTCCTCGAGCGAACTGCGGTTCTTCGTGACGACGAACGGGCCCGCCGGGAGCTGGCGACTGCGCTGCAGCGCGAGTACGAGGCGCAATCGTTTGGAGATGCGACTCGGAAGGTAGTTGCCATCTTCCAACAAGAGCGGCACCTCGGAGAGGGCGGTGCAGTCGACTCTGCAACCGCCGGTGCGCTGAATGCGCTGTTGCGGGAGTGGGGCCTACTGGACCAACCGGCTGGGCCTACGAGCCAAGTGGTTGGCGGTGAGGTCCGTCGAGAAAGCGGCGCGCCGTTGAAGGGCGTCCGAGTTCTCGCTGTCCACGTCGTGGATGGGCGCGCCGTACGACTCGGCGAGGATACGACCGATGGCGAAGGTCGCTACACGATTCGCTACGACGTCCTTCCCGACCTTCGGCGAATTGACCTGCGCGTCTCGGTGGTCGGTGAAGACGAAAAACCGCTTGCCAGCTCCGATGTCGTGCGTGGCGCCAAGCCTTTGGAGATCATCGATCTCAAAGTGCCGATCACTTTGCCCCCTTCCGCGCAGAGACTCGAGGGTCGCGTTGTGCTGGAGCATGGCCTGAATGCCGAGAAGCTGACGCTCCGTCTGTACCGGTGCGACTTCGGGGGAAATGCCACCAAGCTGGCGGAAACTACGACCGTCGCCGGGGGACGGTACTCGTTCGCGTACGATTCCGCGGGCAAGGCCCTCAGCCTGGAGGTCCGTGCCGTCGATGGTGCTGGCAATGAGATACCGCTCTCGAAGCCGGTGAACGATCTCCCAGGAGAGGCGCGGCGCGCGCTGAATCTCGTTGCACCCGCCGCCCTGCAGCCGTTGGCACCGGAGTACAAGCGGCTTACGGAAGACGTAGCACCGCTCGTAGGCGACCTGAAGAAGCTAGCCGACGCGAAGGAGAATGCCGAGCGGCAGGACCTCACTGTTCTGAACCGCGCCACCGGCTGGGATGCGCGGCTACTGACCTGCGCGGCTACGGCACAGCGCCTGGGCGCGGATGGAGACGTGGGCCTCTCTGGCGAGGCGTTGTACGGGCTCCTTCGTGCTGGCCTGCCGTCGGACAAGTTGCTGCTAGCCCACGTTGCACCCGACGTCGCCGAGCGTGCGCTCAAGACGGTTCGCGATGCTGGGATCGTCGCGCTCGATGATCAGGCGGTGGCGCAGTTCAAGCAGCAATTCACGACTTTCGCGAGCAAGGTTCGCCTCTCCATCGCAGTCCCTGGGTCGCGGTCGACGTACGCGGAGATGCTGAAGGCATCGGGGCTCAACGACCAAGATCAAGCGAAGTTCGCAACCGCGTACCTTAGCCACCGAGGCGCGCCTACCGACCTTTGGGACAGCGCACGCAAGGAAGGGCTCGACGATGTGAAAGTCCGCAAGCTCCAGCTCCAGGGCAAGGTGTCGTTTCTCACGGGTGGCAGCGAGAAGCTGACGGCCCGTATCCAGCAAGCTTTGGACAAGAGCGATCCCGCGGAGCTCGCCGAGAAGGATCTCGATCGTGGCGGCCCTTGGGTCGATGAAATCCACGCTGTGGCCGGAATTCCCGCGAACCGTCGCGACAACCTCACGGACGCCGACAAGAAGCAGCTCGAAGCCTTGATTCCACCCGCATTTGCCGGTGCGACCGTCGAAGCACGGCGCAACCTGTGGGCGGAGGACATGGCCCGCAAGGTGCGTTTGAGTTACCCGACCCAAGTGGTCGCGCGCTCAATCGAGCGCGACGGAACCGATTCGTTCAGGCTCGGAGCCGCGCGGGACAAGACCGTGCAGCTCCTCAAGAACGCCGCGACGCAGGGCTTCCGGCTAGGGCAGACGCCGGCCGCAGCGTTCTTCGAAACGCACGCCGGAGCACGAGCAGGGCTCACCGATGCCGAATTCGGCACCATCGAGAAGCACGTTACGGCGCTGCAGCGCGTCTACCAAATCACGCCCAACAACGAGGCGATGCCCGTTCTGTTGTCCCTCGGCATGACGTCGGCGTATGACGTGATGGCGTACACCGAATCGGAGTTCATGAAGCTCCACGCGGCGAAGTACCTTGAGCTCTACAAGGCCGTTCCCACACAAGCGGAGTCTCGGCTTGTGTACCGGAAGGCGACGCAAGTTAGCAGCGTGACATACAACCTGCTCAGCATCGCGAAGAAGCTCGACAGTGAACTACCTGTGTTCGGAATATCCGCACCCGCGCAAGTGCGCGAGAGCACCAAGAACGAGCTGATCAAGCACTTCCCGACCATGGAGTCGCTCTTCGGCTCGATGGATTTCTGCGAGTGCGAGCACTGCCGCTCGGTCCTCAGTCCTGCGGCGTATCTTGTGGATATTCTCCAATTCGTCGATGCCGAGCCGGAAGTGTGGGGGAACTTTCTGGCTCGCTGGAAGGATGCGCACGGCGGTCAGGACTACACCGCGAAGTACAAGAAGCCCTACGACGCGCTCATTGAGCGCCGGCCTGACCTTCCATATATCCCGCTCACCTGCGAGAATACCAACACTGCGCTCCCATACATCGATCTGGTCAACGAAATTCTTGAATACTACGTCGCGCATGACGGGCTCGAAGCCGCCGCGGCGCGCGACACCGGAGACGCAACCACGCCCGAGCTCCTTGCGGAACCTCAGAATATTATTCGCGAAGCGTACGATAAGGTCCGCGATGCGAAGTATCCGCTCACGCTGCCCTTCGATCTGTGGATCGAAACTGTGCGCGCGTTCTGCGACTACTTCGAGACGCCGCTGTCGAGAGTGCTCGAGGTGCTCCGTGCGAGTGATGACCTCTTCGTCCCAGCGCAGGTCTACGATCGCGCAGGCATTTTCCTGGAGTCGTTGCGACTGTCGCCGACTGAGATCGACCTGTTCACGAATCCCGATCCTCTGGCGAAGTGGTACGAACTCTATGGGTTCAAGAATGCGGCCGAGGCGACGACGGCAGCAACTGATGCCGACACGAAGCAGCGGATCGACCTCAACTCCGCCAAGGCGCTGTCGCGTCGGCTGGGGGTGACTTACAAGCAGCTCGTCGAACTCGTGCAGACGGCCTTCGTCAACCCGAGGCTGGATCAGCTCGTGGTGCTGTACAAGCTTCGCGTCAGCATCAGCAGTGTCCGGCTCTGCCGTGATGCCAATAACAAAGCTCTCTACGACCACAACCAGGATCTTCTCGACCCCGCATTGCCGCTAGGGCAGCGACTCCCCAAGGAGCGGGCGGCGCTATCTGCCGCTAAGCAGGCGCGCTTCGACGCCTTGTCACAGGACGACTGGCAGACGATCAACGAGATCGAGGCTTTCGAGGGGCTGCTCGACGAGTTCAGCAAGAAGTTTGGTTTGCCCGTTGTGCAGATCAACGCCGAGCTGCAGGGCATTCCGTTCGATCAAATCTTGGTGCTTGCGGATCCGGATGCCGGTTGCGACTTCGACTCCACCGTCCTGCGCTACGCCGACGGCCATGCGGTGGACGAAATCGCCTTCTTGAAGCTCAATCTGTTTGTGCGGCTCTGGCGGAAGCTGGGGTGGACCATCGAGGAGACCGATCGCGCCCTTTGTGCTTTCATGCCTACCAACGCGCCTTTCGAGAAGGCGACGCTCCGAAAGCGTCCGCTCATGACTGCGCTGATCTATCTCGCGCACCTTAAGGCGCTGGATGACAAGATTCGCGTAGGCAAGCAGAGCCGTGTGAAGCTGACGATGCTGTGGGCGAACTTCCCGACGACCGGGAAGAAATCGCTCTACGAACAGCTGTTCTTGAACCGCGCCGTTCTGAAGACCGACGACGTCTTCGACCATCCGCTCGGTCATTACCTGTCAGCGGCCTGGATCGCCACAGCGGCACAGAAGCGCCAGTTCGAGGTCCAGCTCGAGAACGTCAAGGTGGCGGATAAGATCGACCCGGCGCCGTTCGCAGGTGAGCCGAAAATCCAGATAGCATACGACGGCATTGAGGAGGTTCAGCATCTCTCGTTCCAAGGCGTTCTCACCGATGCCGAAAAGGCGGCGCTGGCCGCGCTGTCGCCGAACCCAAACCTTCCCGGGTTGCTCGATGCTGCGCAGACGAAGGGCAAGGAGTTTTTACTCATCAAGGGGCACCTGTTGGCGCTGCAGGGCGCGCTGGGCCTCACTCCAGACGACGTGCGGCGGATCCTTGAGGATGCCAGCAAGTCCCTGGATACGGCCGCGCTGTCGCTCGACCACGTCTCGCTTCTGTACCGATACGGTCTGCTGGCGAAGGGGTTGAAGCTGTCGGTGCAAGAGCTGATTGCTCTCAAGCAATTCTCCGACCTTGACCCATTCAAGGCGCTTCATGCTGATCCCCTAACGAAGCTGGAGGAGGACTATCCCTTCTCCCAAACACTACGTTTCGTGGAGGTCGGAGAGAAGGTCAAGGACACCGCGTTCAAGTTGGAGGATCTCGAGTACCTGCTCAGGCACCGCTTCGACGAGACCGGCAAGTATCGCCCGAACCGGGAAAGCACGCTGGCGCTCTTGAAGACGCTGTCTGACGGCATCCGAGCGATACGTTCCGACAACGCTATTCCCGTGGATCCCGGTGCGATGGGCGAGGAAGTGCTGCGGCAGAAGCTCGGTCTGGTCCTGCCTCCCGATGTGGTCGAACGCTTTTTGGCGATGATTAACGGCACCGCGGAGTTCACGGCCACCAAATCGCCCGTGGCACTCGCCAATCAGCTCAACGTCGAGAGGTTCAGCGGCGAACCCGCGTTCAGAGAGGTCGTCTACAGCGGAGTGCGGCAAGAGCAGAAGCTCACGTATCGAGGCGTGCTGCTCGACCCCGGCGAGAAGGCAGCGCTGCGGGCCCGGTTGCCAAAACCGGTGCCACCGAACCCGCACGTGCCGTCGGCGGTTCTGAGCGATTTGCTGGACGATGTGGAGAAGCAGGCGCGCGCCTTCTTCGAGAAGCACCTCCAGAAGCAAGCCGCAAATGTTCAACCCGCGACCGGGTTCCTCGATGCCGCGGACTTTCCGTTGCTGTTCGCACCGGCACCTGCCGGTTTGACAGAGGTTCAGCAGCAGAATCGACTTCGGCAACAACGTACGCGGCTCGCGAACGCCTTCTTGCCGTTCTTGCAAGAGCGCCTGATCCGACAATTTGTGGTCCAAGCGCTGACCGCGTATACGGCAGCCGAGCCGGTGCTCGCTGAATCACTGCTAACGGATGTGCGCCTTCTCGGTTTGGTTCCGTCGGGAGGTGCCGGCACGCAGTCCCTGCTCGCGGCCCTGTCTGCGTCCGGCGACCGCGGACTGAGCGTGGACTTCTTCGCCTCGACGGACGGGACCGGTGTAGCCCTTAGTTCGCTTGTCTTTCCAGACGCCGACACTGGACTCAAGGACAAGAACAACAATCTGATTCGACCCGTGGCGGCGAGGAGCGCGACATTCGATGGCTACCTCGAAGTGCGCGCCGCCGGCGCGTACCGGTTCTTCGTTGCGCTCGACAAACAGAACGGAGCGGTCGAGGTCCGTTTCGAGCACCTGCCTGGGGGCCTATTTTGGAGCGGCGCGGCGGCCGCGGACGGTGCGGTGCTGGGCGACAAGCCGAACGAGTACATCGAACTGAAGCCGGGGGGTCCGTACCGATTCACCGTCAAGCTGCGAAACCTGGGAGGCGGCGACGCGCGGATCCTGGTGCAGGGGGAGGCGAGCCCGAAGGACAACCTGTCCCAGCTTGCGCTCTATCCGATTACTACGCTTAGCGGTGCCGAGCGCGCCGTGAACTTGCTGACGAAGGCCCTCGGTCTCGCGCAGGGCTTAGGTCTGAATGAGCGCGAACTCCGCTATTTGCTGACCCACGCGGGTGACTTCGGCAACTTGGACCTCAAGAAGATGCCCACCGTCGTCGTGGATGATTCTCCTGCCGGGGCTGCCGACCTCTTCGGCCAGTTCTTGCGAATGCTCGAGTACGTGAGGATTAGGAGCGCGACCGCCGGCGGCACAGACGATCTCATCGGCGTGTTCGAAACCAATCAGACCGGCGACATCGACAAGGTCTACTCGGCGATCGCAAAGCTCGTGCGCCGGGATGACGCCACCGTCAAGGCCGCCGCGAGGGTGCTTGCCTCCTCGCCGGCGTTCGCGAGTGAAGTGCCGCTGGGGCGGTTGTGGTATGCGCTGGAGGTGGTCGAACGTTTCGGCGTCCCGGTTGCGTCGGTGGCTGGCTGGACCCGAATTGCCGGTGCTGGGGCAACCCAAGAGCAGCGCTTCGCGGTGGCGAGGGACCTGAAGGAAGCCATCAAGGCGCGCTTTGAGCCCGAGGTGTGGCAGCGTCTTGCACAGCCGATCTTCGACAAGCTTCGCCAGCGTCAACGTGACGCCTTGGTGAATCACGTCATGCATCAGCGCGGCTTTGCTCGCATCGAGCAGCTCTACGAGTACTTTCTCATCGACCCCGGCATGGAGCCGGTCGTGCAGACGTCGCGCATCCGGCTGGCGATTGGGTCCGTGCAGCTGTTCATCCAGCGGTGCTTGCTCAATCTCGAAGCGAACGTTCCACCTGCGGCGCTCATCAATGGCAAGCAATGGGAGTGGATGAAGCGCTACCGGGTCTGGGAAGCGAACCGAAAGATTTTCCTGTTCCCAGAGAACTGGCTCGAGCCGGAGTTCCGCGACGACAAGACGCACCTCTTCAGCGATCTGGAGGGTGCGCTGATGCAGGGCGACGTATCCAACGACCTCGTCGAGGACGCGTTCCTCACCTACCTGAGGAAGCTCGAGGAACTCGCGCGGCTGGACATCGTGGCCATGCATCTCGAGGACAAAACGGACCCAGCGCCGAATACGCTGCACGTTATTGGGCGAACGCACGGCGAACCGCACAAGTACTTCTACCGTCGCTACGCAGACCAGATGTGGACGCCGTGGGAGCCGGTGACTGCCGAGATCGAAGGTGATCATCTCGCTCCCGTAGTTTGGCGTGATCGTCTCTACCTCTTCTGGGTCACGTTCCTCGAGAGGCCCAAGCAGACCGGCGGTGAGGCGCGTACAATCAAGGCTGGGGACTCTGTCCGTATTGAAGCCGCTGAGTCTGAGCTGGAAGCTCACCTTCACTGGAGCGAATACGTGCGAGGCGAGTGGACGATTCGAGAATCCAGTGGGCTCCATTCTGGCGGCGATCAGGTGCTCAGGGCCGACAGCACGTTCAAAGTGGATCAAGGCGATCTGGGGACGTTCTCTTTTCCTATCGTGCCTCGAATGGTTGGCATTCACGTGAGCAAGGAGCCGTATGACAACGGCGAAGAACGCGGCGTGTACATACACCTTCGCGCGCCCTTCGATCAGTCCTTTTACCTCGCCGGCCGAAACAGTATCCCAGAGAAGGCCACGTTCAGCAGCGCGCCAGCAAATCCGTACAGCGCAAACACTGTGAATGCCACGCAGTACGCGGGGAGCGGGCGCTTCAAGGTCACCTTCAACAGCCGGATAACGACAGGTCAGTCGGGTTATACTCTGACCCCTGAAACGCCAAGCATCCTCGATCAGGAGAGCGGCTCGTACACGATCCTTCTTTGTGACAACAACATTACACTCGGCGCCCCAAGTGCCGCATCAATCGCCGCCAGCGATCCGGCGGCCGTCCAAGAGGCCATAGAAAGCGGCCTCGCTGAAATTGCCTCGCTGATGAAGCCGCTGTTCTACCAGGACAACAGGCACACTCTTTTCGTCGAACCAAGCGTCGCCGAGCGGACCATCGAGGAGTGGCAGGAATGGGTGACACGCACTCCCCAACCAGATCCTGGTTGGATGGATCCAGACTGGTGGAAGGAAATCCCAGTTAAGCCTAAGATTCCACGGAAGTGGCCCGTTCCTACCCCGGGCGATCAGGCCTGGTCCGGCCCTATCGATCCGAGGTCGCTCGTGAAGGTGAAACCAGGAGAAGATTGGTTGGTAAACCCTGCGACCGGCCTGCTGTTCGACGGCGAACTCGTAGGACCATTGGGACGCCTTGACGCGACGATTCTTCCGTCCACCGAAGTCGGATCTGCCATCGCCCTGGGTGGGTCGACAGTGGATATCCATCCGGGCAGCAGCATCGGGGCGGGAAACGCGACCGTGATCGTCGGTACGGCTAGCGTTGAGAAAGGCGGCCTGAATCAGGTCCAGGGCGGCTTAAACATCATTGGCAGCGCCGGCCTGAACTCGACCCTCGCACAGAACGTTGATGCGCTCGCTCGTTCGGGCTTCGGCGCGAACACGGCAATGGGCCTCGGCGGCGGCACCATCGGTCATTGAGCTGTTGGAGACAAAGCCATGAATCCAATTACCACCGCCCCGGTCCGGAAGTTCCACGGGCACCTCGACACGGAGATCGTCTTCATTCCCGGGCGCGTCATCGGTGCGAAGGAGACGAAGTACGTCGTGGCCCAGGAGCGCGAGGTCAGCTACCGCTTCTACCCGCACTTTCACCCCCATGTCGGACAGCTCGCCCAAAGGCTACTCCGCAAAGGGACGGCGGGCCTGCAGGCCGCTGACACGGAGTACGTAGCCGGCGCTTCCTTCCCGGGCAGCATCGAAGTTGCGCTGATGAAGAACACCAACATCATCGTTGACGCAGGCTCGGCTATCGCCCTGCTCGCGGACGTGCAGGCACCCGGCGGGGTCCTGATTGCACACTCCGCCAAGATGCAGCATCACACGCCCGCTGCTTTGCCTGATGGACTGACGGCGACCCTTGTGGAGGGGATGAGGGAGACACCGAAGTCAGGCACGGCATTCACTCTGTCTCAGGACATGGTAGCCGTCCTCCTGGGTGATGCGAAGATAAGCCCGCCTGGAGGGACGTTGATTACGCTCAACGACGGAGGCTCAGCGACACTCCCGGCGGGCACGTCGGTCGTGTTGGCCAGCGGAGCGCAGCTCACCATCCCGAATGGAACGCAGGTGACGCTCCTCAGGAGGAAGCCAGTGCCGGTCCTGTACGCTGACATCTTCTCACCGACGAAATACAAGCCGTCGGAGCTCGTTGACCGGCCGTACCCGGTCAAAGACCTGGATTTCACCTCGGGCGGCGCCTATTCGGTTTACAACTGGGAGCTCTTTTTTCACGTTCCGCTCACCATCGCTATCCATCTGAGTAAGAACCAGCGCTTCGCCGAAGCCCAACGGTGGTTTCATTTCCTCTTCGATCCGACGGATGACAGTGAGGGGCCCACGCCCGAACGCTTCTGGAAGGTGCGTCCCTTCCAGCACATGGACGTCAAGCAAATCGAGGACATCCTCGTGAACCTCGCCACCGGCGGCGACGAGGCACTCCGCAACGAGACGGTACGAAGCATCGAGGCGTGGAAGGACGCCCCTTTCCGACCGCACGTCATCGCGAGATACCGGCAGCAAGCGTACATGTACAAGACCGTCATGGCGTATCTGGACAACCTGATCGCCTGGGGCGACTCGTTGTTCCGGCAGGACACGGGCGAAGCCATTGACGAAGCGCTCATGATCTACGTGCTGGCCGCGAACATCCTCGGACCTCGCCCGGAGGCAGTTCCGAAGAGGGGGGGGGGTCGCCCACAGACGTACGCGAACCTGAGGAACGACCTCAAGCAGTTTGGCACCGTCATGCGCGATGTTGAGGCCGATATCCCCTTCGACCTCCTCCCGTTCCCAGGGGAGACCTCGGATGAGAGCGATCGCCTGGCGACGGTGCGCAGCTTAAACAAGGCGCTGTACTTCGGGGTTCCGCGCAACGACAAGTTGCTCGGGTACTGGGACACTGTCGCAGATCGCCTCTTCAAGATTCGCAATAGCCTGAACATCCAGGGCATCTTTCGTCAGCTGGCGCTGTTCGAGCCACCTATCGATCCGGCTATGCTGGCGCGAGCCGCAGCCGCAGGCTTGGACGTGGGAGCCATCGTCAACGGCCTCAACCAGCCCCTTCCGCTGGTGCGCTTCCAGATCCTGGTGCAGAAGGCCGGCGAAATCGTCCAAGAGGTCAAGTCGCTCGGCAACAATCTGCTCTCGGCGATGGAGAAAGAGGACGGCGAGGCCCTTGCGATTCTGCGTTCCAAGCATGAGCGCGTGGTCATGGAGATGACTGAGCACGTGAAGTATGGACAACTGCATGAGGCAATCAAGTCGAAGGAGGGGTTGCTCAAGTCTCTGGCGCTCGCCGTGCAACGCTACACCTACTACGAGCGGCAGCTGGGAAAGAAGGACGACGAAATCGAGAAAGCAATACCGCCGTGGACCGACCTAGACGCCGAGAGCCTCGAGAAGATGAAGTTCGCGATGAAGGAGCCCGAAGTAGCTCTGCGCGACATTGAGATCGACATCGCCCAGAACCTCGGTGACGCCGGGGGAAAGATCGTGAGCAGTCACGAGCGGACTGAGATCACCAAGCTCGCGGAAGCAAGGGACTTGAACGAAGGGGCGTCTGGAAAAGAGAGGATCGGCGCGGGGCTAAGCCTGCTGCCCGAGCTGGGTGTCGCGTTTGAGTTCTGGGGAATCGGTGGAAACCTGAGTTTTGGGGGGTCTGCATTATCGCGGGCGATGTCGTTTTGGGCCGGCTTTGCTCGGGCCGACGCGGAGAAACGAACCTACGAATCCGGCGGCTCTGCGCGCGTGGGGACATACAATCGCCGCGAGCAAGATTGGGCGTTCCAGAGCAACTTGGCAGCCGGAGAGATCGCGCAGACGTTCAAGCAGTTCCGTGCGGCGGAGCTTCGACAAGCCATTGCCGAGCAGGAGTTGAAGAGCCACCGAAAGCAGATGGAGCACGCGGCGGAAACCGAGCGATTCCTGAATGAGGAGGGAGCGCAGAAGTCGGGCAAGAAGACGAACAAGGCGCTCTACACGTGGATGAAGCGCGAGGTGAAGGGTCTCTACGCCCAGTGCTTCCAGATCGCGTTTGACGCGGCCAAACGGGCCGAGCGCGCACTGCAGCATGAACTCGGAAACCGAGAGCTGACGTATCTCCAGTTCGGCTATCTCGCCGGGAAGGAAGGGCTCCTTTCTGGGGAGAAGCTGTACCTCGACATCAAGCGGATGGAGATTGCGTACCACGAGCTGAATCAGCGCGAATACGAGATGACCAAGCATGTGAGCCTGCTCCAAGTGGCCCCGCTCGCGCTGCTCAGTTTACGGAGGACCGGCCGCTGCACAGTTGCGCTTCCTGAATCCCTTTTCGACATGGATGGCCCAGGCCACTACTTCCGCCGTATCAAGTCGGTGGCTCTCAGCATCCCGTGTGTCAGCGGGCCCTATGCAAGCGTAAACTGCACGCTAAGCCTGCTCAAGAGCGGCATCCGCAAGACGCCGGTTCTCCGCGACGGAGTCTACGCTCGCGAGAACGCGGAGGATGATCGGTTCGAAGACTACTTTGGGAGTCTGCAGTCGATCATCACGAGTTCGGCGCAAAGCGACGGCGGTCTCTTCGAGACGAATCCGCGCGACGAGCGCTACTTGCCGTTCGAGAACGCGGGAGCCATCAGCGAGTGGCAGCTCGAACTGCCTGGCAACCCGAGCAAGGGCGATCCGGTCCAGTTCGACTACGAGACGATCAGCGACGTTATTCTGCACATCCGCTACACGGCCCGCGAGGGTGGATCGTTGCTCCGTCAAGGAGCAATCACCAACCTGAAGTCCTTGATCGACGATGCGAAGGCAGTGGGGTCTGTTCGACTGTTTTCTGTTCGAGACGAGTTTCCAAACGAGTGGGCGAAGTTCCAGGGGCAGGTCCCTGGTGCCAACCAGCGCTTTGTGCTCGAGCTCGGACTTCGCGAGGAACACTACCCGTTCTGGAGCAAAGGTCGCCTGACCAGCGTGACCCGGGTGGATGTCGTCGCGCGTAGCAGCAAGGCGGCAACGCCCGCGACCCTCGACGTGTTCGACAAGGCGGACAAGACCGACGGCGCAACTAAGCACGACACGCTCACCAAGGATGTGACAATGGGAAAAGTGCTCACCGGAAACTTCACGAGCATGGCTTTGCCAGCTGCACCTGTAGGGGACCTGAAGCTCTTTTTCGACGACAAGGAACTCGGGGACCTGTGGATTGCAGTTACATGGAGCGGCACGTAGCGTCCTGCTGCGGAATCCTCCGCGCTCAAGCAGCGGCCTCGAGCAGCAAATTGAGCTGGTCGGTTTCCGTGAGACGCCTCTTCCCGAGGAGTAGGCCTGTCGCCGTTCCTGCGATAGCGGGTATCGCGATGTAGCGAACCCCCAGACTCAAACCCTGAGCTGATGCCGGTTTGATGAACACCGGGTTGAGTAATCCCACCTTGCGCTCGAACTCAACCGGGCTGAGATAACCGATGGTCGAGTGCCTGCGGGTCGTGTTGTACAACAAGGCTCAAGAACGCCCACAGGACCGTTCTTCGCGAGGTTCTTTATCGACATCATCCCTGGTTTGGTCGCCGAGTTTGCGTTCATGGAAGGGTCGAGAAGGCTGATGATGTCGCTTTCCGCTGCTCTCTTGATGGATCGCAAGCGGATCGATGGTTGGAGGTTCCAGCATGGATGTTCGATCGGGCAGTATGCCCTTACGCTGAGCCTTTGACAGCTCAGCCGTTTGTCAGCATTGACGCACTTTCGGCGCTCTCTGCGCTTCTCGATCTGGCGTTGAAGGATCGAACGCCATCAGCTGCCCTGCTTTCTGGCGCATCCAGAGCCTCTCACGACCAGAATCGGGGAGAGACTCATGTCACGGCAGACGGCAGTGCCAGGGAGCGGATACCGACACGATCGACAACCGCGGCCGCAGCAGCAGATGGATCTGTTCGGGAGTGGCCTGCCGAACGGCGCCATCGGCGCGCCCACATGGCTGGATCTGCCAGCAGAAGCGCGGGCAGCGCTCACGAGCCTGATGACGCAGTTGATCCTCGACCATGCTGCGATGACAGCGACGCCGCCCGCGAAGGAGGTCGATCATGATCTCTGACAAGGTCAGGCCTCATCATCTGGAGCGCAAGGCGATTCTTTACGTGCGTCAATCTTCGGCCCATCAGGTGTTGCACAATCGCGAGAGCAGCGCGCTGCAATACGCCATGCGAGACCGGCTGACGGCACTCGGGTGGTCAGAAATTGAAGTGATCGATGATGATCTCGGTCGTTCAGCCGCCGGCGGCATACAACGCGCCGGATTCGAGCGAATGGTGGCGGAGGTTTGCCTCGGCAAGGTTGGTGCGGTTTGCGCCCGCGAGGTCTCGCGCTTCGCCCGCAACAGCCGGGATTGGCAGCAACTCATCGAGATGTGCCGCGTGGTCGATACCGTTCTGGTCGATCAAGAGACTATCTATGCGCCAAGGCACGGCAACGACCGCCTGCTGCTCGGGCTCAAAGGCAGCCTCAACGAGTACGAGCTGGATCTGTTGCGCCAGCGCTGGCTCTCGGCCCGCTACGAGAAGGCACGCCGGGGCGAGTTGGTTGTGACAGCGCCCGTCGGCTTCGTGAAGGCCGGCGACCGTTATGAGAAAGACCCGGATCGGCGTGTCCAGGAAGCGATCAAGCTGGTGTTCGACAAGGTCGAGGAACTGGGCAGCGCGCGGCAGGCGCTCTGCTGGCTCCACGAGTACAATCTCGATCTGCCGGTGAAGCAGACCAACGGCGACACGGCCTGGCGGCGACCAAACTACTCTGCCATCCACCGGATCATTGAGAACCCGGTCTACGGCGGCGCCTATGCCTATGGTAAGACAGCTGTGGCGGCGGGATACAGCACCGCGGGCGTGAGCGTGAAGATCCGCCGCAAGGCGCGGAACGAATGGCTGACGCTGAAGCCCAACACTCACGAAGGGTATGTGAGCTGGGAGAAGTTCGAGGCGATTCGCACCATGGTCAGCAGCAATGTTCCCACCAGTCGGCATCACGGCGCGCCCAAGCATGGTGAGGCGTTGCTGGCCGGTCTGATCCGCTGCAAGCGCTGCGGTCGCAAGCTCACACTCCGGTACTCCGGCATGGAAAACCATATCCCGCGCTACAGCTGCAGCCGCGCCTGGATGGACAATGGCGGGTCCCACTGCATCGCCTTCGGCGGACTGCGCGTCGATGACGCCATCGAGGCAGCACTGCTTGGAGTCGTCGGTCCGGGCGCTGTCGCCGCCGCAACCGCTGCCGCCAAGGGAGCCAGGGAACGGCGCGATCAGGTACGCGATGCTCTCAGTCGCGACCTCGAAGCGGCGCGCTATGCCGCCGACAGGGCTTTCCGGCAATACGATGCCGCTGATCCCGCGAATCGGCTGGTGGCCAGTGGACTGGAAGCCCGCTGGAACAGGGCGCTCGCTCACACGGCGGAGGTTGAGGCCAAGATCGCCATGCATGATGCGGCGACGCCCGCACCCCTTGCTGATCCAGTCTCGCTCGGCGTTCTGGCCTCGAACCTCAAAACGGTCTGGGATGCGCCGACGACGGATGCTCGCCTCAAGAAGCGCATTGTGCGCACCCTCATCCATGAGGTCGTGGCCGATATCGACGACGTGGCCTCCGAGATCGTTCTCATCGTTCATTGGGTGGGTGGCGCCCACAGCGAGTTGCGCTTGCCGAAGCGCCGGCGCGGACAACGCAACAGCACCTCTGCCGACATCATCCAGGCCGTACGTCAACTGGTGGTGATCGCCAGCGACGATCTGATTGCCGGCCTTCTCAATCGCAACGGCCTCAAGACCGGCAACGGCAATCGCTGGACCCGCGAGCGCGTCACATCAATGCGCTCGAACTACCACATCCCGGTGTTCAAGCCCGCCGACGACGGGATCGAGCCATGGCTCAACCTTGGCAAGGCCGCAAAGCTCTTGAAGATCGCGCCCAAGACGCTCCGGCTGGCCGCTGAAGTCGGTGAGATCGAATCCATCCATCCTCTGCCGGATGGTCCTTGGATCTTCGCCCGCACCTGGCTGATAACAACTGCTGCTCAATCTATCGCCGAACGAGCGCGACAGAACCCAAAACACCCCGCGGGATCGCATCCCGCTCAACAAAATCTCTTCTCTTCAATTACATAGCCAGATGGGTGTTCTGATGCGCAGTTGTAGAATCTTTCAATGTAGTCGAACACATCGGCTCGTGCCTCCTCTGGTCCGGTAGCTCTTGTTGGCGGTGCGTTCGGTCTTGAGCGAGGAGAAGAAGCTCTACATCGCAGCATTGTCCCAGACATTGTCGGAACGGCTCATGCTGCAGACAATGGCGTGGTCCGTCGCGAGTTGCGTCTTCATGGAGGGGCACTCATCGATCGCCAGATCGTTTGTCGACAAACACCGAGGTGATGCTGGGTGGGCCGGTATCGAGGGGCTGGACACCGACAACCCCGAGCTTGTCGAGATCGAGGTCGTCGACGAACACGTCGACCGCTCGCACCGGGTTATCCTGGGTTACATGGTCTTCGAGCGATGTCGGAAACAGTGTTCTCTGCCCGCACACAGTGCAAACTTGTGCCCTGCTTCTGGATTGATCGTTTCCGCACATGCGGTCCGGTATGGAGGGCAATTCGCACCTCAAGTTCGCCTGACGTGCGCCCTCCGATCATCCAAATGCATTCCGAATCGCTTAGGCGGTTAGCCGCGGTTCGCCAAGTGCCCAGTGGGGCGCGCGCGCTCGTCGTGAAACTCCTCTCAGCCGATTAAGGGATTGCCGCGGCAAGGTGCTTTTGGTTGGCGGACCAGCGCCGCAGATGCGTACGGTACGTGTCAACGCGCTCCGGATGCTGGGACGAGAGGTCGATCCGCTCGATCGGATCGCTTTCCAGGTCGAATAACTGTGAGCGGCCGGAGTCAAGATTGTGAATAAATTTCCAACGCTCGTCGCGCAGGCCAATGAGGCCCTGCGAATAGTCGGTGCAGAACAATGCCATATTATGCCGATCTTCGAGGATCGATCGGCCTTGGAAGCTTGCGGGTCGTGCGAGCGCTAAAAGGTCGAGGACAGTTGGCGCAGTATCCACTAGGCTTACCACCCGGCCCAAGCGAATCGGCGCGCGGATGAGTCCTGGAGCCACCACGAGGTATGGTACTCGTATGTTCTCCTCGTAGATGAATATGCTATGGCCAAAATTCCCTGCGTGTTCACCGAACGCTTCTCCGTGATCACCGAAGATCACCAAAAGCGTGCGCTCCAACAAGCCGCGGGAACGCAGTCCCTGCACCAGACTACCGATAATATGATCGCTGTAATGTAGCGCATTTCGATAGCGGCCGATCAAATGACCTTCGAGGAATGGACCGGCGGTCGGCGTGACGTAGGGGTGGTGGCCGGCAATCGGCATGTACGTTAGATGAAACAGCCGCTCGCCGCCGGCATCAATCCAGGCGAGCATTCGGCGCAGCGTCGACTCTTCATCGATGCCGAAGCTCGATTCATGCTTGCCCCCGATATCCCCGGCATCCTCCAGCGTCTCATAACCGCGATTGCGTAGGACTTCAGCCATTCCGAGATAGCGAAACCGTCCGGAATGAAACAGACCCGTGCGGTAACCGGCCATTGACAGAAGGCTTGCCAGGGTCGGCCCGGGGAGGTGCTCGTAGCGCTCGGCCTCCGTGTCAACCGCTGGATATATAGCGGACTGCACCGCCACCAGGCTTTTGATCGTTTCCGGGTAAACCGTATATGCGTTCTCGGCAAGAATGGCCTGTGCCGCGAGTTCGGTCAGGTTAGGCATCGGGTCCTCCACGGCGCCGTAGGATCGTAGGTAGCGCGCTGCCGTGGACTCCAGATGAATGATAATGATATTGCGCCCGCGGGCCGCGCCACGCCACTGTGTGAGGTCCTGCGATTGCCTAGCTTCGAAGGAACTGAGACTCCAGTCAGCGTCATGCAGGACGCCGGCAACGCGTGGCAGTGCCGTGACTACGAACGCCACCACCGGGTTCCGGTGCAGTCCCTCGGTCTCGACACGGGCCGATGCAACTGGCCCAAGCACCACAAGCAGGCCGACCGCAATCATCGCTTTGACACGGTGCACCATCGGCAGGCTGGGCAGCGTAAGGGGCAGCGCGAATGCGAGGACCAGAACAGCTGCGACGCGCAGAAGATTAGGGCCGGTGACGTAGTAAAGTATGGAGTCCGTTATCGTGCTGCTGGCTGCGCGCAGCATTGGCACGGTCAGCGGACTTGAAAGCGCGCGGGCGATCGGCACATTTATCGCCGCGTAACCGACCAACAGTGCGTAAACGCTCCAGCTTGTCCACGGGCGTCGCACTACCGAGTCGAGCGCGGCGTACAGCGCCACTATCAGCAAATCCTGCCAGATAAAAGCCAAAGGGGTCCAAGCCGTCCAGACGAATTCACGGTCCCAAAGCACCAAGACCTTGGCCAATACAAGCACGCAGAGCAAGCTGAGCGGTCTCATGGCTGCATCAAGTTCAGGCGCTTGAGCAGGACCCAAGACACGACGCGGCTCGTACCGCGCCGCCGCCATACCCAGTCGTGCACCAGCAGGAGGGGCGCTGGCGGCTGCCGGTAGAGCGCTGCGCGGTCCCCCACGTAAGCGAGCGGAATGACCACCAGATCGTATCCGCGATGGCGTTCCGGATCATACCAGTCATGAACGACCCCTACACCTCTGGGCAACATGGCGCGCGCGATATCGAGATTCTCGATGCGACCGTCGATCACTACCAGCTCAGCGTCTGGAATGAGCCGGTGTAGCAGCAAAGCGCTTCGTGGGAACAGCCCACCGCCGACAATCGCCGCGCGAGCGACTCGCCGTCCCGACAATAGCGCACCAAGCGCGCGCTCGTGTCGGCGCAAAACAAACTTCTGCAACCAGGGAAAGCACAGCACCAGACGCTCGAGCCCATCGAGGTTGCAAGCGTCAAGCCAGCGTAGGATCGCCGGCCAGCGATTCGCAACGGCGTCGGGATGGATGAGTTCCGGCAGTGCGGCCCAACAACTCTGCGGATTCGCGTGATGCTCGGCGTGATAGCCGTCATTGAGGAATAGCCAGTTATATCCGAGTCCATAGTGGCTGACTGTCTTGCCATTCTGATGCTCGTAGTGGCCATGTAGTGCACAGAGCGTCAGGCCGAGGATGTAGCCCGGCGCGTAGACCGTGAGAAAAAAGCCCGATGCAAACGCCAGCATTGAGCCCCATATCGTGGCGATCAGCATAATCTCTGCGGCTACCTTATGCGATAAGTGAAACCGCGGCGGAGCGCCGGCATGGTGTGCGAGATGGCGCTCGCGCCACATCGACTGCGGAATTCCGAGCAAGGCACTGAGATAGAGTCCGAACAGGATATTAAGCGGGCGCGCACGGAAAAAAGGCGTGTGCAGGAAGTAGTGCGCAACTGTGTTGGAATTCCACCAGACACCGAGAGCTACCACCGGCAGCACGGGCACGGCGAGTAGCAGCCCGCCGTGCCCGAAGGCAAGCAGCACCAGAGCGGTGTCCTCGCGTCTGCGGAGGAGATCGCACTCCGCCACGACAGAGCTCACTATTTCGGAAATTTTCTGACAGCCACCGCCGGCGGAGCGTCATCGCGAATCAGATACATTCCGTGGTCGACGTAGTACGGGACAGATTGGGCGCTCTCCTTTTCTCCGCTGACTAACCCTGCTGCATTTCTATCGAGCCGCTGGGCCATGGTGGACCCGAACGCCACGACCTTCTTTTCCTTTTCAGGTTTCGCGGCCAAAGTAGCAAGTTCTCGCCATTCGGCGCGGGCCAGATCTTTTTTTCGATCCGGCAAGGTAAAATGCGCCCATCCTCGCTTTGGCCCCCAACTACCATCATCAAACCTGTTCTCTCTCTCAACGTCGATCTCGGAATGAAACACGCCGCCGATTTTGATCCACTCCGGCGCGTCCGCTGTTGGACCAAGTTCGACCTCTTCAACGAGGATATAAAGGCCGCTCGGTCCACTCGCGTAAACCCCACTTACCAACACTAACGAAACCCAAGCAGCAGCGAGCACTGATCCTGTCCTCATGAGTTGCCTCCCATCGGGTCATGCAGAAACTCGGCGACGTCGTTCAATAGGGGCTGCAGCAAACGCGCTGTTGCCCAAGTTTCCAACAGCCCCTTGTCTCGATCGACCATCCTGACCGCCTCCCTGGGGCGGTACTGATTTCTTGTCCGTGAGCTTCCCATATGTATTGAGCCGCGATTCAGGTGAATCCGAGCGCGCTTCCCAACCGCGCGGCGCCAGACATGATCGCTGTACGTTTCGTATGCGCGAGCAACGCTTCCTCGCTCATGCGGCTGAGAGCAAGCAAGCCGACGTCTTCGGCCATCCCGTGGATTACCTCAAGGCCTGTGATCACGGCTTCGGCGGCAATGATCTGGTAGTGCACCTCGTGCATGTCGTCTGCTTCTCCGTTCGCGCGCTCCATAATGTCGTTCAGCGTGAGACCGAACTTCTCACCGTGCAGCCAGAGCGATAGTCTTTATGTCAATGTCATCCCGTCGATGAGTACCGCATACAGAGTTGAGTCCGACCTCTTTTTGTAGAGCAACGATCTAACCGCATGTCCGCCTTCCGCGCGATAAACAGCGCGAGAGTATCCGTTCCTTCCGATAGTGCATTCAATCGCTAAAAAAATAGGCTAAAACAATACCCAAAAGCGTGCCGGACAAGGGCGGCATAGAAAGAAGATACGCATTCGCTCTTAGGTTAACGAAGATCCTGACGTTGTAATCTGCTGCCAAAGTCTAAGTATATTTTGGAGACTTGTCGCTTTGGATTGATCTAGCTCTTCCTGGTCAACAAGCAAAGGTTGTAGTTGACGTCTGCTTTGTTTGCCAAGATATGATAGCGCCCGCCCCGCTGGCGACCCAATTGTTATGGCAGGGGACCACAGCGTGGACAGGCCGTTGGCTGCGTGCACGTCCTCATAACAATCTTGGGCGGCACAAGCTATGAACACCAACGAAGCGGTTATGACCTTGCGAAGGAATAACATGCTAGTCCCCCGTTCCGGTACTGAGGTCATCAGCTCCGACTAAATCTCCCGTTGTAGTGCTGCTGATCAAAGGCCGATCGGTTCGAGCGCGTTATTGTCGCGCCATTGATCTCAAGTGCTGCAACTTGCAGTATCGCTAAATAACAACGACTGAGAATATACCATCGAAGGTTCACTGACTAGTGAAGTTCAATTTGAGGGGCCATTGGTCGCAGACCGGTCAGGATAACTTACGCAAGCGGGTACTGCGAGGTTGGATCCTGCTGGCACTGCGGGCTGGACTGGCAAGAGCCGCTTCGGTCGTGAGCGTCATCCGGCAAAGCTCTCTGTTACTAACTTACAACCTCATACCCGTTATCGGGAGCACAGCTAGTAAATACCGATGAGACCCTCGCGATCGAAGGCGCGCCACGTGACGGTCGTAAGTGGCAAAGAGACCCCGTCTAGCGGACTGGGTGAGCGATCGGCTATCGGCTGCTGAGTGGGCCGATGTGAGCTTCTATGTCTGCGCCTAGTTCTGGAACTAGAACCTTTGATCGAAGCGGTCGCCGACCGTCTTGAGGGAGCGCCGCGGCAGCCTCGCCGACGCTGGTTGGACGAGTTCAAGGCGCAAGTTGTGACAGAGGCGCTGGAGCCTGGTGCGAGCCTATCGGCGATCGCCCGCCGGATCGGCATTCACCCGTCGCAGCATTCGCCTGGCGCCGTGATGCTCAGGCCGAGCGGCATTATCGCTTGCGGCACTCGAGTTGCGAGGGTGTGGTGGCGTCTGTGGGAGGCGCAGTGATCGAGATTGCCATTGGCGAGGTCGTCGTGCGCGCCGGCGTGGATGTCGACGAGGCGCACTTGCAGCGGGTGATCCGGGCGGTCCGTTCGGCATGATCCCCTCTGGTTTGAAGGTGTTCCTCGCCAGCCATCCAGTCGACTTCCGCAAAGGTATCGATGGCCTTGTTGCGCTTGTGGGCGATGCGACGTCAAGAAGGCCGAACGGCTCTTTGCCGACGAAACCACCTTGCCGACGCTCGCTCCCGGCTCCGGATCGACGAAGACGGCCTACTTATGGGCCTATGCCCGAGATGACCGAACCTTTGGCCGCAGCGATCCGCCGATGGTGGCTTATCGCTTCGAAGACAGCCGCTCCGGCGAATGCGCGGTCCGCCATCTCAATGGTTATCGCGGCATCCTGCAAGTAGATGGCTATGCCGCTTATAACAAGTTGGCGCGCCCCGATCGCGGCAATGATGGCATCACATTGGCTGGCTGCTGGTCACACAGCAGGCGCAAGTTCTATGAGCTGCATGTTGCAGGGAGCTCGGAAGTGGCAACGGTGACGGTCGAGCGGATGGCAAAGCTCTGGCAGATCGAGAAGACCGTGCGCGGTCAAAGCCCCGACGCACGCGTTGCTGCGCGCCAACAAGCCTCCGCGGCAGTCGTCGCAGATCTCTTCGATCTCTGGCAGCAGACGTTGCGGCGGATCTCCGGCAAATCAAAACTGGCCGAGGCGATCCGCTATGCTGTCTCGCGCCGTGCCATCTTCGAACGCTTCCTCACCGACGGCCGCATTGAGCTCGACTCCAACATTGTCGAACGCGCCATCAGGCCACCAACAATTACGAGAAGGAATAGCCTCTTCGCTGGCAGCGACGGCGGCGGACGAACCTGGGCGACCATCGCAACACTGCTGCAGACAGCGAAGATGAACAACGTCGATCCGTTTAGAGGGGCTGGCCTTCGAGCTGATGCAGGTTGCCGTCGCGAACTTATGCGCGAGTTAGAATGTTGTGCCAGTCCTGTGTCCATTGGCTCTCGTTTCGTCATTGATGACCAAACACTCGCGTGTGCATCGCCTGGGCGACCGAGACAGCCCGTCCAGCTAATGCCGCGCGGCTTGTTGTCTTTGTCAGATTCTGGCGCGGTGTATTTGCCAAGCACCAGTACGGTCGTTCCGGTCGTCAGCGGTTCAGCAAGCGAAACGGAAGGCGCTATTATCCCAGCAGCAGAATAATGCAAATTCTCATTGGGCACCTCGCGACGACGACCGGCGCTATCAAAGCTATACTTGAGGTTGCAATCAACCAGAAACTGGCGATCTCGGCGAGCCTAGGTGGCCAATAGCGGGAGGGCGTCGCAAACTTGGGCAGCCCGAAATGCGAACACCCACACGCTCGGTCGCAAGGAAGGTTCGGCTCAGTTTCCTACCATTGAGGACCAACGGACGTCGGGCGGTGGTCCGCTCCTCGAAGGTCGACGAGGGCCTTTCTTCAGCGGTTCGCCTTCTTCGCTTGTGGCTAGTTCCGGGCTCACCGGCAACGAACCAGTGCGCTTCTAAAGGTCTATAAGACATCATGCTGCAACGCAAAGATGCGCGCGCGTTATGACCAAGAAGCCCTAGGAATCGTGCTCGCGAACCGAGCAGGGATACTCCGGCGCGCGTGACCCGGCCAGGACGTTTCAGCTTAGCAGCTAGCGTTGGCTAGCTTTCTTCAAAGCCACACTCTTGCAAGTTGTTTTGCCGGATGATTCGCGCTAGTCTATCTCCGAGTATATTGAGCTAGTCTAATTTCCTTGGAAGAACGGCCGGCTCCGCAGTGTCCAAAACCTGCGGGCGCTCGAATTCACCCTTTCGTGCAACTGCAAACCTAAGACTGATATTCGTGAGGTAGCTTAATGCGCTCAGTGACTTTACTTGCCGTTCTTGGATTGGCCTCTTCAGCGATTCCCAGCAACGTTTTGGCTCAATCGGCTGCAATGGACCTTACCCTCTACCATCCACGGCAAGAGGCACCTCTCAGCGACCAGCGGATTTATAAGCTCACCTTCAGTTGCAACGCACTTGCCAACCTGACCAATGGGCAGGCCTCAAATATTTTCATCAGAGAGAATGCAACATCGAGCCATTTCATCGTCATCAACGACAAGCTCATGAGTTCGGACACGGCCGGCAATACTACCGTCCCAACCACCGGCGTGGCATTTTTTCCGGTATTTGCGATCACCAAAGGCGTGATCAAGATAGACAATCGCGGTGCATGCTTGAGTACGCAATACATCACCGGCGGCCCTGAACTTTATTTGCAGGCCTACGCAAATTATTCAACGCAGAACGAGCCCGGCATATTGCTTAGTCTTGGCTATGCAGTTGCTGGCTTAATCCCGCCGCTATGGGCGATGTTCAACGGAAAGCTCTCGGGCCCGACAAAAGACCAGTTGACCGCATTTGGAAATACTGAGGATCCACTGAAGAAAACCCTGTCGGCACTCAATACAGAGGAAAATTATCCAGTCAGCAGAAGACTATCGCCAGGCGACTACGAAGTGAGAACCGCTTTCAGCTCGGTAAAGATTAACGTCAAATATGTGCCGTCGATTATAAACGACGGTGGCGACACGGCTATGAAATTCTTTCGCAAGCAGATCGACACCTCGCCGCAGAAAATCGATGCCAATAACCTAGGCCTTTGTACCAATCTCGCAGGAGATCTCGTTGCAATCGGGTTCTCAAAGGAAAACGACATTCCGTACGCGCTGGCTTACAAAGGTATCCGGTCTGGACTGACGGCAGCACAAGCCAGCCAGTGTCTAGGCGATGACTATGCCATCGCAGCAGCTTCTATCAAGTCGGGCTTGTGGGAGTTTGCAGGCAGAGCAAACCAAGTGCTTACGCCTAAGGAGGCTACTATAGAGCACCCTCCGCAGGCGCCGGTCCCATACCAACCTGATTTTGACGAGAACAGGCTGAAACGCTTTACAGATGCGCTTTCCAGGCTGACGCGCTCGGAGCCGGTCGCGAACTCCGATAGAGCCGCATTTTCGAAGACGCTGAAGGAGCCTGTAACGCTCGACGATGAGTCGGTCAGCAAACTTTTTGGCGGAGAACCTAAGGATTATGCAGCCGGAGCGGATCTTGCGGAATTTTTCGTGAAGTCCGGATACCGACGCTTTGGCTGCTATCAAGCGACGAACCTTGGCCAAAAGCTTGATGGCGGTAAGACGCTCTTGTTCGCTTTCAAAGCGGACAAGGATGATGCGACCCTCAGCATAGAGAACGTGGCTCTGCTCAAGCCGATTTTTAACGAGACAGCCGCGGTGACTAAGCTGGTCGCGTACGATGATTTCGATTGGATCACGGCCTCTATGGAAAGCCGGAAATGGATGTGCGGGCGAATCGCGATCAAAAAGCCGAGCCAACAATCCTCGCCAGCTGTCGCGGCGTCGGCTCCGCACTAGCTTCGGTGGCACCCCAAACGCTGAAATAGGCTCCCCCGGACTACGCAGAATCTTCCCGAACGGGGCAGGCTGGCCGGCGAAAATCGAGGACTATTGCAGCCCGCAGCACTTCTTGTTAAGGTTGTGGTATCGGCCGGTATAATGAATCGGTGGCAATATCATTGAACTTGGCTATCGCTTCGGCACCTACATGCGCCGAGGTTTTCGTAATTAAATGTAACGTTACTGAAGGGGGCGGTGTGCGCTTGAGTGGTTCGGTCGCGACAAAGCGGTAGTCGATACTCGTTACGCGTTTGCGCGATTACAATAGAGCGAGGCGCTGAACCGAACGCGCGGGCATGTTGCCGCGTTTCCAAGAATTAGAGCGAATGCAATACGGCAAGAAGACCTTGCGAGCAAGATATGGCAAAACTCAGTCTCTACTTCGGAAACCATAGTGGCGTTTTGAGGATTTATGTTGGCTTCTTTCAGGTGGGATCTGGCACCTTCACCGTTCTCAATGACCGCGAAGTAGACTTTGTAGGTTCTTACCAAGCATTCGGACAAGCCGGCACTGTCACGATCCGCATCCGACTCAACGACGGCAGTCCAGCTGCGGCTTCTGGTTCATGTGAGGTCACGCTGAACGGGAGTACTGATGCTTCGGCCAAGTTCGAGGTTCACGGCGTGAAGCTCACGATTGTCACGACATTAAATCGAACGCCAGTCGCCATATTCCGCAACCAAAACGGGACTCAGATTGACGGTATTTCTGATCACAGCTTTTGGATCGGGACTGTCTGAAGCAGAGCTGCCTGGCTCATAAGTGATACCTCGCTAAATGCTGCGACATTCGGGGCTTTGCCGCCCGTTGGAAAATCTGGCTTGGAAAGAATTGCATGCAGCTGTTGCTTACCGTCCTGACAGCTCTATTTATTCAGGTTATGGCCGCCGGCTCCGCCGCGGCACAGTTCTGTCCGAGCGCCAACCAATGCCGGCAAACGCCACCCGCCGGAAAGTTGCGGTTTGATCCGAATAGTGCGGGGCAAAGGGTTTGGACGACGCCATGCGGGCCGAATACCAACGGGCATGCTCCCGACCAGATCTGCAGGGAGATCGCTTCGTGTGCTAATGCGGGCGGGTTTGGAAAATTCCTGAAAGCGGTGTCGGGCCAATGTCAGGAAAAGCACTTTGATGGCTATTTTGGGCTCGACGGCATGACATTTGGCATCCTTGATTGGACGTCGTCGAACCTCCCGGGCCTGCTCAAGGCCTATCAACAGCGCGGCCCTGCATCGTTTGCCGCGCAATTCGACAAGCTTAACCTGCCGACGAAAGACGGATGCCTTGATCGGGAATGGACCTGCCGGGCCAACCAACAGGCGGAGTTGATGTGCAAGCCAGATTTCCGGTCGGCATTCGCCGCTGCTTTGAAGACGGTTGAATTTCGTAAAGCGCAGATGGACTACGCGCTCGCGGAGTATGAGCTGCGGCTCGCCCGTTATGCCTCGCTCGGTCTCAAGACTGAGTTTGGAAACACCGCCATGGCGGTGGTCGCAAACAACCTCAGGCGCACCCAAAGCTGCCAGCCTGTCGTGTGGAAGGAGGCCTGCAAAGCGAAGGCGGACGAATGGGACATGGTCAATTGCATGCTCGACCAATACGTAAAGGGGACATGCCGCGGCTCACTGAGAGGCTCGCTCAGCAGAGTTGCATCCATCAGAGCCGTGTTTCCCAAGGATGAGCGTGGGGGCACGGTTCATCCCACCGCGTCTGCGGTCGAACAATGCGTTGCGGATTGGAGCCGATGACGCGGAGAATTTATCTAGCGTCGTTGATTCTTTGCGCGGCAACGCTTAGCCGCGCCGATGAACCCGCAAATCATGATGAAAGCCTTCAGAAGTCGGTTGAGGCTTTCCAAGCACGGTATGCGCTCACAACGCTTTACGAAAGCGCCGTCGACGATCATGGCCAGGGAAAGCCGGACCTATGGGGAGTGCGCAATTTCCGCGCAGTCCTTCCCGGTATCCTGTATCGCGCAGGCGCTAATAATTCGTACCGCGCAGCCTATGGAAAACCACAGCTGCCAAACAACGGGCCTCTTCCCGAAGAGGGGCTCACTAACCTATGTCAGGAAGGATTTTCACAAGCATACTATGTCTATGGTGCTTCCGGGTTTAAGCCTGCGCCTACGCAGTGTGAACGAAATGGCACGACCAACGTCTTTAATTACAGCGCTTTGCATCCTCAATATTCCGATCATGGTCGAAAAACGTTTCTGACCGCCATTCGCGACAGGATCGTGAGCGGCAATCACGAACCCATCCTGGTTCACTGCTGGAATGGCTACCATGCTTCCGGGGTTTCATCTGCCATCGCCCTTCGTCAGTTCTGTGGATTGAGCGCCGAGGAGGCCGTCACCTACTGGATCACGACCGCAACGCCGTTGGAGGAGAAGGCAAGGGAGCGGTCCCTCGCACAAATACGCAATTTCAAGCCCATTGAATCACTCTCGATCACGGCGAAACAACAGCAAATGGTATGTTTCCAAGGGCCTATCGCGGGCCAGCATGCGGTCTGGCGCTTACCGCGCTAGAAGAGCGAGCTGCGCCGGACTTATCCTCAAGACGCGGCGAGCGGAGCCAAGGAATTTTCCGCAAACGTAGTCGAACGGTTCATTTGAGGAGAAAATCGCATGACGGACGGCGAGAAAATGCTCCGGCTGGCCCGGACGCGTATCGGCGAGAGGTACGTCAATGTCTGCGTGCCCAAGAACAACAAGAACTGGCACGGCCCGTGGGATTGCGCGGAGTTCATGTCCTGGCTGGTCTATCAGGTTGGCGGCTTCCTCTACGGTTGCGTTGATGACAACGGGAATCCCGCAACGGTTGAGGCATACACGGGCGCCTGGAAGGCCGATTCACAGCGGCTCGGAAAGCGCGTCGCCGTGAAGCAGGCGGCCTCAACGGTTGGAGGCATTCTTCTTCGTTATCCGCCTGGACCAGGCATGATGGGTCATATCGTCGTATGTGATGGTGAGGGCGGCACCGTTGAGGCGATGGGGACGGCCTATGGAGTCCGTGAGGGTAAGGTATCGGGCCGCAATTGGGATACGGGAATCCTTCTGCCGAAGTTTACGTATGGCTCTCCGGGCGAGGATCTCGAGCTTGAGAAGCCAAGCGAGCTTTACGCTCTGGGACAACCGAACATGAAGGCATCCGTCATTCGCGACATTCAGCGCACCTTGAAAGGACTTGGTTTCAACCCGGGTCCCATCAACGGCGAGTACAGCGACCTTACAGTCGCAGCGGTCGCCGCTTTCCAGGCAGTCAAAGGACTCGTGGTTGACGGACAGGTGGGCCCCCAGACTGCAAGGCGGTTGAACATTGGCCTTTAGCCGGGCCGTTGTGAGACCACAAGGCTGCGCGATTGCTGCAGCGCGAACGGGGAGCCGACTGGCAAGCGCTCGATGTGGTCGGGCTTCGGATGCCGGCGAACCGAGCGCGGTGGGACCAGCCCGGGCGGGCCGAAGAGCTGTGCCGTTTTGAAAGGATGCAGCACCTTTAGTCGGATCGCCGAGCTGGCGCCGCAGAAGAAATTGGTGTGGTCGGCAGACGTTACAGCCGTTTTGAGGTGCGCGGACAAGGCCGGGGCAGGCCCGAAAGGCCCGGCGGAGCCGGAAAGAAAGCAATTGAAGACTTTAACGTTCGTGTGATGGTTGGCTCCGCGCGCTGGATCCGAAAGCTGCAGCAAAATAAAATCTTGTTCGACGTGCCGATAAGTACTTCGCAGAAACGGAGTCAGTTGGTTCACTGATAACGTTTTCAGACAATCGGAGTCACTGGGCGAACTGATAAGGTTTCATACGAAAGCTTATCAGTCTGCTGTAGGAGCCAATCGCTGGAAGTTGCCGAGACTTGGTTGGGGGTAGAGTGTCGCCCGTGAAGAATTCCGATCGGCCTGAGAGATAGACGGAAGTTGTCTCGATAAAGTATTCGTTTTTGCAGGAAAGCTGGGTGTTGGGCCGCGCTTTCTTGCGTTTTGGGATTTTGCTTTCGAGCGATTCGTGATTCCCTTGCGGCGGGTCATCGGCATTGGGAACGGCGATGAGCAAACCGCGGGACGATCGCCAGAAGGACCTGTTGCTTCCGGCGCTTGATCAAATCATCGACATGGGCCACCCGCTGGTGCAGTTGGCGGCGCTGATCGACTGGAAGTTTCTGGATGACCGTTTTGGTTCGGTGTGCCAGATCGGTCCGGGGCAGCCTGGCCTGCCGACGCGGCTTGTCGCCGGCCTGTTCATCCTGAAGCACACGCACAATCTGTCAGATGAGGTGCTGTGCGCCCGCTGGATCGAGAATCCCTACTACCAATACTTCTGTGGCGAGTTGAGCTTTTGCCACCGTTTGCCGTTCGATCGATCGTCGATGACGCGTTGGCGCCAGCGGCTCGGCGAGGAGCAGCTCGTCGCGCTGATCCAGGAAAGTCTGTCGGTGGCGCACAAGACTGGCGCCATTGGTCCAAACGACCTGGAGCGGGTGGTGGTCGATACTACGGTCCAGCCCAAGGCCGTTGCGCATCCGACCGACGCGCGGCTGATGCATCGGGCCATCATCAAGCTCGTCGGGCTCGCCAAGCGCAACCGTGTGCCGCTGCGCCAGAGCTATCTGCGCCTGGCCAAGCGCGCCGCCATCATGGTCGGCCGCTATACCCACGCCCACCAGTTCAAACGCGCCCGGCGCCAGCTCAAGTTCCTACGGACACGGCTTGGCCGGATCATCCGCGACATTCGCCGCAAGATTGATGGCGATGCGGTGCTGGAAGCTCGCTCCGGCCCGCTGCTCGGTTTAGCGCAGCAGGTGCGCAGCCAGGATCAGCATCAGCGCGGCCCCAAGGTCTATGCATTACATGCGCCGGAGGTCGAGTGCATCGGCAAGGGGAAAGCCCGCGCGCCTTACGAGTTCGGCTGCAAGGTCAGTATCGCCACCCCCGTAACGTCTCCGCAGGGCGGACAGTTCGTGCTCCATACCAAGGCCCTGCACGGCAATCATCGACGGCCACACGCTTGGCCCCGTGATCGCCGACATGGAGAAGCTCACCGGCGTGGAGGCTCGCCGCATCCACGTCGACAAAGGGTATCGCGGTCACAACCACCCGCATCGGTTCAGGGTCTGGATCTCTGGTCAGGTTCGCCGCGTCACCGCTTCCATCCGGCGCGAGATGAAGCGTCGTGCGGCTGTCGAGCCCGTCATCGGCCATGTCAAGGCCGAGCACCGCATGGATCGCAACTATCTCAAGGGCCGCCTCGGCGACCGCATCAACGCCGTCCTCGCCGCTGCCGGCTACAACATCGGCCTGCTCCTGCGATGGATCGCAGAGCTTTTGCGAGTCATCATCCGGGCGTTGGCTCAAACCGTCCTGGCACAAAAGATCGCTTAAATCAGCGATCGTCCGCGTTCTTCACGGCGGACTAGAGTTGCTCGCCGACTCGACGTCCCTCGGCCAATCGCTTGTTTCTGAATTTGCTCATGTTGCCTCTGTTCAGCTTGGGTCAGTTCGCCTTGCTGCATGATGGAACTTCCACCAGACCTTTGTGAGTGGTCGGCTGACCTGAAGCACCGGCTTGGTTCTTTCGCAGAGCCGTTGCGCGCGGTCCGAGCCTGGCGGCCGCCGGCTACTTACTGGTTCAGCACCACGATCGTGGGTTCGACTCCCACTCTCTCCGCCACGTTTCGGGTAGCCGCCGCGCCATTTCCTCCAGGAGTGCGATCCGCCGCCGGTTCACCTCCATTAGGTCGTCATAGGCTCCGAGGATCACCACAGGAAGCAGGGAAAATCTGCTGAGGTGTGTATATCAAATGCACAAATGGCATACCTTTGCCAGACCAAGCCAGAGCCCGCCAGCTCGCGATACATTCAGCCATCCAATCCTACCGCCATTTGAAAATAAGGCGGCCAGGACGAGATCACCTTGGTGTAGGCGCTGTTGAGGGCTCAACTTCCAAGACGGGGCGGATTTTCTCCTGTGGCGCAGCCAATTAGCCATAGCGCCGAGAGGCTGATGAATTTGCACGCTGAGGCGATCCGGGCTCGGAAACGGCGTTCATCATGCCCGAAATTGACGGGAATTTTGGAGACGAATTTGTAGTGCGTCGCCTTGCGACATCGTGAGCGGCGAGGCCTCTGGACCTAGTCTGGTCCTCTTTACTGACGGCGTGCACTCGCTAATCTTCTCTCATTAGGTCATTCATTTGAAAGGAGCTTTTTCATGTATCGCGTTGCCCTAGTCCTGTGGCTGCTCATCACCCCGGCCGTCGCCGAGACCTACACCAAACGAGAGTGCGCCGTCGTGGAACAGTATTTCCGGTACTGCGTGGAGATGGCTAACACCATTAATGATACCGTCGATGGCACGTGCATGGATGCCGGGGTAGGCTACAGACGGCTACGATGGAGCCGCGACAACCTCGACGTAATCACGCAGCGCCACCACCTCAGTGATACCGCATTTCCCGAACTGTGCCAGCAGGTTTGCCACGAAAAGACGACATGGCAGCGGGCGCTGAAGAAGTTCTGCCCGCGCCCCGCGCCCGCGGGCTACGCTGAGATCGTGATCCAGGAGGCCGAGGCCGCGATGCTGCGGCATTATTCGCGGGGGGAAATCAGTGCTGCTGACGCCCTCCGGTTGGCAGCGCCGGTCGCGAAGGTACTGAAGCCGTCCCGAACCAAGCCGTAGCCCGGCCCAGGTTCTCAATGTGATGGAGGGTGGGATGAAATACGCCATTCTGGCCCTGGGGCTGCTCGTCACCCCGGCCGCTGCCGAGACTGACGTCACCCCGTCGCGGCAGTTCATGATCTGCAGCTCTGTCGAGCACATGCTCGAAACCTGCAACGAGAGCCGGATAAACAAGACCATCTGCAATTGGATCGACCCGCCGGGCCACGCCAAGGGGTACCGCCAGATGATCGCAGACCACTGGCTGTCACAGAAAGTTCGAGGCCGTGTGCCGTCGCGTCTGTGCCGGGCAACTCACCGTCGCGGAGGCCCTGTCCAGGTTCTGCCCGTCGGGGTGGCGCAAGACCTAGCCCAACCAGGTTTCAAATTTCGCACACGGAGGGCCGGATGAAATTACAATTAATTGTACTGGCACTGCTGATCAGCCCGGCTCAGGCCGCGAAATATGATACCGCCACCTGCGACACGATCGCGTACATCTTCGACGCCTGCTCGGTCTCTGTGAAGCAACCGCAATGTTTTATGGTGCACAGGACGGGGGCCGGGGAGAGTAAGGACCTGATCACATTCACGGACGCACATCCCGAGCTGGACCTGGGACCCCTGTGCGATCAGGTCTGCCACGGCAAGATCAGCGTGACGAAGGCGACCCAGCGCTTCTGTCCCGGATACCGGTTCAAGCCGTAGTCCAACCAGGCTTCAATTTCGGCCCGCAGGAGGCGAGTATTCTGGCGCCACGAGACCAAGATGGGATCAGCGTTGTTGCAGCGCATCTCTGCGGACCACACTGTGGGCGAGGCAGGCGCAAAGGCATGTCTCTGCCATTCGAAGCCACGGCCCGCCAGTTCGCTTTTTCCCTAGCCATCCAACCCTACAGGACACCTGAAAATAAGGCGCCCAGAACGAAATCACCCTGGTGTAGGCCGTTGTTGAGGCTCCAATTCCAAGGCGAGCTTGATTTTCTCCCGTGGCGCGGCTCAATCAGGGACAACGATGAGGGCTGATGAATTTGGAAGTTTGATACGATTGGCGCCGAAAACCCGCTGGTCTGGTGGCCGAATTGGTGGAATTTTCAGGACGATCTTTGAGGTGCCGGAGCCAGTTACCCGCCGTGGTCGCACGCAATTTAGAAACCTCTTAATCGGGATGCAGCCCGTATTTGTCTTTAAGCCGCGCTTTCATCCAATCAAGGACTTCATCGGTAGGCCACTGCGCCATGAGCGACTGCCACGAAAGTCGTCTCAATGTGCCAGCAGTCTGAATTGCGCCGTAAGCGTCACGCCATTGGGATTCTCCCCTGCCGCCAGGCAACATCGCAGGATTACGCTGATCATAGAGTATGAGCGCGTGACCACCGTTCTCATCGAGCCGATGGTCGTCTGTAACACAGGCAGCCAGAACGTTGCGAACAATCTGGTAGGTGTCCCTCAAAGGACATTTCTTATGGTCGATGTTGGCTGCCCAACCGAAGGCGCTTTCGGTATATTCCCAATAGTCGATGTTCAATTCAGCTAACGCACATCGACGCTGGCGTCCTCGCTGTTTGGCATAGCTTCCATCACAGAATTGTCCCTCGAACTTGTCATCCGTTTCTTTCAAACGTGTACGCGAGCAGGTTCCGAACTCAGCCTCCGCGAGCTTGCATTCGACTGCGACGTGGTATGAGCCCTCAAACCAAACGTCCACAGAGGTCGCCCTGTCCCCCACCTCGCCAAGCGTGGTCACGCTTTTCTCGAATTCGAGATCAGATCGGTCTGGTGATGGGCCAAATGCTGGTCTGCCGTCCTCTGCCCTGACCGTTGCCAACAACGGCAGTCGACCCAGAACTTCAATCGTGCCAAACACAGATTGTGCGAGGGCTTGTGAACTCTGCATACTGCCAAAATGCTTATGCCGCTTCGATTTTGGAATTTTTCCGACGATCCGCTGGCGATCCGCTACTCCGCAGGGGGGGATCAGCAGGTTCCAGTCGCGATATTCCTTCTTGAAAACGACAGCGCCATTAATAGGCCGCGGTTCGAACCAGTCAGGTTGGTTGGAAAAGTAAGTATTTCGGTAATAGGAAAAACTCGTTCTGAGATCGCGTAGATAGGTATTGGCCATTCAGTAGCCCTCGCAAAAATCGCCACAGCAGCCGCTCTCGGTTGAAATCGGTGCCCCGGGAAGTCCCACAGCAAAGCGAATTTTGGAAATGCGATTAGAACCGGGACAATTGCTGAAATTGCACAAAACAGTCAACGGGTGTGATGGAACGCTAGGCTATGCACCTATAAATCGGGCGGCATCACGTGACTGGTGCCTAGCCCGCTCCGCTCCTATGGCGACCAAGTTCATGCGGCAGCGCAATATGTCGCGATGGGGCCAATAGGCGACCTGCTCCCAAGGAGCGGTCAATCGCGAGCGCTAAAAATAGGGAGCAATGGGGCCAATTCTGATATCACAACGCATGCGACGATGCCGGCCTCGTCTGGACCAAAGGAAGGCCTCTCTTCGACAGGCCCTAACTGCGGCGAACTCCCCTCCTCTTATCCGCCATTATTTTCGTAGCATTCTTGAGTTCTAAGAACTCTCTCTTTATTTGCCGCAATCTGCTTTTGCTCTCTGCGCGCCCGGTCTTGATCAACTTGAACAGGCGTCTCGCCCTCTTCCCCTCTCTTAACAGACAACTGTTAAGTAGTGTTTCGTCAAGGTGCTCAAGGTTTTTCTGTGTTTCCTTGCTTCCCGTGTCGTCGAATGGAATAGGCTTGCTACAAATCAGGTACCATCGAATGGTTCTGAAATAGTTGAATAACTCAGTTAGTTCACAGACAGGGTTGTTGCTCGTCATTCGGTACTTAGAGGATGAAAATCCCGCAGAGATTTTGCTGTTGCGGATTCCGAAGTTATATTTTGGTCCATGCCGTATGATCAACCTGTCGAATTCGAGGCGTCGGGCTGGCGCATCGTAGTCCACTGGGTGCACCTCAGCGAACTTGCGTCCTTCCTCGACCTTAACATTTCCCAATACCCCCTGTATGTACTGGAATTTGCCATACTTCTGCATTGCTCCAAGCAACATCCAGTTGGAAGGCGCTTGGCGGCGTGAATAAACCGTCGGCGTCTTACCTATCATAGTCACACAGAACTCTCTGCCCTTTGCGATTGTTCGCTTCATCTCGGCTTCGTAGATGTAGTCGTTGGATTGACGCTTCTCTTTCGAAAATTGGGATTTTATGAGTCTGCAAATCTCAAAGCTCGCGATCCCTTCAATCTCTTTTTCGATAGTTTCGACTAGGCTGTGCTCAAGTTTGCTCCATGCTTCACGAGTTGACAGATGCAGATGGATTTTATCGTAAAGTTCTTGTGCCTCTCGTGCACTTGCCGTTCGTCCCTTAATCGGCTTGATCGAATTTTCTCCAGCGTTAGCTCTTTTGCGCCAGTACCAAGAGATCGGTCCCGGGAGCTCCGGGTGCTCCTCATCGTCTTGTTCAACGCTGCGAAATGTTAGTGCCCTGACCTCATCGGCATAGTTAGCGCGTTGAAGAAGGGATATCTCGCTGTCCGGCAGATGCTGAAAGATTTTATCATGAGCAAATCCGCCGATCAAAAAATGAGCCAATTCAATTACTCCACTGTCCCCATTTCCAGATATCAAAATGCGTTCCTTCACCTTCCTCTCGCGCCTAAGAATTGGCCAATAATATTCGGGGTTACCGGAATGCCAGTACGAAACGTCATTCGTATGAGGGCTAATTCCATAACTTCCGAAGCCCGTGGCTATAATGACCACGTCGCAAGCTAGGTGTCGCCGCCCTGGCACTGGAAAGAAAAACGGGGCATCTTTCAAAATCACCGTCGGCCGCCCACTTTCAACCTTCAGGTCAATAACCTCCTCGATATGAAGTGCTATGTTGCTATACATGCGATAGTGGTTGAACTTTCGTACAATCTCCTCTGCAACGAGGGGGGCGTAATCCCCAAACCAGTTTAGAAAGGGAAAAGTTGTTGATTTATGCAATCGGATTTGGCGCGTACCCTCCAGACGTTCGCGCGCGTTTAAGTCCGGGTGAAGATACCGAAAGCCGGCTTCTCGGAAATTTTTAAGTAGAGTAGGTTCGCTTTCAAAGACGCTGATTACGCAGTCGTGCCGAGCAGCCAATGCGACGGCACATGTCATGCCGGAAAATCCCGCCCCAATTATTGCAATGTGGCTGTTAGGGCCGATACGGAGTTTTTTGGATTCAGATAGTGCGTAGCACAAATTGAGAGTTCGAAATTGCTGGTCAACAATTGAAATATTTTTTCGTGAGAAACAATTGGCGGCATAGATGCGGTCCATTGAGGTCGCAGCAGCTTGCAAAATGTCGTCGGGGTGCCATCTCATGAATTCACCCTTTGCTCTAACGCTACATATGCAACAGGGCTCTACTGGTCCATCGCGGCCCTGGTCCGTCGGCAGAATTGCCCTTCGTGAAAGCGTGTCGTCCGAGACAGCATAATACGCCCAACGGCCAAATGGCAGGGCGACCGTCTGAATGTGACCTTCTGCAACGGGTCATTTTCGACGGTTTCAGCGGAGATTGTCGGCTGGTTGAAGTCCGCTTCTACTCCGTAAGCGTCCAACCGGGCCTGCCCGGAAGCGTTGCTTTGGCCAGACCCCTGTGATTCAAGCTTCCAGACAGGGGGCTCGAATCATGCGCTACGAACTCGCCGATCATGAATGGATCGCCAGCAAGCCCATGCTGCCGAACAAGCCGCGTGGCGTTCCTCGGGTAAACGGCCGTCGTGTCCTCAATGGCATCTTCTGGGTCCTGCGCTCCGGAGCACCATGGCGTGATCTGCCGGAGACGTTTGGTCCGTATACCACGTGCTACAACCGCTTCGTCCGTTGGCGGCGGGCCGGTGTCTGGGGCCGCATCATAGACGCACTTGCCGCTGCCCATGATGCCGCTGTCCAGATGATCGACACCTCGATTGTCCGCGTGCATCAGCATGGGGCATGCATCACAAGGAAGCAGCGCCAATCGATGGGAAGGTCACGCGGCGGCCTGACGAGCAAAATCCACGCGGTCGTCGATAGCAATGGTCTGCCGGTACGGCTTGCGTTGAGCCCCGGCGAGGCGCACGACGTTCGACTTGCCGGAAAACTGCTGTCTCGTCTCAAATCCGGATCAATGCTGCTTGCCGGCCGGGACTATGACGCCGACTGGATCAGGGAGCTTGCGATGAGGAAGGGTGCGTGGGCCAATATCCCGCCAAAAACCAACCGCCGCGATCCGATCTGCTTCAGCGCCTACCTCTATCGCGCTCGCAACCCAGGTCGAACGGTTCTTCAACAGGATCAAACAATGTCGTCGGGTTGCGACGCGATACGACAGGCTTGCGGGAAACTACCTTGCCTTCGTCCAACTCGCATCTATCCGGCTATGGCTGGCCGCGCGTTATGAGTCCACGCCCTAGCACTACTTTGGCAGATTGAGTTGCAGCTTTTCACGGATTCGTTTTCGGCAGTAGGGGCATCGCTGAGCTGACGGTCGAAGGATGAGATCGATGATGGCGTGGCGTACCGCCGGCAAGCTTGGCTGCGGCGGCGGTCCGTTGATTCTTTTTTTTCCGCCCCGCCTGGGCGAGGCGACGGTGTTGTAGGAAGGCGTAGGCGATCATGGTCATCAGCGCGTGACGATGCAGGCCTTGCCAGGACCGCCCCTCGAAGTGATCAAGCCCGAGCTCCTCTTTCAACTGCTGATGCGCCTGTTCGCATATCCATCGCGCCTTGATGGCGGCGGCTAATGTGCGCAGATCTGTCGCGGCGGGCAGGTTGGCGAGATAGTATTTCTTTTCCCCTGATGTCCTGTGTTCGCCGATCAGCCAAGCCTCCTCGCCGGGAAGATGCTGCTGGCCTTTGTCCTTGATCCGCTGGGGAGGTCCATCGGCGATCCGCACCCGAACCGCAGCAAAACGGGCTTTCAATCGGCCTTTGGTCCCCGTTCGCCAACTCACATTTTTCCACTTGGCGTCGGCGAGCATGTCTTCGGACGGGCGCGACAGGATATCCGGAATCGACCGCTTGCGGGGACGCCCGCGCATCGCAACCGGCCAGATAAGCTTGACGCCGACCGGGTACACCTTGAGGTGACGCGGGATGCCAACGGCCCACGCCAGCCCGCGTGCCGTGAGCCCTTGTCGAAACGGCGCACTGTGGCCGTATCCCGCGTCCGCCAGCACACAACCGAAGCGCACGCCGGCTGCCATCGCGCGATCGATCTCCGCCAAAGCGATCTCTGGCTTGGACCGTGGCGTTCGGTATTCGACCGGTACGCCGGCGCGCTTCAACCGTGCGACATCGCTCGTCCAGCTCTCGGGTACGAAGAGACGCAATGCGATCATCACCGGCACTTCACCGCGCGCAAGCGTCAGCGACACCAACGTTTGGCAATTTGCCGTTTTGCCAAGAGCCGAGGCATATTGAGCCGCGACACCGACCGAGTGTTCGCCCTTCTTCGGCATTGCGGTGTCGTCGATAACCAGCACCGCATCATCGCCGCCGACGAGCTGGTCGGCCTCCTTGAGCAGCTGTGTCTCCAGCGGTGTCGCATCCCAGACGCCATCAGCGATGAAATGGTGCAGCTGATCGTAATCGCCCGCTGCAAAGCGCTCCGCCATCGGTTGAATGCTCTTGCGCTCACCAGGGCCGATCAGCCCCGCAATGTAACGCGGACACATCCGCCGCCGGGCCTTGTGACCCAAGCGATCCAGGAATGGCTTCAGCCAACGCTCGAGCTGGTCTTCCCAATCCGACGTCGCGTTCCCCATGGTCGGCCCTCCAAAGCCGACCCCCTATGAATCATTGAAAAATCGATTCGGGAATCCTAACAGGCTCGCTAACCTGACGAATCTGCCAAAGTAGTGCTAGTTCGCGTTTCGGGATAGTATCCAATCCATTAGCGCACCTTGAAATTAGGCGCCCAGTACAAACTCGCCTCGGTGTAGGCGATCGTTGAGGGCTCAAACTTCAAGGCGGGGCGGATATTCCTCCGTGGCGTAGGTCAATCTGTTGGATCAATGCGGGCTGATGAGCTTTCTTCAAGCACGAAATTAACGGGATTCTTGGAGACGAACTATGGGCATGGCACCTCATTCCAGGAAGCGGAAATGAAGGGAGTAAAGTACTCGTCGTCGTGCAGATTACTCGTCGTCGAATCGGGACGGCGATCATGCCAGTGCCGTCTTCCCGGATGCCGCGCCGCTGAAATCGCCAAGCGGCGACGAAGTCGAGGCATGTATTCCAGTAAAGCGAGCGCGGGTCTGCGGTCGCGGCGTCGGGACACATATCGCTTCGTCGCTGCACCGAACTCAGGTTCGGCACCTGGCAGAAACCTCGGGGTGTTTGAAGTCAATCTGGTGCATAGAGTGGGCGAAGATATTTCGGACCTTGTTGATGATCCGCAAAACATCCCGCGACGGCCTTTCGACAAATCGGGCGGGCATAGGCGATGGCGATTTTTGAGGATGCCGTAGCTAGAAAGGCGTTCTGCGCGCCGTCGAACATCCGCCCGTCCTCGTCCTTGATGACCATTTCAAGCGCGTAGTCCACGTACGCTGCGGCGATGGCCAACATATGGTCAGGCGCGGTCCGGAGGGCCTGCAGAACGTCAACCTGTTGATCCTCAGTCGGCCGGTCTCTGATGGGTCGGGACGTTTCGCGGGCGAGCGAGATGTTCCTAAAAGGGAATATCGTCGTCCATATCTCGACGGCTGCCGTTCACGCTTCTAAGTGGCGGGAGTTTCGGTTTCGGCGGTTCGATCTTTTTCTGCGGCGGCGGCAGCTTGGCGTTCTCGGCGTCATAGCGAGCGCCGAAAATCGCGGCTATGAGACGCGCCCACTTCCACGTCGGCTCCAGCTCTTCGGTCGCATCGGCGGTAGTCCTGGCCAGCCCCATCATGAAATCGCTGAACCGCTGCATTGAAGTGCGGTCGCGATCGACTTCAGCCAAGAACGCATTCAGCTTATTCATCAAGGCTTCCTTCTTGCCGATCTCTAGGGCAGAGGCTTCGACAATTTCCTTGATCTTGGTGACATAGGCCCGGATGTGTTTCTTGTCGTGCTCGTCAAGCGGGAGCGAGTTTGACGGACCATGCCGGACATTTCGAATATGGGCGCGTACTGTGTAGTTATCGACGGCCCTGAGGAAGGCGTTATGCACGTCTTGGAGGTTTGAAGTGTTGTCTTCATCGGGGACTGAGAAGAGGTCCAGGAAGTCCAACCCGAGCGCTTCGGCGGCAGCGTGGGTGTGGTTCATGTACTCAATGATGTAATGCGCCCAGGTATTGTTGCTCTGGGAGTTCTCAAGGTTCGTTTCGAGCCGGTCCCGGAATTTCTTCTCAAGCCGCGCAAACGCCAAATCCGGCGGGCAGTCAGCCACGGCCGCAAAATCTTCCTCGGTAATCATCGTCGCCCCTCCTAGGCGGTTTACCGGAAATCTGGGGGGACGGGTGTCAGGATACAAGTGGCCCCGTTTGGTTTACGGGGCACTTCGTCTTGGACTGAACAATGCATTTTCTTCCCCGTACATCCTACCGATCGCCCGGAAATAGGACGCCCAGCGCGAGCCATCCCCATGTGGTAGCCGATAGAGCGCTTAAGTTGATGAACTTCGCTTAAACGACCTGGCAGCGTGACCCCCGCTGCCTGGCGGTCGAAATTGGCGGGTTTTGGGGACGATCCGAGGTGCGGCTTTCCAGCTGTGTCCGCAAGCTCTGAGTTGAGGAGCCTACGTAGGGCGGACAATTTAGTTTCTCCCCGCACCAGACGGCCACTTCGCTGGACCTGGTACAGTCAGGTGGTACAATCAACAAACAAGTCGGCTGAGAACGTTTGGTAAGCCCCTGATATCGCTACGGACAGGAATTCGGGAAACTTCTCCCACTCTCTCCGCCACGAGTATCGCATATTCATTTGAAGTAATTTGACTATTTCCGGAAGCGGAAAGGCCGATCCCCAAATCAGCCCCCAAACTGAACGCGGTCCAGATGTTATTTGCTTGGGGCGTCAGGCCCGCAAATAAGGACTGGTTCATTTTTCGGTTCGTGTGATCCGTCTCGAATAATTGCTAACAGTTCAGCGTCGGACAGCATTTCTACCGAGACTTCGCCGCGTTCGATTGCCTGCGATGGCTTGCCGTCCAGTCGATCCCCGATCTGTTGGATGGCGGCCATGTCGCCTTGCTCGGCTTTCACCGCCAGCTGCTCGACAATGATGCGGAGACGGCGCCCGCCGCCGCTTAGCAGGGCCACCCTAAGTGCGTCAGCGAACGGTTTCGCTCGGTTTGGAGAACCAATCGGCCTGCCCATATCCCACCTCCTAGACGGTTGAAATCAAAGGAAAACTCGTAGTGGAACTATCCGATATTCTACTCGATCCTTGCTATCACAATCAGAGCCTTTCGAGGCCAATGGAGGCATTTCGCACGGTCAACCCGGTGGATATCGTTCAATTTCTCGACGACGGCATCTACCCTCTGGCGGAATTTCGTGCCGGTTAGGTACTGGTAGCTCGACTGTGGGGAATGCTCGAATGAGAGGAACGCCTCGTCTCAGAATCTTCCGGCGCAAGCACGGTGTTGGCCTTCTGGTAATGTCCCACGGCAACATGACGACCTGTTCCACGGCGGCAGTTCTCGCCTGAAAAAATGGGACTGAAACATGCGTTAGCTAAGAAAAATCAACACGTTATGAAGTTCTAACTGCGCTCGGGATGTCGCCGCTGTCTACTTCAAACGGCGACGATCACCGAATGTCGGTATCGGTGGTTGCGAGTCCCCGCAACCAAGTTCGGACTTTACCGGTTCCGGCAACGAAAATGGCCCGCATCAAACGGGCCATTTTTGTTTTTGCGAGGCAGTTCGCCGTGAAGACGCATCGTCCAATCGATTGGGCGATCAGCGGTGCACAGCTCCGCTCTTGTTCCGTTGGCCTGTGATAGGTTGGCGCCGACTGTAATTCCTCACCCAGGCCTCCCCGCATATGAGTAACGACGAGCCGGACTTGCTGCACAACCTCCTCCAGCCGGCACGGCTGACCGCGGTGGTTGATGTCGGGGCCAATCCGATCGATGGCGAGCCGCCCTACAAGGCGATGCTGCAGCGACGGCTTTGCACCGTCGTCGGCTTCGAGCCGCAGGACGAGGCGCTCGCAGAGCTCAATGCCCGCAAGAGCGACCTCGAGAGCTACTATCACTATGTCGTCGGCAACGGGCACAAGGCAAAGCTGCGTCTCTGCCGACTGCCGGGAATGACGAGCCTGCTGGTGCCGGACCAGAACGTGCTCTCGCATTTCGCGAAATTTACCGAATGGGGCAGCGTCGTCAGCGAACATCCGGTCCAGACCCGCCGGCTCGACGATATCCTGGAAATCCGGGATCTGGATTTCCTGAAGATCGACGTTCAGGGTTCGGAACTGGCCGTGTTCGGCAGCGGGCGGCAAAAGCTGAAGCAGGCGGTCGCCGTTGAGACGGAGGTCTCGTTTCTTTGCCTCTACAAGGAGCAGCCGACATTTGGCGATATCGACGGCGAATTGCGCAAGCAGGGGTTCGTTCCCCACGCCTTTACGGCCGTCAAGCAGCGCATGATCGCTCCCCTGAGCGACCCGTCCAATCCCCATGCGGCCATGAACCAGTTGCTGGAGGCCGACATCGTCTATGTCAGAAACTTCATGCGGTCAGCCGACATGACGGTCGAGCAACTCATGCATCTCGCCATGATCGCCCATCATTGCTACCGCTCGTTCGACCTTGCCGCGAACTGCGTTCACCACCTGATCGCGCGCAAGGCGATCCCCGATCGGTCGATCCACGATTACATGGCGTCGGTGCAGGTTTCCGGACGCTAGGGTCGACGCGGTTTTTCCGGATCAGCGTTTCGATGACACGAAAATGGCCCGCATCAAGCGGGCCATTTTTGTTGGTGCGCGCCTCACTTGCACTCGTCGACCGGATATTGCTGGCCGCCGCCGGCTCCCTTGGAGACGCCCAGGAAGAACTTCTTGCCGCCCTTGCACCTGTTGATGCAGGCGGAGATTTCGCGCGTGCAGGCGGCGGCATAGGTGCTGGCCTGCGCGCCCTGACTGCTTGCCCAGATCTTGCACTCCTGGGCCTGCGTCGTGCAGGAATTGGCGAGCGCGCTGACCGTGCCGGCGATGGTGATGAAGGCGGCCGTCGTGATGACCAAAGAAAACTTCTGCAAATACTGCATGTAGCCTCCTTTGAAAATAAAGTGCTGCAAACGGAAACAGTGTGCGAAATCCTCGCTGCGGTATCAACAACGAAGAAGTGAATGAAGGTCAACGAAGGCGGGCCTCGATCACATTGGCGCCCCACCCACGCCCCCCTCACGCCACCATCAGCCCCACCGCCAGCACCAACCCGCTGAGATACGTAAACAGCGCCCCTGCGAACCGCGCCGGGTTCGGGCGGTTCAGCGATTTGCCCCACAAGAGGCTCGCGGCGAGCGAGAAGCGCGCGAGCGTGGCGATCACGATGGTGGCGGTGATCCAGAGCGGCGCGGGGTGGGCGGCGAACCACAGGAAGAGCACGGCGAAGAACGGGGCGTATTCGGCGGTGTTGGCGTGGGCGCGCACGGCGCGGTGGACGGGATCGGTCGGGCTCGGGTCGTAGCCGATGCTGCGGCGGTTGCTGCGCCGCTGCAGCGAGACGTTGAGCCCGAGCCCGAACAGCAACAGGCCGAGCAAGGCGGTGCAGATGATGGCGACGTTCATGCGTGGTGACTCCCCCAAATGGTCACTCCCCAAGGATGGGCGAGAGCAAACCAGATTGCGGCGCGGCCGGGAAGGTGGCGCAACGCCGGGGATGCGCCTCGGCGGCCGGTTGGCATGCCGACGCTCTCGCGATTTGTGCGGCGCGGGGAAGCGCGAGGTGGGCATCCGGACGGCAGCCGGTCCGTGATCGTGTCCGCTGCTTTTTGGCTATGGACGTGATACGCTGCGTGGCCTCGCCAACAGGGCAGGCGACATTTTACAGTAATGTTTCCAGTATTGATTTCGTCTTGCGCCGGGCTGGCGCAGCATTGAGGGGTAGATGGGTGGCGCCATGACCGCACGGGATCCGGCAGCACTGTTGTCACCGGTCGAGCGCGACCTCCGGCTCGACCTCTTCCGCGGCTTCGGTTTGTGGATGATCTTCCTCGATCACATCCCGCACGACGTCGTGGCGTGGCTGACCTTGCGCAATTACGGTTTTAGCGACGCCGCGGAGTTCTTCGTCTTCATCTCGGGTTATCTGATCGGATGGATCTATGGCCCGATCATCGCGGGCGGCTGGTTTCTTGCTGCGCTCAAGCGGCTGTGGCGCCGCGCGGCCGAACTCTACGTCGCCCACATCATGCTGTTCCTCTTGTTCACCGCGCAGATCGCGCGCACCGCGCGCCGTTTCGACAATCCGATGTACGAGCACGAGTTCAACGTCTTCAACTTCCTCCAGCACCCGGACGAGCTGATCGGGCAGGCGGTGCTGCTGAAATACAAGCCGGTCAATCTCGACGTGCTGCCGCTCTATATCTCGCTCGTATTCATCGCGCCCTTCATGGTGTGGGGCCTGACCAAGCGGCCGAACCTCACGCTGGCGGGCTCCGTGGTGCTCTACATCCTGTCGCGCTGGTTCGACTGGAACGTCGCCTCCTATCCGCCCGGCACCACCTGGTATTTCAATCCGTTCTGCTGGCAATTGATGTTCGTGTTCGCGGCCTGGTGCGGCATCGGCGAGATCGACAAGGTCGCGAAATGGGTCTGGTCCAAGCCGGTGATGACGCTTGCGGCGGCCTGGATGGCCTTCGCCTTGGTGATCGTGATGACCTGGCACGTCCATACGCTGGAAGCCATGATCCCGAAATGGATGATCAAGGCGATCTATCCGATCGACAAGACCGACCTCGACATGCTGCGCTTCACCCATTTCCTGGCGCTGGCGATCTGGGTCACCTATTTCATCTCGCGCCAGTGGAAGGCGCTGCAGTCGAACTGGCTGCGCCCGGTGATCCTGTGCGGCCAGAACTCGCTGCCGATCTTCTGCCTCGGCGTCTTCCTGTCGTTCTCCGCACACTGGATCCTGACGCAGTACACCAAGGGCGTCTGGGAGCAGATCGCGGTCTCCCTCGCCGGCATCGTCGTCATGGTCGTCGTGGCCTGGCTGCTCGACCGTGCCAAGCGGGTGCCGAACCTGTTCGTCAGGGTGACCGAGGTCGAGGAGCCCGTCGGCGACATCGTGCAGCTGGCCGCGGCGGCGACGCCCGCCAACCGCTGAGACGGCCCGCGCAGTCGAGTTGAGATTTTTCGTGGAGAGGTCCATGTCGAGAGGTCTGTTGACGATTGCCGGCGCTCTTCTGCTCCTCACCGTCAGTGCGGCCGCACAGACGCCGTCGCCCGAAGCGCTAGGTATTGCGCGAAAACTCGTCGGCACCCTGAAGATCGCGGACCAATATCGCGCGCTGCTGCCGCAGCTCCTACTCAAGCTCAGGCCCGCGGTGGCGCAGGACCGGCCGGAGATCGAGCGCGATTACGACGCGCTGACCGCGCCCGGCTCCGGCATCTACACGCCGTTCGTCAATACGATGATTGACCAGATGGCCGCGGCTTATGCCGCAAGCTTCACCCTCGACGAGCTGCGCCAGATCGAGGCGTTCTACGCCCAGCCAGCCGGTCAGAAGTTCTTGGAGAAGTCGGACGCGCTCGCACAGCAGAGTGCGCAGATCGGCCAGGACGTCAGCCGCAAGGCCGCCGACGAGTTGAAGCAGCGCCTGACCGACGCGCTGCGCCAGAAGGGCCACAAGCTCTGAGGCTGCTTCCGGTCCTTCCCGGCCCGAACCAAAACGGATACGCGTAAGGCCGCCCCGCGTCGATAGCGGCCTTACGCAAGCCATGTCGGTTCAAACGATCGAGAAGGCAGGTTTTGGGAGGACACCATGACCGGAGATATCGCAGCCACCATTTCGAAAGCCCGCGAACATGCGATTGGCGATCTCCTGCGCCGCTCGGCGCAGCGCGATCCCGGTAAGCTCGGTCTGAGCTGCGGCAGCGTGAGCTGGACCTTTGCGGAGCTGGACGCGATCTGCAACCGGCTGGCCCGCGGCCTCTCCGGCCTCGGCGTGACGAAGGGCGACCGGCTCGCGGTGCTGTCGCGCAACTCGCATGCCTTTGCCGCGCTGCGCTTCGCGGTGGCGCGGATCGGTGCGGTGCTGGTGCCGATCAACTTCATGCTCAATCCCGATGAGATCAACTTCATCCTCAAGAGCTCGGGCGCAAAGCTGCTCGCGACCGGTCCCGATTTCGTGGACGCTGCGCGCGCCGCTTCGGCCAAGGATTGCGCGGTCGAGAAACTGATCTGGCTGCCGGGCGAGGATCCCGCCACGGCGCCTGCGGGCCTCACCACCTTCGACGATCTCCTTCATCCCGACGGCTCCTTCCTCGAAACCTCCGTCGACAGCCGCGATCTCGCGCAGATCGTCTACACCAGCGGCACGGAATCGCTGCCCAAGGGCGCGATGCTGAGCCATGAAGCCGTGATGTGGCAATATGTGAGCTGCGTCATCGACGGTGGCATGAGCGTGGACGACAAGGTCCTGCACGCGCTGCCGCTCTATCATTGCGCCCAGCTCGACGTCTTCCTGGGTCCGCAAATCTATCTCGGCGCCTCCGGCGTGATCACGGGCAAGCCGACCGCCGACAACATTTTGGCGCTGATTGCGGCTCACAAAATTACTGCTTTCTTCGCGCCGCCGACGATCTGGATCGCGATGCTGCGCTCGCCGAACTTTGACAAGACCGACCTGTCGACGTTGCAGAAGGGCTATTACGGCGCCTCGATCATGCCGGTGGAGGTGCTGCTCGAGCTGCAGCGCCGGCTGCCGAACGTCAAGTTCTGGAATTTTTACGGCCAGACCGAGATCGCGCCGCTCGCGACCGTGCTGCGGCCCGAAGACCAGCTTCGCAAGGCGGGCTCGGCCGGCAAGCCTGCGATCAATGTCGAGACGCGCGTCGTCAACACGGCGATGGAGGACGTCGGGGTCGGCGAGGTCGGCGAGATCGTGCACCGCTCGCCGCATCTTCTGTCCGGCTATTACAACGATCCCGTGAAAACCGCGTCGGCATTCGCCGGCGGCTGGTTCCACTCCGGCGATCTCGCCACCGTCGATGCCGACGGCTACATCACCGTGGTCGATCGCGTGAAGGACATGATCAAGACCGGCGGCGAGAATGTTGCGAGCCGCGAGGTCGAAGAGATGGTCTATCGCATTCCCGCGGTCTCCGAGGTCGCCGTCGTCGGCCTACCGGACCCGCGCTGGATCGAGGCGGTCACCGCGATCATCGTGGTGAAGACCGGCGAGACGCTCGACGAGGAGGGCGTCATCAAGCATTGCGCCGGCCAGATGGCGCATTTCAAGGTGCCGAAGCGCGTCATCTTCGTCGACAGCCTGCCGAAGAACCCGAGCGGCAAGCTGCTCAAGCGCGAGCTGCGCCAGCGTTTTGTCGGGGCTGATACCCTCGACAAGGCGATCCAGAAGAATTTTGGCACCTGAGACGGAGCTGACAGCCTCTAATCGGCCGCGTCGGCCAGCTTCCTGGTGTCGTCTGGCGTCCGTCCGAAGCGGCGGCGAAACGCGCGATAGAAGTAGGACACATCCTGAAAACCGGCGAGATGCGCGATCTCGATGATCTTGCGCGCGCGCAGGTTCGGATTGCGAAGCAGCCGGTCGGCGCGCAGCAGCCGATGCTCCAGCAGGAAGCCGGTATAGGTCTCGCCGGCCTGCTCGAACATCAACTGGATGGTGCGCGGGCTGATCCGGTGCGCGGCTGCAAGGCTGGTGAGCGACAGTGCGGGACTGTCCAGTTGTGCCAGGATGTTGGACTTGAGCATTTCGAGGCGCGCTGCCGCAAGGCCGCGCGAGCGGGCCTCCTCCGCCACGGTGCCGCGCGCCCCGATCATCAGCACGGCGAGGTCGAACAGATGCTGTGAGACCGCGTCGAGCTCCGCCGGCTGAAGCTCGGTCGCATGCGCGAGTGCGAGGTCGTAATACCGCAAAAACATCGACGCGATCGGGCTGGCACCGGCGATCGACCCGGCAATCAGGTCCTCGGCGTTCGGGCACGCGCGCAGCAGCGCCTTGCGCGGCAACAGCGCGGTCTGGAAATTACCATGTACCGTCTGCGTGATGAAGGCGCCCTTGATCGAGGGATCGCCGATCGTGATGTCCCCGGCCGCGATCTCCAGCGGGCGATTTCCCATTTTCCCGCTCAACGCCGAATTGGGCGACGTCGTAATCACCAGTTCGTCGTTCGTCCCCATCGACACGAAAGACATCGGGGTGCCTGATGAGGCCGACATATTGAGGCGGGGAAGAATGACCGGCGTCATCGTCCGGTGAACTCGCCCATCCCCGACCGGAACGAAATCGACCGCCGCCACCCGGCGGCAAAATTGCTCGCGCCACATTTCATAGGCCGGACCGTTCGGGTCGCCATCGAATGAGAGTTGAGGCTGGGTCATCGATCTGGCGGGAATCGTTCGTTGGCAATCTCGGGCGAGTGCATCCTCGCCGTTGGCCTGCAGTGCGGCAACGAGAAAAGCGCGGAATTGCGCGAAAGGCCACTCGCGATAGCGCGCTGAGCCAGTGACGAGGTGCCGCAGCCCGGTGTGCCCGGATCGCAACAGGCGACCGCGAATGTGACGCGCCTTCACCTCAGTCCATCTCGTCGTTCGTCACGCGCCAAGATCAGCGGCCGCCTTCGCCCTATCGTCTGCCGACGTGACGATGAAGAGGAATGCTTTGATGTCGGGCCGGGCGAAATATCGGATTGCAATTGTCGTGGCGCTCATCTTCGGAGGGCATGCCGGAGGCGGCGCGATGGCCGCGGATCTCGCCTACAAGGCCGTCCCGCCAGTGCCGATGTTCGACTGGACCGGCTTCTACGCAGGTGTTCACGCCGGATATGGCACCGGCAACGGCAACAGCGCGACCGTGGATCCGAGCGCACTCCTGGCGTTGTTTCCGGCGTTTCCCGGCATCAATCCGGTCACGTCAACGACCTCTCCGCCGTTCACGCTCGGCGTCGGGCAGTCGGGTTGGCTGGGCGGCGTGCAGGCCGGCTACAACTGGCAATCCGGACATACGGTAGCGGGCATCGAAGCCGACATCAGCGCGTCAGGCATTCGTGGGTCCGCGACAGGCGCGTACGCGCTGCGGCCCGTCTTCCTGATCGGCGATTTCGATAACTACGCGGGCCAGGTCGGGGTGAAGCAGGAGATCGACTATTTTGGTACGCTGCGCGGCCGCCTCGGCTATGGCGGCAATGGCTGGCTGCTCTACGCCACGGGCGGCCTCGCCTGGGGTCATGTCAAGGCAAGCCTCGACAGCAGCCATGTCCGATTGACCAACAATATCTTGATCGCCGGCTTTCCGGCGGCGCTCGACGGACACGCCGCCACGAGCGGCTTCAACATCGGATACGCGGCCGGCGCAGGCGGCGAGTGGGCGTTCGCCCCGCAATGGTCGCTCAAGGGAGAATATCTCTACCTCAATCTCGGTCGCAACGTCTCGCTCTCGATTCCCGGCACCAGCCTGACGGGAGGGGATATCGAGCTGCACACGTTCAGGGTTGGATTGAACCGGCGATTTGCACCGTGAGGCCGGGCCCGGCCTCTCAGTACTTCTTCACGGCAGCGCCAAACGCGAACCATAGCGCCATTGAGGCGATCCCGAAGCCGCCGAGCAGCAGAAAGGTCGGACCGTAGCCGATCCATTCGGCGATCCAGCCGCCGAGCGCGGGGCTTAAGCTGGCGCCGACGCCCTGCACGGTGATGACGGCGCCCTGGCCGAGATTGATGCGGCCGGTGCCGTTGAGCGAGCTTGCGACCATGCCGGGCACGGCGACCGTCTGCAATCCCGTGCCGATGCCGTCCAGCACCTGCACGGGAACGACGCCCCACCAGCCCGTGAGGAAGAAGGCGAGCACGCCGCGGATGGGCAGGAACATGAAGGAGGCCAGGATCACCGGCCAGTAGTTGCGCTTGCTGGCGACCTTCATGGCGATCAGAGACGTCACGACCATCACGCCTTGCGCGATGACGACGGTCGTTGCGACGAAGCTCGGCCCGTTGGCCTGTTCGTCGGCGACCGCCGCGAGGCCGTAGAGGGGAACGATGGCGGCGTTGCCGAGGTGGAAGATCGCGAGCGCAAGCGCCAGCACCAGCAGCGGCTTGTGCTTCAGCAGCATCCTCATCGCGTCCGGCGGCGCCTTCGAGTCGTCCTCTTTGCTGCCGCGCGCGACGCGATCGTCGATCGCCCGGGGCGGGACCATCAGCACGCAGGCGATCGCGATGGCGCCGAAGGCCGCCGCCAGCACGAACACCGCGACATAGCCGTAGGCCCAGCCGAGATAGCCCGACAGTGCCGCGCCGACCATGTTGCCGGCGTGGTTGAACGCCTGATTGCGGCCGTTCTGCTGGTTGAATCCTTTCTGCTTGACCATTCCGAGCGTGATGCCCGTCACCGCCGGCACGATCGCGGCGCTGGCGAGCGATTGCGCGACCTGCGAGGCCGTCGCCGCCCAGAAATTCTGCGAGATCAGGATGATCGCGGAGGCCGCGACGACGCAGATCCCGGGAATGACCACCCACATGCGCTTGTTGCGGCTGGCGTCGATGAAGCCGCCGATCGGAGTGGTGATCAGCATGCCCGCGACATTGCCGATCGTCATTGCCGTGCCGATCATCCCGCTGGCCCACCCATGCGCCTGCAGGAAGACGCCGACGAACGGCCCGATGCCCGACTGCATGTCGGCCATGAAGAAATTGAGCGCGAGGAGGGGCCAGAGACGGGGTGAGCGGGAACGCGATGTCATCGAAATGTCGGGCGTGGTCCCTTCAAGGGTTGCGAAGACGTAACCGGCGTTGATCGCGTTGGTTCCTAAATCCCTTGCGGTTCGGCCCTCGACGCCATCTCGTGCAGGTCTGTATTGGAATGGAGCACGACGCATGCCCCGCGATGCGGGGCCTGAGTTACGAGCCTTGTTCGCGTTGAGATTTACGGGCAGGGCTTGATCGGGCCAATTTTCTCGCGGTCAGCTTTCGAGAAATACGGCTGTTGGCGCTTCATCTCGTCATCGTCGAAGCCTTTGTTGCCGACGCATCCGTCCCTGATCGTCGACTTGTCCAGTCCCTTCGCTCCGATAAAGTTCGCGCGAGAAATATTTGCGTAGAGGAACTTGGTGCCGGTCAGGTCCGCCCTGCTGAAGTCGGCTCCTGCGAGTTCGGCGGTCTGGAAATCCACGTCGGTCAGGGTGGCGCCGACGAACAGCAGGATATGCTTTCGCCGTTCGGTTTCCGGCGCCCAGTCGACGTTGCCGCGATCGTCACCTTCGACACCGCGGTTGAACTGATAGCCGTCAGCCACTTGAAAATTGTAGGATTTGTAATCGCTCGCGTAGATGCCCTTCAATTCAGCTCCGGTTAGATCGATCCCGGTAAAGTCGGCGCGATAGAGCAGGGAGTTGGATAGTCGCGCGCGGCGAAGACCCGCGACGATGCCGGGCTCATCCCGGATATCGGCGCCAATCAGACATGAGCCTTCGAGATTGATGCGCTTCTTGGTCGGATCAGCGGAAGGACTCCGGTCGCCAATGACGCGCAGGGCGAGTTGAAGATCGAGGTTCTGCATCGTCTCCGAGTCTTCCAATTCGCGACACGCGCTCCCGGATAGTGTGCGGACGTGCGTCGCAAGTGCGTCATAGACGATGCGATGATAGCTGGGATCGCTCGTCGCGATGTAGGACAGCAGATACATCGCCTTTGCGGTGTCTTTCGGCGCTGCCTTGTCATCGAAAAGGCCTGAAATGGAATTCGCGAGCAGATCGGCCTTCTTTCCCTTGAAGGTGTCCTCGTTGTCCCGGATTTGTTGAATCGTGACGATGAACGCGGCCACCGCCGTGATGCCGCCCACCACCTGGATGACGGATTGCCTGACCTTGCCGCGAAGGTCGGCGATCTTGGTTTTGGCGTCGAGAGAGTGGTAGTGCCCGCCCCTGACCGAGATCCGAGGTATGAGGACGATCGCCGCGATCGCCACAGCAAGGTAGATCGCGACACCAGCCAGGAATTCGCCTGCACTGATGCTGTATCCCCATAGAGCAAATGCCTGGTGCATTGGCCGCTTCCCGCGTCGGAAAAAAATATGGAGCAACGAATTGTGCTGAGACTGGTTGGTCGTAAGGGTCTCAGTTTTTGATGAAATGCATTTTTAGATAGATGAATATTTCACATGCATCTGTACGATGCAACCATGCCGGAACGATTTGCGCGAGGTGGTAACCAGCCTTGCTGCCAAGGAGCCGAAGACGATGCCTCTCTGGACCTGCGAAACCTGTGGCGCGCAATTTCCTGCCGGCGACAGGCCGCCCGCGGCGTGCCCGATCTGCGAGGACGAGCGCCAATATGTGAACTGGAGGGGCCAGACGTTCCTGACCCGCGAGGAGCTGGCGCAGCGCTGCCGCCTGGTCTGGCGCGACGATCTTGGCCTCACCGGCCTCGCGCTGGAGCCAAGCTTTGCGATCGGGCAACGGGCGTTGCTCGTGCCCGACGCCGGCGGCGTCGTGATGTGGGACTGCGTTCCGCTCGCCACGGCGGAGGCAATCGCTCATATCAAATCCCTTGGCGGACTGAAGGCGATTGCGATCTCTCATCCGCACTACTATGGCGCGCTCGCCGACTGGAGCGACGCCTTTGGCGGCGCGCCGGTCTATCTTCACGCGGACGATCGCCAATGGGTGACGCGGCCGCATCCCGCGGTCGTGCATTGGACCGGCGACACTCACCGCATCTCCGACGATGTCGTTCTACTGCGCAGCGGCGGCCATTTCGCCGGCGCAACCATGCTGCATTGGGCGCGCGGCGCGGATGGCAAGGGTGCGCTGCTCACCGGCGACATCGCGCAGGTGACGATGGACCGCCGCTTCGTCAGCTTCATGTACTCCTATCCGAACTACACGCCGCTCAACGCAGCCGCCGTGCGCCGCATCGCGGACAGCGTCGCGCCGTTTGCATTCGAGCGCATTTATGGCGCCTGGTGGGGCCGCAATATCGCCGAGGGCGCGAAGGCCGCCTTCGCGGCATCTGTCGCGCGCTATCTCGCCGCGATTGCCTAGAGCCGCACTACGCCCGCTGCCGTGCAGCGGCAGGCAAATCCTGCCACTTGGACCAGGAGACGTAATAGGCCACCGCCGCCAGCGCGGCGAAGCCGAGCAGGCTGACCGCGATCTGCATGGCGACCAGGTTGGGGCCGGTGATCAGGATCAGATGCGCGGCGAAGGACAGGAACACGGCGATGCAGAACACCGCCAGCCATTCCTCGCCGCATTTGATGACGATTTGGAGCAACCGCCATTGCAAGGCCGGGTGGTCGGCCGGCACCAGATAGGTCGCGAGATAGGCCAGCGCGAGGAAATGCAGCACGCGATAGGGCGCGAGGTTCTCCTTGTCGTTCGGCGTGAACGCGCCGAGCACGGCGTCCGGCACGTAGGCGGCCAGCGGCGGCCAATGCCGCGCCAGCGTGATCGCCATCGCCAACACCAGATAGGCGCCGGCAAGTGCCCGCAGCCACGATAGCCCGTGCAGACGGCTGGGCGCGCCTGTGACCGCGAACCAGCCGCCCAGCACCATCAGCAACTGCCAGCAGAACGGATTGAAGGTCCATTCGCCCTCGGGGTAGAGGCGGTAGGTCCAGCCGAAATATCGTGCGGCCGCATAGAGCGCGACGGAGGCGAGCAGCGTCAGGTTCGGCCGCCGCATCAGGCCCCACAAGACGAGCGGGAAGAACGCCATCAGCGGGATCATCAGTTGCAACAGGTCGAGATTCAGCGGCTCCTCCTGCAACACCAGCCCGCGTACCAGGATGCGCAGGGGATGCTCGAGAATCCCCGAGATGTTGTATTCGTGGATGATCTCGGGCGAGCTCGACTGCGAGGCGACATAGGCGATCGTGTCGATATAGATCACGAACAGCACCACATAGGCGGCGTAGAGCCGCCAGACCCGGCGGAAGATGCGCGTCGCTGCGACCACGAAGCCGCGCTCCAGCACCATCTTGCCGTGGATGATCGCAACCCCATAGCCCACCACGAACACGAACAGGTCGGCTGCGCCGCTGAAGCCGAAATTCCGCAGCGTCAGCAGGTTAACGACATTGTTCGGGATGTGGTCGATGAAGATCGACCAATTGGCGATGCCGAGGGTGAGATAGAGGCGGGCATCGTGGCTGAATGCGGCGAGGTTCGCTTTGGCGGTCGAATTCATTGCTAAAGTATGGTGATGGCAATCGCAGGGGCGACGCTTTTAGCGGCAAGAATCACAGTATCCGAGTAGCGTTTCCGTGAAGAGGAAACGTGCGGCCCACTGGGGCTTCGACCGGTTCGAGCCGTCCTCGGCCGCCCCGGCGGGGAGCCGTTCCTGCAGAAGGCCATCGGGTATCGATCACAAGCTCTTGATCCCTGGCTCTCCTGCGCTATATCCGGGTTTTCCCCTGATGGATTTGACCAGGTAAACGCATGACGACGTCAGATACGGCTGCGCATACGCAGCCCTTCCAGGCCGAGGTGTCCGAGCTTCTGCACCTGATGGTGCACTCCGTCTATTCGGAGACCGACATCTTCCTGCGCGAGCTGATCTCCAACGCGTCGGACGCCTGCGACAAGCTCCGCTATGAGGCGATCGCCACTCCGGCGCTGCTGGGTGAGGGCGAGGCGCCAAAAATCCGCATCATTCCAAACAAGCAGGCCGGAACGCTCACCGTCGCTGACAACGGCATCGGCATGGAGCGGCAGGAGCTGATCGACCATCTCGGCACCATCGCCCGCTCCGGCACCAAGGCCTTCGTCGCCAAGCTGAAGGAGGCCAAGGACGGCCTCGGCCTGATCGGCCAGTTCGGCGTCGGCTTCTATTCCGCCTTCATGGTCGCCGACAGGATCGTGGTGATCAGCCGCCGCGCCGGCGAGAGCGATGTCTGGACCTGGACGTCCTCCGGCGGCTCCGGCTTCGAGATCGCGCGTGCCAGCGACGAGGATGCGGCGCGCGTGACACGGGGCACCGAGATCGTGCTGCATCTGAAGGATGACGCCAAGAAATATCTCGAGGCTTACGAGATCGAGCGCATCGTCGGCGCCTATTCCGACAACATCCTCTTTCCGATCGAGCTGGTGCCCGAAGAGGGTGAGCCGCGCCAGATCAATTCGGCAAGCGCGCTGTGGCAGCGGTCGAAATCGGAGCTGACGGCGGAGGACTACAAGCAGGCCTACAAGCAGATCGCGACCGCCTTCGACGATCCCGCGATGACGCTGCACTATCGTGCCGAAGGTCGCTACTCCTATGCGGTGCTGCTGTTCGCGCCGTCGACGAAGCCGTTCGACCTGTTCGAGCCGTCGCGCAAGGGCCGCGTGAAGCTCTACGTGCGCCGCGTCTTCATCACCGACGACGCCGATCTCTTGCCCGGCTATCTCCGCTTCGTCCGCGGCGTGGTCGACAGCGAGGACCTGCCGCTCAACATCTCGCGCGAGATGCTGCAGAACAATCCGCAGCTCGCGCAGATCCGGAAAGCCGTGACCACCCGGGTCGTCAGCGAGCTCGAAAGCCTCGCCGACAAGGACGCGGAGAACTTTGCAAAAATCTGGGACGCGTTCGGCGCCGTCGTCAAGGAAGGCATCTACGAGGATTTCGAGCGCCGCGAAAAACTCCTGTCGCTGTCGCGCTTCACCACCACGACCGGAGAGAAGCGTGCGCTGAAGGAGGTCGTTGCCGATTTCAAGCCGAACCAGACCGAGATCTATTACCTCGTCGGCGACAGCATCGAGCGGCTGAAGTCGAATCCGCGGCTGGAAGCGGCGACCGCGCGCGGCATCGAGGTGCTGTTGCTCACCGATCCCGTCGATGCCTTCTGGACCTCGATGCCGTCGGAGTTCGACGGCAAGCCGCTGAAGTCGCTGAGCCAGGGCGATCTCAATCTCGACCTGATCCCGCGCGTCGACGAAGAGAAGAAGGACGAGCCGGCCGCCGACGAGGCCGCGACCATTGCCGTGATCAAGGGCTCGCTCGGCGAACGCGTCAGCGATGTCAAGGCGTCGACGCGGCTCACCAGCTCCGCGTCCTGCCTGGTCGCTGACAGCCAGGGGCCGAGCCGCGAGCTCGAGCGCATTCTGGCGCAGCAGAACCGCGGCGAGCGTTCGAAGCCGATCCTCGAGATCAACCTGCGCCATCCGCTCGTCACCGCGATCGCAAAGGCAGCGGCCGGCTCGACGACGGTCGACGACCTCAGTCTGCTCCTGCTCGAGCAGGCGCAGATCCTCGACGGCGAATTGCCGGAGGATCCGGCTGCATTCGCGGCGCGGCTGAACCGGCTGGTGCTACAGGGCCTCGGTTAACGAGGCGAGCGTTTGCAATGACGGCACTAGGCAAGAAGCGCGTCCACGTTGAACCCTGTCGTTGACGCGCCCGACGAACGGGGATGCAATTCATCCCGTCACGTCACTTCCGTCCCATCCTTGCGCTTGCTTTCGGTCTCGCGCTGTCCGCATCCGCGTATGCGGCCTCTGACGACGGCACCAAGCCGGATGTGCCAAAATCGCCGCGCAGCATCCTCGAGACGCGGATTCCCATTCCGCACGAGCCCGATGCCGCCAACAATGGCTGCCGCTTGCGGGCGTCGCCGGCGGAGCGCGAGACCGGTGCACTGAGCGAGGTGCCGTTCTGGAGCCTGATCGAGCACGTCAATCTCCACGCCAGCTTGCGCGTCATCCTCGACGGCCACGAAGCATATGCAAAGCTCATCGCCCCGCTGGACGAGGACGCCCGCAACCTCGCGACACTCTATATGCTGTGGCACTATTTTGGCCGCGACGGGCTGCACACGTTCCTCAGTGGTGAAGCCGGTGACGCAGCGCCCCTGGTCCGCGACGCCCTGAAGGCGGCGGGCATGACCCGTGAGCACGACGTCTTTACCCGTGCCATGGCGCTGTTCGGCAAGGATTACCCGCTCGATAGGGACACGCGCTGGAATTTCTACGGCTGGAGCCAGCCGTCCACGCAGATCGACGCCGTCACCTCCAGGCCTGCGCCGCTCAACGCCTTTGACTATCGCATGATGGCGCTCGCCCGCGAATTCGGCAGCAAGGCGGCTTTGGCCAAACGCATCACCGCCTTCGTCGAGAGCAAGCCCGCACTGTGGCAGCGGATCGAGGGCGAGCGCGCCCATCTCAACGAACAAGATCGTCTGCGCATCCTGACGTCTGCGCTCTGGAAGGACATGGTCTCGCTGTGGCGGCCCTATCCGGAAATCGAGAAGCGCCTCGCCTCGTTCACGAGGCCACAGCGCACCCTGCTGGTCATGTCCGCCTTCAACGACGAGTTCATGAACGGAGGCGTGCACCAGTTCTTCTACAATTCGGAGGGCGCGCTCGCGCCCGAGGTGCGGGAAGCTATGATCGAGCTCGGCATGACCGCGCAGGCGGCGATCCTCCAGCGCGGCCTCGATATGTTCGCAAAACCCTATGTCCGCGATACCCAGCGCCGACGCGAGGCCTACTTCCATGGTGACGACAAGAAGGAGTGGGGCGAGCGCCTCGCGGCGCTGACCGACGAGCTCTATGCGCTCGACGGTGGGCTCGCGTTTCACCAGATCAAGGACAGCATGGTCGTCGAGGGCGGTCCCGGCATCGAATTCGCCATGCTCAACTATGCCCGCAAGACCAGCCTGCTGCCGTGCTAGAGCATGATCCGGCGCAGAGAGCCGCGTCGGTCCGATCCCGGACGTCAGGTTCGTGTCAGTGTTTTCGCCGCAGCGTCCGGTGCGCCGCGCGCTCGTAGACCGCAATGATGACGGCGCAGGGAATCAGTCCGAAAACCAGCAACAGAAGTATGGTCGCAAGCATGGGATACGGATCCATGTGCGGGGAAATGTGCGCTGTGCGGAAAGGTGCTTCGCGGTGATTCGTGAAGTCTAACACAAGAGGGGCGGCCAAGAGAGAGTCCGACCTTAGGATATGAGCACATATGCGGTCGCACGACTTTATTCCTTCGTCGGAGGCGTGGCATAAGGCGCGCGGCGACCGGCCTGAGGGACAGTTGTATCCGCGTGTCAGTCTGGTAAGGGTTCCACGCGACCGTTGCGTCGCGCCGTTGCGGGAGAGAAGACCATGCGCACGACATTCGGGATCATCATGGCGGTCGGCATGTGGCTTGCGGCCTCGCCGGCCGACGCCCAGAGGTACGATCCGCGCTATCCGGTCTGCATGCATCGCTATGGGGGCAGCTTCATGGGAGCAGACTATTTCGACTGCTCATTCACATCATTGGAACAATGCAGGGCGACAGCGTCGGGCCTTGCCGCGACGTGCGACGTCAATCCCTACTATGCCGGCAACCAGCCTCCTCCGCCACGCAGGCGCAAGCCGGTCTACTAGGGCTGCCAGTGCGTCGCATGCCGCGCTAGCTGCTTGGTACGCCTCCTGATGGCGGTGGCGCCCTGTTCACCGCGTCGACAATCGCACCGGCCAGCTGCGCGGCCATTTTTTCTGTGGTCCAGTCGCTCGCGTGCAGCCGGGTGTCATCGCCTGGGTCGACCATCCGGTCGAACGAGATTTCTGCCACGTCGTGCCAGGCTTTCATCAGCTCGAATCGGCGAAAGACACTGACGCCCTTCGTGTGTGCGATCTGGCTGATCGCATCGACCATCGCGAGCGCCTTGTCGATCTTGGCCGGTGTCAGCAGCGCCGGCACGTATTGCAGGTCCATCAGAATCACGTCGATCCGCCGGGCGAGCAGCAGGTCTACGCCGTCATTAAGGGCTTGTGTGGTTTCCCTGAACGAGGGCGGGTTCTGGTCGGCAGGTTGCCAGACCGAATTTGTGCCGACCTGCCAGATGACGAGGTCTGGGTTCAGATCGAAGACGTCGTGGTCGAACCGCCTTAGCTCCGCAGGGGCCTCTTCGCCGCCGACGCCCCGGTTGATCACATCGATCGTGGCCTTGGGAAATGGTCCCCGGAATCGGTTCCGAAGCTCGGCCAGCGGCCGTTGCGGATAGGGTGCGATGCCGCCTTCGCCCGCCGTGGTCGACGAGCCGATCGCAACGACCCTGGCAGGACCTTCGGCTCGCAGGCGGTTCGCAAGAATAATCAGCGGCTGCTCGAACGTCGCGGCGTGAACCGGAATCTGCGAAGGGTCGAGAGCCACGGGGTCGCCTCCCTGTCATAGTCAGGACAACGCAAGGTAGAGCAGAAGATAGCCCGTTTGTTCGAGACCGCCTAGCGCGGGATACGTCTCCCCTTATTCCTTCCGCACGCCCGACAGCTCGACGACCTTTCGCCAGCGCGCAGTTTCTTCGGTCAGCATGCCGCCGAACTGGGCCGCATTGCCGTGCAGCGCGATGGCGCCGAGATCGGTGATGCGCTGCCTGATCTCGGGATCGGACAGCGCCGTGTCGATCTCGCGGTTGAGGAGACCGACGATCTCGGGCGGTGTGTCGTGCGGCGCGCCGACGCCGTAGAACGAGCTGGTCTCAAAGCCGACAAGCGTATCCGCGATCGCTGGCACATCCGGCAAGATGTCGGAGCGCTCGCGCGTGGTCACGCCGAGCGCGCGAAGCTTGCCGGCGCGCACCAGCTCAAAGGACGAGGTCACGTTGTCGAACATGCCCTGCACCTGGCCGCTCATCACGTCGGTCAATCCCGGCGCGGAGCCGCGATAGGGCACGTGCGTGAACTGCACGCCCGCCATCGCCTTGAACAATTCGCCGGAGAGATGCAGCGAGGTGCCGATGCCGGAGGAGGCGATCGACAGTTTTCCGGGATTGGCTTTTGCATAGGCGATGAACTCCGCGACGGACTTCACCGGCAGGTCGTTGTTGACGACCAGCACCAGCGGAATGCGCGCGACGCCGGCAACCGGCGCGATGCCCTTGGCGAAGTCATACGGCAACGCCGGATCGAAGGAGGCGTTGATCGCATTCGCCGTCGAGGTCAGCAGCAGCGTGTAGCCATCAGGCGCCGACGCGATCACCGCTTGTGTGCCGATATTGCCGCCGGCGCCCGGCTTGTTTTCCACCACAAAAGTCTGGCCGAGCCTGTCGGACAGGCGCTGACACAGCAGCCGCGACAACACGTCGGTCGCGCCGCCCGGCGCATAAGGCACGACCCATTTCACACTGTGTGAGGGATAGGCGGGGTTACCGACCGCAAAGGCGCTGTCAGCGGCGAGGGTGGCCGCGGCACAGGCGGCCGACTGAAGGAAAGTTCTCTTGCTGATCATGGGAGCCTCTTCTTCTCGTTAAGGCCCGTATCGCAAGATTTGCCTGCGCCCGCACGCCGTTCCCTTCGGCTTGGTAAAGGATAGCTGGCGTTAATGCAGGACTAACTGTGTTTTACCCTGTCTCTTAACACCTGGTCAGGGGCTCGCGGTTTATAGCTACTGCACGAGAGACGAGACCTGCCGAAAGAACAGGCCAATGACCACCGGCATCATCGAGCAGCCCCAAGAAAAGTTCAAAGCTGTCAAAGCTCCCTCCGCATCAAAGATCTGGCTGAAGGCGATCGAGCTCACCGCGCGCATCGAGACGCTGCAGGGTCGGCTGTTCGCCGATGTCGTGGATGATTGGGCCAGGCGCCAGCCGGAGCGCGCCGCGCTTCTCACCGACGATGTGACGATCGACTACGACACGCTGGCGCGGCGCATCAACCGTTATGCGCGCTGGGCGCGCTCGGTCGGTCTCGCCAAGGGCGATACGGTCGGCCTGATCATGCCGAACGGCGCCGACTATCTCGCGGCCTGGCTCGGCATCAGTCGGGTCGGCTGTGTGGTGGCGTTGCTCAATACAAAGCTGGTCGGACCGTCGCTGGCGCATTGCATCGACGTCGCAAAGTCCTCTCATCTCATCGTCGCCCATGATCTGACGGACGCACTGGCAGGCGCCTCGCCGCATCTGAAATCGTCGCCAAAGATCTGGACGCATGGCGATGCCCGAGCAGAACGCTCGATCGACGTCGCACTCGCAGCCGTCAGCGATGATCCGCTCACGGCGGAGGAGCATGGCGACGTCACCATCAACGACCGTGCACTGCTGATCTACACGTCCGGCACCACGGGCCTGCCGAAGGCCGCCAGCATCAGCCACCGCCGCATTCTCAACTGGGGCCTTTGGTTCGCCGGCCTCACCGGCGCCACGCCGCAGGACCGGCTCTACGACTGCCTGCCGCTGTTCCATTCGGTCGGCGGCATCGTCGCGCCCTGCAGCATGCTGGCCGCCGGCGGCTCGGTGGTTATTGCCGAAAAATTTTCGGCGACGAACTTCTGGAATGACATCGTGCGCTTCGATTGCACGCTGTTCCAGTATATCGGCGAGCTCTGCCGTTATCTCCTCAAGGCGCCGCCGTCCGAATACGAGAACCGCCATCGCCTGCGGCTGGTCTGCGGCAACGGCCTGCGCGGCGACATCTGGGACGACTTTCAGGAGCGCTTTGCCATCCCGCGCGTGCTGGAATTCTACGCCGCGACCGAGGGCAATTTTTCGCTGTTCAACGTCGAGGGCAAGCCAGGTGCAATCGGCCGCATTCCGCCGCTGCTCGCGCATCGCTTCCCGGCGGCGATCGTCAAGGTCGATTCCGACACCGGCGCGCCGCTGCGTAACGCTGACGGCCTTTGCCTGACGTGCGGGCGCGGTGAGGTGGGTGAAGCCATCGGGCGCATCGGCGTCGCCGATGAAGGCGGCGGCCGCTTCGAGGGCTACACGGATGCCGGCGAGACCGAGAAGAAGGTTTTGCGCGATGTGCTCGCCAAGGGCGATGCCTGGTTCCGCACCGGCGATCTCATGCAGCTTGACGACAAGGGCTTTTTCCACTTCGTCGACCGTGTCGGCGACACCTTTCGCTGGAAGGGCGAGAACGTCGCGACGTCAGAGGTGAACGATGCCGTGCGCGACTTCGCCGGCGTCGTCGATGCCACCACCTACGGCGTCAGCATCCCCGGCACCGACGGCCGCGCCGGCATGAGCGCGCTGGTCGTGAACGAGGGTTTTCATCTCTCAGGTCTCGCCGCGCATCTTGCAAAACGCCTGCCGGCCTATGCGCACCCGCTCTTCATCCGCATCGCGCGCGAGCTCGATGCGACCGATACGTTCAAGCAGAAGAAGGGTGAGCTCGCGCGTGACGGATTTGATCCGGATAAGGTCGCCGATCCCCTGTTCTTCGCCGACCCGACATCGGGCGTTTATGTTGCGCTCGACCGGAACGTCCATGCGTCCATTCTGGACGGCTCGATCCGAATCTGAAGCGACGAAAAATCGGAGATAGGTCGGATTTTATCTGAATTGTCCAAGAAGGAATTTACTTCTGTCGGGTAAACAAAGCGCGAGATACTCAAGCACATTGGGAGGCGGGTGCTCGACACTCCGCCGCAACAATAAAGAAGCGAGCAGGCCATGTCGGTAAGGTTAAAGATCCTTGAAGCCATCAAGCAGATCGCACAGGAGCAGCACGTCACGCTGCCGCCGCTGACGGACGATCTATCCCTGCATGAGACGGGTTTTGATTCGCTCGCCTTCGCCATCTTGGTCGCCCGCCTCGAGGACGAGATCGGCACCGACCCCTTCACGATTTCCGAGGACGCGGCGTTCCCCTCGACCATCGGGGATTTCGTGCGGGCCTACGAAAATGTCCCCGCGTGAGATTTTTGCGCTTCGCGACTATCTGAGCCCGGAGCTCAAGGGCCGCACGATCTCCGACGCCCATCATGTGGTGTCGCTGACCGACGTCCTGTCGCACACGGTTTTGGGCGGGCGCCTGCGTGAGCTGGCAGGCCGCTCCGTGCTGCTGAAACTGTCGGACCAGCTCAAATCCGGCCTTGCCATGATCGAGCTCGACGGCGTCGCGCGGCGCATGCTGCTGTGTCCGCCCGATCTCAATCCTGATCATCTCGACGCGCTGATCGCGGACGCCGAGATCGACGCTGTCGTCACCGATGATCCCGGGCAATGGACTGAGAAGGCCATCGCGCTGATCGTGACGGCGCAATTGCCGCTCTCGGCAAGCGCGCCGGCGAAGACTGAGCGCGCCACCGAATGGCTGATGCTGACCTCGGGTACGTCGGGCCTACCAAAGATCGCGGCGCATACGCTCGAAGCCCTGACGGGCGCAATCGTCGCCGAAGGCCCCGCACGGGGATCTGCACCGGTGTGGGCGACGTTCTACGACATTCGCCGCTATGGCGGCCTTCAGATCTTCCTGCGTGCGGTGCTCAGCGGCGGCTCGATGGTGCTGTCCGATCCGCATGAAGCGCTCGGCGATCACGTCGCGCGGCTGAACGAGCGCGGCGTCTCGCACATATCAGGCACGCCCTCGCATTGGCGCAAGCTTCTGATGAGCGGCGCTGCCGCGAAGTTCGCCCCGGGCTATGTCCGCCTCTCCGGCGAGATTGCCGACCAGGCGGTGCTCGACGGCTTGAAGGCAGCATTCCCCACCGCATCGGTCGGCCACGCCTATGCCTCGACCGAGGCCGGCGTCGGCTTTGCCGTCAATGACGGGCTCGAAGGTTTTCCGGCCGATTACGTCGGCACGGTCAGCAACGGCGTCGAGATGAAGGTCGTCGACGGCTCGCTGCGCATCCGCTCCAGACGCATCGCGCACGCCTATGTCGGTCGCAATGCGACCGCGCTCGCAGATTGCGACGGTTTTGTCGATAGCGGCGACATGGTCGAGCTACGCGGCGACCGCTATTACTTTGTCGGGCGTCGCGGCGGCATCATCAATATCGGCGGTCTCAAGGTTCACCCCGAGGAGATCGAAGCCGTTATCAACCGTCATCCGGATGTGCGGATGTCGCGCGCGAAATCGCGAAAGAGCCCGATCACCGGCGGCATCGTCGTGGCCGACGTGATCCTGGCCGACGGCACGGATCCGGCGCGCGCAAAAGAGATCCGCGACCAGATCGTGACGCAATGCCGGGCGCAGCTCGCGTCCCACAAGGTGCCGGCGGTGGTCCGCTTCGTCGACGCGCTCGACGTCACCCCGGCCGGAAAGCTGGCGCGATCAGATGCGTAACGTTCTCGTCACCGGCGGCAGCCGCGGCATCGGCCTAGCGATCGCGAAGCGTCTCGCGGGCACCGGCTTCAACGTCATCGCGGCTGCGCGGCGCGAGAGCGAGGAGCTGCTGGCTGCAAAGAGCGAGGCGGACGGCCGCCTGCATTTCCGCGCCTGCGACCTCGCTGTCATCGACGCGATCCCAGCCTTCGCGAAATTGCTCCGCGACGAATTTGGCCCGATCTACGGCCTCATCAACAATGCCGGCCTCGGCACCGAAGGCCTGCTCGCGACCATGCACAATTCCGAGATCGAGGCGCTGGTGCAGCTCAACGTGTTGTCGCCGATCATCCTGTCGAAATACGTCGTGCGGCAGATGATGGCTGACGGCGAGGGGCGCATCATCAACATCTCCTCGATCATCGCCTCCACCGGCTATAACGGCCTGTCGGTCTATGGCGCGACCAAGGCGGCCGCGACCGGCTTTACCCGCTCGCTCGCGCGCGAGGTCGGCAAGGTCGGCATCACCGTGAATGCAATCGCGCCGGGCTTTATCGACACGGAGCTGACGCACAATCTGTCGGACGAAGGCCGCAAGCGCATCGCAGGCCGCAGTGCATTGCGCCGTTTGCCCGATACCGATGACGTCGCGCGCATGGTGGAATATCTGCTGGGTGAGGGCGGCCGCAACGTCACCGGCACGGTGTTCACCATCGATGCGGGCAATACGGCTTAAGGGAACATCGCTGCCATAATTGAGTTGAGCCAACTCAATTCCTTTTCGGCGGGTTTGTGCCTATGATGCCGCGCAATCGATGGCGGTACGTCAATCGATCTGCCCTAATCGACAGGGAGCAGTTCATGACCGCTTCAAATCTGGGCCGGACATCCGTGGAATCCTCGCAGAGCAGGCAGGGCGCCACAAATTGCGTGCCGATGTCGCATCAAAATTCCGGCGACCACGGTCACGAAATGTATCCGCAGCAATTCGTCCGCCTCGTCGGCTGTCACGACATGCACGCGCCGGCCGCGCGCGACAAGGAAGAGACGAAGCTGCATTAGCGAATGTATTGCTTGCGCGCAGCTTCAGTCCCGCGGCTTCCGCAGATCGATCCGCTCTCTTGAAAACTCCGGCGGCCCCTCGGTGAGGCGGCGGATGCGCCGCTCGCGCTCGTCGGCCGGCAGCGCGGGATCGAGCATCTCGCCGATTTGTCTCACCGCAAGTTCCTCGATCTCGGTGGGATAGGCGGCGACGGGATGATTGACCGGGTGGGTCACGGGCGCGGCCCGGAGGCCGATCTCGACCAGCGCGCGGATCGCATCCGAGCGCGTCAGCCGATGGGCCTCGGCCCAGGCATCGACGGCGGCGGTTAGGTCTTCCGACATTTTCACCGCGCTGACCGCATCCAGCCCCGTGCGCCGGCGCAGTGGCGGAATGGACTCTTTGTCGCTGAAGTCGGCCACCTCGATCGTCCCGTTCGCAACTCTCCTACCCCCGTCAATTCCTAGACGGCATTGGTGGTCGGCGGTTTGATGTCGATCAATGACGGGCCTGCGGCAATGCAGCGCGGCGCGATCTTGTTGTCCGGCGCGGTTTCAGCCAATGATCGACGAACCCGATCGCGACCTTCTTCGTATCTTGGCGAGCAACCTTCCGGCTTTGACAATGACATCAGCGTCCAGTTTCTACGGCAGCATCCCCGTCTTCCGCGGCTTCGCCAAGCTGATGGACCCCGCGCTCTATTCGCGCGTGCCCGACGACTGGACCATTGGGGTCGCCGACATCGTCGATTCCACCAAGGCGATCGCCGCGCAGCGCTACAAGGCGGTCAACATGGCCGGCGCCGCCGTCATCGCAGGGATCACCAATGCGCTGGAGGGGCGGGAATTCCCCTTCGTGTTTGGCGGCGACGGCGCCAGTTTTGCGGTCGCCCCTGGCGATCTCGAACGCGCCCGCGAGGCGCTAGCCGCGACCGCGACCTGGGTGCGGGAGGATCTGGATCTGAAGATGCGCGTCGCGCTGGTGCCGGTGAGCGCGATCCGCGCGCAGGGACTCGACGTGCGCGTCGCGCGGTTCGGGCCGTCGGCGAACTTGTCCTATGCGATGTTCTCCGGCGGCGGCCTTGGCTGGGCGGAAGCCGCGATGAAGCGCGGCGAGTTCGCGGTCGCGGAGGCGCCGGATGGCACGCAGCCGGATCTCTCCGGCCTGTCATGCCGATTCGAGGAGATTCCGGCTTCGCGCGGCCTGATCCTGTCGGTGCTGGTGGTGCCGGCGCGCGGCGCTGATCCGGCAGCCTTCCGCAAGGCGATCGAGGACATCCTCACGCTGGTCGAACGCAGCCCGGATGCGGGGCGGCCGGTGCCGCCGCAGGGGCCGCCGCTGAAATGGCCGCCGCAGGGGCTCGACTACGAGGCGCGCGCGCAGCGCGGCGGCTCGCTGCTGAGGCGCCGCCTCGGCGTGCTGGCCTATACGCTGTTCGCCTATGTGATCGTGCGCTTCGATCTCAAGGTCGGCGGCTTCGTGCCAAAAGTCTACACGCAGCAGGTGGTGGAGAACTCGGACTTCCGCAAATATGACGACGGGTTGCGCATGATCCTCGACTGCACGCCGGAGCTCGAGCGCGGATTGAGCGAGCGTCTCGCCGCGGCGGCGGCGAACGGCATCGTCCGTTACGGGCTGCACCGCCAGGACGCGGCGATGATGACCTGCTTCACGCCGTCGGCGCTGCGCAGCGATCACGTCCACTTCATCGATGGCGCGCGAGGCGGCTATGCGACGGCGGCAACCGCGCTGAAGGCGATGGCGGCGGCTTGAGCCTGAGGCGTGCCCGCCTTCATTTACCCCAGCGCGCGAAGGCAACCGACGCCGCCGTCAAAAGCCCGAACACCACCATGGCGCCGCCGACCAGCGCGAACAGCGTCCAGGCCGGCGCGGTGATCGTGGCGAGCCAGACGCCGCCGATGGCGACGATCAGCAGGCGCGCGGTGGAGGCAAGCACGGGCCCGCCGACATGGGCCGCGCCTTGCGAGGAGAAGTAGAGCGAGACGCCCATGCCGAAGAAGGCGAAGGCGGGCCCGGCCAAGCGGAAATAGGCGTGCGCGGCGGCGGATACGCCGGCATCGCGCGTGAATAGCGAGACCCACAGCGCCGGATCGAGCGCGACGATCAGGCCGATCAGGCCGACCGTGATGCCGGACGCCGCAGCCGCGGTCCAGGCGACGCGCCGCGCGCGTTTCACCTGGCCGGCCCCGATCGCCATGCCGACCATCGGCACGGATGCGATGCCGAACGCAAAGGTGATCGGGATCAGCAGAAATTCCAGCCGTGAGCCGATGCCATAGCCGGCGAGCGTCTCGGTGCCGAAGGTGGCGAGCACCTTTGTGAAGATCAAAATGGTGAGCACGGTCTGCAGCGGCGACAGACAGGCGAGCGCGCCGACCTTCAAAATGTCCAGGAACATCGCGCGCTCGAAGCGGAACGCGGCAAAGTTCAGCGCCAGCCGGCTGCGGCCGGCGGCGAGATACCAGATGAAGAACAGCGCACCGAGCGTGAAGGCGATCAACTGGCCGGCGGCGACCCCGCGCATGCCGAATTGCGGCACGCCGAACAGGCCGAGCCCGAGCGTGCCGCCGACCGCGACCTGCACCAGGCTGACGCCGATCAGCGTCATCGAAGGCAGCCGCATGTCGCCGGTGCCGCGGATCACGGAGGCGAGCGTGTTGACGAGCCAGATCGCGACCGCGCCGGAGAACAGCACGCTCGAATAGGCGCTGGCCTCTTCCAGCACGCGCTCGCGGCCGCCGAGCAGGGTGAAGAACGACTTGCCGAACACCAGCATCAGCACGGTGAAGAACAGCCCCCCGCAGAGGCCAATGATGGCGGCATGGAGCGCCAGCGTCGCGGCGCGCTCGCGGTTGCCGGCGCCAAGCGCGCGGCTGATCGCCGACGACACGCCGCCGCCCATCGCGCCGGCGCTCATCATCTGCGTCAGCATGGCGAAGGGAAACACCAGCGCGATCGCGGCGAGCGGAATGGTGCCGAGCCGGCCGATATAGGAGGTCTCGGCGATCGCGACCAGCGTGCTGCCGACCATGGCGATCATGTTGGGGATCGCGAGCCGCAGCAGCGTCGGCAGGATCGGCGCGGTCAGCAGGTTGCTGATGGAGGAGGGGACCGCGGCGCGAACCGGGGCGGCGTCAACGGGGGCGTCGATGGTCATATGTCACGCGGCGGAAATTAGATGATGGGTGACATATTATAGGGCGGGGGCGGTGCTGCCAGCCCTCCACCACGCAGGGCTCACCACGGCAGGCCGCATAGGTCGATGGTGCCCTGGCGCGGCGCGCGGCCGAGATCGAAGACGAAGGGCGTCATGAAATCGTAGCGGATGCGGCCCTCGGCCTGCTCGGCATGGACCTCGCCAGTGAAGCGGTGCCAGCCACGCGCCTCGTAGAACGCGAAATTGTGCGGCTGGCAGAACAGGATCGCGAACCGCGCCGCCTCGTTGGCGCGTAGGGTCTGGGTTGCGGCCTCCAGCGCCAGCGTCGCATAGCCGCGGCCGCGACAGTCTTCGCGCGTCGCCACGCCGCCGATGCCGCCGACATGCATCTTGTGGCCGTTCCAAAGGATGGTGCGGAAAAAAATGCCGGCATGGCAGACCAGCCCGCCCGCGGACTCCTCGATCAGCACGCGCAGATCGGGTTCGGCCCATTCGATATGGCCCCAGGGCAGCTTCTCGGTCTCATGGCGCGGCCAGACCGCGTCGAACAGCGGCTTTGCGATCGGCCACGAGGCCTTGCCGTTCAAAATGTCGATCTCGATGCTCATGATTCTCTCTTCCGCGTCGTTCGCCCGGCACTGCCTTCGTTCTTTTATAAGCGCCTCAAACGCAATGATATTTTGCGTCGAACGTCAGGCCTGCTGAACGACCGATGGTCTGCCGCGCAATTGGGCCATCAAGCCACGCCGCCGCATCACCCGTCTGCACAAATACCGGTGTTTTACGGACGAGGAACCTTCTATAAGGGGTGACCGTTAAGCCACGTTCCCCACCAGTTGCGGACAAGAACCCATGACATTCACGCTTCCCCCACTTCCTTACGCCTATGACGCCCTCGGGCAATTCATGTCGAAGGAAACCCTGGAATTCCACCACGACAAGCACCATCAGGCCTATGTCACCAACGGCAACAACGCGCTCAAGGGGACCGAATGGGAAGGCAAGACCCTTGAGGAGATCGTCAAGGGCTCGTTCGGCAAGAACCCGGCCGTGTTCAACAATGCCGGCCAGCACTACAACCACATCCACTTCTGGAGCTGGATGAAGCCGAATGGCGGCGGCACCAAGCTGCCGGCCAAGCTCGCCAAGAAGATCGACGAGGACCTCGGCGGCTTTGACAAGTTCAAGGCCGATTTCCAGGCCGCTGGTGTCGGCCAGTTCGGCTCCGGCTGGTGCTGGCTCCAGGTCAAGGGTGGCAAGCTCGAGATCTCAAAAACCCCGAACGGCGAGAATCCGCTGGTACACGGCGCCACCCCGATCCTCGGCTGCGACGTCTGGGAGCACTCCTACTACATCGACTACCGCAACCGCCGCCCGGATTACCTGAAAGCGTTCGTCGAGAACCTCGTGAACTGGGAATATGTGGAGTCGCTGTTCGACAAGGCGTGAGTGAGTCACTCGGTCATTCCGGGATGGTCCGAAGGACCAGACCCGGAATCTCGAGATTCCGGGTTCGATGCTCCGCATCGCCCCGGAATGACGGAATAGAAAAAGGTGGTCGCATCGCGGCCGCCTTTTTTGCTGCGCGGAATTCCCGCAGAGCCCTGCGCCGCGCGCGCATGAGCCCCATCATCGTTCCGTTTGCATCACGCGGACGGCGTCTTTAATCAGGTCTTGCATCCCACCCCGCCAGATCCGAGCCCGTTGTCAGAACCTTCCCCGAAACAGCCGGCGCCTGCCGAGGACGCGGAGTCCGAGCCGCGGCCGGGGCGCATCCGTAAACCCATCGGCTGGTCGACCATCTTCATCGCCGTGCTGGTCGCGGTCAGTGCGGCGCTGGTCTGGCGCCGCGACGGCACCGATGGCGTGCTCGACATCCTCACCCACGATCTCGCGCTGTTTGGCGGCATCATCCCGCGCGTGCTCGCAGGCTGCCTGCTCGGGGCCTTCATCTCGGAGATTTTGCCGCACGAAAAGGTGTCGCGCTCGCTCGGGCCGAAATCCGGCTTGAAGGGTCTTTTGATCGGCACCGCCTTCGGCGCGATCCTGCCGGGCGGGCCCTTCACCGTCTATCCCGTGGGCAGCGCGCTGCTCACGGTCGGCGCCGATTTCGGCGCCGTGATCGCCATGGTCGTGAGCTGGACGCTGATCGGCTATGGCCGCGCAGTGGCCTGGGAAATCCCGATCATGGGCACCGATTTCACGCTGTGGCGGATCATCATCTCGCTGCCGCTGCCGGTGCTTGCGGGCGCGCTCGGCCGCTTCGTCTATGTCCGCCTCTATCCGAAGCGCGTGACAGAGGAGGCCGAGACGTGAGCGCCGCGCTACTGATCGACATCCTGCTCTGGGGCTCGGTGATCGGCGTCGGCCTGATCGCTTTCCGCCGCGGCCAGCCGGTGTTCACGGCTTCGCTGCGCGAAGGCTCGATGGACTTCATCAACATCGTGCCGCGCATCGCGCTCGGCGTGATCGGCTCCGGCTACATCGCGGCGATCATCCCGCAGTCAGTCATCACCGGCTGGCTCGGGCCGGACAGCGGCTGGCTCGGCATCATCACTGCCGTGGTCGCCGGCGCCGCCACCCCTGGCGGACCCGTGATCGGCTTCTCCATCGGCACGGTGGCGCTGAAGTCGGGCGGGGGCGTACCGCAGGTGGTCGCCTATGTCGTCGCCTGGGCCCTGTTTGCCTTCCAGCGGGTGATTTTGTGGGAAATCCCGTTCATGCCGGCCCGTTTCGTCTGGTTCCGCTGCGCGGTCTCGGTGCCGTTCCCGTTCCTGGCGGCGGCGATTGCCATGGTGATCGGCAAGCCGTGAGACGGCTTCCACCGTCATTCCGGGGCGATGCAAAGCATCGAACCCGGAATCTCGAGATTCCGGGTTCGGCTCTTCGAGCCGCCCCGGAATGACGGCGAGCCGGTCGTGGACAGAGGTAATGTTATAATATAACGTCCCAGGCATGGTTCCCGCCGCGTCCCACGCCCATCATCACGACCATTCGCACGGCCACGCGCATTCCCACGGCCACGGGCATGACCACGCGCATGGGCATGATCATACGCACGCCCATGTCCACGATCCCGCCGCGCCGCATCCGGCGCAGGCGGCGCCCTGGTCGATCCTGCGCATGACCATGGCCGGCCGCCTGATGGCGGCCAGCGCCGTCTGCGCGGTGCTCTGGGGCATCGTCTTTCTGGCGATGAGGTGACCATGGCGGCGCAGCTTCAATTCCACAACGTCACGCTCGGCTATGACCGCCATCCGGCGGTTCACCACCTCAAGGGCGAGGTCGCATCCGGCGCGCTGGTCGCTGTCATCGGTCCGAACGGCGCCGGCAAGTCGACGCTGCTCCGTGGCATCGTCGGCATCGTCAAGCCGCTCGCCGGCTCCATTCATCTCGGCGGTATCGACGCGCGCGATATCGCCTACCTGCCGCAGAGCGCCGAGATCGACCGCTCCTTCCCCATCTCGGTGTTCGACTTCGTCGGCACTGGCCTCTGGCGCGGTACCGGCCTGTTCGGCGGCATCGGCAAGACCGCGCGTAAAAAGATCCTTGATGCCATCGCGGCCGTCGGGCTCTCCGGCTTCGAGAACCGTCCCATCGAAACGCTGTCGGGCGGGCAGATGCAACGCGTGCTGTTCGCGCGCGTGCTGCTGCAGGATGCGCGCCTGATCGTGCTCGACGAGCCCTTCAACGCCATCGACAGCAAGACGACGACCGACCTGCTGGCGCTGGTGAAGCGCTGGCATGGCGAGGGCCGCACCGTGCTCGCAGCGCTGCACGACCTCGAAATGGTGCGCAACCATTTTAGCGAGACGCTGGTGCTGGCACGCGGTCCGGTGGCTTGGGGCCCGACATCAGAGGCGCTGACGCCGGAAAACCTCATGGTCGCGATGCGGATGTGCGAGGCCTTCGACGACAGCGCGGCGGCCTGCGCCGACGACGCGCACTCGCAGGCGGCGTGACCGGGATGATCTATGACGCGCTGATCGGCCCCTTCACCGAATTCGAGTTCATGCGGCGCGCGCTTGCGGCCGTCATTGCGCTGTCGCTCGCCGGTGCGCCGATCGGCGTCTTTTTGATGCTGCGGCGGATGAGCCTCGTCGGCGATGCCATGGCGCACGCGATCCTGCCGGGGGCCGCGGTCGGCTTCCTGCTCTCGGGCCTCAATCTGTTCGCGATGACTTTTGGCGGCCTGGTCGCCGGCTTTGCGGTCGCGATCCTCGCCGGCGTCGTCGCGCGTTCGACGGGCCTGAAGGAGGATGCCTCGCTTGCGACCTTCTATCTGGCCTCGCTCGCGCTGGGCGTGACCATCGTCTCCATCAAGGGCACCAATATCGATCTGCTGCACGTGCTGTTCGGCAACATCCTCGCGATGGACGACCAGACGCTGCTGGTCGTCGCCTTCAACGCCACCATCACGCTGCTGGTGCTCGCGGTGATCTTTCGGCCGCTGGTGATCGAGAGCGTCGACCCCTTGTTCCTGCGCACCGTCAGCCGCGCCGGGGGACCGGCGCATCTTGCCTTCCTCGCGCTCGTCGTCGTCAACCTCGTCAACGGCTTTCAGGCGCTCGGCACCTTGCTCGCGGTCGGCCTGATGATCATGCCGGCCGGCATCGCGCGGTTCTGGTCGCGGGATCTCACGGCGATGATCTGTATTGCGGTGATCGCTGCCGCAGTATCAGGCTATGCCGGGCTTGTGCTGTCGTTCCAGACCCGCGTGCCTTCGGGCCCCGCGATCATCCTGGTGGCGACGGTGTTTTACGTCGTCTCCGTGCTGTTCGGCCGCATCGGCGGGCTGGTCCGTCAGATGTTTCCTGGCCGGCATCTCGAAGCATGACGACGATGCGGCGCATCCTGTTCCTGCTGCTCGCGTCGCAGTTCGCGGTCACGCCCTCGCACGCCGCTGAAAAGCTGAACGTCGTTGCGAGTTTTTCGATCCTCGCCGACTTCGTCCGCACTATCGGGGCTGATCGGGTCAACCTCACCACGCTGGTCGGCGCCAACAGCGACGTTCACGTGTTTGCGCCGGCGCCGGGTGATGCGAAGCGGGTCGCGGACGCAAAACTCGTGATCGTCAACGGTCTCGGCCTCGAAGGCTGGCTGCCGCGTCTCGTGCAATCGTCAGGTAGCAAGGCAACCGTCATCACGGCCAGCGCCGGCATCGCGCCCTTGAAGCTCGGCTCGGGCGCCGATCCTCATGCCTGGCAGTCGATCCCCAATGCCAGGGTCTACGTGACCAATATCGGCAACGCGCTGGCCGCCGCCGCGCCCGATGATGCCGAGTTCTTCCGCGCCCAGACCAAGGCCTATCTGGAAAAGCTCGAAACGCTCGACCGTGAAGTGCGTGAGACCCTGGCGAAAATTCCACCGGAACGGCGCAAGGTGATCTCGACCCACGACGCCTTCGGTTATCTCGCGGCCGAATACGGTATCCAGTTCATCGCGCCGCTCGGGGTTTCCACGGAAACCGAGCCCAGCGCGCGCGATATCGCGGCCATTATCAGCCAGGTCCGGGCCGCAAAAATTCCGGCCGTTTTCCTCGAAAATATCAGTGACGACCGGCTGATCCGGCGGATCGCGGCTGAGACCGGTTCTAAAGTCGGCGGGACCCTGATTTCGGACGGTTTGACGGCGGAAAAGGGGCCTGCCCCCACTTACATTGACATGGTCAGGCACAATATAAAGGCCCTGACCAGCGCGCTTGACCATTAGGGTGGGGGCCACCCCGCCGCGCGTCGCGCGCAATGCCCGATGTCGGAGTTCTTATGTCTGAAGTGACGTCTTCCAAGATTCCCGTGACCGTCCTGACCGGCTATCTCGGCGCCGGCAAGACCACCCTGTTGAACCGCATCCTCTCGGAGAACCACGGCAAGAAGTACGCCGTGATCGTCAACGAATTCGGCGAGATCGGCATCGACAACGACCTCATCATCGGCGCCGATGAAGAGGTGTTCGAGATGAACAATGGCTGCATCTGCTGCACCGTGCGCGGCGACCTCGTGCGCATCATGGACGGCTTGATGAAGCGCAAGGGCAAGTTCGACGCCATCATCGTCGAGACCACGGGTCTCGCCGATCCGGCGCCGGTCGCGCAGACCTTCTTCGTCGATGAGGACGTGCAGAAGAACGCCCGGCTCGACGCCGTGGTGACCGTCGCAGACGCAAAGTGGCTATCCGACCGGCTGAAGGACGCGCCCGAGGCCAAGAACCAGATCGCCTTTGCCGACGTCATCGTGCTGAACAAGACCGATCTCGTCTCCAAGGGCGAGCTTGCCGAGGTCGAGGCCCGCATCCGCGGCATCAACCCCTACGCCAAGATGCACCGCACCGAGCGCTGCTCGGTGGCCTTGGCCGACGTGCTCGATCGCGGCGCCTTCGATCTCGACCGCATCCTCGACATCGAGCCTGACTTTCTGGAGGCCGACGATCATGACCACGACCATGATCACCACCACCATCACGGCCACGACCATCACCACCACCATGATCACGGCCATGGCCTGAAGCATTATCACGACGAGGAGATGCAGTCGCTCTCCCTCAAGACCGACAAGCCGCTCGATCCCGGCATGTTCATGCCCTGGCTCCAGAACCTGGTGCAGACCGAGGGCCAGAAGATCTTACGCTCGAAGGGCATTCTGTCGTTCCGCGGCGATGACGACCGCTACGTCTTCCAGGGCGTCCACATGATGCTGGAGGGCGACCATCAGCGGAAATGGAAGGACGGCGAGCCGCGCGAGAGCCGGCTGGTCTTCATCGGCCGCGAATTGCCGGAAGAGGCCATTCGCAAGGGCTTTGAGAGCTGCATCGTCTCGTGATGTCAGAGTTCGATCCCGACAACGAATCCCGCTCCATCGTCTCCGCCACCAACCGGGTCCGCCCGGTTGCGCTCGGAATGGCGGTGACATCCGCGCACTTCCTGTCCGACCGCGTTGCCTTTGTCGGCGGTGAGGAGAACGTCGCGCTGGTCGATGCCAATGGAGAGGTCAGCAAGGTCGCCGTGCATAGCGGCGGCATTCTCTCGACCGCGAGCGACGGCAAGCGCCTGGTGATGGGCGGCGACGACGGCAAGGTGGTCGCGCTCGACGCCAAGGGCGAAGTGAAGCTGCTCGCCACCGATCCCAAGCGGCGTTGGATCGATGCGGTGGCGCTGCATCCCGACGGCGCCTTCGCCTGGTCGGCCGGCAAGGTCGCCACCGTCAAGAGCGGCAAGAGCGAGGAGAAGTCGCTCGAGGTGCCCTCGACCGTCGGCGGTCTCGCCTTCGCGCCAAAAGGCCTGCGGGTCGCGATCTCCCATTACAATGGTGTGACGCTGTGGTTTCCCAACATGGCCGCGACGGCGGAGTTTTTGCCATGGGCCGGCTCGCATCACGCCGTCACCTTCTCGCCGGACAACAAGTTTCTGGTCACCGCGATGCACGAGCCGGCGCTGCATGGCTGGCGGCTCGCCGACAACAGGCATATGCGCATGACCGGCTATCCCGCTCGCGTCCGCTCGATGTCCTGGAGCGCGGGCGGCAAGGCGCTGGCGACCTCGGGCGCCGACACCGTCATCATGTGGCCGTTCGCCAGCAAGGACGGCCCGATGGGCAAGGAGCCCGCAATGCTCGCGCCGCTCCAGGCGCGGGTCGTTGCCGTCGCCTGCAATCCCAAGAGCGACATCCTCGCCGCCGGCTATAGCGACGGCACCATCCTGATGGTGCGGCTGGAGGACGGCGCCGAGATCCTGGTCCGCAAGAACGGCACCCCGCCGATCGCGGCACTCGCCTGGAACGCCAAGGGCACGCTGCTGGCGTTCTCCGACGAGAGCGGCGACGCGGGGCTGTTGGATCTTTAGAGCACGCGTCTTATATTTCCGAAAGCTCTCTCCAAATCATCGGCACTCCTTGTATCGAAAGACAACAGGTTTACGTTTAAGGCCTGCGCCACCATTTCCAGCGACAAGATTGCGAAAAAGCCGCCGCCGGTTTGGAACGGCGACGACTTCTTCTTTGCGCGCTCAAACGGCAGCGACTACCCGCCGCGTCGCATGAAGGAAACGGTTAGCGGGCGCTGCGACGCCATCAATTGGAAGACGCTCCTGTTTGCGCAATTCATCGACTAGACGTTCGAGGTAGGGCGGCAGAGGCGAGGCTTCGAGAGGTAACCTCTGTTGCAATCTGTCACCCACCTCGTCACAGATCGACCGGGCAGTCTTATGGTCGATGTGGTCCGATATTCGATTGGTCGGTTCCATATCGCGACCTTTCGATAGGCCCCACGATTAACTTAAGTTACAGGGATACGAAAATGTTTCGCGCACCTTCGAAAAATGTCGATGGTTCAATTTAGTGGAACGAAGACACTATGCGTCAGACCGATCGCCATCGTCAGCGCTGATACCAGCAACCCACCGAGTTAGTGAAACTCTTGGGGCGCCGACTTTCAACACGTTCAAAATGCCCGTTCCGGGTCAACAAGCGAAGAACTCAGACTGAGCAAATCCAGTCCGCTCCGCTCCATTAAGCGGACGTCAACGAGGGGTGTCGTCACTTCTCTGATGGGCCACAAGCAGACATCGGTCACCCTTATCGGCACCGGCGCGGCGGCCCGCTGTTCCGAGTGCTCACGATTGCTGCTCTTCGTTTTTGGTCAGCGTCTTTGACGCATGCTCTCTTTCGGACTGTTGAAACCTTGACCCACGTCAAGGTTCGCCTCCTCGCAGGTTGTATCGTTTCATTGTGCAGTGTCAGTGCCTTGAACGATCAAGGGAGAGGCAAGATGAATCGACTGATTGCTGTGGCAGGCTTCGCCTTAGCGGTTGCAACCTCGGCAAATGCCATAACGCCTCGCCGATACCTCAGCCGGACGACATGATCACGCAAGTGGCCGTAGGCTGCGGCCCAGGCCGAACGCTCATTAACGGCGTCTGCGTGGCGAGGACCACCATCTGCCAGACCCGTCGAGCCGTCCGCCGCTGCATTCGCCGGCAAAGAGGCGTGTGCGCACAGTACGAATGAGCTGCCGAACTAAAATTCGGTGCACTCGACGCTCGAACGATGGTCACTGCACGATGCGGAGCCCACGCAGCGCGTTGAACGATTCTTGATCCAGAGTCAAAATGTGAAAGTGACATGGAAGATCCATTCCTGAACTACTTCGCACTCGGCTTGCTGTTCTTCGTGGTGATCGTTCTGGTGTACGGCATGATCGCGATCCACGACATTCCAGCCAAGATCGCGCACGCGCGTCACCATCCGCACGCGGACGCGATCCACGCCGCCGGCTGGATCAGCCTGTTCTTGCTGCATGTGCTGTGGCCGTTCCTTTGGATTTGGGCAATGATGTATCAGCCGGATCGAGGCTGGGGGTTCGCTCACCAGCCGGGCGAGCCGGCCTCGCCGAAGGAGGCGGTGGCTGAGTTGGAGGAACTCAGGCATCGCATGGCAGAGATCGAGGCCAAGCTCGAGATCGGAGATCGAGCAGCTCAATTGAGCAAAGGCGGGCGCCGGGTTGCAGTCGAGTCGCCTGGATCATCGGGTTCAGCTGCCGAGGTGAGCGCTCCTGCGACGGAAGGGGCAGATGCGAAGAGCCGAGGTGCTCGGCGATAGCTGATGCTCGCTCAAAGCTCGGAGTGGGAGGTCGCAGATGGAAATCTTGCTCGTATTGACCTACGCCGCACTCTGCTATGCCATCTTCAAGATTTTCAGAATCCCGGTCAATCAATGGACGCTGGTGACAGCAGTACTCGGCGGCGCCGTTGGCCTGGCGCTGCTGTTCATAACCATGGCCTACAACCACCCGTTTTCGACCAACGCACGCATCTATTTCGCGGTTACCCCAGTGCTCCCCGCGGTGAAGGGTCGCGTGATCGAGGTGCCGGTTGAGGACCGTACCAATCAGCACCTCGAAGCCGGAGAAGTTCTCTTCAAGATCGATCCCAAGCCTTACGAATATGTCGTCGCGCAAAAGCGGGCGGGGCTGGCGGACGCGGAGGCCAATGTTGCCCAGCTCAGGGCTTCAGTTGATCAGGCCTCGGCGGCGACCGGAAAAGCGAAGGCCCAACTGCAGCTCGCGCAGGAAAACTACGATAGTCAGCTGACGCTGTTCCAGAAAAACGTTGTGGCGAAGGCAACACTCGACACCGCAACGCGTAACTTCGATGCGGCAAAACAGACGGTCGCCGAGGCTGCTGCTGCAGAAGATCGAGCCCGACAGGCATTCGGCGCATTAGTTGACGGTGAACATACGGCCGTCGTGCGCTTGCGCAATGAGCTTGCGGATGCTCAATACGATCTGGACCAGACCGTTGTTCGAGCCCCGACAGGCGGCTTTGTCACCGAGCTGGCGCTGCGGCCGGGCGTGTATGTGGTCCCGGCGCCCTTCCGTCCAGCCATGGTTTTCGTCAACGACAGCCAAAGGGACCGGGCTTTGGTAGCGGCGTTCCAGCAAAACACCCTGCAGCGTGTTCGCCCTGGCAATGAAGGTGAAGTTCTGTTCAAGGGCATACCTGGTCGCGTCTTCAAGGCCAAGGTCCGCCTCGTGATTGATGCGATCGCCAGCGGCCAGCTTCAGACCACGGGCACGCTAGTGAATGTCGAGGGGCCGCCGACTGGAGACCGGGCTCTGGTCTGGCTTGACCTCGTCGATGACGTGTCCGGTTACCAGGTGCCGCTCGGTTCGGAAGGCGAAGCCGCTATCTACACCGAGCATTTTCACGAGCTGTCACTGCTCCGAAAAATCCTTCTGCGCATGCGCAGTTGGCAGAATTACGTATTCCTCGAAGGACATGGCGGGGGTGGTGGAGGATCGGGCGGCCACCATTAGTGACGCCACGCGCTCGTTTCCCCGTTGGCGGCAATGGGAGCGAAGAACGAGATAGGCGCGGCGTCGTGTCCGCTAGCGTCAAAACCGGACTTCAGAACCGGGTGGCAGGTCCGCTACGGGTCAATCGCGTCATTCTAGCAGTTAGCCAGCGACTTCCGATCTACCCCTAACTTCAGACATGTTGCCGCCCGACATGCACACACTCGCAGCCCAAAGGAAGCCGTGAGGGACGAACAAAGGTCGCCCCGTTGGGCGACCTTCTCGTGGCAGCAAATAGCCGATCGACAGTCCCTCTAAACTGCTCCTCTTACGCGAGCAGAAGATCTCCGAAATGAGCTTCGAACACGTGCAACGCGCCATGCAAGCTGCGGGATTCGTTGCCTGGCGTTTCAGTGAGTCCGGTCTCAAAGCTTTGTATTGCCGCGGCAGCGAAGAGCTGCTGTTCGGCCGGAGGCAGCGTTGTTTGGAGATATTCACTTTCACCCGGCGTAGTTTCAATCTTGCCGAGAATGCCCAGAGTGGCAAACCCCTCATAGAGAAGTGCTTCGGGGTCGTTAGCGAACAGCGCCGGCTCTGACTGTGTTAGCGCATACATGCCCTCTAGCAGTTTCGCGTCTGCATCAAACGTCTGGAGTGCGGTCGCAGTGCCATCTCTTAAATGTTGATAGACGAGATCGTGTGCATAAAAGAGCTGATCGAGATCGTCCTTTGGAGGATGAGCCAAGTAGTCGGCTGTCCCGAACTCGGGAGTCCTCCCACCTTCTTCGCCAGCAGAATAGTTTGGGCCACCATAGTTTCCGTAGCTCGGAACAGGAATGCCATGCTCTGTGGAAGGCAGAACTGAGTTCGGATCAAAGCGTATCGTTACGTCCCAATTGATGTACATCGATACCTCCCTTTTTGTGGGCCACTTTGCCCTGCCGATCTAGCGTGACCGCATGTCGAAAACATGGAGCGGGCGCCACTGCCTACCGCATCAATTCCTGTATCATGCAGGGTATAAGCGAACTGCCGATCAGCAAGGCGGCACCCAAGAGCTGCGGATAAAAATACCCGCTGGTCAGCCGGGAGGCTGTGGCCGGTTGAACAGCACTGAACGTCTACTTGGGGGTCAGAAGCGGTCCACGACTGAACGCGCCCGGCAGGTCGGCTGGGGGCCAGAACCGGAAGTCTCGCACGTAGTGCAGTCTCATTTTCTGGGGAACACACGCACGATCATTCGCGCAAACCCGCCACTCGAAATGCGTGCGCTCGAAGGCCGTTCGAACCAATCGCATTGACCGACTGGGTTATCGACAGTTGCAGACTGCAGCATCGACGTCGTCCAGCTGCAAACACCTTGCAGCGCAGCTACGGAACAATATTACATCTGAGAGATACGCGGAACGAAACGGGCCGTCAGTCTTTCTCTGGCCTTTGGGAGGTGCACATGACTTCTCAGGCCACAGAAGGCGCCTGCGCGTTTGCTTGGCGGAACTACTTGCTGCGACACAACGGCATCAGCGAGAACGATACTCGGCGTTCCGCCCTCTATCGCTACGTCGCCAATCTTTGTGATACCGGAGAAGATGATTTCGATCTCTTGCAAATAGCGGCTGTCGCTTACTTGAAAAAACTGGACGAATTGCATGACGACCGAGCTGCAAGGCTCGCGGTAGATAACATTTTGGCCGAACGTTTAGAATCACGCAGTGCTCAACCCGACACCTAGCTTTAGGCAAATAACGCCAGAGGGAAGGAGCGAACAGCATGGCAGACAAATCCGCTGACTCAAACCGTTTCGCGCGCGACCCACAAAGAGGCATCGCCGCAGCGACAGCAATCGGCATGAATGCCTTGAAGCCAATTATGCACTTTCAGGTCTCAATGCTGAGGATGTGGGCCGATAGTATTGAGAGGTTCGCAGGCAATTACGAAAAGGGGTTGGAAGAAACCGCGACCGCCGTAGAGGAGCAGTCAGACAAGGAACGCGCCGCGTAAATCAACGCGAATGGTTTACGTGGGGTCAAAAGCTGAAGTCCTGACCTGTCCCGCTCCGTGACCGCTCTACCGAAGGAAGCGGACGTCGATGAACCCGGCTGCCATGTCTGCTAAGGGCCATAACCGGGCTCGCGCGCGGCAGCAAGCATATCTATTCGATCACCTCATCGGCGCGGACGAGCAACGAGGGCGGAACAGTGAGGCCGAGCGCTTTGGCAGTCTTCATGTTGATCGTCAGCTCGAACCTAGTCGGTTGCTCAACTGGTAGGTCCGCAGGTTTGGTGCCTTTGAGAATTTTATCGACGTAGCCGCCAGCACGGCGGAGCAGATCGGCTATGTCGGGGCCGTACACGATCAATTCGCCGGTCGCGATTTGTCCGAAAAGGTAAATTGCAGGCAGATGATGATTTGCCGCGAGCGCGGTAACGCGCGGGGCCTCTTGACCAGTTAGATTGTCGCTAAAAACAATCATCGCGTCGGCTTGCTGGGCGGCGGCCGACGCAAAGGCGGTATCGAGTTCATCAGCCGTGGTTGCCTCGACTATCGGCAGAGCCACGCCCATGCTTCGGGCTGTACTGGATACTTCATTGGCCAATACCAGCCTGTGAATCGGGTTGCGGGGATTGACCAAGAGCGCAATTTTGGAGGCGCTGGGAACCAGTTCCCGCAAGATTTCTATTCGTTTTCCGATCCAATCTCCCGGCGCGTAGGTCGCAAGACCCGTTATGTTGCCGCCAGGGCGTGACAGGCTTTGGACAAGGCCGATCGCCACGGGATCGAACACCGCGATGAATACAATCGGAATGGTTGCCGTTTCGGATTTCAGGGCTAGAGCTATCTGCGGGCTCACACCAACGAGCACATCGGGCTTGAGAGCGACGAGCTCGTTCGCTAGAGGCGGTATGCGCTCGGCACGCCCCTCGATCGACCGGTAATCAATGATGAGGTTCTTCCCTTCGACCCAGCCATGATCGCGCAAGCTGTCTAGCCACACCTTGTAACGTGGCAACTCTTTGAGCACAGAATCAAGATAGCCGATCCGGCGAGGCGGCCCTTCTGCCCGCGAAGTCCGTGACGAAACTAGCAGTGTCGCAGTACCCGCTATGAAATCGCGCCGGTTCATTCGCTCCTCATCGAGGCCTGAGGACGATGGGACGCAGAGTACCATGTCTCGATGGTCGTCGCACTCACGGGTTCAAATGCTGCGTCGCAGATGCGACGCGTGGCGCAGGACCGCAATGGGTCAGAAGCGGTCCTTGCCGGAAGGCGCGGGACAGGTCCGCTACGGGCCAGAAGCGGACTCAAGGAATCCGAGCTGACCGGCCTTGTGGACCTCTAATCAATCGTCATCTTCAAACCGTATCAATAGCCATGCGGTTTCTGACGACCTTCCAGTTCGCCGACTTCGCTGACACGCTGGTCAGCCTGTTCACGGCCTTCGTGCTGGGCACGCTGATCGGCGCCGAGCGGCAATATCGGCAGCGCACGGCGGGCCTGCGCACCAATGTGCTGGTCGCGGTCGGCGCGGCCGCCTTCGTCGATCTCGCCATGCACCTGACCGGCGCCGATGGCGGGGTGCGGGTGATCGCCTATGTCGTCTCCGGCATCGGCTTCCTAGGCGCCGGCGTGATCATGAAGCAGGGCATGGACGTGCGCGGCCTGAATACGGCGGCGACGCTGTGGGCCTCGGCCGCGGTCGGCTCCTGCGCCGGCGCCGACATGGTCGCGCAGGCGGTGGCGCTCACCGTGTTCGTCATCGCCGGCAACACGCTGCTGCGCCCGCTGGTCAACGCGATCAACCGCATTCCGCTCGACGAGCGGCGTTCCGAGGCGACCTATTACTTCAAGCTTGCCGTGACGACCGAGGCGCTGCCCGACATGCGCGACCGTCTCGTCGAGAAGCTGGAGGCGGCGAACTATCCGGTGGCCGATGTCGAGGTCGTCGAGATCGGCGACGACATTTTGGAGATCGTGGCAACCCTGGTCGCGTCAGCCGTTGACCCGAACGAGCTCAACGCCGTCGCCGTCGAGATGCAGCGCCAGAGCGGCGTGCGCCATGCCACCTGGGAGGTCTCGACCACCGACTGAACGGGGCCTTTTGCCGCGTGAACCGGGGTTCCGGAGCCGCAGGCTTTCCACGGAACCGCCGTCGGGCAATTTCGTTGAATCCCGTGGAAAGGCTCGCGGGTGAGCGACATGACCGGCAATGACGACAAGCGCAGCGTGAGACGAGACCTGTTGATGGCCGGTGCGCTGTTCGCGGCGGGCGTCGTGGTATCAGGCCTGTCGATCGCACAGATCCGGACCGAGAACCGGCAGATGGCGCAGGCGACGCAGCCGCTGCAGGGCACGCCGTCCGACGATCAGACCAGGACGCCGGCGGAATCGAAGCCCGGCGGCGACCGTCCGACCACGCCCGCCCCCCAGCCCGCGCGCCCCGAACCGCAGACGCAAGGTGCGGCCAAGCCGGCGCTGCCGCCGGCCCCGGCCGAGAAGATCGCGCCGCCGATCAAGGACAAGCAGTAGGCGGCGCTCGTCTTTTTGCCCCACACGCGCAATCGCTTCGCGATCCGTAGCCGTTGCGCCGGCTACTGTGCATGGGGTTGTTTCGATGCTTTGCCGGCGGGTGCCCCTCAGCGCACCAGAATATTCCGGAACTGCCAGGGATCGGACGTGTCGATGTCCTCCGGGAACAGGCCCGGGCGATCCGTCAGCGGCGTCCAGTCGGTGTAAAAACCCTTCACCGGGCCGAGATAGGGCAGCTGGATTTCCAGCAGACGATCAAAGTCCATCTCGTCGGCTTCGACGATGCCTTCGTTCGGGTTTTCCAGCGCCCACACCATGCCGCCGAGCACGGCGGAGGTCACTTGCAGGCCGGTGGCGTTCTGATAGGGCGCGAGTGCGCGGGTCTCTTCGATGGAGAGCTGCGAGCCGTACCAGTAGGCATTGTTGTCATGGCCGAACAGCAGCACGCCGAGTTCGTCGATGCCATCGACGATTTCGTTCTCGTCGAGGATGTGGTGCTTCTCCTGCATCTTCGCTGCGCGGCCGAACATTTCATGCAGCGACAGCACGGCATCGTCAGCCGGATGATAGGCATAGTGGCAGGTCGGCCGATAGATCGCCGTGCCGGATGCGTCACGCACCGTGAAGTAGTCGGCGATCGAGATCGACTCGTTGTGGGTGACGAGGAAGCCGTACTGCGCGCCGCGGGTCGGGCACCAGGTGCGAACGCGCGTGTTGGCGCCGGGCTGCATCAGATAGATGGCGGCGCCGCAGCCGGCTTCGTGGGTCCGCGCGTTCTCGGGCATCCATTTTTCATGGGTGCCCCAACCGAGTTCGGACGGCTGCACGCCTTCCGACAGGAAGCCTTCCACCGACCAGGTGTTGACGAAGACATCAGGCTCTTTCGGCTTCTTGGAGCGCTGGGTGTCGCGTTCGGCGATGTGGATGCCCTTGATGCCAGCCTGCCGCATCAGGTCCGCCCATTCGGCCTTGGTCTTCGGCTTGGGGGCGTTGAGCTTCAGGTCAGCGGCGACATTGAGCAACGCCTGCTTGACGAAGAAGGAGACCATGCCGGGATTGGCGCCACAGCAGGATACGGCCGTCGTCGAGCCCGCGGGGCGCGCCTTCTTGGCGGCCAGCGTCACTTCGCGAAGGGCGTAGTTGGAGCGCGCTTCCGGGCCCTTCGACGAATCGAAATAGAAGCCGAGCCAGGGCTCGTTGACGGTGTCGATATAGAGAGCGCCGAGTTCGTTGCAGAGCTCCATGATGTCGGTCGAACCGGTATCGACCGAGAGATTGACGCAAAACCCCTGGCCGCCGCCTTCAGTGAGCAGCGGGGTCAGCACGTCGCGATAATTGTCCTTGGTCAGGCCCTGCTGGATGAACCGGACATTGTGCTTCTCGCAAAGTGCCTTGCGGCCCTCGTCCTTGGGATCGAGCACAGTGATGCGCGACTTGTCGTAATCGAGATGCCGCTCGATCAACGGCAGCGTGCCTTTGCCGATGGAGCCGAAGCCGACCATGACGATGGGGCCGGTAATCTTCGCGTAGATCTGCGAGGCGGGGCTCATCAAATATCTCCAGGAGAACGTCTAGGTGTTGGTGGGATCAGGTGCGGCGCTTCGCGGTCACTTCGATCTCGATCTTCATCTCGGGCTTGTAGAGGCCTGAGACGACGAGAAGCGTTGCGGCCGGGCGGATGTCGCCGAGCACCTCGCCGCAGACGGCGAAATGCGCATCCGCGTCCTTGGCGTCGGTGATGTAGTAGGTCGCGCGGACGATGTCGGCCATCGCGAAGCCGCCCTCCTTGAGGGCCGCCTCGATGGTCTTGAAGCAGTTGCGTGACTGGCTCGTGACATCGGCTGGCATCGTCATGGTGGTGTAGTCGTAGCCGGTGGTGCCGGCGACGAAGGCGAAGTCGCCGTCGATCACGGCGCGGCTATAGCCGGCGGTCTTTTCAAAGGGCGAGCCGGTGGAAATCAGGCGACGGGACATGCTGTTCGGACCTCGACTGAAGGGGGCTTTGCGCGGGGGTTTACGGGCATTTCGCCGCCGCGCGCAACCCTTAAAGGATCAGCGCCCAGCGGGACTGGCTGTGTGTGCGGCAGGCGCGATCGCGGCCCTCAGGCCGCGTGCGGCACGGCGAGCGGGGCCTTCACCGCGCGAACTGCCCTCGCTTTGGGCAAGGGCTTGCCCGTCGGGACGACCATGCCCCAGGCGCCATCCAGCGCACCTTCAGTGAATTCGAGGCCGAGCAGCCGGTCGCGCTCGAATGCGCCCGGCAGCGACAACTCGCCGGTCTTCTCGGCCGTGAAGCCGAAGCGGGCGTAGTAGGGCGCGTCCCCAAGCAGGATCACGGCGGCGTGCCCGCGCGCCCGGGCGGCGGCCAGCGCTTGATGCATCAGCGCGGCGCCGATCCCGAGCTCGCGGCAGGCAGGGTCGACCGCGAGCGGTCCGAGGACCAGCGCGGGCCTGCCTCCGGCGCTGACGTGCCACAGCCGCACGGTTCCCACGAGCTTTCCCTCGCGCACCGCGGCCAGCGCGAGGCCGGCGGCGGGGGCGCGTCCGTCGCGCAGGCGCTGGCAGGTGCGCTGATGGCGGGTCTCGCCAAAACAGGCATCGAGCAGCGCTTCACGCATCGCGACGTCGGAAGCACGCTCGGCTCGGATCGCGAACGGAGCGGCTTTCGAGGTGAGGGCGATCTGTGGCTTCCGAGAAGCAGTCATGGCACGTCAGTCCCCGCTTGGACCCGCGTGCGAACGGCACGCGCCTCAAGCGTTGTCAGAAATGGCAATGTGGGGAGGGAGCCGGCAAGCCGGCTCCCGGGTTCGTCAGGCCTCGAAAGAGAGGCGGATCAGATGTGGCCTATCAGATGTGATAGGTCTTCAGCGGCGGGATGCCGTTGAACGCCACCGACGAGTAGGTCGACGTATAGGCCCCGGTCCCTTCGATCAGCACCTTGTCGCCGATCTCGAGCGTCACCGGGAGCGGATACGGGTTCTTCTCGTACAGCACGTCGGCGCTGTCGCAGGTCGGACCTGCGAGCACGCACGGCGTCATGTCCGCGCCGTCATGGGCGGTGCGGATGGCGTAGCGGATCGACTCGTCCATGGTCTCGGCCAGACCACCGAACTTGCCGATGTCCAGATAGACCCAGCGCACCTCGTCCTCGTCGCTCTTCTTCGAGATGAGCACGACCTCGGACTCGATGATCCCGGCATTGCCCACCATGCCGCGGCCCGGCTCGATGATGGTCTCCGGAATCTGGTTGCCGAAGTGCTTGCGCAGCGCACGGAAGATCGAACGGCCGTACTGCAGAACCGGCGGCACGTCCTTCAGATACTTCGTCGGAAAACCCCCGCCCATGTTGACCATGGTCAGGTTGATCCCGCGCTCGGCGCAGTCGCGGAACACGGTCGAGGCCATCGCCAGGGCACGGTCCCACGCTTTCACCTTGCGCTGCTGCGAGCCGACATGGAAGGAGATGCCGCACGGCTCCAGGCCCAGACGCTTGGCAAGGTCGAGGACCTCGACAGCCATTTCCGGGTCGCAGCCGAACTTCCGCGACAGCGGCCACTCGGCGCCGGCGCAGTCATAGAGAATGCGGCAGAACACCTTCGCTGCCGGGGCGGCACGGGCGACCTTCTCGACCTCGGCGGCGCAATCGACTGCGAACAGGCGAATGCCGAGCGCGAAGGCGCGCGCGATGTCGCGCTCCTTCTTGATCGTGTTGCCGAAGGAGATGCGGTCCGGCGTCGCTCCAGCGGCCAGCGCCATCTCGATCTCGGCGACGGTCGCGGTGTCGAAGCAGGAGCCCATGGACGCCAGCAGCGTCAGCACTTCCGGAGCCGGGTTCGCCTTGACCGCGTAGAACACGCGGCTGTCGGGCAGCGCCTTGGCGAAGGTCTGGTAATTGTCGCGCACGACTTCGAGGTCGACGACGAGACACGGCTCGGTGTCGAGGCCCTCGCTGCGGCGGTTGCGCAGGAATTCCTGAATACGTTCGGTCATAGCACCCTCCAAACGGCCCAGCGACGGGGATCCGTTCAAAAAATGACGTCGGATAAGAGTGCCCCGGCCAGATTGCGCGATGGAGGCGCAACGAAGCCAAAAGACTCAAACCAGACTGTGCTGCCGTGGATTGGTTGGGAATTTCCCGCCCGCACACCTGGCAATGAAGGACAAGCCTTTTCAGTAGCCCGCGCCGGCGTTGGAATGCCGGTAGAGACCAAAAAAGCCCGATCCGTCGTTGCTTTAAGTCGCGTCCCCCGTTGAGAGCGGGGTGCGCCGGTTCGCCTCCGGCTGCCAGTCACGGTTGCAAAGAGCGAAGTCACCTTCGACAAGGCATCTCTTTGAGAGAGATGCTGGACGCTCCGGCGTTTGCTTCGTCTTCCGACTTGTCAGTCCTTCGACTTTCAAGTCTTCCGACTTCCGCACTTCCGAAGAGCCCCTCGGCTTCTTCACCCCTTGGCGGCTGTCCGGCCTCTTGTCCGGATACCTACCGACTGACACACGACCACAGGCACGTGCGAAATTGGGCAAGTCCGCACATAAGCGTTTTGACTCGCCTTCGCAAGAATTTTTTTAGGTTAGCGACAGATTTGCCTAACGACTGCTTGCGCAGTGAGGCGCGAGCGACACCGAAGATGAATGGTCGTTAAGCTTCAGCGTCGCGCGCGTCGCTGCGAGCGACCGAGCGCGACGACTCGCCTCGCTAGACGCGGCGCGTGAAGGGCTCGACGCGCTGCGCGGCGCGGATGAAGGCCGTCATGACGAGGACGCCGAGTCCGAACAGCACCGCCTGGAGGATGTGCGCGCCGGTGTTGTCGAGCCCGAACAGAATCGCGAGCGCCCAGCCGCCGGCGAAGGCCGCGCCGAACACTTCGGCGCCGATCAGGATGGCGGCGCTGATGACAGTGATCACGCTCGGCCAGACGATCTGGCGGGAGGAAGAGGCAGGCGCGTCCATGGGGCAAAATCCCTCGTCTAAGAGGGCCGCAATCTCTCCGAAAAGGCCGCCCAGAGCAAGGCCAAATGGCCCAAAAAAGCCCCATCGCATGCTATAGCTGGCCGCAACAATCGAACCACAAAATCGGGACAAGCGATGTCAGAAACCCGCCAGAATACCGGCCCCGCGCAGGCCGAGACCAACCCGCTCCTGAAGGCCTGGGTAACGCCCTTTGCGACCCCGCCATTCGACGAGATCAGCCCGGAGCACTTCCTCCCCGCATTCGAGCAAGCCTTCGCGGACCACTCCGCGGAGATTGCGGCCATCACCCACGACCCGGCGGCGCCCGACTTCGCCAACACCGTCACGGCGCTGGAGCGCTCCGGCAAGCTGCTGACCAAGGTCGCGGCGGTGTTCTACGACCTCGTCTCGGCGCACTCCAATCCGGCGATCCTGGAGATCGACAAGGAGGTGTCCTTGCGGATGGCGCGGCACTGGAATCCGATCATGATGAACGCTGTGCTGTTCGGTCGCATCGCCCAGCTCCACGAGAATCGCACCGCGCTCGGCCTGACGCCGGAGCAGCTCCGCCTCCTGGAGCGCACCTACACCCGCTTCCACCGCGCCGGTGCCGGCCTCACCGAGGAGGCCAAGAAGCGGATGGCCGAGATCAACGAGCGGCTCGCCCAGCTCGGCACCACGTTCAGCCACCATCTGCTCGGCGACGAGCAGGAGTGGTTCATGGAGCTCGGCGGGGACGACCGCGAGGGCCTGCCCGAGAGTTTCGTCGCCGCCGCCAAGGCTGCGGCGGAAGAGCGCGGCATGGCCGGCAAGGCCATCGTCACGCTCTCGCGCTCCTCGACCGAGCCCTTCCTGAAGAGCTCGGCCCGGCGTGACCTGCGCGAGAAGGTCTACAAGGCCTTCACGGCGCGGGGCGACAACGGCAACCCGAACGACAACAATGCCACCATCGTCGAGATCCTGAAGCTGCGGGAGGAGAGCGCCAACCTACTGGGCTACCCGACCTTCGCCGCCTACCGGCTGGAGGACTCCATGGCCAAGACGCCCGACGCCGTACGTGGCCTCCTGGAGCGGGTCTGGAAGCCGGCGCGGGCGCGGGCGCTCGCCGACCGCGACGAGATGCAGGCCCTGATCGCGCAGGAGGGCGGCAATTTCCGCCTCGCGCCCTGGGACTGGCGCTACTACGCCGAAAAGCTCCGCCTTCAGCGCGCCAATTTCGACGACGCCGCGATCAAGCCGTATTTGACGCTCGACCACATGATCGCCGCCGCCTTCGACTGCGCCACGCGGCTGTTCGGCATCACCTTCACCGAGCGCAAGGACGTGCCGGCCTGGCACCCGGACGTGCGGGTCTGGGAGGTCCGGGATCGCGCCGGAAACCACAAGGCGCTGTTCTACGGCGACTACTTTGCCCGGCCGTCAAAGCGCTCAGGCGCCTGGATGACCTCGCTGCGCGACCAGCAGAAGCTCGACGGCGATGTCGCGCCGCTCATCATCAACGTCTGCAACTTCGCGAAAGGATCCGGCGGGGAACCCTCGCTGCTGTCGCCCGACGATGCCCGCACCCTGTTCCACGAGTTCGGCCACGGCCTGCACGGCATGCTCTCCAATGTGACCTACCCGTCGCTGTCCGGCACCTCCGTGTTCACCGACTTCGTCGAGCTGCCCTCGCAGCTCTACGAGCACTGGCAGGAGCGGCCCGAGGTGCTCCAGCAGTTCGCCCGCCACTACCAGACCGGAGAGCCGTTGCCCGACGACCTGCTCCAGCGCTTCCTCGCGGCGCGAAAGTTCAACCAGGGCTTTGCCACCGTCGAGTTCGTCTCCTCGGCGCTGGTCGATCTCGAGTTCCACACCCAGCCGGCGGCCGCCGCCGAGGATGTGCGGGCCTTCGAGAAGAAGGAGCTCGAGAAGATTGGCATGCCCGAGGAGATCGCGCTGCGCCACCGGCCTACGCAATTCGGCCACATCTTCTCCGGTGACCACTACGCGTCCGGCTACTACAGCTACATGTGGTCGGAGGTGATGGACGCCGACGCCTTCGGCGCATTCGAGGAAGCCGGCAACATCTTCGATCCCGCGGTCGCCAAGCGCCTGCATGACGACATCTACTCGACGGGCGGATCGGTCGATCCGGAGGCCGCCTACGAGGCCTTCCGCGGCCGGCCGCCGGAGCCCGACGCGCTGTTGCGCCGCCGGGGTCTGTTGGACAACGCAAAGGCTGCCTGATGGACTGGATACGCGCCCTCTCCGGATTGCTGCTCGCCGCAGCTCTCTCGCTCGCGGCGGCGGGGGCGGCCCAGGCACATCCGCATGTCTGGATCACGGCCACCAGCGAGGTGCTGTATGCGCCGGATGGCTCGGTCACCGGCGTGCGCCACGCCTGGACGTTCGACGACATGTTCTCGGCCTATGCGGTGCAGGGGCTCGAGGGCAAGACCAAGGGCACCTACAGCCGCGAGGAACTGGCGCCGCTCGCCCAGACCAACGTCGAGTCGCTCAAGGAATACGCCTACTTCACCTTCGCCAAGGCCGACGGGAAGAAGGAGCGCTTCAACGAGCCGATCGACTACTTCCTCGACTACAAGGACACCGTGCTGACCCTGCACTTCACGCTGCCGCTGAAGAACCCGGTCAAATCAAAGCAACTGATGCTGGAAGTGTTCGACCGCTCCTTCTTCATCGACTTCAAGATGACGGACAAGGAGCCGGTCAAGCTGGTCGGTGCCCCCGCCGGCTGCCAGATGAAGCTGGAGCGTCCGAACGACGGCACCGCGAGCGCGCAAAAGCTCAACGAGCAGACCTTCATGAACGGCGAGAACGCCAATTTCGGCCTTATGTTCGCCAACAAGATCACCGTGGACTGTCCGTGAACCCGACATCGCCCCTCGCGCGCGGGCTCGTCACCGCTGCGGCGCTCATCGCCGCAGTGCTTGTTGCCGACGCCGCGCTTCACGATCTCCTGGCGCAAAACCCCTTTGGCGCGCCGCGTCCGGCGCCGGCTGCCGACCCTGAGGTCGGAGGTATCGTCGGCTGGCTCTTGGCAAAGCAGTCGGAATTCTACCGCGAGATCTCCACCACCATCCGCGCCGCCAAGTCCGACGGCTCGGCGGTGTGGACGCTGCTCGCGATCTCCTTTGCCTACGGGATCTTCCATGCCGCAGGTCCCGGCCACGGCAAGGCTGTGATCTCGTCCTATCTCGTCGCCAATCAGGAGACCGCGCGGCGCGGCATCGCGCTGTCGTTTGCGTCGGCCCTGATGCAGTCGCTGGTGGCGGTCGCCGTCGTCGGTATCTCGGCCTGGGCGCTGAACGCCACCGCCAAAACCATGTGCAACGCCGAGAAGGTGATCGAGATCGCAAGCTACGCCCTGATCGCGGCGTTCGGCGCCCGCCTGGTCTGGGTCAAGGGCGGCGCCTTCATGCGCGCCCTTCAGGCGAGCCAGCCTGTGCCGGCCCTCGCCGGCGCGGCGCATCACGACCACGGGCATCACCATCACCACCACGATCATGATCACGGCCACCATCACCGCGATCACGCCCATTCCCACGACCACGTCCATGACGAGCATTGCGGCCATTCGCATGGGCCGACGCCGAGCGAGCTCGCCGGACCCGGCGGCTGGCGGCGGGGGCTAGCCGCGATCCTCACCGTGGGCATCCGCCCTTGCTCGGGCGCAATCCTGGTCCTGGTGTTCTCGCTCGCCCAGGGCCTGTTCTGGGCCGGCATCGCCGCGACCTTTTTGATGGGACTGGGCACCGCGATCACGGTTGCGACCATCGCGGTGGTGGCGGTCTCCGCCAAGGATATCGCGCGGCGCCTGAGCTCGGCCCGCGACGGCAGCGGCGTGCTTTTCATGCGCGGCATCGAGTTTGGGGCCGCCGGACTCGTGCTGCTGTTCGGCGCGGGCCTCCTGTTCGGCTATCTCGCCGTCGAGCGGACGACGTGCTTCTAACCGCCGCGCTGCCCGGGCTTTGAGGACGGCGTCCCGTCGGCTATTCAGGCGATAGAACAAACAAGAACGCTGGGCCGAGGAAATCGATGTCGCGCGAAAACTTCTGGTTCTTTCACCCGTTCCGGGTGCGCTATTCCGAGATCGACGGCCAGGGCGTCGTCTTCAATGCGCATTATCTGACTTACTTCGACACCACCATCACCGAGTATTTTCGCGCGCTCGGCTTCGACCAGTATGCCGATGCCAAGCAGAGCGGCATCGACTTCCACGTCGTGAAATCGCTGATCGAGTACAAGGCGCCGGCGCGGTTTGACCAGGAGATCGACGTCGGCGCGCGGGTGGCGCGGATCGGCAATTCGAGCCTCACCTTCGAGATGGCGATCTTCCTCAAGGGCGGCAACGAGGCCCTCATCACCGGCGAGATCGTGTGGGTCTACACGGACCAGCAGAGCCATCGTCCGGTCGCGATCCCGGCCTCGATGCGCGGCCTGATCGCGACGCGAGAGCGGCATCTGTCGGCGTGACCCTCCCCTGGAGGGGGAGGGTCGATCGCGCGCAGCGCGAGCGGGGTGGGGTGATCTCTCCACTCGGGCAGTGTTCGACGCGGAGGGACCGTCACCCCACCCCGTCTCACATTCTCGCTGCGCTCAATGTGAGCCGACCCTCCCCCTCCAGGGGAGGGTCAGCAAGTGAGTGTTCATACCGGCAAAAAGCGCTTCAGCACCGGCATGAAGAAGATCGCGACGTTGATGAAAAAGCCGATGCTCCAGAGGATGGAGCGCAGCGTCGGGCGGTTGCCGACATAGGTGAAGACGTAGGCGATCCGCACGAGCAGGAACAGGGCCGCGAGCTCGTCGATCAGGCGTTGCGGCGAATCCCGGTATTCGGCGAGCAGCACCGCGAAGGCGAAGAACGGGAAGGTCTCGATGCCGTTCTGGTGCGCGCCCAGTGCACGTTGGGCGATGGCATCCTCGTAGAATGCGCCATCGCGCGGCCGCGCATTGTCGAAGCGTCCGATCCTGATCCATTTGATCGCGACGATCGTCGAGAGATAGAGCAGCAATGCTCCGAAGACGCACAATTCCGCAAGGGTCATCTTTACCCGCCCCGTTCGGCCTAAAATTAGCGAAAACCGCCTTGCCTTGACAAGTTCGGTGCAACGCGCGAACCCACGGCAGTCATGACCTCCGTCCTCCCCACCGGCACGTCGAAGCCAGCCGCATCAGGCGCGCAGCGCGTCGGCGTGCTGCTGGTCAATCTGGGCACGCCCGACACTGCCGATGCCCCGGGCGTCCGCGTCTACCTCAAGGAATTCCTGTCCGACGCTCGCGTGATCGAGGACCAGGGGCTGGTCTGGAAGCTCATTCTCAACGGCATCATCCTGCGCCGCCGCCCGCGCACCAAGGCGCTCGACTACCGAAAAATCTGGAACAACGAGAAGAACGAGTCGCCGCTCAAGACCATCACGCGCTCGCAGGCCGAGAAGCTCGCGGACGCGCTCGCCGACCGGACGCATGTCGTGGTGGACTGGGCGATGCGCTACGGCAATCCGTCGATCCGCGCGGGCGTCGAGGCGCTGATCGCGCAAGGCTGCGACCGTATCCTGGCGGTGCCGCTCTATCCGCAATATTCGGCCTCGACTTCGGCGACGGTGTGCGACGAGGTGTTTCGCGTGCTGTCGCGCCTGCGCGCGCAGCCGACGTTGCGGGTGACGCCGCCCTATTACGACGACGAAGCCTATATCGAGGCGCTCGCAGCCTCGATCGACGGCCATCTCGCGACGCTCACCTTCAAGCCCGAGCTGATCGTCGCCTCGTTCCACGGAATGCCCCAGAGCTATGTCGACAAGGGCGACCCCTATCAGGACCACTGCATCGCCACCACCAACGCGCTGCGGCGCCGCCTGGGGATGGACGAGACAAAGCTGCTGCTGACCTTCCAGTCGCGGTTCGGCAATGACGAGTGGCTGCAGCCCTATACGGACAAGACCATGGAGCGTCTCGCGCGCGAAGGCGTGCGCCGCATCGCCGTGGTCACGCCGGGTTTTGCCGCCGACTGCCTGGAGACGCTGGAGGAGATCGCGCAGGAGAACGCCGAGATCTTCAAGCACAATGGCGGCGAGCAGTTTGCCGCGATTCCCTGCCTCAACGACAGCGATGCCGGCATGGACGTCATCCGCACGCTGGTGCTGCGCGAGCTGCAGGGCTGGATTTGAAAAGGCTGGATCTGAAGAGGCTGGATCTGACGGGAATTCTCATGAAACGGCGCGATGTCCTGGCGCTTCTCGGTACGGCCCTGGCGCTCCCGTTTCCGGCACGGGCGCAGTCGCAGGCCGGTCCACGCCGCCTCGGTGTCCTGACCGTGACGGCGGCGGATGATGCGATCGGCCAGACCCGCACCGCCGTCCTCCTCGAAGCACTCGCCGCGCGCGGCTGGAAGGAGCAGGACAATCTCCAGATCGACTGGCGCAGCGGCCGCGGCGACCGCGCCCTGATCGGGCGCTTTGCCGGCGAGCTGGCCGGGCTCAATCCGGACATCCTGCTCGCGATCGGCACGCCCTCGGTGGAAGAGTTGCGCAAGCGGGCCGGGACGACGCCGATGGTCTTTGCCGTCGTCACCGATCCCGTCGGCCAGGGCTTTGTCGAAAGTCTCGCCCGTCCCGGCGGCAGCGTCACCGGCTTCACGGACTTCGACGGTCCGATGGCCGGCAAATGGCTGGAGATGCTGACCCAGGTCACCCCAAAGGTCAGCCGTGTGCGCGTGGTCTACAATCCCGCGACCGCGCCGTTCGCCGGCCTCATGCTGCATACGATCGAAGATGCGGGACGCGCGCTCGGCGTGGCGGTCGAGGCCGTCACTGTCACCGACGCGGCATCGATCGCGGCACTGGCCGGGCGGACGGATTCAGCCCTGCTCGTGCTGCCGGATTTCTTCACGCTCGCCAACCGCGCGCGCCTGCTGGCGGCGGTCGATGAGGCTCGCATCCCGGCCGTGTACTGGAGCCGTAGCTTCGTCGAGGAGGGCGGGCTGATGTCCTACAGCACTGATAGCGCCGAGCAGATGCGGCAGGCCGCGTCCTATATCGATCGCATCCTGAAGGGAGCGAAGCCGGCCGACCTGCCGGTGCAGAACCCCACGAAATTCGAGCTGGCGGTCAATCTGAAGACCGCGCGGGCGCTGGGGTTGACGATCTCGCCGTCGCTGCTCGCGATCGCCGATACCGTGGTTGAGTAGCGCGTGGCTCCTTGTCTGAGCATGATCTCCGCGCAAACGCGTTCCGCGTTTGTCGCGAGGGAAAACCGCTGCACACTTTTCCGGATCATGCTCTAGGTTGCCGCCGTGCCGTTTCAAGGGCCTGCTCGCCAATACTTATCGGCGGCCGTTCCGCCTCCGTACTTCTTGTGGAAACGTGCTCCCGCGCCGACGTGAATCGCGACCGCTGAACCGGTAGGGTGGCGATCCCGACCAATCAACGGCGCGGGAAACGCATTTTCCCGCCTTGGAGGAGCTATGAGCGGTTTCGATTTTTTCGCGATTGCGCTGGTATTGCTGGTCATTGTCACGCTGCTGGCCGGCGTGAAGACGGTGCCGCAGGGCTATGACTGGACCATCGAGCGATTCGGCAAATACACCCAGACGCTGAGCCCGGGGCTCAACCTGATCGTGCCCTATTTCGATCGCGTCGGGCGCAAGATGAACATGATGGAGCAGGTGATCGACATTCCCGAGCAGGAGGTGATCACCAAGGACAACGCGACCGTGACGGTGGACGGCGTCGCCTTCTACCAGGTGTTCGACGCGGCGAAGGCGAGCTACGAGGTCGCCAATCTGAACAACGCGATCACTGTGCTGACCATGACCAACATCCGCTCGGTGATGGGCTCGATGGATCTCGACCAGGTGCTGTCGCATCGCGACGAGATCAACGAGCGCCTGTTGCGCGTGGTCGATGCCGCGGTCTCGCCCTGGGGCGTCAAGGTCAACCGCATCGAGATCAAGGACATCGTGCCGCCGGCCGACCTCGTCGAGGCGATGGGGCGGCAGATGAAGGCCGAGCGCGTCAAGCGCGCCGACATTCTCTCTGCCGAAGGCCAGCGCCAGTCCGAGATCCTGCGCGCCGAGGGCGCCAAGCAGGGCCAGATCCTCCAGGCCGAGGGCCGCCGCGAGGCTGCCTTCCGCGATGCCGAGGCGCGCGAGCGCCTGGCCGAAGCCGAAGCCAAGGCGACCCTGGTGGTGTCGGAAGCCATCGCCAAGGGCGACGTCTCGGCGTTGAACTATTTTATCGCCGACAAATATATCAAGGCGTTCGGACAACTCGCGGACTCACCGAACCAGAAGGTCATCATGCTGCCGGTGGAAGCCATGAGCATGCTCGGCTCGCTCGCCGGCATCGGCGAGATCGCGAAAGCCACGTTCGGCGAGAGTGCTGCGGCCGCGTCCGCCGCCGCCCGACGTGGCTCGGTGCCGCCGACCGGCCCCACGCCGCCGGCCGTGCCGCCGAGGCCTTAGATTTTTTCACAGAGGTCGTGTCATGACCGAGATGTTCGTTACGTTGGGGACCTGGAATTGGCTGATCTTCGGCTTCATCTTGATGGGGCTGGAGGTGTTCGCGCCCGGCGTCTTCCTGTTCTGGCTCGGGCTTGCGGCGCTGCTGGTCGGGCTGCTGTCGTTCGTGTTTCACCCGGCCTGGCAGGCGCAGCTCGTGATGTTCGCGGTGTTTGCGGCAGCGGCAGTGCCAGTGTGGCGCCGGCTCGCGCGCGGCCGCACGGACGCGAATGCGAGCCCGTTCCTCAACAAGCGCGCCGACGCGCTGTTGGGACGCGAGTTCACGCTGGAGAAGCCGATCATCGACGGAAGCGGCACCGTGCGTCTCGGCGACACCATCTGGCGCGTTGCCGGCCCGGATACACCGGCCGGCACCAGGGTGAAGGTGGTGCAGGTGGACGGGGCGAATCTCACCGTGGCGGCGGCGTAGCTCTTTCCACCCTCCCCTGGAGGGGGAGGGTCGATCGCGCGAAGCGCGAGCGGGGTGGGGTGATCCCTCCACTCGGGCACCGCTTCAATGGATAGTCTGTCACCCCACCCCGGCGCTACGCGCCGACCCTCCCCCTCCAGGGGAGGGTAAGAGGGCGCTCACTTCCGCCACCGCTCCGCAAAGCGATGCAGCGGCATGAACGTCTCGCATAGTTCGCGGCCGAGCGGGGTCAGGCCGTAACCGCTGCCATCGCTTAGCTCGATGAACCCCGCATCTCGCAATTCGTCGAGTCGGGTCTGCAGCACCGTCGGTGAGGCCTCGTCGCAGGCGGTGCGCAGTGCGCGCGAGGTGAGGGGGGCTTCGCGCAGCTCCCACAAAATCCGTAACGCCCAGCGCCGGCCGAGCAGATCGAGCAGCGCCATGATCGGACGCCCCGTGCGCGAGCCGCGCACGCCACGCTGTTTCGACACCTGCTGCTTTGCCATCCGGCCCCCCTTGCGCGATGCTACAAATAGTGTAGCGTATTGCTACTATAATTGTAGCAAAGAGGCCGGCCATGTCAGCACGCATTGCACCGCTCGAGCCGCCATATCCACCGGAAGTTCAGGCCCAGTTCGACCGCATCATGCGCGGCGCGCCGCCGCTGACGCTGTTCCGGGTGATGGCGGGCCATCCGCGCGCCTGGGACAAATTTCGCGCCGGCAGCCTGCTCGATCCCGGGCCGCTCTCCCTGCGCCAGCGTGAGATCGTCATCGATCGCACGACCGCACTGAATGGTTGCGAATATGAGTGGGGCGTGCATGTCGCGATTTTCGCCGGGGCTGCGCACCTCACCGAGGAGGAGGTTCGCGCCACGGTGCTGGGCAATGCGAACTCGCCGTGCTGGTCACCGGCCGAGCAGGCCATGATCGCGGCGGTCGAAGCGCTGCATCATCGTGCGACGCTCGATGAACCCGAGTTCGCAGCGCTGTCGGCGCATTACGACAACGCGCAGATTCTGGAAATCATGCTGCTGTGCGGCTTCTATCGTACCGTGTCGTATCTCGCGAACGGGTTGAGGCTGCCGCTGGAGGGGAAGGCGGCGCGGTTTCCGCGCTAGCCTACGCCACCCCCGCGCGCAGCAGATCGTGCAGATGCACGATGCCGACCGGCTTGTTCGCTTCCGTCACGATCAGCGTCGTGATCTTGCGTGAGTTCAAGACCTCGATCATCTCGGTCGCCATCATCGAGGGCGGCACGGTTTTTGGCTGCTTGGTCATGATCTCGTCGACCGCGACCGTGAGCAGGTCGGGGCGCATGTGGCGGCGCAGATCGCCGTCGGTGATGATGCCCGCGACGTCGCCAGTGGTGTTCACGATGCAGACGCAGCCGAGCCCCTTGGCCGACATCTCGACCACGGCATCCGACATTTTTGTGCCCATCGGCTTGACCGGGATCTCCGCGCCCGTGCGCATGTAGTCGCGCACGAATTTCAGCATCGCGCCCAGCTTGCCGCCGGGATGGAAGTGGGCGAATTCCAGCGCGGTGAAGCCGCGGCCTTCCAGCAGCGCGATCGCGATGGCATCGCCGATCGCGACCTGCATCATGGTCGAGGTGGTTGGCGCCAGATTGTGCGGGCAGGCCTCGCGCGCCTTCGGCAGTTCGATCACGATGTCGGCGGCCTGGCCCAGCGAGGACGCCGCGTTCGACGTCACCGCGATCATCGGGATCGCAAAACGCGCCGAATAGTTCACGAGGGTCTTCATTTCCGGCTGCTCGCCGGACCAGGACAGCGCCATGATGACGTCGTCGGCAGTGATCATGCCGAGGTCGCCATGGGCGGCTTCGGCGGTGTGGACGAAGAAGGCCGGCGTGCCGGTCGAGGCCAGCGTTGCCGCGATCTTGCGCGCCATGTGGCCGGACTTGCCGAGCCCGGTGACGATGACGCGGCCCTTGGCTTGCCGGATCATCTCGACGGCTGCCGCGAACGTCGCGCCCAGCGGGCCCTTCAGGGCCGCGGAGAGCGCGCTGATGCCGCTTGCTTCCGTCTCCAGCGTGCGGAGCGCGGATTCGACGGGTGAAGAGGCGGGGCCGGATGATGAGGTCATCAGCGGTTTCGAACTCGGCATTTTTCTATCCAGGGAGGTGGGCGTTCGCCCGTCGCCGCCTCCTTAGCACGGCCGGGACGGAGAGGCGACGTAACCCGTTCCGCCCTCAACGGCTCATTAACCATAATTGTTTTAACTCCATTAACGACGTTTTCCGCGAAACGGTGGAACTCGTCCTCGAAGCGTATGAATTCGTTGGAGTTTTCCATCGTGGGGTCGCCTCCAGGCAGGGGCCGGAGCAAGCGCGCGCATCTCGTTCGCGCCGCCTTGCCGTGCCTTGCGCTGATCGCCCTCAAGGCCGCGCCGGCGGCGGCGCAGACCATGACGACACCGGACCTCTTCAATCCCAACCGGGGCGGCTTCGTTGCGCAGCAGAACCTGCCGACCCGCAAGACGACGACCGACACCGCCAGCACGATCGACCAACCCTCGGTGCCCGGCAGCGAGCTCAACAAGCTGAAGGAGCCGCCGCCCGCGCCGACGCGGATCGGCCAGCTTCCGAGCTACGATCTGAAGCCCGCCAGCGGCGCTGCGGCCTCCGGCTATGACTCGCTGAACCGCAAGCGCACGCAGCCAAAATATTATCCGGGGCAGGCGCGGCCAAAACGCTCGCCGGGGCCGGGCACGCCGCCTCCGCCGACACCGGTGCGATCGAGCACGGGTCAGCCGCCGCCGATCGCGCCGCCGCCCTCGGTCAACGCCGCCAAGACGCCGGTGCCGCCGGCAATGGCCGGCAACGTGCCGGGCCAGCCGCCGCGCCGCCGCCTCAAGCCCGACGACGATCCGTTCGGCGCGGTCGGCGATTACGCCGGCTCGTTCCTGCTCAAGGGAGCGGTCGAACTCTCCACCGGCTACGACACCAACCCCGCGCGCCTCAACAAGCCGATCGGCTCGCCGTTCTACATGATCGCGCCGGAGTTTTTGGCGGTGTCCGACTGGGAACGCCACGCACTGGTCGCCGACCTCCGCGGCTCCTTCACCGGTTACACCAACACGCTGCCCGCGACCATCGACGGCGCCGCTTCGCCCGCGCCTGTCGACATCGACCGTCCGGATTTCACCGGCCATATCGACGGCCGCCTCGATGTCGACCGCGACCTCAAGCTGACCTCGCAACTGCGCCTGCGGCTTGCGACCGACAATCCCGGCAGCCCGAACATCCAGGCCGGCCTCGCCAGGTATCCGGTCTATGCCACCTTCGGCACCACGGTTGGCGTCGACCAGACTTTCAACCGCCTCCAGCTCTCCGCCGGCGGCACCGTCGATCGCACGGCCTACACGGACTCCAAGCTCACCGACGGCTCGACCTCCAGCAACGACGACCGCAACTACAACCAGTATGGTGGCGTCGGGCGCGTCTCCTACGATCTCAAGCCGGGCCTGAAACCGTTCGTGGAAGTCGAGGGCGACACCCGCGTGCACGACCAGCCCGCCGACCGCAACGGCTACTTCCGTGATTCCAACGGCGGCTATGCCAAGGTCGGTACGTCCTTCGAGTTCTCGCGCATCCTCATCGGCGAACTCTCGATCGGCTACACCGCGCGCAACTATGTCGATCCGCGCCTCAGCCAGTTGAAAGGCCTGCTCACGACGGGCTCATTGGTGTGGAACGCGAGCGGGCTCACCACGGTCAAATTCATCACCGACACGCAAATCTCCGAAACCGCCGTCCCCGGCGGCTCGGGCGTCCTGGTGCGCACCTACACCGCCGAGGTCGACCACGACTTCCGTCGCTGGCTGACTGCCATCGGCAAGTTCACCTACGGCACGCTCGACTACCAGGGCCTGAACCGCAACGACAAGACCTACTCGATGCAGGGCGACCTGATCTACAAGCTCAACCGCAACCTCTGGATCAAGGGCACGCTGCGTCACGACATTCTGCAGTCGAATGTCGTGGGCGCGGGTTCACAGGGGACGGTGGTGATGCTGGGGGTGAGGTTGCAGAATTAGCCCCGCTGTCATGCCCCGCGAAGGCGGGGCATCCAGTACGCCGTGGCTTCTCCGTACTACGTCGCTGTCTCTGGAATACTGGATCGCCCGCCTTCGCGGGCGATGACAGTCTCAATCGTGGTGGTCAGCTCGCGCCAAACTCAGCGCGGCAGGTCCGTCTTCCCCATCAAAAACGTATCGATCGACCTGGCGCACAGCCGTCCTTCGCGGATGGCCCATACCACCAGCGACTGGCCTCTGCGCATATCACCGGCGGAGAACACGTTCGGACGCGAGGTCTGGTAGTCCAGCGTGTTGGCCTTGACGTTGCCGCGCGGGTCGAGGTCGACCGCGAGCAGTTTCAACAGGCCCTCGTGCACGGGGTGCACAAAACCCATGGCGAGCAGGATGAGCTCGGCGTCGAGCTCGAACTCGGTGCCGGGAAGCGGCTTGAACTTGTCGTCGACGCGCACGCAGTGCAGCTTCTTGACCTTGCCGTTCTCGCCCGAAAACTTTTGCGTCAGCACCGCGAATTCGCGCACCGCGCCTTCGGCCTGGCTGGAGGAGGTCCGCATCTTCAAGGGCCAGTTCGGCCAGGTCAGCGCCTTGTTCTCGTGCTCGGGCGGGGCCGGCATGATCTCGAGCTGGGTCACCGACTTGGCGCCCTGGCGCAGCGAGGTGCCGATGCAGTCGCTTCCGGTGTCGCCGCCGCCGATCACGACGACATGCTTGCCGCCGGCGAGGATCTCGGTGACCCCGTTCAGCGGCTCCTCGGAGACGCGGCGGTTCTGCTGCGGCAGGAAGTCCATCGCGTAGTGGACGCCGTCCATCTCGCGGCCGGGGATCGGCAGGTCGCGCGGCGCTTCCGCACCGCCGGTGAGCGCGATGGCATCGTACTCGTTCAACAGCTCGCGCGGATCGACGTTGCCGGTGGCGCCGACATGGCTGTTGTAGTGGAAGGTGACGCCCTCCGCCACCATCTGCGCGACGCGGCGGTCGATGACGCCCTTCTCCATCTTGAAGTCGGGAATGCCGTAGCGCAGCAGGCCGCCGGCCTTGGCGAACTTCTCGTAGACATGGACGTCGTGGCCGGCGCGCGCGAGCTGCTGCGCGCAGGCGAGCCCAGCGGGACCCGAGCCGATCACGGCGACTTTCTTGCCGGTCTTTTCCGCTGATATCTCCGGCTTCAGCCAGCCATTGTCCCAGGCGCGGTCGACGATCGCGCATTCGATGGTCTTGATGGTGACGGGGTTGTCGTCGATGTTGAGCGTGCAGGACGCTTCGCACGGCGCCGGACAGATGCGCCCGGTGAACTCCGGAAAATTGTTGGTCGAGTGCAGGTTGCGCGAGGCCTCTTCCCAGTTGCCCTGATAGACGAGGTCGTTCCAGTCCGGAATCTGGTTGTTGACGGGGCAGCCGGGCGTGCCGGGCGCGACCGAGCCGGTGCCGTGGCAATAGGGAATGCCGCAATTCATGCAGCGCGCGGCCTGGTCGCGCGTTTCCTTCTCGCTCAAGGGAACGACGAATTCCTTGAAGTGCTTCAGACGATCGGCGACCGGGGTGTACTTGCGATCATACCGTTCGATTTCGAGAAAGCCCGTAATCTTGCCCATTAAACCCGAAGTCCCTGCCGCTTAGTTCGTTTGTTGTTTCCTCACCGTCATTGCGAGGAGCGAAGCGACGAAGCAATCCAGGCTATCGCCCGAGGAGAGATTCTGGATTGCTTCGCTACGCTCGCAATGACGGGTTCCGATACTTACGCCCCGATCGCGATTTTCGGCTCGGCGTCCGCGTTGGCGGCCATTTCGCGCAGCGCGCGCCGGTACTCGACCGGCATCACCTTGCGGAATTTGGGCAGCCAATCCTTCCAGTTGGCAAGGATTTCGGCGGCGCGCTTGGAGCCGGTGGCTTTCGCGTGGCGCGAGATCAGGACGTGCAGCCGCTCGACGTCGGAGTCGAGCAGGTTCTTGAACACGTCGACCCGGCCATGCGCCTCGAGGTCACCGGAGTGGTTGTAGGTGCCGGCGTTGATCAGCTCTTCCGACAGCACCGGCTCGAGCTCGACCATGCTGAGGTTGCACAGCTTGTCGAAGTCGCCGGTTTCGTCGAGCACGTAGGCGATGCCGCCGGACATGCCGGCTGCAAAATTGCGCCCGGTCTTGCCGAGCACGACCACGATGCCGCCGGTCATGTACTCGCAGCAATGATCGCCGGCGCCCTCGACCACGGCGACGGCGCCGGAGTTGCGCACCGCAAAGCGTTCGCCGGCGACGCCGCGGAAGTAGCACTCGCCCTCGATCGCACCGTACATCACGGTGTTGCCGACGATGATCGACTCCTCCGGCACGATGGCGCTGTTGCGCGGCGGCTTGACGATGATCTTGCCGCCCGACAGGCCCTTGCCGACATAGTCGTTGGCTTCGCCTTCGAGCTCGAAGGTGACGCCGTGTGCCAGCCACGCGCCGAACGCCTGGCCCGCGGTGCCCTTGAGGCTGACATGGATCGTGTCATGCGGCAGGCCGGCATGACCGTAGATCTTGGCGACCGAACCCGACAGCATCGCGCCGGCGGAGCGGTTGGTGCTGTTGATCTCGGCCTCGATCTTGACCGGTGCGCCGCGGTCGAGCGTGGCTTGCGCCTTCTCGATCAGCTTGCGGTCGAGCACGGCCTCCAGGTGATGGTTCTGGAGCTCCGAATGATAGATCTTCTGGCCCTTCTCTTCCTTCTGCTTCACGAACAGCTTCGAGAAGTCGAGGCCCTTGGCCTTCCAATGCGCGACCAGCCTGGTCTGGTCGAGCAATTGGGTCTGGCCGACCATGTCGTTGAACTTGCGGAAGCCGAGCGCGGCCATGATCTCGCGCACTTCCTCGGCGACGAAGAAGAAGTAGTTGATCACGTGCTCGGGCTGGCCGGTGAAGCGCTTGCGCAGGACGGGATCCTGCGTCGCGACGCCGACCGGGCAGGTGTTGAGATGGCACTTGCGCATCATGATGCAGCCCGCCGCGATCAGCGGGGCGGTGGCGAAGCCGAACTCGTCGGCCCCGAGCAGCGCGCCGATCACGACGTCGCGGCCGGTGCGGAAGCCGCCGTCGACCTGGACCGCGATGCGGCTGCGCAGCCGCTCGCGCACCAGCGTCTGGTGGGTTTCGGCAAGGCCGATCTCCCAGGGCGAGCCGGCATGCTTGATCGAGGTCAGCGGCGAAGCGCCGGTGCCGCCCTCGAAGCCCGCGATGGTGACGTGGTCGGCGCGCGCCTTGGCGACGCCCGCGGCCACCGTGCCGACGCCGATCTCGGAGACGAGCTTGACCGAGACGTCGCCGGTCGGGTTGACGTTCTTGAGGTCGTAGATGAGCTGCGCCAGATCCTCGATCGAATAGATGTCGTGATGCGGCGGCGGCGAGATCAGGCCGACGCCGGGCGTCGAATGCCGGACTTTTGCGATGGTGGCGTCGACCTTGTGGCCGGGCAATTGGCCGCCTTCGCCGGGCTTTGCGCCCTGCGCCATCTTGATCTGCATCATGTCGGAGTTGACGAGATACTCCGTGGTGACGCCAAAGCGGCCCGAGGCGACCTGCTTGATCGCCGAGCGCATGCTGTCGCCGTTCGGCATCGGCTTGAAGCGGTCGGATTCCTCACCACCCTCGCCGGTGTTCGACTTGCCGCCGATCCGGTTCATGGCGATCGCCAGCGTGGTGTGCGCCTCGCGCGAGATCGAGCCGAAGCTCATCGCGCCGGTGGCGAACCGCCTGACGATGTCCTTGGCCGGCTCGACCTGGTCGAGCGGCACCGGCTTGCGCTTGTCTTCCTCGGCGCTCTTGATCCGGAACAAGCCGCGTAGCGTCAGCAGACGCTCGGACTGCTCGTTGAGGATCTTTGCGAAGGCGCGGTAGCGCTCCTGCGAATTGCCGCGCGCGGCGTGCTGCAGCAGCGACACCGACTCGGCCGTCCAGGCATGGTCCTCGCCGCGGGTGCGGTAGGCATATTCACCGCCGACGTCGAGCGCGCTCTTGTAGACCTGCGCGTCGCCGAAGGCGTCGGCATGGCGCCGCACGGCCTCTTCGGCGATCTCGCCGAGGCCCACGCCCTCGATGCGGGTGTGGGTGCCTGCGAAGAACTTGGACACGAAGTCCGCCTTGAGGCCGACCGCGTCAAAGATCTGCGCGCCGCAATAGGACTGATAGGTCGAGATGCCCATCTTGGACATCACCTTCAGCAGGCCCTTGCCGATCGACTTGATGTAGCGCTTGACGACTTCGTAATCGCTGAGCGAGCCGGGCAGGCGATCCTTCATCGCGATGATGGTCTCGAACGCGAGATAGGGGTTGATCGCCTCCGCGCCGTAGCCGGCCAGGCAGGCGAAGTGATGCACTTCGCGCGGCTCGCCGGATTCGACGACGATGCCGACCGAGGTGCGCAGTCCGACGCGGATCAGATGATGATGCACGGCCGCGCAGGCGAGCAGCGCCGGGATCGGGATCCGGTCGGTGCCGACCATGCGGTCGGACAGGATGATGATGTTGACGCCCTCGCGCACCGCGGCTTCAGCGCGCGCGCAGAGCTCGTCGAGTACCTGGTCCATGCCCGCCGCACCCAGGCCGGCGTGGAAGGTGGTGTCGAGCGTGCGCGACTTGAAGTGGGAATCGCCGAGGTCGGCGATCGAGCGGATCTTTTCGAGGTCCGCATCGGTCAGGATCGGCTGGCGCACTTCGAGGCGCTTGGTCGAGGCGAGGCCTTGCAGGTCGAACAGGTTCGGCCGCGGTCCGATGATCGAGACCAGGCTCATCACCAGCTCCTCGCGGATCGGGTCGATCGGCGGGTTGGTGACCTGCGCAAAATTCTGCTTGAAGTAGGTGAACAGCGGCTTCGGCTTGGCCGACAGCGCCGAGACCGGCGTGTCGTTGCCCATCGACCCCGTCGCTTCCTCGCCGGTGGAGGCCATCGGCGTCATCAGGATGGTGATGTCTTCCTGGCTGTAGCCGAACGCCTGCTGCCGATCCAGGAGCGGCAGGTTGGAGCGCACGCCGGTGGCGGTCGCTTCGGGGAGCTCTTCCAGCACGATCTGGGTGCGCTCGAGCCATTCGGCGTAAGGATGGCTCTTGGCGAGCTCGGCCTTGATCTCGTCGTCGGGAATGAGGCGGCCCTGCTCGAGGTCGACGAGCAGCATCTTGCCCGGCTGCAGCCGCCACTTGGTGACGATCTGGTCCTCCGGAATCTTGAGCACGCCCATTTCGGACGCCATCACGATGCGGTCGTCCTTGGTCACGAGATAGCGCGCGGGCCGCAGGCCGTTGCGGTCGAGCGTGGCACCGATCTGGCGGCCGTCGGTGAAGGCGATCGCGGCGGGGCCGTCCCACGGCTCCATCAGCGCGGCGTGATATTCGTAGAAGGCGCGGCGCTTCTCATCCATCAGGGGATTGCCGGCCCACGCCTCCGGAATCATCATCATGACGGCGTGCGGCAGCGAGTAGCCGCCCTGCACCAGGAATTCGAGCGCGTTGTCGAAGCAGGCGGTGTCGGACTGGCCTTCGTAGGAGATCGGCCAGAGCCGGCTGATGTCCTTGCCGTAGAGCTCCGAGCTCACGGAAGCCTGGCGCGCAGCCATCCAGTTGACGTTGCCGCGCAGCGTGTTGATCTCGCCGTTATGCGCGATCATCCGGTAGGGATGCGCCAGGGACCAGGTCGGGAAGGTGTTGGTCGAGAAGCGCTGGTGCACGAGCGCAAGCGCGCTCTCGAAGTCCGCCTCATGCAGATCGGGATAGTACTTGCCGAGTTGGTCGGCGAGGAACATGCCCTTGTAGATCACGGTGCGGCAGGACAGCGAGCAGGGGTAATAGCCGGCAAGGCCGCGGTCGCGGCGCTGGTAGATCGCCTGCGAGATCGACTTGCGCAGGATGTAGAGCTTCCGCTCGAACTCGTCCTCGGTCTTGGCGGCGCCGTTGCGGCCGATGAACACCTGCATGCAGGCGGGCTCGGTCGGCTTCACGGAGACGCCGAGCGAGGAGTTGTCGGTCGGCACGTCGCGCCAGCCGAGCAGCTTCAGGCCTTCCGCCTTGATCTGGTCGGCGATGATGCTCTTGATGACGTTGCGCCAGGCGGTGTCGCGCGGCATGAACAGCGCGCCGATCGCATACTCGCCGGGCTTGGGCAGCGTGAAGCCGAGCTCCTTCGCCTTGCGGGCGAAGAAGGCGTGCGGAATCTGCACCAGGATGCCGGCGCCGTCGCCGAAGCGCGGATCGGCACCGACCGCGCCGCGATGCTCGAGGTTGCAGAGGATGCTGAGCGCGTCGGAGACGATCTCGTGCGACTTCTTGCCCTTGATGTTGGCGATGAAGCCGACGCCGCAGGAGTCCTTCTCCAGGCTCGGATCGTAGAGACCTTCAGCAGGGGGGCGGAACGTATGCGCCTCAACCGGATCGGTCGTTTTCGAGGCGACCGTCGCCGACAGCTCTTCTGCCACGATGTTTGCGCGCTCGAATTGCGACCCGTTCATTGTCCTCGTCCTCTCCATGCGGCGAGACGCCTCACCGCCGTGATCGGCGCACCTTGGGCGTCCCGCGGCACCCGCAAAGTGGGCCACCGCTCGTCCGTTGCGAGCCGCATTTTCTTAAATTCAGGCCAAGGCGTTCAACGTCCCCGACGAACGGCTTTGCCTGTAACTTCTTGGCGCGCGAAGGCGCCATTTTTCGCTGCAAGCCCCATGCCGGGTTTGCAGGCAAATTGAGACAGTCTTCCTGTCCTAACGATCACTTTGCCAAACTTTTGTCTATCACACAAGCGCGCGGAAGTCCCCGATTCCGAACGTGTCAGCCACCGCTTTCCAGCACGTCCGCCCCGGATTTGAAGCAAACGTGCCGCGATCCGGCCCAAGGGAGGTCGAAGGGAGGCCGGAATCCCCGCGGATGCTTCGGATCAGCCCTCGACCAGGCGCGCCACGCTCCAACAAGCGAAAGAGCGCCGCCATCGGGAGGCCTGACAGGAGCGTCTCGACCATGAAGTTTTTCACAGGATGTGTGGCTGCGGCCACGCTGGTTCTGGCGGTATCTGCTGCCGATGCGCAGGTGCTGGTGCGTTCGCCCTATGTGGCGGCCTCGGATTTCGACGGTCCCTACGGTCCGCCGGGCCCGCCGCCGCCCCCGCCACGGCAAGGTTACGGCTATGGCTACGGTTCCTCTTACGGCTATGAGCAGGCGCCGGGGCTGCTGCCGGCGACCGAGGTCTACGCCGTGCTGCGCGAAAACGGCTTTTCGCCGCTCGGCATCCCGCGGCTGCGGGGCACTGTCTACACCATCACCGTGATCGACCGCCGCGGCGACGACGGGCGGCTGGTGATCGACGCCCGCGACGGCCGGATCCTGCGCTTCGTACCTGCCTACGGCGCGGAGCCGGCCTATGAGGAAGGCGCGCTCGCGCCCTACGGGGCGCAGGCTGCGCTGCCGCCGCCGACTGCCATCCGCAGTGCGGTCCCGCGGCCCCCGGCCCCGGTGCCGCATGTCGCAAGCCGCAGCGTGCCACTGCCGAAGGCAGCACCCCACCGCGGCGAGACCCCGGTGGCTGTGGCCCCGGCGGCTGTGGCTAAGCCGGTCGTGTCCGAGCCGGCGCCGCAGGCTCAGCCTGCGCAGCCGGCACAGCAAACCGCCGCCACGCAAGCGAAGCCCGCCGAGTCCGCGCGACAGGCCGCCGCACCAACCGTAGGCCAGGCCAAGCCAGCCCCGACGATTTTGCCGACGCAGGGCATGCCGGCCGCGCAGGGGCTAGATTAGGCGCGTCGCTTCGGCTCGCGTGATTGAGGGAAGTCACGCGCCACCACCCACAGTGTCGTCCCGGCCTGCGCCGGGACGACGTTGAGGTGAGAGGTGCGCAAAACAAAAACGCTCCGGTTGTCCGGAGCGTTTTTCGTCTGTGCTGATGCGGCCGGTCAGCTCTGCCCGTATCCTGCCGCCTTCAGGATCAAATTCGCGACCTCCTTCGGATGCGACACCAGCGAGAGGTGGCCGGCATCGAGCTCGACTGTGGTCGCCTTCATCCGCTTGGCAAGGAAGCGTTCGAAATCGGGATTGATGGTGTCGTCGTTCTTCGACACGGCGTACCAGCTCGGCTTCGAATGCCAGGCGGCTTCGGTGGTGCGGCCGGCAAAGATCGAGGCAGCGGTGGGCCATTGCACGGCGTAGAGCTCCTTCGCCTTGTCAGGCGCGACGCCATTGGCAAAATATTTTAGAAAGGCATCCTCCGAGAGCTTCGTGTAGCCGTCGTGCTCGACGATGCCAGCGCGCACCGGGCCGGTCGGGAATTGCTTGGACAGCGCGACAAAATCCTCGTTCGCGTCGGGCGCACGCGCCGCGATGTAGACGAGGCCGGTGACTTTCGGATCGGTGCCGACCTGGCTGATCACGGTGCCGCCCCAGGAATGCGCGACCAGCACGGTCGGTCCATCCTGCTCGGCAAGCGCGCGCTTGGTCGCATCGACCGAATCGGACAGCGACGACAGCGGATTCTGCACGGCGGTGACGTGCAGTCCGGCGGCCTGCAGGATCGGGATCACCTCCGACCAGCTCGATCCGTCGGCCCAGGCGCCGTGCACCAGCACGACGTTCTTCGCCTTCACCGGCGGTGCCGATTGCGCGTGAGCGAGGTTGAGGGGAGCGGCCAAAAGGCTCGCGGCGACAAAAAGGCTGCGCCAAAGTTTCACGATCGGTCTCCGTCTTTCTTGGGTCAGGTACCGCAAAGGACGAATCGCAAGGCGCAGACGTTACGCGCTTCACCGTTCCGTGATGCGGCGCGAACACATCCAAGGCAACAATGTGAACGCAAACAAAAACGCCCCGGGGCACCGGGGCGCTTTCGCAACTTGGATCGTTGAAGTCGTGCTCGCTTAGGCGGCGGCCTTCTCGGCCGAGCCCTCGATCACCGGCGCGCCTTGCGCGACCGTGTTGATCGCGATCTGGCGCGGCTTCTTGGCCTCCGGAATCTCGCGTACGAGGTCGACATGGAGCAAGCCGTTCTCGAGCGAGGCATTCTTCACCTGCACGAAATCGGCAAGCTGGAAGGCGCGCTCGAAGGCACGCGCGGCGATGCCGCGGTAGAGCACTTCGGACTTGCTGTTCTCGTTGGCGACTTTCTCGCCCTTGATCGTCAGCGTGTTTTCCTTCGCGACGATGGAGAGCTCATCCTTGGCAAAGCCGGAGACCGCAACCGTGATGCGGTAGGCGTTCTCGCCGGTGCGCTCGATGTTGTAGGGGGGATAACCGGGGCTGCCGTCCGAGGTCGCCTGGTCGAGCAGGGAGAAGAGGCGGTCGAAGCCGACGGTGGAACGATAAAACGGGGTGAGGTCGTAGCTACGCATATAAAAGTCCTCCATTGAGCGACTATGTGTAAACCCGCCCGCCAATCGGGCCGGGCATGTTGTGTGCAGCCTGATGTTTCGGTTCCGAAACACTGGTAGCGGCCTGCACGAAAATGATATGGGTGGACAGAGACGGCGTTCAAGAGGGCGATATCGGCGCCTTTTCGGCGCTTCCGCCCCTTGAATTGCAGTACTTCCCGCCCAAGCACTTCCAATCATGACGCTGGTCTCGATCCCCGCCAATCCCGTTCCCGAAGACGTCGTCAGCGGCACCATCAGGACGCCCGACGGCGCCGAGCTGCGCTTTGCGCGCTGGGCCCCGCCGGCGGGCCGCAAGGGCACGGTCTGCGTCTTCGCCGGACGCACCGAATACATCGAAAAATATTTCGAGACGGTGCGAGACCTGCGCGACCGCGGTTTTGCGGTGGCGATGATCGACTGGCGCGGGCAGGGCCATTCCTCACGCCGCCTGCGCGATCCGCGCAAGGGCTATGTGCGCGACTTCGCCGACTTCGAGGTCGACGTCGAAACCTTCGTGCAGCAGGTGGTGCTGCCGGATTGCCCGCCGCCGTTCTTCGCGCTGGCCCATTCGATGGGCGGCGCGGTGATGCTGCGCGTCGCGCATTCCGGCAAACGCTGGTTCGATCGCATGGTGCTGTCGGCGCCGATGATCGACCTGCCGGGCCGCACCACCGCACTTCCGACGCGGATGCTGCTCAAGACGCTGCGCCTGATGGGGCAGGGCGGCCGCTACGTGCCCGGCGGCAACGACCGCCTTACCGGAATGGATCCCTTCATCAACAATCCCCTGACCAGCGATCCCGTGCGCTATGCCCGCAATGCCGCGGTGCTGGAGGAAGATCCGACGCTTGGCCTCGCCTCGCCGACCATCGCCTGGGCCGATACTGCGTTCCGCGCCATGAATACCTTCAAGGGCATGAACTACCCCTCGGAGATCCGCCAGCCGATCCTGATGCTGGCGGCTTCCAACGACACCGTCGTATCGACCGCGGCAATCGAGGAGTTCGCCTATCACTTGCGCGCCGGCTCGCACCTCGTGATCGCCGGCGCCAAGCACGAGATCTTGCAGGAGCAGGATCGCTACCGCGCCCAGTTCTGGGCCGCGTTCGATGCCTTCGTGCCGGGCACGCCACTGTTCGGCTAGGGCCCCACGTCGTCTCAGACGCCTGACGCGGTCCGCCCGGCAAGCCTCAATCTTTGACGTGTCCTCTCTTCCTGTCCCGCGATATGCTGCTGACAGGCTTTAGGGGCTCGGTCTGAAGTGACTGATACAGAGCGCAGGCTGGTCGCGATTTTCGCTGGCGACGTCGAAGGATATAGCCGATTGATGGGGGCCGACGAGGTCGGGACCCTCCGGAGCTTGACGCATCGGCGGGCCATCCTCGACCGCCTGATTGCGGTTCATCGAGGCCGCATCGCCAATACCGCCGGGGACAGCGTGCTGGCAGAATTCGGCAGTGCTGTTGAAGCTATTCAATGCGCGGTGGAGGTGCAGGCAGCGCTGGCCGAGGCCAATTCCGGTCTGTCACTCGAGCGTCACGTCAACTTCCGCATTGGCGTGCACGTTGGTGATGTGATGGTCAGGGGAGGCGACCTCTTTGGCGATGCCGTCAATATCGCTGCGCGCCTTGAGGCACTCGCCGAACCGGGAGGCGTGTGTGTTTCCGATGACGCGTACCGACAAATACGCGGCAAGGCGAATGTCATCCTTGAAGATTTGGGTTCGCGATCTCTGAAGAATATCTCGTATCCGATGCGAATCTGGCGCGTTCGGATGAACAGCGACGTTCAATCAGTAGCGCCAAAGACCGCCAGATTGACGCGCCGCCTCGCCGCAATCCTCATCGCGGACGTGGACGGCTATACCAGCTTTGACGAGGCGGTCGCGCTGGAGCGGCTCAGCGCGCTTCGCTACGAAATCATCGAGCCCAGTATCGCACAGCATGATGGCCGGCTGTTCAGGGTCAATGGCGACGCCTTCCTGGCAGAATTTCCCACTGCGGTTCAGGCGGTGGGTTGCGCCATGGCCATTCAGGCGGAAACCGAGCGGGTAGCCGCCGCGGCTGGCGACAACAAAGGCATGCGGCTGCGTATAGGAGTCCACGTTGGAGATGTCATAACGACAGGTGAAGACTTGACGGGCGACAACGTGTTCATCGCAGCGCGTATCGAAAGCATGACTGCGGCCGGAGGCATTTCGATCACCCGTGCGGTTCACGATCAGGTCCGTGACTGGATCAATGCATGTTTCGTCGACATGGGCGAAATCGCTCTCAAGAACGTCGCGCGCCCCATGCAAGTATTTAGCGTTTCCCCCGCAAGGCAAGCGGGATCGACAGACATCGATTAGGCGAAGACCGATAATCATGCCGAATGCTTCTAAATCAGACGAACGGGTAGGCTGGGAACTGATATGGCGACACGGCAACGGACATCCCCGCTACGGGAGCTACGCCGCCCCTGATCCAGCCGTGATGGAATGGGCGGCAACCATTGCAGCAGGAGGTTTCGTGCTGGATCTTGGCTGCGGGGTTGGACGGCACGTGATCCATCTGGGCGGTTGCGGGTTTCGCATGGCGGGAATCGACATCTCGCCGAGCGGCATTCGGTTGACCCAGGAAGCGTGCGCGGACAGTCGGATCAGTTTTGAGGGACAGGTTTCCGACATGACCACGGTGCATTGGCCGGACCGAACATTCGATGCTGTCTTGTCGACATCGACGATCCATCATCAGAAACGGGAAGAGATCATACGGACGCTTGGCCAGGTCAGGCGCGTACTCAAGCCGGGCGGATTGTTGCTGGTCGATTTTCCCTGTACCGACGGTCTCGATTATCAGCTGTTGCGCGAGCGGGTCGCCGCCGGGCAGATCGCCGAAATCGAACCCAGCACCTTTGTCGACCAACGTCCTGATCTCGATGAGATGGACGATGACTTCCTGCCTCATCACTATTGCGATGAAGACGATTTGCGCGATCTGCTGCGTTTATTCCAGATCATCGGGTTGCGGAAGGCCATGCGTAAATCGCACGACGGTGCGGGCATGAGGGGCAAATGGGTCGCTTCGGTGCGGCGCCCCTTGGCCGACTGAACGTCGATGGTTCACGTCGGCCGGCCAATGCCGACAAACAGTCATGTCGTCTGCAACGCCGCCTTGCGGGAGCAAAGCGGGCGCGGCGAATCTGTGAGCACAGGCCCTATAGCGTCTTCAGATATTCGATCAGATCGTAGCGCTCGTCTTCCTTGAGCATGCGGCCGATGACGCCCGGATTGTTCGGTCCCGGCGTTCCTTCGAACGAATGGCCGGCGTTGCTGTTGCCATTGATCTCGGTCCCGCTCCACGTCGTGGTCGAGAACCGCGTCTGGCCCGTCTTGCAACTCTCGCCATCCTCGACCGCGAAGCCGACCTGCTTCGGATCGTAGTCGCGATTGCCCATGCAGAACGATTTTGGCCGATCGCGCGCAGGGCTGAGCATCCAGTAGAGCGAGGGCACCGAGCCGTTGTGCAGATACGGTGCGGTGGCCCACACACCGTTCAGCGGGCGTGCGCGGTACCAGGGGCGCGGCTCCTTGACGGGCTCGGGCGGCTGTGGACCGGGATTGGGGCAGTTCTTGCGGCCGCCCCACCATTTCGTCTGCTCGTCCGGCGGGACCTTGCCATCGTTCATCGCCTTGCGGCCGACGATCTCGACGAGCGCCATCAGGCCGATCGAGTACGGCATCTCGGTCGACGTTGCCGTCGGCAGGTTGTCGCATTTCCACCAGTCATAGAGCTTTTTCGTCGGATCGATGTCGAGGAAGCCCGGAGCCTGAACCATTCGCTTCTCCAGCACATAGGCCTGCGCGGAGTCCGTGCCCATGCCTTTCACACTCTTCTGGACCGGGTTCAGGATGTCCTCGTCGCCGATGCGTTCCCAGCGTTTCGACTCCCACACACTCTTGTCATTGTACTTCTCGTCGAACACGCGATCGGTGACCGGGCCCAGATGGCATTCGACGCAGATGTCGGCATAGAGCTGCCGGCCGCGCTCGACGCGCACGGGGTCGATCGTCCAGGCGCCATCGCCGAAGATTTGCGAGGGCCATTTCGGTGACGTCAGTCCGCTGAGCTGTTTCTTGGGCTTCGGTGGGGAGCCCCGCAGCATCTCCTCGATCCAATGCAGATTCTTCACGTCGGTCGAGGTGCGGAACATCGTGCCGTTGGGATAAGCATCGGACAGGTTGAGCAGCGCGGTCACGCCGAGCGCCTCGCCGGCATTGCGGATCAGCGGTTGCTCGATCGAGGCATCGTACTGCGCGTATTTGAGCCAGGGCACGGTCCAGATCGGCGGGAAGCTGACCGGCGCATCCTGGGCATGCAGGTTCTTTTCAAATCCCTCGATGCCGCTGAGCGTCAGGTCCTGGGCGAACACCTGGTTGCCGATCCGGTTGAGCGCGTCGAGACGGCCAAATCCCTCTTCCGTATCCTGCTGCTGCTTGCCGTCCCAGGTTTTCTTGCCCTCGATCGTCTTGTCGTAGTTCTTCTGCCAGTTGAGCAGGAACGAACCGATGGCGCCGAGCTTCTGCTTCAGCGCCTCCCGGTCGGCATCGCTTGCGGAGGCGCCGAGCACGCGATCCGCAAAGCGCGTGAAGCGGCCCGGTACGTAAAGCGTGTAGGCGATGGACAGGCCGGTCGTGATCTCGAGCTTCTTGAGATCGGTCATGGCCGGGCCGCCGTCGAAGCGGATGTCGACGCCCTTGTAGTGGATCTGGCCGGTGTGACAGGCGGCGCAGGTCAGGCCGATCTTGTCTTCCTCCTGCCGGCCCGTCGCCGGATCGCGCACGCCGGTCATGCGCGCAAAACCGACCGGAAGGCCGCCGACATTGTCGACCGGGGTCTCCCATTTGACCGGAGGATTCCACTGCCGCGCAGGGACCGCCGGCGTCGTCTCATAGACGTTGGCATAGCCGAAGCGGCGCAGCGTGGTCTCGTCGGCGTTGATCGTCCTCGGGCTCGGAATGAAGCCGAAGCGCTCGAGATGGGCGCTGTCGCTCAGCAGTCCCGGCCGCGCGAAGAAGTAGAGGCGCGGCTGCTCCAGCGCCATGAACCAGGAATAGGGCACCGGGAACGTCGCGGTGCCCTGGCTTACGTGATGGAACCAGTGCCGGTCTTCCAGCGCCCAGTTCTGCTCGAGCCAATAGGCCTCCTTCGCCTCGACATGCGCCGGCAATGACGGGGCGATGAACTGCCCGACGAATTTCGGCAGCATGGGCTGGAACTGGTCGGGGAAACGCAGGCTCGCAAGCAGTAGCACGACCAGCGCGGCGAGAGCCGCGCCCACATAGCGCAGGACCCGCTGCCGGCGCGTGATCACGGGCCGGGTGATGATCCGCTGTTCGATCCGTGGCGGAAACTTCCGCTCGGTGAACAGCGTCCGGACCTCGGCCACGCTGAGATAGCGGTTGTCGCCTTCACCCTTGCCCATGATGTCGAGCAGGACCGGCCATTCGTTTTTCATGAGCAGCGGGTAGTACCAGCGCGCGTCGTCGCCGGCGCGCTCGAGGTTCTCGCGCATGAAGGTCTTGATCTCGTGCGCGTTGAGGCCGCGCTCGGTGCCGCCGCCGAACGGATCCGGATAGTCGCGACCGAAGGTCGCCAGCCGCGCGATTTCGTCCTCATTCACGACCCCCTCGACGCTGAGGATGCGCGAACCGGCGCCATGCTTGTCCAGCGGGCCGTTGCGTAGGTCGTTGAGTTGCGCGCCTTGCCATGCGCTCTTGAGGATGTGACGGAAGCCGTTGGCGATGAGCGCGACGCCACGGACCTCGACGCGCGCCTTGACCTTGGGCAATCCCGTCTTGCCGCTCGCATCCCCAATCGTTTTCGCAAGCGTGCCGAGTGGCACGGTGCCGGCCTTGACAAAACCCTCGCCGACGAGGCCGCGCAGGAATGGGCAGGGATTGTCCTTGGAGACTTCGATCGGCGGGTTGAGGGGAATGTGGGGGTCTGGCATGGCCCTGGATCCTGAAAAACGACGAATCGAGAAAACGAGACGCGCGGATAGAACCGGAGAAATCCCTAACAAACCGAAAGCGCAGTCTGGGAGACTATACTACTTCAGCGTGCAGCAAAGTGTTGCCTACTTCACAGCCGCGTCAACTGTGCCGGATGGGGGCAGGCGCGCGTTGCGCGGCCCGGCGCTTCAGGAATCGGCCGCCCGCTTCACGTCCGTCTGGACCAGGGTCAATTTGCCGAGCGGGACGCCGGCCTTGAGCAAGCCTTCGCGGTAGTGCGCGAGGTCGTCAGCCTGTTTCCAATGGAAGTTCTTGAGATGCCGATCGACGGTCAGGGTGGGGTAGTTGCTCAGCAGCACCCCGGTCGCTTCAGTGGCCTCCTCAGCCCGCCCCAATTGCGCCAGTGCCGCGGCGCGGATCGCCAGCGCCTGCAAATGGTTCGGATTGAGGTAGAGCTGCTCGCGCGCCCATGACAGCGTCGCGTCATATTGCCCCAGCAGATAATGGCTGAATGCATTCAGCGTCGCCCATTGGTAGCGCGGATCGCTGTTGCCGCGCTGCACGGCCATCGAGAACAGCTCGATCGCCTTGCGATGCTCGCCGATGATGAAGTGGCAGATCCCGAGCACGCCGCGCGCGCCCATGTCGTAGGGATTGAGCGCAACCGCGCGATTGGCGGCATCCATTCCGGCCTCGTAACGGCCGTCGATCACGTCCACCCACGACAGGCACGAAAACGCGAACGACGAGCGTGGGTCGAGCCGGACGCTGGTCTCCGCGAGATGCCGCGCCTCGGCCCACAATTCGCGCGTGCCCTTGACCCATCCGAACTGGATGCTCTGGATCTGGATGGTGACGAGATAGGCATGCGCGATCGACAGTTTTGGATCGAGCGCGATCGCCTCTCTGAACAGGGCGATGGAGGTGTCGAAATCCTCCTTGGTCTGCCGGTAGTAGTGCGAAAGACCTTTGAGGAAGCGGTCCCAGGCGGTCACGTCGGTGGTCAGGCGCGCCGGTGCGGAAGCCTCCGCGCGGAAAATCTCGGTCGCCAGCGCTGCCGACAAATTGGTCGTGATCTCGTCCTGCATCGCGAAGAGATCGCCGATGTCGCGGTCGTACCGTCCGGTCCAGATCTGCTCGCCGGTCTCCGGCGCGATCAACTCGGCGGTGACCCGGACCTTGGTCCCGGCACGGCGCACCGAGCCCTCGATCAGGTAAGTCGCGTCGATCTCGCGCGCGATCAGGCGGGTCGAGACGTTCTTGCCCTTGAACGGGAACGTCGAGTTGCGGCTGAGCACACGATAGAAGGATTGCAGCGACAGCGCGTGGATCAGATCCTCGGTAAGGCCGTCGGAAAAATACTCGTCGTGCTCGCCGGAGAGATTGGCAAAGGGCAGCACCCCGACGATGGCGGTGCGGTATTGCTGTCCAAGCGTGACGACTGCGTCAGCTCGCCGTGGCGCGGCGCCTTCCGGCGTCCAGGTCCAGACGCCGACCGGCTGGTTGATGTTCTTGAACCGGTGCGTGCCGGCGTCGGTCAGGGGCACGCTGAGATGCTTGGCGGCCTCGCCATGGGCTTTGGCCGAAATCGCGATGCCGCCGGGCGCCGACACCGATTCGAGGCGGACGGCGATGTTGACGTCGTCGCCGAACACCTCGTCCTCGTCGGAGATCACGTCGCCCATGTGGATGCCGAGCCGGAACTGCATGGCACGGTCGGCTGGCAATTGATGATTGCGCTCGGCCATCATGGTCTGGATCGCGATCGCCGCCTCGGTGGCGCCGACGATGCTGGGAAACTCCAGCAAAAAGCCGTCGCCGGTGTTCTTCACGACGCGGCCGCCATGATTGAGGATGATCGGGTGGATCGCGGTGCGATGGGCCTTGAACGCGGCATGGGTGCCGGCCTCGTCCGCGCCCATCATGCGCGAATAGCCGGCGACGTCGGCGCAAACGATGGCGGCCAAGCGTCTTTCCATATCCGAAAAGGCTCCAATGGACCCGGGACCGGCCGCCGCGTGGCAGTCTCTTCGAATCCGGCATTTCAAGAACAGGGTCTTTATAGAGCACGAGACGCGGAGCGGAAGTGTTATCGGCAATGCAATTTCGATGTAAATCAACGCAAGACCGGAGGTGGACGGCGGCGTAGGAACCGACTAAGCCGGGGTACTATTGCCCTCCCGTCGCAGCGCTTTGGATATCGGCATGCTCGGCATTCACGAACTCTGGCTGTTCGTTCTCTCCGGCCTTTTGCTCAACATCACGCCGGGCCCCGATACCGTCTACATCATCGGCCGTAGCCTCCAATTGGGATGGCGAGGCGGTGCGGCGGCCGCGCTCGGCATCAGCTTTGGCTGCTTATTCCACGTCACGGGAGCGGCGATCGGGCTGTCGGCGCTGTTGATGGCCTCCTCCACCGCCTTCTCGATCCTGAAGTTGGTCGGCGCCGGCTATCTCCTGTTCACCGGCCTGCAAATGTTGTGGTCGAAGCCTGCGATTGCCGGCGTGGCGGCGAGCGACGACAAGGCCTCGCTGCGGCGGGTGTTTTTGCAGGGCGTATTGACCAACTCGCTCAATCCCAAGGTGGCACTATTCTTCCTCGCCTTCCTGCCGCAATTCGTCGCGGTCGATGCGCCGCACAAGGCGCTCGCCTTCCTGACGCTCGGCCTGATCTTCATCTGCACGGGCACGCTGTGGTGCCTGTTCGTGGCTGCTTTCGCTGCCAGGGCCGCGCACCGCCTGCGGCGATCCGAAGGCGTGATCGCCTGGATCAACCGCGCGCTCGGCGGGCTCTTCATCTATCTCGGCTTTCGCGTCGCGATGCTGGAGACGCGGTAGGGCGTGGACTCGTGAAGGCGCAGGCCATGCTCCCGCTCGAGAACGCGCCGATGAGCGATATCATCGAGGCGCTGGCCAGCGGGCAGGTCACCGCCACCGCGCTAACCAAATTGTATCTGGCGCGTATCGAGGCTTACGACCGCGGCGGATCCAAGCTCAACGCGATACGCGAGCTCAATCCCGACGCGCTGGCGATTGCGGGCAAGCTCGACGACACCAGGCCGTCGGCCAAGCGGCCGCTGGCTGGTGTCCCTGTCCTGTTGAAGGACAACATCGCGACCGGTGACAGGCAGCCCACCACTGCAGGCTCGCTGGCGCTGGAGGGCGCGCGTGCCAGAGGCGATGCCACCGTCGTCAAGCTGCTGCGGGACGCCGGTGCGGTCATCCTGGGCAAGGCGAACCTGACGGAATTCGCCAACATGCTCGCGATCGACATGCCCTCGGGCTACTCCTCGCTCGGCGGCCAGGTGAAGAATCCCTATGCGCCGGCGCTTTTCGACGATCAGGGCATTCCGATCGTGCAGCCGGGCGGATCGAGTTCGGGTTCCGCGGTCGCTGTCGCGGCCGGTCTATGTGCCGCCTCGATCGGCACCGAGACCTCGGGCTCGCTGCTGTACCCCGCCAGCCAGAACGGCCTCGTCACCGTAAAGCCGACCGTCGGGCTGATCAGCCGAGCCGGCATTTTGCCGATCGCACACAGCCAGGATACCGCAGGGCCGATGACGCGCACCGTGCGCGATGCGGCGATGCTGCTGAACGTGCTGGCCGCCAAGGATCCGCTCGACCCGGAGACTGGGCGGCAGCGGCGGCCGGCCGACTACACCGCCGGCCTCGCGCGCGACGCGATGAAGGGCGCGCGGATCGGCGTGCCGAGCGATCCCACCGATCCGCTGAACGATCGCTACTACGGCAAGCTGCCGGCCGGCTGGGCCAAGGTCATGACTGAGGCGATCGAGCTGCTCAGGGATCTGGGCGCCGTCATCGTGCGCGCCAACATGCCGACACTGGGCTGGATCGGCGGGCCGGGCACGACCATGACGGTGCTCAACCGTAATCCGCTGAGCCGCCACAAGGGCAATCTGGCGACGCCGCCGATCGTCTTCCTGTATGAGCTGAAGCGTGATCTCAACCTCTATCTGGAGGATTGGGCGACCAACACCGCGATCAAGACCCTCGCCGACATCGTGGCCTTCAACGAGGCGAACGCCGACAAGGCGCTACGCTTCGGCCAGGACCTGTTCCTTGCCGCCGACATCACCAGGGGCGATCTGAGCGAGCGCGAGTACAAGTCGGCACGCGCCATGGACCTGCTCGCCGCCAGAACGCGCGGCATGGACGCCTACATGAAGCAGCACAAGCTCGACGCGGTGCTGTTCCCCGGCAGCGGCGGCTGCGTGATATCAGCGAAGGCGGGCTATCCCAGCGTCATGGTGCCGGCAGGCTTCGTCTCGGGGGTCGACGGCAAGGACACGCCGGACTATCCGCTCGGCGTCACTTTTGCGGGGCGAGCCTGGAGTGAGCACAAGCTTCTGCGACTGGCCTACGCCTATGAGCAGGCCTCCAACAAGCGCAAGCCGCCGCCAGGCTTGTGAGTCAGCGCGCTAGAGCGCGATGGCTTTAGGTTGAATCGTCATCGCGCTCTAGCTCTTTGTTTGAGCATGATCTTTTCGGAAAACCGCTGCGCACTTTTCCGGATCATGCCTTAGCCGAGCCCTTCGAGCAGCGCGCTGCTCATGAGGCCGAGCAAAATCATCGCGATCAAGAACCTGCGGCGAAACGTATCTGCCGGCACGCGCGACGAACGCGCCACGACGTCGTTTCATTGATCCATGTCAATTCCTTCAGCAAGCGGACTGTACCGTCGGGAGGCAAGGACTCCGGTCACGCCCCGGCCGTCACAATCTCGCCGCGTCAGTCAGGGCGCTGCCGCAACCGAAAGACTTGCGACCCGCTCGGCCGAGCCGGCATCTGAGATCAGCAAGGCGGCAGAAGCGGCCTTGGCCGATGTTCGAATGATTTCGCTTGATGGGTGAACGAACGCAAAGCAGCACAAATTCCAAATGGAGGAGGCGAATATGAGCCGCGGAATGCCCTCAATGACTGCGCTTCTTGGAATGCTTGCCCTCGCGGGCTACCAGAACCGGGACAAGCTCATGGAAATTTTCAACAGCGCGACGGGCAGCCAGTCCAAACCCGGCAGCGGCGGACAGGCCGCGGCACAGGGCGACCTGTCGAGTATCTTTGGCGGCCTGCTGGGAGGAGGGGGAGCCGGAAGTCTGCTTGGTGGCGGTCTCAACGAATTGTTCGATCAATTCTCAAAGAACGGACAGGGGGAAGCAGCCGAATCCTGGGTCGGCACAGGCCCCAACAAGGAGATCTCGCCTCCTCAGCTTCAGCAAGCCATCGGGCCTGATGTCCTGGCCGCGCTGGAGCAGCAGACCGGGCTGTCCCGAGAAGAGCTTCTCGCGCGACTTTCGCGAGAACTGCCAACGGCCATCGACCGATATACGCCCGACGGCCGTTTGCCTCCGCGCGCCAGTTGATTTCACCACTTACGGGGAACAGCACGATGAGCATCATCTGGACGATTATTATAGGCTTTCTGGCGGGAGTCGTTGCCAAATTCATCATGCCCGGGAGCAACGAGCCGTCAGGGTTCGTACTGACGACAATTTTGGGCATCGTGGGCTCGATCCTGGCATCTTATCTCGGCCAGGCACTCGGTTGGTACAAGGCGGGCGAGGGCGCCGGCTTCATTGGTGCCGTCGTAGGAGCGATCATCCTGCTGGCGATATACGGATTCGTCGTCGGCCAGCGTCGATCCGCTTGATTGTCCTGCCGTGGATGCGAAAGAAAAGTCTCCCGTCATTCCTCTTGACGGGAGGACGGCCCGAGCAACGACAATCGGTATCCGCTGACCATGGTGGTTTCGCGCAACAACCCGAATGAACCTGGGTTGTTCGCTCTTGTCGCTGCCCCATTTGACACGCTCAAAAGCAGGCTCCGGCAACTCTATGAGGGCGAAACGCCCGGCGGGGTGCGATTCCGATACGCCCTGCTCGGGCTCGATGTCATTACGGTTCTGTTCATCGTTGCGACGTCGTTCCTGCCTCGCAACAAGGGCATCGAGTCGCTCGACATCGTGTTCGGTGTCTTGATCCTGGCGGATTTTTCCGCGCGGCTGATCATCAGTCGTCAGCCGCTGCAGGATTTTGCGCGCCTGTCGACCTGGACGGACATCGTGGTCATCATTTCATTTCTTGCGCCGCTTGCCGGAGAAGCCGGCGGTTTCCTGCGCGCCTTTCGAACATTGCGGCTGCTGCGCGACTATCAGATGGTGGCGCGGCTCCGGGTCGACAGCTCCTTCTTTCGGCGCAATGAGGAAGTCGTCTTTGCCGTCGCGAACCTCGCGGTGTTCGTTTTCGTCATGACGGGAATCGTCTACGAGACGCAGAGGTCTCACAATACTCAGATCGCCAACTATGCCGATGCGCTCTATTTCACGGTCACCGCGCTGACCACGACTGGCTTCGGCGACATCACCTTGCCAGGCACAATCGGGCGCCTGATAACCGTCGTGATCATGATCTTCGGCGTCACTCTTTTCCTGAATCTCGCCAAGGCATTGCTCGCGCCCTCCAAGGTGCGGTTTCCGTGCCCGATCTGCGGCCTGCAGCGCCATGATGTTGACGCGGTGCATTGCAAGGCCTGTGGCACCGTGTTGAATATACCCGACGAAGGCGCGGACTAGAGCATGATCCGGAAAAGTGTGCAGCGGTTTTCCGAAAAGATCATGCTCAAACAAAGAGCTAAAGCGCGATGACGATTCAACCAAAAATCATCGCGCTTTAGGTTATACGGCGGTGACGACGGTGTCGGACAGGTGGAAGGCGGACTGCAAGTTGCTTCCTGAAAATCAAGCGAATTTGCAATGAGTATCGGGCTGCTCGGGCTGCTCGACGATGTCGCTGCGATCGCGAAGGTCGCGGCGGCGTCACTCGACGACGTGGCGGCTCAGTCCGTCAAGGCAGGAGCCAAGGCCGCCGCCGTCGTGATCGATGACGCAGCGGTGACGCCGCGTTACGTATTCGGCTTCTCGGCTGACCGGGAATTGCCGATTGTCGGCAAGATCGCCGCCGGCTCGCTTCGGAACAAGCTTTTCATTCTGCTGCCTGCGACCTTGGCCATCAGCTACTTTTTTCCCCGGATGCTCATACCCCTTCTCGTGCTGGGAGGTGTCTACCTCTGTTACGAGGGAGCTGAAAAGGTTCTGGAGGCCATCGCGCCCCACAAGGCGCACGATCATGAAGCCGAGGTCGGGACGGTTGCGATCAACGCGGAGACATTCGAGGACAAGAAGGTCGCCAGCGCCGTCAAGACCGACTTCATTCTCTCCGCGGAAATCATGGCGATCACCTTGGCGGCTGTTCCCGATGCGAGCTTCTGGATGCAAGCGCTGGTGCTGGCGATTGTGGGGATAGTCATCACCATCGCGGTTTATGGCGTGGTCGCGTTGATCGTGAAGGCCGACGACATCGGCGTGGCTCTCGCGCGGCACGATGGAAAGTCATTTGTCGATCTCACGCGCCGCACATTGGGACGAGGACTTGTGCTCGGCATGCCGGGATTCCTGACGTTTCTCGGCGTCGTCGGCACGGCGGCCATGATCTGGGTTGGCGGCAGCATCATCGTCCATGGGCTCGAAGCCTATGGTCTGAATTCCGTCGCCCATGCCATCGAATCCGTGGCTGAAGCGGCAGCTCACGCCCTGCCGCCTGTTGCCGGCGCGATGAAATGGACGGTTGAAACCGTCCTGTCTGGAATCGTCGGCCTGCTGATCGGCGGAATAGCGATTCCCGTGATCGGGTTTGTGATCGCTCCTGCGTGGACGTTCTCGAAGCGGCTTCTCCGTGCGAAGCGCGGCTGAGGGGTGACAGAAGAGTAGGCGTCGTAAGGGGCCAAAAATAGAAACGGTGCCTTTCCATCATTTCTATTTCGATCTCAATCGGACGGCGTCAGTTTGAGGGTGCAGCGAAGGAGCTCACCCATGACAAGGCAGACAAAAGCGAAGAAAGCAGAAGACGTCAGGCTCTCCGTCGGCGAGGACGCAGACCTCATCGCGACGTTGTTGAAGCGCAACGTCTCCGAGGTCTTCGGCGAGAATGATCCCGAGCGTCGGAGGGCAGTGATCCGCGAGATCTACGCCGAAGACGCAGTCGTGCACGCTCCCGTCGGCGCCATCGTCGGACGCCATGCGCTCGACAAGTTCGCGGGCGATCTGCGAAGCACTCATCCTCATTACGTCTATACGCCGTTCGGAGAGCCGCAGGTCCTACACGACTCGGCCCGGCTGGCCTGGGGATCGGGGCCCGAAGGTGAGCCCCCGGCCTACACCGGCGAGGACTTCATCCTCGTGCGAAACGGCAAGATCGCAGCCCTCTACATCTATCTCGACTCGGTCCCCGTCTAATCCGCATTGCGAAACGAATTTTCTACTCGGCGGCGAGCGCTGACGCGCGTCGTCGAGCCGTCGGACTTCAACCAAGCACAGGAGCAACTACCATGGATACGACCCGCTACGCTTCCCTCGTCGGCCGGCTGCTGATCGGCCTCCCCTTTGCCATGAGCGGCTTCGGCAAGCTCGCCGCATATGGTGCGACGACCGCCTACATCGCCGCGGCCGGACTGCCGGTGCCGCCGCTGGCTTACGCGGTCGCGGTTCTCGTCGAACTCGGCGGCGGTCTGCTGCTGATCGCGGGCTATCAGACGCGCCCGGTCGCGCTGGCGCTTGCCGTGTTCTCGTTGGCAGCCGCAGTCGCGTTCCACGGCAACTTCGCCGACCAGAACCAGATGATCCATTTCCTCAAGAACGTGATGATGGCAGGCGGTCTGCTTCAGATCTTCGCCTTCGGCGCCGGCGCCATCAGCCTCGATGCGCGTCTGTTGCGGAGCGGCGGCGCAGTTGTGGCAGCGGCGCACGCGCGCTGAACTGGCTGCATTGCAGAGGACCCGCCGGCCACGGCGGGTCTTCGTGCGTGCTTTGCACAGCGATTCGAAGTCGCCCCTACAGGCCGAGATCTCGCAGAGGCTGCTAGCCAAATCCCTTCAGCACCGCACTGCCCATGAGGTAGATGCCCAGCAAAATCATCGCGATCAAGAACCAGCGGCGAAAGGTTTCCGCCGGCATGCGCGCACGCACGGCCTGGCCGATATACATGCCGCCGAACGCGCAGGCCATTGCCACCGCACCGGGCACCGCGGTTGCCGCATTGAGCAAGCCGCCGGCGGTGAGGTTGAAGGCGAGGGCGACGGTGGCCACCGTGAAGAACACGCCGAGCGCCTGCACCAGTTCGTCCTTCTCCATGCCGATCGCCTGCATGAACGGCATCGACGGGATCACCTGCACGCCGGTCGAAGCCGAGATGACGCCGGTGACGACGCCGACCGCGCCGCCAACCCACTTTTCGTTGCCGGGCGCCACGCGGAAATGGAATTTGTTCAGGCCGATGATTGCGTAGATCACCAGCAGAAGGCCGAGCACCACGGTGCCATAGGCCGCGTGCGGGCCGGTCAGCGCGCCGGCGTTCAGCCAGCAACCGATCACGGTGCCGATCATCAGCGGCCACAACCGCTTGAGGATGTCGGCGAGATAGGGGCCGGCAAAGGTCTGCCAGATGTTGGTGACGATCGCGGGCACGATGACGATGGCGATCGCCCGGCTCGGCGCCATGGCGACTGCGAGCAGGCCCATCGACACGGTCGGCAGGCCGAGCCCGATTACGCCCTTGACGAACCCGGCGAGCAGGAAAACGGCGGCGATGGCGATGAGGAGCGGGTCGAGCATGGCGCCACATTGACCGATCGCGCGCGCCGGCACAATCTGGAGGTTACGGAGACAGCCTTCGTTGTGAACGAAGGCTAAGCTATAGGAGGCGCCCTTGCGTTTCGACCTCGTCGACCTTCAGCTCTTCATTGCGGTCGCCGACCAGCGCAGCATCACCCGCGGCGCCGAGCGGTCGAACCTGGCGCTGGCCTCGGCCAGCGCGCGGATCAAGGGCCTGGAGGATTCGCTCGGCGTTGCCCTGCTCAAGCGCGGCCGTCGCGGCGTGGAATTGACCGCCGCCGGCGAAAGCCTGCTCGATCATGCCCGCCTCGTCATGCACCAGGTCGATGCCATGCGCGGTGATCTCGCAGGCTTTGCCAGCGGGGTGAGGGCGAGCGTGCACTTTCTCGCCAACACATCGGGACTGTCGGAGCATCTCCCGAAGGCGCTCGCCGGCTTTTTGCGCGAGCATCGCGATGTCGCCGTCGACATCGAGGAGCGCGAGAGCACCGACATCGCCGCCGCCATCACCGCAGGCGCCGCGGATCTCGGTTTTGCCGCGGAGCACGCGCTGCCCAACCATATCGAGCGGTTCGCCTTCAACGAGGACCGCCTGACACTGGTGACGTCGCGGCGCGGCCCGTTTTCCGGGCGTCGCCAGATCGACTTCCAGGAGGCCAGCGGCTGCGATTTCGTCGGGCTGACCAGCGCCACCGCGCTCCAGGTCCACATCTCAAAACACGCGGCGCGGCTCGGAATGCGCCTGCATTTTCGTGCGCGCCTGCGCGACTTCGATGCGATCTGCCAGATGGTTGCCGCCGACGTTGGCGTCGCTCTCGTTCCGGAAGCCGCCGCTCGTCGCTGCGCGCGCGTGATGCCGATCGCGATGGTGCGCCTGCGCGACGCCTGGGCCAACCGCCGCCTCGTGATCTGCGCCCGCAGCTTCAAGACGCTGCCGCGGCCGGCGAAGATGCTCGTGGAGCATCTGCGCGCGGCGGCGATGTGAGGAGCGCTCTCCGAACTCGTCATGCCCGGGCTTGTCCCGGGTATCCACGTTCTTTGCACCGCGCGGGAAAGACGTGGATGGCCGGGACAAGCCCGGCCATGACGGTGTGGCAACACCTGTGCGAAGCGCGTTCGCGAAGAAGACCTCGCTATTTCGTCGTCTCGATGCCGGCGTCCTTGATCACCTTGGCCCAACGGCTGGTCTCGTCGGCGATCAACTGGCGAAAGTGCTCCGGCGTGTCGCCGACCAGCGTCGCGCCTTGCGCGGCGAGCTTTTCCTTTACGGCCGGATCGGCCATCGCCTGCGTGGTGAGGCGGTGGAGCGCGGCCACGACCTGCGGCGGCGTGCCTTTTGGCGCCACCATGCCGTACCAGTTCTCGATATGCATGTCGGGAAAACCGGCTTCGGCCAAAGTCGGGATGTCGGGCGCGGTCGGCGCCCGCGTCAGCGAGCCGATCGCGATCGGACGCAGCGTCTTGGCCTGGATCTGCGGCAACAGGATCGGCATGTCGAAGAACGCCATCTGCACCTGCTGCTGGCCCAGCATGTCGTTCACGGCTGGCGCTGCTCCGCGATAGGGGATGTGCACGATGTCGATCTTGGCGGCGGATTTGAGCAGCTCGCCGGCAAGATGCGGCAGGCCGCCGGGCCCGGTGGAGGCAAAATTGAGCTTTCCCGGCTGCGCCTTGGCGAGTGCGATCAGTTCGCTGAGGTTTTGCGCGGGCACGCTGTTCGGAACCACCAGAATTTCCGGCACGGTGGCGACGAGCGTCACCGGGGCGAGGTCGCGCAGCGTGTCGTAGGCGACCTTTTCCAGGCTCGGGCTGATTGCGAGCGCGCCGGCGCTGGTGATCGCGATCGTGTAGCCGTCGGGGTTGGCTTTGGCGACGACGTCGGTGCCGAGCACGCCGCCCTGGCCGCCGCGGTTGTCGATCAGCACCGGTTGTCCCGCCAGCTCGGACATGCGTTGGCCGACCACGCGGGCGATGATGTCGTTGGGCCCGCCGGCCGGAAACGGCACGATCAGCTTGATCGGCTTTGTCGGATAGTCCTGCGCGAGTGCGAAGGATGGGGCCAGCAGCAACAGCGCGGCGAGCAGCTTGCGCAAGTTTTTCATGCAGGCTCCCCGCCGGCCTATCCGTTGAGCAGTTTTAACGCTTCTTCATGCACGCGCGGATCGCCTGCGGCAATGATGCGGCCGCCGCCCTGCGCGGGCTTGCCTTCCCAGGTCGTGACGACGCCGCCGGCGCCGGTGATGATCGGAATCAGCGCCGCGATATCGTAGGGCTTCAGCTCGGTTTCGACGACGAGGTCGACATGGCCGGCGGCCAGCATGCAATAGGAGTAGCAGTCGCCGCCATAGCGCGACAGACGCGCGCCCATCTCGATGCGGCCGAAGATGGCGCGGTCGCGCTCGTTCATCAGCAGCGGGCTGGTCGTGTAGGTCGTTGCCTCCGAGAGCGAGGCGCAGCGGCGGACCTGGAGCCGGCGCTCGCCGGAGGGGCCTCTATAATTGGCCGAGCCGTTGTCGCCGGAAAAGCGTTCGCCGATGAAGGGCTGATGCATCATGCCGAATACCGGCGCGCCCTTGTGCAACAGCGCGATCAGCGTGCCCCAGATCGGAAAGCCGCCGATGAAGGATTTTGTGCCGTCGATGGGATCGAGCACCCAGACATAGTCGGCGTCCTCGCGCTCGTTGCCGAACTCTTCGCCGACGATGCCGTGTTGGGGGAAGTTGGCCTTGATCAGCCGCCGCATCACGGCCTCCGCCGCGCGGTCGGCCTCGGTGACGGGGTCAAAGTCCTTGGTCTTGCTCTTGTCGTCGATCGACAGCGACGTGCGGAAGAACGGCAAAATAGTTTCGCCGGAGGCGGTGGCGAGCCGTCCGATGAAGGCTGAGAAATCGATCACCGTCACAGCGGGTCCTTCAACTCGACAGGCAAGAGAATGTGGAGGCGAACGCGGATAGTGGAAAGCGAAAGCGGAGCGAACGCTTGTTATTGCCTAGCTCAAATCGCCTGTGACGTGCAGCGCTGTATTAATTTGCACCCTGGTATTTTGCATGCCGCAAATCGTGCCGCTGACTGAGCCATCCGCTGATCAAATATCGATCACGGTGATGAGAGCTTAGTTCCGGACATGCCTCGTTGGTATGCAAACGATATCTAAGCATTTGATTTTATTTAGATATTCAGCTGAATCCGGGTTTCTCCGGAGGCAAAGGAGCTCTGTGTTTTTTGCATAGGAAATCGCTCAAAAGCCCTTGCACTTTGTGCAGCGCAGTCGCATATTGTTGCGGTGCGGTAGCGCCTCGCGTTACCGCTGCCCTCCTTGGGCGTTTCCTCCCTAGACTTGGGCCGCTTGCTCATTGCAAGCGGCCCTTTTTTCTTGCCCGCATTTTCGGAAGCGTCGCTTTCACTTTGCGACGCGCGGCGCTGCCCAAGCGAAAATCGCTCGCGCCTTCTGCGATGCTCTGATGGCGCGGACTTACTCCGCGGCAGCCTGGAAGGGACCGAGATCGCCGAACGAGATGGTTGTGGCCAGCACGTCGGCGAGCACGGCGAAGTCGGCCGCGACCTGGCCAAAGCGGGGCCCGCGCTCGCGCCGCCGCTCATCCATGTAGATGGCGCGGTTGAGCTCGAGCTGCACGGCATGCAGCCCGCTCGCCGGATTGCCGTAGTGCTCGGTGATGAAGCCGCCCGCATAGGGCTTGTTGCGCCCGATCGAATAGCCGAGCCCGCTCATGGTCTCCTCGACCCTGTCGGGCAGGAGCGGCACGCAGCTCGTGCCGTAGCGGTCGCCGATCACGATGTCAGGGCGGCGCGGCTCGTCTCGGCTGACGCCGACCGACGGCATGGAGTGGCAGTCGACCAGCACCACGGTGCCGAACATCTGGTGCACCTTGTTTATCAGTCGCCGCAGCGCGCGGTGATAGGGCTTGTACAGCACCTCGATCCGCTCCAGCGCATCGTCGACCGCGATGCGGTCGCGGTAGATCTCCTGGCCGTCGCCGACCACCCGCGGAATCGTGCCGAGACCGCCGGCGACCCGCATCGAGCGGGTGTTGGCAAAGCTCGGCAGGCGCCCTGCGAACATGCGGGGATCGAGCTCATAGGGCTCGCGATTCACGTCGACATAGGAGCGCGGAAAGTTGACGCGCACGACCGGGAAGCCGCGATCGCTCAAATGGCCGACCAATTCGTCCATGAAGGAATCTTCGGAACGCCGCAGCGTCGACAGGTCGATGCGCGAGGCGGCGAGGAAATCGTCGGGATAGGTCGAGCCTGAATGGGGCGAGTTGAAGATGATCGGCGCCCGCCATTCCCTGGGCTCCACGATCTCGAACGGTGGCGACAGATCGCCGTCAAACCGGGTCATCTTCTGGGCGTCATCCCATGGTCTTTCGCGCGGGTCCGCTCAAGGTCCGGACAAAAGCGATTCGGCCGGTCGCGCGAGGCTTTTATGTGCTTTCATTGTCAGGAATCGCAACCATTCTGCCAAGCGAAAAAACGTGAAATGGGCTGGCAAATGATTTGGAACGTGTCTTAACCCTGCGGGTGCGGTCCGATTGATTCGTGTCCTGTTCCGGTCCAGAAAGGGTCGGCCACGCGCGGCAAAGAGGTGCATTTTTCACCCGAAATTTACCCTCTGTCGGGCTTAGTGATCTCAGTAAAGTTTCCGGGGATTCGACGTTTCCAGCCATGCACAAGATCCTGCTCGCCGAAGACGACAACGACATGCGCCGTTTCCTGGTCAAAGCGCTGGAAAACGCCGGATTTCAGGTTTCCTCCCACGATAACGGCATGTCGGCCTATCAGCGGCTGCGCGAGGAGCCGTTCGAGATGCTGCTGACCGATATCGTGATGCCGGAAATGGACGGCATCGAGCTCGCCCGCCGCGCCTCGGAACTCGATCCCGACATCAAGATCATGTTCATCACCGGCTTCGCCGCAGTGGCCCTGAACTCGGATTCGGAGGCCCCCAAGAACGCCAAGGTGCTGTCCAAGCCCGTCCACCTGCGCGAATTGGTGAGCGAAGTGAATAAGATGCTGGCGGCCTAAATCGGCCGCTGAGCATCCTTGCGCAGGGTCCCCTGAGCCGTTATAGGGACCCCACCCGACGTTAATGACCTCTAGGGCACGTAGCTCAGCGGGAGAGCACTACCTTGACATGGTAGGGGTCACAGGTTCGATCCCTGTCGTGCCCACCATCCGTCGCTCGCGAAGCGAGAGGCGGATGCCGCGCCGAAGCCCAGCGGGCGCAGGCGGGCTTTTCCCGGAAGCCAAAAATCCATCGGCGCGAAGCGTAATTTTCGACGTGACGAGGCTCATTGGAACGCCCCAAGGCGCTCCGACATTGTTCCTTTATGCCAAAGACCTTCAAGCGCGGCGATCACGTCAGCTGGAACTCGGAGGCCGGCCGGGTCCGCGGCCATATTCTCCGCGTGCACACTGGGGATGTCGACTACAAGGGCCACGTCCACCACGCGAGCGCGGACGATCCGCAATACGAGATCAAGAGCGACAAGACCGATCACGTCGCCATGCACAAGGGCCGCGCGCTGCGGTTGCTAAAGAGCTGACGGGGCGCGAGCCGAGCTAACGAGGCGTCCTCTCATCCCTTCTTCACGATCGGCCACGCCACGCGCCCCGACTGAACGGCCTCAAACCAGCTCGCGCGGTCGAAGCAGGATGGGAATCTTCTGCTCGACGGCCTTCGCGAGCACAGTACCGGTGGTGCGGCCAAGCTCCTTCGCGATCATCGTCACCGGCATGGTGCCTGCGAGCGCCCTAAGCTTCTTGATGTCCTCGTCACTCCACGACTGCTTCCAGCGCCCCATCGTCTTCCTGTCCCACGCATGATGCTCCCATCTGCCCGCACACATTATGGTAGAAAACCATGTGGAATGCACCTCGGGGAGTGTTCGTCCGACGCTACGGCATGTTCCGTCAGCGCATCACGTCTGGCACAAACTGCACTTGTCATTTGCTCGCATCGTGTCTGGAGGATTTCGCGCCGCCAGGCATCGAAGGACTGTGCGGACACCGCGATAGCGGGTGCGTCCTATCGTCCAACCGTCACGCCCGCGGTCGAGCGCAGCGCATCCCGCAGGCTCGTGGCCTTCATGTCGTCGAGAACTTGCCGCGTCAGCACGGTGGTCTGCCCGGGAATATTGACGGGCCGTTCCTTCCGCGTCCAGGACAGGCGATCGGCTTTATAAGGTGCTGCCGGATCGGCAAAGGAGCCGCGGTCGGTGGCCGGTTTCTGAACCGGCGCGTGGCGCGTCCGTCCACTGTCAGCAGCAAATGCTCCGGTGGACAAGCAGACGGTGACAATTGCGATCGTTCGCAACATGTTTGCGGGCATGCGATCTCCCTTGTCGGAGCAACCAGCCTAGCACACTGCCCCTGCCGTGGCAGATCAAATGATCTGGCGCGGGCGCCAACGCCAAGTTAGATCACCCGACCATATATTTCTTCACCGCCGTCTCGTCCCATGCGATGCCGTTGCCGGGTTCTTCGCTCGGCAGGGCAAAGCCGTCCTTGATGGCGAGCCGCTTGGCCAGCACCGCATCGGCCCAATCGACATATTCGAGCCAATGCGCGGTCGGCGTCACGCAGAGTAGGTGCGCGCTGACCTCCGAGAACAGATGCGTCGACATCTCGATGCCGGCGGCATGGGCGAGCGCCGCGGCGCGCAGCCAGCCGGTGACGCCGCCGATGCGCTGCACGTCGGGCATCACGAAGTCGCACGATTTTGCTGACAGCGCCGATTGCATCGAGAAGGCGCTGTCAAAATTCTCACCGATCTGGATCGGCGTGCGGAGCTCGGCCGCGATGCGCGCGTTCCCGGGGTAGTCGTCATGGCGGATCGGCTCCTCGATCCAGAGCAGGCCTTCATCGTCGAGCATCCGGCCGCGGTGGATCGCGTCCGTCACCGAGAGCGCCTGGTTGTAGTCGCACATCAGCGTCACCTCGTCGCCGACGGCTTTTCGCACCGCGCGGACGACGTTGAGATCTTCGCGCGCATCGTTGCGGCCGACGCGGATCTTGGCGGCGTGAAAGCCTTCGGCGAGCAGTTTTTGCGCCTCCTCCACGGCGGCGCCGGCCGGCATGATGCCGAGACCCTTTGAATTGTAGGCGCGCACCGGTTTTGGCGCGCCGCCGAGCAGGCGCGCGAGCGGAAGGCCGCGGGCACGTGCCAGCGCATCCCACGCCGCCATGTCGATGCCGGATTGCGCCAGCCGCTGCAAGCCGGCAAGTCCAAGCAGCGTGAAACGCTGGCTCAGCTTGCGCTCGATCTCGAACGGCAACAGCTCGTCGCCCGCGATCATCTCGGCCATCTCGCTCACCATGCTCGTCAGCGGCTTGAGCGCTGCGGGCGTGATCGAGAACAGATAGGCATGGCCGCGCACGCCCTGATCGGTTTCGCAGTCGATCAGCACCAGCGGCGCTTTCGCGACAGCGCCGGTCGAGGTTTCCAACGGCAGGTTCATCGGGACGATCACGGCGCGCGCGACGAAACGGGTGATGCGGAGGGCTTCGGGCATGGCTCGCTCCCAGGTGAAACGGATCGGATGCAGGTCGGTGCAGATGTTAGACGGTCATCGTGCCAAGGCAAACAGCCTCAGACCTCGCACCGCCGTAGTCAGGGGTTGCATACCGTCACGGTTGAGCGCCCTTGTCCGGTCGCGCGTTGGAGCGGCGCGAGCGTTTGCGACGTCAATAGACGGCGTCAGGCGCGGTCATTTTCGCTTCACCTCAGAGAAGGCGGTTTCGATGACCTCGCCGAATGGCTGCCAGGAGCGGCCATCGAACTGGACAAGCCGCATTTGCTTGATCGGCAGATAGCGGTCCGGCGAAGTGTTCATCCTGATCCCCGGCAGCGCAACGGAGGGCTGGTGGTCCCTGAGCGAGGCCGCCTGGCGCATGATGTTGTCACGCGACAGGTCGTCGCCGCATTGCTTCAGCACCTGCGTCAACGCCTCGGCTGCGGCGTAGCCATAGAGCGCGGCGCTATTGTTCGTGCTTTCGACATGATGGTACTTGTCCATGAAGGCGAACCAGTCCTTCATGGCAGGATCGTCTTTCCATGCAGGATCGCTCGGGTCCTTCAGAAAGGCCGCCGAGATCACGCCGGCCGAATTCTCCAATCCGGCCGGCGCCATCGCATTCGCGATCGAGGCGGAGGCATCGTTCACGATGAAGACCGGGTGCCATTTGAGCGACGCCGCCAGCTTGATCACCTTGGCCGCCGTCGACGGCACGCCGAGAAAGACAAAGATGTCGGCGCCCGCGCGCTTGAGGATCGAGACGTGCCCGTCGAGATGCTCATCGGAGATGTCGAAGGCGATGTCGACGAGCACGAGGCGGTTCAGATCGCCAAGACCTTCCTGGATGCCCTTGTAGAGTATGCGCCCGAACTGGTCATTCTGCCAGAGCACCACGATCTTGCGATGCGGGTAATAGGCCTGGATGTAGTTAGCGTAGATGCGCCCCTCCGACCGGAACGGCGGCTGCCATCCCATGGTCCAGGGAAACGCCTTGGCCTGGCTCAGCTCCTCGTCGCCCGAGGCGACGAGGAGCTGCGGGATCTTCTTCTCGTTCAAGTACCAGCGCGTGGCGAGATTGCCGGGCGTGCCGAACGATCCGAACATCAGCAGCACGTCGTCCTGCTCGACGAGCTTGCGGGTCTGCTCCAGCGCGTTGGCGGGGTCGGAATTGTCGTCGCGGGTGATGAAGCGGATCTTGCGGCCGTTGATCCCGCCGCGATCGTTGATCATGTCGAAATAGGCGGCCTCGGCCTGTCCAATGGCGCCGAATTCCGCCAGCGGCCCCGAATACGGCATGATGTTGCCGATGCGGATTTCCGTCACGTTTTCGGCCTGCTCGGCGCGTTGCGAGGACATGGCGCCGAGCGACGTCAGCGCGACGGCAAAGGCGATCAGCAGACGGCTGTTGACGGTCATGGTCCACCCCGATGTTTGGCCTCATCCGGAGTCGTCGTCAGCGGCGAGCGCGCCGCTTGATATAGGTCAAGGGACCGCATCCCTTGCGGCAGTTGTGCTGACTCGTCGCGCGTTCACGGCAAACCGCGCGCTTCCAATTGCCGCACGAGTTGAAGCGTCGGCTCGGCAAGACTGTCGGCGGAGCCGTCGAGCCCGAAGACCGAGGCGAGCCCGTCGCGGTTGTGCAGGATCGTGGTGCGCGGACAATGGCCGCTGGCGCAGAGCTCCTTCTTCAGCGCCTCGCCTTGTGCCACCAGGCCCGCGGGGTCGGCCGCGGCCCAGGCCAAGAGAATCGGATCGTCGACCCTGAGGATACCGGGAAACACCGAGCGCTTGTCATATTCACTGGTGTCTGTCCCGAAATACGCCTTCTCGCTGTCGCTTGCGTCCTTATCCGCCCGATAGATCCCGGACACCAGCACGATGCCGGCAACGTCGGTGTCGGGGCTTTGCAGCTCGGGATGGGCGAGCAGGCTCGCGACATGGAAGGCGCCGGCCGCATAGCCGACCGCGACGATCTCGCGGGTGTCGCCATTGAAGAGATCTGCGTTTTGATGGACCCAGGACAGTGCAGCCGCGACGTCCCTCGCGCCTGACGGCCACTGCGCCGACGGCGCCAGCCGATAGTTCACACGCACGCCGACCATGCCGTTGCGCGCGGCGAAGCACATCGCCTGGTCCTGCAGGTCATGGACGAGGTCGGGTGCGGCGCTGTCGCCGGTGAACGTATCGCCGGCCACGAAGAACAGGATCGGCCGCGGCACGGTCGCCTTGGTCTCGCTGGTCGCGACGTCGAGCACGTTGGCCTCGCTCTCGCCGTAACGCAGGCCGCGCGCGAACGACACCTGCTCGCAGAGCCGCGCGGTGCCGCCGGCGGAGGTGGCGTCCTCGGTGAGGCCCGCCCGCACCAGATCGGACGGGAGGTGCTGGGGCGCGGGAAGCGGCCCATGCGCAGAGGCCGCTGTTGCGATCAGAAGAGGGGCAATTGCAGAAAAGTTTTTCATTGTTGTGACGCCGCCCGTGCGGCAAGCATCAGCATGCCATGCCGGTTCGTCCTGTCGCCTTATCTTACGCGTTCGTCTTGGGCGATTTGACGGCGCCCGGGATCGGTGCAAAACGCTCTGCCTAGTTCCCGGTCTCGAACGTGCAATTGGCGCCCGACCCGTCCTTCTGCCTGATTGCGTTGGGATCGATCGTGCAGCTGAGCTTGGACAGACTTTCGAAGGTCGACCCCGCGGCGCCGTCGGGTGGAACGCCGGCAAGGGCTTCGGTGGCAAAGACCTCGTTGGCGGTCGATCCGTTCACGGTCTTGACCTTCTTGCCGAAGGTGAGCTCGCAGGAGCGGACGGTGATGTCGACATTGCTGGTACGGCAGACGATGCGGTCCGCCGTCACCAGGATCGGCTTATTGTAGGGAATATCGCTGTTGGCGGCGAACAGCATGGCCATCGCCTTCTTCTCGGCCGAGGTCAGCAGCGGTGACTTCGTGGCGACCACGCCGGCCAATGCCAGCGCCGTCGAACCTGAGGTCGAGCCCGAGGCGGCGTGGGCGCTGGCGCCGCCGCCGAACGCGAGCGCCAGTGCGAGGATCAATCTGCCCGATCTCATGCTTTGCCTCCGGTCTGGCGCCGCGCTGTCGTGACATGGCCGCTCAGGCGGCCTTCTTCTTGGCAGTCTTCTTGGTGGCTTTCTTCGCCTTCTTCTTGCTCGCCGTCAGATAGGCCGCGACCTTCTTCGAGGAGTGGCCGGCCGCCGCCACGGCCGCCCTCAGCTTCGCCGGGGTGATCTTGAACTTCTTCGACCAGTAGCGGACTTCATAGGGCTCGCTGAGCGCGATCCGGGCCTTGTCGGAGGCGCGGTGCTTCTGTTCCTTGATATAGGCTTCCACCTTCTTGGCGGAGTGGCCGACTTTCTTGACCGCGTATTTCAGCTTGGCCGGCGTCACCTTGAACTTCTTGGACCAGTAGGCGACCTCGTATTTCTCGGTGAGTGCGATCAGGGCGCGATCCGCTCCGCCCTGCTTGGCCTTGTTGTCCGCCATGCTTCCCTCCTGCCGTGGATGGCGCGCAACTCTAGCACGCAACCGGCCGTAGGAAAGCAATCCTGTCAGAACCTCGGACGCATGTGCTCCGTCGTCCTCTCGCGTCCGTGAAGGAACCTAAAGCCGGCTGGCGCGACTTATATCCAAGACGAACAGTGTGCGAGGCTGCCATGTCACAGCACTGGAGACACACGGCCGACCCCCGCGAGATCATGCGGGCCACCGGCCATCCCGAACTGGAATATGCCGCAGGCTGGACCATCGCTGGCCTCGTCACCCTCGGGGCCATCGTCGCCGCCTGGGTCTTTGCGATTTGAGACCCTACGCGATGGGAAACTGAAGCTCGAAGGCCGCGCCGACTTCGGTCGGCAAGAGCCTGATCGAGCCGCCATGGCTCGCCATCACCGCCCGCACAATCGCCAGCCCCATCCCGGTACCGCCCGCGTCGCGACGTGTGGTGAAGAACGCATCGAAGATCCTGTCCCGATTGGGTGGCGAGATCGGATCGCCGTCATTGCGCACGGTCAGCCGCAGGCTCGTGCGCTCGTCGACCGCCTCGAGCCGGATCGTCTTGGCGCGATGCCGCATCGCATTGTCGGCGAGATGCGAAAGCACGATCAGCGCCTTCTCGCCTGACATGCCGATCGGACGGTCGAGGCTGCCGGTGGCTTCGATATGACCGGCCGGGAAGCGCGTCTTGAGATCGCCGATCACGGGAGCCAGCTCGGTGCGCTCGTTCTGCGGCAGGCTTTCCGCCCGCGCCAGCTCGCGCAATCGCTGTGCCATCGCCTCCAGCCGCGCCGCATCGCTGAGGATGTTGGCGACGAAGGTCTTTTGCTCGGCAGGTGTCAGGCCGCCCGGCTTGTCCTGAAGCGAATCCTGCAACAGCTCGGCCGCGCCCTTGATCGAGGTCAGCGGCGATTTCAGCTCATGGGTCAGGTGCGCCGAGAACGTCGCGATGTAGTCGGAGCGGCGTGCGAGCTGCTCGGCCATGCCGAGGAAGCTGTGCGAAAGCTGGGCGAATTCGCTTGTGCCGTAGTGCCGGAGCGGCTTGAACGCCTCGCGGTCGCCGCGGCCGATCCTGGCGGCGCGCTCGATCAATTCGCGCATCGGCAGCGTGATGGTGCGGGAGAAGACGAGACCGATCGCGATGGTGCCGAGGATCACGGCGAGGCCGGCCAGGATGAACTTGCCGCGTTCCTGATAGAGATGATCAAATATGTTGCGCGGCGTGCGCGTTGTGTAGATCACGCCGGCGACGCGGTTGTTGACGATCACCGGCATCGCCGAGAACACGTGCACGCCGACGCCGCGGCTGATGGAGTAGATCGGCGGCACCGCCTTGTCCGGCACGCGGTTGCGCAGCGTGGCACGGTATTGCCCGTGCAGCGCGTCGGAGACCTCTTCGATATGGGCGAGCGATTGCCCGACCTCGGCGCGGCCTGCGATCACCACGCCCTGCGGATCGAGGATGCGAAACCCTGCCAGCGTCACCTTCTGGGTCTCGCGGATGATCGGCGTCAGCTTTGCGCCAATCTCCACATAGGCCGGATCCGCCGGCCGGTTGGTCGGCAGCGCATCGGGGCGCCGCCGCAACAGATCGTTGCCGGCGAGATCGAGGGCAGGGCGGATCGGCGTGAACTGGTCGCCAGGGTCGGGTAGCACGCCTGAGGGCACCTCGGCGCCCAGCTCGATGCCGCTGCCGAGCCGCTTCTCGACCTCCTGGGCATAGACCGTGGCGACGACGCGACTCTGCGCGATCAGCTCGGCCTGGGTCTGGCGGATCAGCTGGTTGTCGTAGAGGCGGAAAAAGAACAGCCCGACCAGCGGCAGCACGGCGACCGTCGCCAGCACCGTGAAGATGACGAACCCGAGCGACGGCCGCCACTTGTCGGGCGCGCGGCTCATGCCTCTTTCTCGCAGCGGCCAAGCTTGAAGCCGACGCCGTGAATGGTCTCGATCACATTGTCGCAGTTCTGCGCCGCAAGCTTTGCGCGGATGTTGCGGATGTGGCTGTCGATGGTGCGGTCGGAGACCTGGATATTGAGCTGATACGCCGCCCGCATCAACTGCTCGCGATTGAAGACGGAGGTCGGCCGCGTCAGGAACGCGCGCAGAATCCCGAACTCGATCGCGGTCAGCTTCAGCGCCGTGCCCGCGAACGACGCCACGTGCTGCTCGGGGTCGATCGAGAGGCCGCCTTGCGCCAGCACGGAGGCAGCCTTGGCCTCGCCGTTGCGCGGAGTGAGCCGGCGCAGGATGACGTTGACCCGGGCCACCAGCTCTCGGGGACTGAAGGGCTTTGTTACATAGTCGTCGCCGCCGATCTCGAGCCCGAGCACGCGGTCGATCTCCTCGTCGCGCGCGGAGAGGAACAGGATCGGCACGTCGGACGTCTTGCGCACTTCGCGGCAGACATCGAGTCCGTCGAACTCGGGCATGCCGATGTCGAGCACGATCAGGTCGGGCTTGTCGGCGGCAAAGCGGCTCAATGCCTCCTTGCCGTCGCGCGCCTCGATCACGTCCATGCCGGCCTTCCTGAGCGCGACGCGGATGACTTCGCGGATATGGCCTTCGTCGTCGACAATGAGAATGCGATGCGCCAATAGTCTCTCCGCCTTCAGCCGGCTGCCGGGCTCTTCGCCAGGTCCTTGGCCGGGTCCTTGGCCGGGTCCTTGGCCTGGGCGTCGAGCCTGCGTTGCAGGCGCCAGCTCCGAAAACCCCAGGTCCGCCAGGACGCCATGTCCAGCCGCTGACGTTCTAATAGCCGATCGCGGCGGCCGACAAGGCAGGCTTCGTTGGGACGAAGCTGCATCACCTTTTCGATCGCCGGCAAGGCCTGCGGCCCGAGTTGCGAGAGATAGTTAACGTCGATCTGCACGCCTTTGCCCGACATTTCGCGGCTGTGGGTCACATTATAGTCGGCGATGATGGCATCGAAGTTCACCAGCGAAGCCATGTAGAGCACGCTCGTGAGCGCGATCAGATTAGCGCCGACGAGCCATTCGTTCGAGCGTTCCAGCATGATGCGTGCGACGATCAGGACCAGCCCCAACGCCACCAGTCCCATCCAGATGAAGGCGGCAATCCGCCAATAGGTCAGGAGATAGATCGCCACGTAGATATCGAGGCGCAGGATCGAGGAGGCGACCAGCAGCACGTTCTGTCCGACCCAGATGTAGACCAATAGACGGATCACCGGCGACTTCTCGGCCGGCCCGCCCGGGCGCATCGCCACCAGAACGAAGGCGGCGGCGAGCAGCGCGGTCACGATCAGCGGATAGGCGCCGCGATGGGCGTAGGTCGCATAGCTGACGCCGGCCGGCAGTGCTGCATGGCCCCAGAGATAGAGCGCATCGAGCACCGACTGCGCGGCGAACAGGACATTGAACAGGATCAGCGAGCGCAAAATCGTCGGCGCGCCCAGGAACTCGGCGCGGGCCGCGACGGCAGGCTCCTGCTCCGCGGCTTCGGCGACCGCTTTGGCGCGGCGCTTGCGCCAGCGGACGTGAATGAACGGCCAGATCAGCGCCAGCATCATCGCCCAGAACAGGATCCGCCCCACGCTGACATAGTCGAGGATGAGCTTTGGATTGAGCAGCGTGACCCACTGCTCGATCAGCGGGTTAGCCGCCGCAAACAGCGCGATGAAGACGATGCTGAGTACCGCCGGCAGGAACCAGGCGGCGATACCCCGCGTGAACGACGACAGGCTGAAGATTTGCAGCACCTCGAGGAAGAACCTGAACGGTCCGAACAGGAACAGGTTGCGCAGCGCGCGTGCTCCGTCGCCGAGCGTGGTCGTATCCGGATTGGTCGCGAGCAGAAGCCCGAGTGCAAGCGCCATGATGACGAACAGAATCGAGACGGTATTGACCTCCTCGATGGCGGGCACGAGGCCGACAAGCAGAACGATTGCACCGACCAATGTGCTCCGCCGATCGAGCGTCGTGCGGTTGGCGAGCCACGATCCGCCGGCAACCGCAATGGCAAAGACGGCGAGCGACAGCCCGATCCATGCGTTGTAGAACAGGAAGTCGGCGAGCGCTGCGAGCGCCAGCACGATCGCGAGCTTGAACGGCAGGGATGATGTCGTCGCAGGCTGGATCTCGGTCGCGTCAGCCGGTGCCAGGCTTGTCATGTCCAAAAGGCCTTTCGTGGATGGGGACACGACCAGCTTGGACGGCTCGCGTGCAGACGATGGGATCGACCTCTGCACGATCTCAGGAGTCTTGTGCAGTTTCCGTGCAGAGGCCGTTTCGCCCCTCGCGCGACGCGAAGCGCTTTGATAGGTGCGAAGCATTCGTCGCCCTGCACATGTTGGTATCCATGCCATTCGCGCGTCGCTTCGCTCTCATCCTGCTCTGGCTTGCCTTACCGCTGGCCGCATTCATCGCGGCGAACAAGAACGATCCCTATCTGCTTGCGCTGCGCGGCGCGGGAAACATCGGGCTCGTGCTCGCATGCATCGCCATCGTTGTCCTCCTTCTCCGCCGCGGGCACTGGCGCCGCGCGATGGGAAAGCTGCTGATCGCGCTTTGGTGCCTGCCGCCGCTCCTGATGTCGGCGGCCCATCTCACATTCGAGCTGCGCAAGCGCGATGTCCTCACCGCCAGCGTCGCCGAGGCGCGGCAGCTCGGCCCGCACTTCATGGTCGGCTATTCGTCCTTCGCTGACGTCGCGCGGCTCGCCGAGCAGGGCCTGATCGGCGGCGTTTATGTCACCCGCCATAACCTCCGCCGCAAGACGATCGACGAGCTGCAGGCCGAGATCGCGTCGCTTCAGGACAAGCGTCGCGCCGCCGGCTTGCCGCCGCTCGTCGTCGCCGCCGACCAGGAGGGCGGCATCGTCGGCCATCTCTCGCCGCCGCTGACGAGGGTGCCGGCGCTGGCGACGCTCGCCGGGCTCGCCCCTGACCTCCAACAGGTCAAGGCGGAGGAGTTCGGCCGCATCCATGGGCGCGAGCTCGCCGGGCTCGGCGTCAACCTCAACCTCGCACCCGTTCTCGATCTCAAGCCGCCGGTTCGGCGTAACCGGCTCGACTTCCATACGCTGATCGGCCAGCGCGCGATTGCCACCGACCCCGTCGTTGTCGGCACGATTGCGAGCGCCTATGTGCGCGGCCTCGAAGCTTCGGGCGTCGGCGCCACGCTCAAACATTTTCCGGGCATCGGCCGCGTGCGCACCGATACCCATCATTTCAGCGCCAACCTCGACGCGACGGTCGCGGAGCTCGAGGCATCCGACTGGCAGCCTTTTCGTGAGGTGCTGGCGCATTCACGCGCAGCGCTCATGGTTGGGCACGTGACGCTGACCGCGGTCGACCCGGACCGCGCCGCCTCGCATTCGAAGCGCGTCGTCGACGGCATCATCCGTGACAAATGGCACCACCAGGGTGTCGTCATGACCGACGACCTCGTGATGGGCGCGATCTACCAGCACGACGTCTGCAAGGCCGTAGTCGAGGCAATCAACGCCGGCGTCGACCTGCTGCTGGTCGCCTATGACGGCGCGCAGTTCTACCGCATCTTCAAATGCGCGCTGGATGGATCGCGCGAGGGCAAGCTCGACACGGCGATGCTGCGTGCGAGCGAGGCGAGGTTGGACAAGATGCGCCCCGGGGATCGGATTGCGGAGGTCGACTGAGCCATCGCGTTAGGGCGTGACCGCCCCGCGCTCCACCGCGCGCGGAGCGGTCAGCTCCTTCCAGGTCGAATTCGCGACATGCACCGGAGAGAAGGCCGGCCGCTCGACATAGTGGCCGTCGCCGGCTTCGGCGCGCAGATTGCCGTCCTTCCACACGATCCGGCCACGCGAGAGCGTGAGCGCCGGTCCGCCCGTGCAGGAAAAACCTTCGAACACGTTGTAATCGATCTTGCTCATCTGGCGCTTGGCGCTGATGGTTTTGGTGGCCTTGGGATCCCACACCACGAGATCGGCATCCGAGCCTACTGCGACGGCACCCTTGCGCGGGAAGATGTTGAGGATGCGTGCGATGTTCGCCGAGGTCACCGCGACGAATTCCTCCTTCGTCAGCCGTCCCGTGGCGACGCCAGCGGTCCACAGCAGCGCCAGGCGGTCCTCGAGCCCGCCGGTGCCGTTCGGGATTTTTCGGAAATCGTCGCGGCCGAACCGCTTCTGCGCCGTCGTGAATGCGCAATGGTCGGTCGCGACCACCTGAAGCGAACCGGATTGCAGCCCGGCCCACAGGCTGTCCTGATGCGACTTGTCACGGAACGGCGGTGACATCACCCGCTGGGCCGAATGATCCCAGTCCTTGTTCTCATATTCGCGCGCATCGAGCAGCAGATGCTGGATCAGCGGTTCGCCATAGACGCGTTTTCCCGCCGCGCGTGCCCGCGCGATCGCCTCATGCGCCTCGCGGCAGCTCGTGTGCACGATATAGACCGGCGTACCCGTCATGTCGGCGATCATGATGGCGCGGTTGGTGGCCTCGCCCTCGACCTCCGGCGGCCGCGAATAGGCGTGGCCTTCCGGACCGGTGACGCCGCGCGCGATCAGCGCCTCCTGCATCAAGGCGACGACGTCGCCGTTTTCCGCGTGCACGACCGGCATGGCGCCGAGATGGGCGCAGCGCGCGAACGAGTTGTAGAGCTCGTCGTCGTTGACCATCAGCGCGCCCTTGTAGGCCATGAAGTGCTTGAAGGTGTTGATGCCGTAGGTTTTGACCACGGTCTCCATCTCGTCATAGATCTGCTTCGACCACGACGTCACCGCCATGTGGAAACCGTAGTCGGCGGCCGCCTTCTCCGACTTGTGCCGCCAGTCCTGATAGGCCGCGAGCATCGACTGGCCGGGATCGGGCAGGCAGAAGTCCACCACCATGGTGGTGCCGCCCGATAGCGCCGCCTTGGTGCCGGATTCGAAATCGTCGGCGGTGACGGTGCCCATGAACGGCATTTCGAGATGGGTGTGCGGATCGATGCCGCCCGGAATTACGAAGCATCCGCCGGCGTCGATAATGTCAGCGCCGGTCGGCGCTGATATCGATGACCCCACCGCGACGATGCTCTCGCCGTCGACCAGCACGTCCGCGCGGCGCGAGTGATCATGATTGACGACGGTGCCGCCGCGAATGAGGAGGGGCATGGGACACTCCGGGGAGAGGTTGCGAGGACAGCGGTCGGGCGCCGCCGCGCAAAGCTTAGAGTCGCCGCGCGGGCTTCGACAGGCGAAAATTTAGTCAGTGGGTGCCGGAGGCATGACCCGACACCAAAACATCGAAACAACCCCATGCACAGTAGCCGACTTCGTTCGGCGTGATGCCTCGCCGGTCTCACCAAACCATTTGACTCGCCGAGGCAAATCGGCGGAACGGCGCAAATCTTCAGCGTATACCCGCCACCAGCCCGTCCAGCGTCGCGCGCACCAGCGCTGATATCTCCCTGCGCAACGCCGGCTGCGGCACTGCGATGAGCTTCTGCTCCAGCCCGAGCGCCACCATGCCGTGTACGGCGGAGAACAGGCTGCGCGCGGTGATGCTCAGTTCCTCCACCGAGCGCTGCGGAAACAGCGCGGCGAGCGGGCGGTAGATGTGGCGGAACAGCTCCATCTGTTCGCTGATCGCCCAGTCGGGGACCTCCTTGCCGCGCTCCATGCGATGCTCGAACAGCGCGCGCCAGAGTTCGAGATTGCTCGCGGCAAAATCGCAATAGGCGACCGCGATGCGGATCAGCGTCGCTTGCGGGGAGGGATCATCCACGGCCTCGGCGGCGGTGAGGGCTTGGTCAAGCCGCGAGAGCGTGCGCGAGCCGACGCGCAGGATCAGCTCGTCGACGTCGGCCACCAGATTATAGACCGCGCCATTGGCGCAGCCGATCTCGCGGGCCAGATCCCGGGTCTTTAGCCCCGCCAAACCCCGCTCGGCGATCATCCGTTCCGCCGCCAGGATCAGGTCAACCCTTAGTTTCTCTCGTCGTTCCAAGGCTTTAGACATTGTTAATCACAATCTTGAGCGTTGCTCAAAAACATCTTGAGCAATGCTCAAGATGTGCTACAAAGCATCCGTGAGCAATGCTCATAACAGGGAGCAGCAAATGTTCAAGACCGTAGTGACCCTCTTCCGCGGCAGCGTGGCCGCCGCCGGCGAAGAGCTGGAAGACAGATCGGCGCTTCTGATCCTCGATCAGCAGATGCGCGACGCGGCCGCGGCCGTCGAGCGCAGCAAGCGGACGCTGGCCCTGGCGATTGCCCAGGACCAGCAGGAGGGCCGCCGGCTGGAAGCGACCAACGCCCGCATCGCCGATCTCGAGACGCGGGCGACCGCGGCACTCGACGGCGGTCGCGAGGACCTCGCAACGGAAGCGGCCCAGGCCATCGCCGGGCTGGAAGCCGATCGCGACGCCGCGATGACTGCGCGCACGCTGTTCGCAACCGAGATTGCCCGCCTCAAGCGGCAGGTCGCGAATGCCGAGGCGCGTATCACCGAGCTCGATCGCGGCCGGCGCGTGGCGCGCGCAGCCGAGGCGGTTCGTGGCCTGCGCCGCGGCGGCATCGAAGCGGCCCGGCCCTACGAGTCGACGCTGTCCGAGGCCGAAAGGACGCTGAAGCGCCTGCGCGACCGGCAGATCGAAGCGCAGGCCGCCGATGACGCCCTGATCGAGCTCGATGCGGCCAGCGGTCCGCTCGCCACCGCCGAGAAGCTCGCCGAACAGGGCTTTGGCCCCCGGCTCAAGACCACCGCCGATGACGTGCTCGCGCGGTTGAAGGCCAAGCGCACGCCGACTGCCTAAGACCTAAACGATGATCATTCACCTCAACCTCAAGCAACAGGAGACTGTCATGAACCCGACCACCCCGTCCCACAGCCCCGCCTGGGTCGCCTTCACCTACGCCTCGTTCGCCGCCTCCGCTTTCATGGTCGGCATCGGCATCTTCCTCATGCCGGTCGATCTCTCGATCAAGGGCTACCTCATTATGGGTTTTCTGATGCTGGTGCAGTCCTGCATCACCATGACCAAGACGATGCGCGACAACCACGAAAGCGGTCGCCTCGTGAACCGCATCGAGGACGCCAAGGCCGAGCGCCTCTTGATGGAAGTCGAGCGTGGCTCCCGCGCGGCGTGAGCGGATGAAGCCGGGGCGGCGGATGCTGCATCATCCGCCGCCTCATTTCCTTTGCGCGCAGCCCTAACTAATGGAGGGGCTCTGAGCCATGCTGGATTACCTTTCGTATGCGGTTAGCTGGCCCCCGATATTCGCCTTTGCGATCCTGCCCGGCGTGCTGATTGGCTCTATTATTCGAACATGGCAGTTCAGCATTTTCGTTGCTGAGGCTCTCACGGTTATCGCCGCCTACGCCACTAAGGGGCGACTTTCTGGAGAATGGTTGTTCCACATGCACCTCATGCTCTTTCCACCGCTCCTGCTTTCGATCCTCATCGGCCACTTTGGTGCTCGTAGTTGAACTGGCCGCGGTGCTCGTGCCGCGGTCGCGGCAAGACATCCTTTACCGTGTAACCGTCCCAAAAAATGGTACTCATCGCTCCTTAATGGCCTCGCGCGACAACCATCCCGATCACGGGCGGGCGGCATGGCGGATCCTGGGAGCGAACAGAGCTGGCAACATCTGCGCGGCGCGGCCGGAAGGCTGCGCCGCCATGCGGCGTTCTGGCTGCAGGCCTTTACCCAGCCGAGCATCGATCTCAGCCTGCGCACGCATGCGGGCCTGGTGACGCGGATCGTCGAAAGCCCGGGCGTATCCCTTTCCGAGGACGAGCTTGAGCGGCTGATCGCGCAGCTCCGCGTGGTCGCGGCCAAGACCCTGCCGGCCGATCAATTGACCTACGGCATCTTCTCCGGTGCGCGCGAGCGGTTGTCACGCGCGATCGTCACGCTGATCTCGGAGGAGGCGAGTGGCCAGCCGATCGCCTTCAACGCGCTGTCGGTGATGCAGGTCGAGCTTGACGGCGCGCCGGTGGACATTACCCATCTCGGGCTCGTGATGGTCGACCCTGAGGCGCGAGGGAAGGGGTTGTCCTGGGTGCTTTACGGCCTGACCACGCTGGTGCTGTTCGCGCGCGACGGCCTGCGCCCGCGCTGGATCTCCAACGTCACGCAGGTACCGGCCGTGGTCGGCATGGTCAGCGAGACTTTTTCCGACGTCTACCCGTCGCCGCGCGCGGACGCGCGGCAGAGCTTTGCGCATTTGCAACTCGCCCGCGGCATCATGCGGCAGCATCGTGCCGTGTTCGGCGTCGGCGACGATGCCGGCTTCGACGAGGCCCGCTTTGTCATCACCGACGCCTATACCGGCGGCTCCGACGCGCTGAAGAAGACGTTTGACGAGGCGCCAAAGCATCGTGATCCGCAATACGCTGACTTTTGCGCGCGCGAGCTCGACTACGGCAGGGGCGACGACGTCCTCCAGATCGGCCGCATCGATCTTGCGGCCGCACGCAGCTATTTGATGGAGCAGGTGCCGCACCGCTCCTTGCCCGGCCTGTTCGCCGCGTCGGTGCTTCTGACGCTGCAACGGCTGGTGCTGCCGGTGCTGCATTGGCTGGATGACACTCGCAGCTTCGGCACATTGCGTCCCCGACAGGGGAATGGCCGATGAGTTCAGCCGTCATTGCCGATGCGATCGTCAATCTCTGCGGCGTGATCGGTCTCGCGGTCGCCATGCTCGCGCTCTACCGCCGCGATGCGCGCAGTCCGCTCACCCGCCGTCTCCTGGTCGCGCTCGGCATCGGCGCGCTGCTGTTTCTCCTGCGCGCCACGGCGTGGCTGACCCAAAACGAAGTGCTCGACGATCTCTCGGCGATTCCAGCGGCGGCAATTCCCTTTGGCGCGCTTGTTGTCACCGAGGGCCTGTTGCGACGGCATGCGCCGCGCGTGCTCAAGCTGGCGGTGATATCAGGCGCCATCGTGCTCGGCTTTGGCGGCACGCTGGGTCTCGGCCATTTCGCGACGCCCTACGCCGTCGCGCTGGCGCTGTTTCAGGTCGGTGGCTTCGCCGCCTGTGCCTGGCTGCTCGCTACCCGCGACCGCCATGCGCTGATGGCGTCGGAAAACCGCAGCATCGATCGCATGATCGTCGGCGCCGTCATTGTGCTGCCCTTCATCGTCACCGATTTCCAGGCGTTGATGCCGGATATGCCGGTTCGTCTCGGCGCCCTCGGCGCATTGCTGGTGGTCACCGCGGTGCTGATCGCCGGTTCCAGCAGCGAGGCGCGCTGGCACGGAGTGCTGCTGACCGTGCTGCGGCTGGCGAGTTCCGCGCTGCTTGGTCTTGCCGCGGCCTTCGTTGCCCCCGATGCCGATGCGGCCCAGATCGCGCGCTTCTGCGTCATCGCCGTCTCGGGTGTGCTGACCATCGGCCTGATGACCGATACGCTGCGTGCCTACCTCGAATCGCGCGAGCCCGGCGTTCTCAGCTCGCTCGCGATCTCGCCCGCCGCCAAGCGCGACCAGCTCATCGCGGAGCTGGTCCGACATCCGCTGTTCGAGAGCGCGCGGCGCTATCGCGAAGCCGATCTCGCCGATTACGATCCCGCCTTGTTGCGCAACCGCCTGGCGACGCATCGTGTGTTGCGGCAGTCGGATGCGCCATGGGGCCATCCGCCGACCGATCCTGCGGTGGAGCGGCTGGTCTCGCTGTTGGCCGCGAGCAGCGCGACGCATGTCGTCATTCTCTCCGACGATCCCGTCGACCTCCTCGTGCTCGCAGTTCCCGTGATCTCGGCCGATCCCGCCACCGAGACCGCCATCGCGCTGGTGCAGCGGATATTGATTATGACGGACAAAGCGACCGCCTGACGGATTGCGTGATCGTCGAGGTGTGAAGAGGCGACTTTGCCGATTGTGATTTGGACGCAGGCGCGATAAGGGTCTCCCGCCTTTGCAGCGGAGAACAGCCTTGTCAAAACAGTCCATGCGTGAGGAGGCCGAGCGCCTGATCCGCGAGTCCATGGAAAAGAAGACCATCACCGTCAAGCAGGGTGATACCCGCATCGAGGCGATCTGCGGCAAGTGCGGCGCGCCGAACCGGGTCCAGGCCCCGAAAGGCCAGACGCGCGTCAAGTTCGCCTGTAAGCAATGCGGTCACAAGCAGGAGACGCTGTGAAGGCCGGTCAGATCGGCTGACGTTGTCGCGCTTTTACGCGACTGCCCTGAGGATTGCCGAACCGGCCTTGAGACCGGACTGCAGCGCGCCTTCCATGTAGCCGTAATAGGCAAAGCAGGTGTGCTCGCCCGCAAAATACATTCGTTTGTGAAACGCGCCGTTGAGCAGCGGTCCGGCCCGCGTGACTTCGCCCGGCGCGGGACAGGAATAGCCGGCGCCGGTCCAGGGATCCGCGGGCCAGGGGATGAAATCCGGTTGCTGCGAAAGGTTGTCCTTGTAGCCGGGATAGACCTTGCCGATCCGTGACGCATAGAAGGCATCGACGGCGGCCTTGCCGCCGCGCTCCCATTGCCGCAGCGCCCGGTGCGCCGGCGCGCTGCCGGCAAACAGGCTGAGTTCGACCTCGCGCCCATGCGGCGCGATCTGGTTGTCGGTGCCTTCCCACGTGACGCCAAAACTGCTCGAGGTCGCAGCTGGCGCCAGCCCATGGTCGATCCAGAAGCGGCGCTTGACCGGACTAAGGTACTTCACGGCGGTGCCCATCGAGATGTAGTGGTCGGGCGAAAGCTGCGGGGTAATGTCGATCTTGGCGAAGCGTCCGCCAGGCCACAGGCTCGGCGGAATCGCAAGCACGACGTAATCGGCAAGATGGGGTGAAGCGCCTTCCGGCGTGACCGTCACGCCCTCCTTGTCGATGTCGATGACGGTGACCGGCGACGACAGATGAACCACCCCTCCGACCCGTCTGATTTCCTCGGCGAGGTGCTCGGCCAGCGATTGATTGCCTTCCGAACAGCGCAGCGTCTCGGTCTGGGTGAAGAAGGCGCCCGGATGTCCCTTGAGTGCTCCGCCGTGGACCACTGCGAGATTGGCGAGCAGGCTCTGACGCTCGACGGGTTGACCGGCGTCGTTGCTGAACTGCTCCTTCATCGCGAGCTCCACGAGAGGCTTGCAGTGTTCGTCCCGGATCCAATCCGCCATGGATTGCCCATCCAGTGTATCGGCGTCACTGGTCCGCCACGGAGCATGCTTGTGGACGTGCTGCGCGCGCCGCGCCATCCGCTTGAACGATTCCTCCATCTGCTCGAACAGGTTCTTGAGGGCGATAGGGTTCGAGATCTTTCGGCCGTCGAGATAGATCGGCATATCGAGATCGAGCGCGTCAAAATTCGAGTCCAGCGTGAACAGCGAAAGGCCGAGCCTGAACTGCCGCGCCAGCGCCAACCATAGCGGATGATTGTAGCCGATCAGCTCGCCGCCGGCTTCGACCACGCCGCTGGACTTGTTCTTGCTCCAGACCCGGCCGCCGACGCGTTCGCGCGCCTCGAAGATCGTCACGTCGCAGCGGTGGGCAAGCGTATAGCCGGCCATCAGGCCGCCGAAGCCCGCGCCGACGATTGCGACCCGCGGCCGGCGCCGGGCCCGCGCGAGACGCGGCATGTCGCGTGGTGGCGTCGCGGCGGAAACGACCAGTGGCTTGGCGAGAGTCGCGCTGACGAGCTTTTGACGGTCGAAGCCGATGAACTTCTTGCCGTAACGGCGATTGAGCCGCGCGTAGATCGAGCGCATGTCAATATCCTCAAGTCAAAATCAAGAAGCAATGTCGGCCGGCCGGATCGCTTGAAATGAGCGGCGGGGTCTGCCCGTCTCGGGCCGGTCATAAAACGCGAGATTAGCCTGCAACCTTGGGTCGTGTCGAGGGTGGGATTCGGACATAGCGCCGCGCACGTGGACGCGTCCTCGCCACGCTCGTCGGTTGCTGGCCTGGGCCGACTCGCGACGCCGCGCGGCGTCTAGTCGCCCTTCACGAATGTCGCGAACGCGTCCGCATAATCCGGATGCCAGCGCGACAGTGGCGGGCGGTTCTCGACGATGTCGCCGGCCGCCCAGAGCATGCGCTTCTCGTCGAGCGCGCGCGGCACGTCATTGTCCGGGCAAAGGATGTAGAAGTCGCCGGCGTCCAGCCGCTCCATCATGAAATCCACCGTTTGCTCCGGCGTCCAGGCCCCGGCCGGCTTTTCGGTGCGGCCCTTTGCGGTCAGACCGGTGAAGACGAAGCCGGGGATCAACAGGTGAGCAGTGATCTTGCAGTCTTTGGTGTTGCGCAGCTCATGCTGGAGCGCCTCGGTGAATGCCTTCACGCCGGCCTTCGACACGTTGTAGGCGGGATCGCCCGGTGGCGTGGTGATGCCCTGCTTGGAACCGGTGTTGATGATGAGGCCGGCTTTGCCGCGCGCGATCATGTTGGGCGCGAAGATGCGCGCGCCGTTGATGATGCCCCACATGTTGACGCCGATGATGCGTTGCCAATTGTCCGGCGCGCCGAACAGCGTGCTGCCGGGCTGGATGCCGGCATTGTTCATCAGGATGTCGGTGCCGCCGAACCGCGCGCGCACGGCGGCCTCCAACTCCGCGATGGTCTCAGGCCGGACAACATCGACCACGGATGCCATCACATTCGCGCGACCCACGATCGATGACAGTTTTGTTTCGGCTTCCGTCAGCCGGCCCTGGTCGACATCTGCGATGCAGACCTTCATGCCGTGGCTAGCGAATTTCAGCGCGGCGGCAAGCCCGATGCCGGCGGCGCCCCCGGTGATCACGGCAACGTTGTCTTCTGTCATGGCGGGATGCGGCATGGATCGTCTCCGGCGAGGTGGCACTGCAAAACGATCGACCTATATCACGGCAAGCTTTTGACCACGACCGGGACGCATGGGAGGTCTACGCGCGGCAGCTTTACGCAAAATCCCCCGCGCTGTAGTTTCGGCGCCATAACGATCCCGCCCAGATCGAAACCAATCAACACCCGAGCCAAGAAACCGAAAAGGGAGTGCAGCCATGGCTGTGACGCAGGCTATTCCGATCACGCGCCATCCGTTCGCCAACGGGTCCTACAAGCAGATGCTGATCGACGGAAAATGGGTCGATGCCGCATCCGGCAAGCGCTTTGAGACCCACAATCCCGCGACCGGTGAATTGCTCGCAACCGTTGCCGAGGGCGACAAGGAAGACATCGACCGTGCGGTCGCCGCCGCTCGCCGCGCCTTCGAGGGGCCCTGGAGCAAGGTCAAGCCGTTCGAGCGGCAGAACCTGCTCTTGAAACTCGCCGATCTCGTCGAGAAGAATTTTGACGAATTGTCGCAGCTCGACACGCTCGACATGGGCGCGCCCGTCAGCCGCACGCGCGCCTATCATCTGCGCGCCGTCGGCATGCTGCGCTACTACGCCGGCCAGACCACCGCGATCCATGGCGAGACCATCGAGAACTCGCTGCCCGGCGACATCTTCTCCTACACGCTGAAGGAGCCGGTCGGTGTCGTCGGCGCCATCATTCCCTGGAACGGACCGCTCACCGCGACGATCTGGAAGATCGGACCCGCGATTGCGACCGGCTGCACCGTGGTGTTGAAGCCTGCCGAAGAAGCGCCGCTCACCTCGCTGCGCATCGCCGAGCTCGCGATGGAAGCGGGCGTGCCGCCCGGCGTCATCAACGTCGTGCCGGGTTATGGCGAGACCGCAGGTGCGGCACTGTCCTCGCATCCCGACGTCGACAAGGTCGCCTTTACCGGTTCGCATGTCACGGGCCAGTCGATCATTCGTGCGTCGGCCGGCAATTTGAAGCGCGTCTCGCTCGAGCTCGGCGGCAAGTCGCCGGACATCGTGTTCGCCGATGCCGATCTCGACGCCGCCGTTCCGGGCGCGGCGATGGCGGTGTTCGCCAACTCCGGCCAGATCTGCAGCGCCGGCACGCGGCTGTTCGTGGAGCAGTCGATCTACGAAGAGTTCGTCGGCCGTGTCGCCGAGTTCGGCAAGAAGCTGCAGGTCGGCAACGGCCTCGATCCCAATACGCAGATCGGTCCGCTGGTGTCCGCGCAGCAGCTCGAGCGCGTCACCGGCTATCTCGACATCGGCCAGAAGGAGGGCGCCAAGGCGCTCGCCGGCGGCGGCCGTGTCACCGAAGGTGCGCTGTCAAAAGGCTTCTTCGTGCAGCCGACGGTGTTCGCCAACGTCCAGGATAATATGCGCATTGCGCAGGAGGAGATCTTTGGTCCCGTCATCTCCGCGATCGCATTCAAGGACATGGACGAACTGATCAAGCGCGCCAATGCCACGACGTTCGGCCTCGGCTCCGGCCTCTGGACGCGCGACGTCAGCAAGGCGCACAAGGTCGCAAAGTCGCTGCGCGCAGGCTCGGTCTGGGTCAATTGCTACCAGGCGATGGACCCCGCCGTTCCCTTCGGCGGCTACAAGATGAGCGGCTACGGTCGCGAATCCGGCAAGCAGCATGTCGAGGAATATCTCAACGTGAAGGCGGTCTGGATCAAGACGGCCTGACGCGCCATCGCGTGCGGGCTCAAGCGATGTGGCTTGCTTGCGGCGACGGCGGCTTGCTTGCAGCGACTTGAGGTTGTTGCCCGGGCACTACAGGCGACGTTGAAAGCGCGCGTCGCCTGCGTTTCTGCGCGGTTCGTTATCCCATTTCGAACGCCGGCCGGTTAGGTCTGGTCGGCGTTGGATTTTTGAGATTTGGGATAACGTTCATGCTTCGCGTCGCTTCGATCGTCCTTGCGGCTGTTGGATTCGCCTCGCTGCAGCCGGCGCTTGCAGCCGACATTGCCGGACGCGCGCCGCTCTACAAGGCTCCGCCCGCGTCCGTGGCCTACGATTGGTCGGGCTTCTATGCCGGCGTCAACCTCGGTTACGGCTGGGGCGACAGCGCGATCGATCTTGCGCCGCATAATCCGGCCTTCACCGCGGGTGTCCTCGACATCGCGCTCGCCAACGGGGTCGTGCCGGCGTCGCTTGCCACCAACCCGCGCGGCGTATTGGGTGGCTTGCAAGCCGGCTACAATGTGCAGAGCGGCGCCTTCGTCTGGGGCGTTGAGGCCGACATCGCCGCGGCCGCCATCAAGGGCAGTTCCACGGTCTCCGGCACGGCGCCGTTTTTCTCGACCTTCACCACGACGCAGGAGCAGAAGGTCGACTGGCTCGGCACCGTGCGCGGCCGCATCGGCGCGACCGTCACGCCCGACTGGTTGCTCTATGTCACCGGCGGCCTCGCCTATGGCCACGTCAAGGCGACGACGTCGATCGTTGATCTCACCGGTGTGAGCGGCGTTCCCTGCCTGAACATCATCTGCGGTGCGGGCTCGGCGGACAGCTGGCGCGCGGGCTGGACGGTGGGCGGCGGCGGCGAGTATCGCTTCGCCTCGAACTGGAGCGTGAAGCTCGAATATCTTTATTATGACCTCGACAGCGTGAAATATACCTTCTTCAATCCGCTGTTCCCGTTCACCCCGGGACCGGATCGCGGCTTTGACGCGTCAGCGAATTTCAGGGGGCACATCGCGCGGGTCGGTCTGAACTACAAGTTCGACTCCGGACCGGTCGTCGCCAGATACTGATCGGCGGCTCTCGTCGGACTCAAACCCCGGGTAATCGCCCGGGGTTTTTCATTTCGTCGTGCGGACAATGCGGCCGTGCCGGTCCAGGACGTCCGTATTCGTCTGGCCAGCCATCCATTCAGGCCGCTTCCGCGCGCGCGTCGGTTCTCATATGTTGCCCGTCCTTCCATAGCCATTTGGGGCCAACATGAAGTTTCCGGCGTTGTTCAAACCGTTGCAGGTCGGTCCATACAGACTGGCGCATCGCGTCGCGATGGCGCCGTTGACGCGGATGCGGGCCGAGCGCGAGAGCTTTGCGCCGCGCGTTCTCAACGCCGAATATTACGGCCAGCGCGCCACCAAGGGCGGGCTGCTCATCGCCGAAGCCTCGCCGGTCGTCTCGACCGGCCGCGGCAACCCCGCGACGCCCGGTATCTATTCGGATGCGCAAGTGACGGGCTGGCGCAAGGTGGTCGATGCCGTTCACGCCAAGGGCGGCATCATCTTCCTTCAGCTCTGGCATGTCGGCCGCGTCTCGCATTCCTCGTTCCACGGCGGCGCGCTGCCGGTGGCTCCCTCGGCGATTCCGATCAGGGCTGAAGGCATGAGGGCGATGACCGCCGACGGCAAGGTCAGCGACTACGAGACGCCGCGCGCGCTCGAGACCACGGAGGTCAAGGACGTCGTCGAGGCGTTCCGGCAGGCCGCGAAGAACGCACTCGCCGCTGGTTTTGACGGCGTCGAGATCCACGGCGCCAATGGCTATCTGCTCGAGCAGTTCCTGCAATCGCACAGCAACCAGCGCACCGACGAATATGGCGGCGGAATCGAGAACCGCGCGCGGCTGCTGCTTGAGGTGACGCAAGGAGCGATCGACGTCTGGGGCGCGAACCGCGTCGCCGTGCGGCTGTCGCCCTACGGCATCGCCAATGGATCCGGCGAGCCTGATCCGATGCCGCTCTACACCCATGTCGTCAAGGCGCTCGACAGACTCGGCCTGGCCTATCTGCACTTCATCGAGCCGCGCTCGAGCGGTTCGGGGCGCGCCGAGGTCAACTGGCAGAACGTGCCGTCGGCCATGGTACTGTTCCGTCCGCTCTATAGCGGCGTGCTGATGACCGCCGGCGGCTTCACCGGCGAGACCGCGAATGCCGCGATCGCCGACGGCCATGCCGACCTCATCGCCTTCGGCCGCATCTTCATCTCCAATCCGGACCTGCCGCGCCGCCTGCAGCACGACTATCCGATCACGCCGTACAACCGCGCGACGTTCTACGGCGGCGAGGAGAAGGGGTATACGGACTATCCTGTCTATGACGAGCTGACGCCGGCTTGATCCTCCGGCGGACAACGCCATCTCCGTCATTGCGAGCGCAAGCGAAGCAATCCAGACTCTCTCTCCGCGATGGGCAGTCTGGATTGCTTCGCTGCGCTCGCAATGACGATGGAGAGACACATCATGGCCAAAGCCGCCGTCGCCGCAGGAACCGCCACCGGCCAGTGCCTGTGCGGCAAGGTGACCTTCGAGATCGATGTTCCCGCGCGCTGGGCCTGGCATGATCATTCGGCAAGCTCCCGCCGCGCCCATGGCGCGGCCTACGCCACCTATGTCGGAAGCTGGAAGAAGCGGTTTCGCATCACCTCTGGCAAGACCGCGCTGGCGCGTTACGAAGACAAGGCCACGAAGACTACGCGCAGCTTCTGCACGCATTGCGGCACGCCGATCATGTACGAGCGCCCGCGCTCTCAGCACATGGTCAACATCCCTCGCGCGCTCTTCAAGGAACGCACCGGCCGGCAGCCGCTCTATCACATCGCCATCGAAGAGCTTCAGGAATGGGCCTACACCGGCGAGCCGCTGGTGCCGCTCAAAGGCTTTCCCGGCGTGGTCTGGCAGCGCTCGAAAAAGAGGAGGCGCGCTAGCGGCGAGGACCCGTTCGAGCTCGGCCACGACGAGATGTGAGGTCTTGGCGCAAGGCAGCCATGAGCGCGCTTCCTTGCGCGCATCTGGCGAATTCGGTCATCATGCGCTCCGTGCCCAGCGGCAACGACCGTCCGGCCAGGAGGAACAATGAAGAACCGCATCACCGGCCGCTCGGCGTTTCTGGCGCTGCTCAAGGACGAGGGCATTACGCATCTGTTCGGCAATCCCGGCACCACCGAATTGCCGATCATGCATGCGCTGAAGGACCATCCCGATCTCACCTATGTGATGGCGATGCAGGAAAGCCTCGTCGTCGCGATCGCCGACGGTTTTAGCCGCGCCTCCGGAAAACTTGTCGCCTGCAACGTCCATGTCGCGCCCGGCCTCGGCAATGCGATGGGCTCGCTCTACAACGCGCAGTTCACGGGCACGCCGATGATCCTGACCGCGGGCCAGCAGGAGCAGGGTCACGGGCTGATGGAGCCGGTACTCGCGGGTCCGCTGGTGCGCATGGCCGAGCCGCTGGTGAAATGGGCGGTGGAAGTCACGCGACTGGAGGACCTGCCGCGCATCGTGCGCCGCGCGGCAAAAATCGCGACCACGCCGCCGACCGGCCCGGTGTTCATCTCGCTGCCGGGCGATATCCTCAATGCCGAAGCCGGCATCGATCTCGGCCGCTCCACCCGGATCGATGCGCGGACGAAACCATCCGACGAGGCACTGAGGGCATTTGCTGCACGTTTGCTCAAGGCCGAGCGTCCCGTCGTCGTCACCATGGACGAGGTCGTCAAGAGCGACGCGCTGAAGGAGGCGGCCGAGCTTGCGGAACTGCTCGGGGCCGCCGCCTATCAGTCGTCGACGCCCTATGGTGCGCACTTCCTCTCCGAGAGCCCGAGCTTCGTCGGCACGCTCGCCCGCGTGCAAAAAGTCGCGCGCGACACGCTCGCGCCGCATGACCTTCTGATCGCGCTCGGCGGCGATCCCCTGCGCATGTCGGTCTACAGCGAGGTCGATGCGTTGCCGGACGGACTCGGGATCGTGCAAATCGGCCTCGCCGACTGGGAGATCGCCAAGAACTATGGCGTCGAGATTGCGCTCAAGGCCGATGTGAAGGAAACGCTGCGCGCGCTGATTCCGGTGCTGAAGGAGATGGGCGGCGCGGCGCTCGCGAGCCGCGCGAAACAGCGGCTCGCCGAACTCGCGCCGAAGAACTGGACCGCGCGCCGCGCGGCTCTCGTCGAGCAGATCGGAAAGACCAGGGACCGCAACCCCATCGATCCGGACTTCCTGGTGCTGCAAATGGTCGAGGCGATGCCCGACCACGGGATCCTCGTCGACGAAGGCCTTACCTCGGGACGGCAGATCACGAACCTGCGCCCGCATCGCGACCGCTACGGCTATCACGGGCTGGCTTCGGGTGGCATCGGCTGGGGCCTGCCGGCGTCGGTCGGCGTCAGCCTCGCGAACCCCGAACGCCCCGTCGTGTGCTTCTCCGGCGACGGCAGCGCGATGTATTCGATCCAGTCGCTGTGGACCGCCGCGCACCACAAGCTGCCGCTCACGGTCGTCATCGCCAACAATGGCGGCTACCGCATCATCAAGCAGCGCCTGCTCGCCTTCCACGGCGATGACAATTATGTCGGCATGGATTTTGTCGATCCGCCCGTGGACTTCGCAGGCATTGCAAAATCGCTGGGCTGCGAGGCGATCAAGGTGACGGATCCGGCGGAGTTGAAGTCGGTGTTTGCGTCGGCATTCAATCGGCCGGGTACAAAACTGATTGAGGTGATGGTGGACGGGAAGGTGTAAGGACGTAGGGCGGGACGCACACTGCCTCCCCAACGTCGTCCTGGCGAAAGCCAGGACCCATGCCGCGGAATCTATCGACGGCGGGCGGTGCTAATCCCGAACGACGAGTCTTCGCAAAACTTCTCCCTGGGGTTATGGGTCCTGGCTTTCGCCAGGACGACACCGAGGGAGTGGCAACCCGCGTGGCTACCTGACCTGTAACTCTACCCCTTCTTCCCCACCCGATACCCCGCGGCCGGATGTGGCGCGGCCAACCGCGCGCGGCCTGAACCGAACAGCTTTTCCCGCAGCGTGCCCTTCGCATAGTCCGGCTTGTAGCGTCCGCGCTTCGTCAGCTCCGGCACCAGCATGTCCGAAATGTCCTCGAAATCGCCGGGCGAGATCGCAAAGGCGACGTTGAGGCCGTCGACGTCGGTCTTCTCAAACCACTCTTCGATCTTGTCAGCGACGCTCTCGGGCGTGCCGACCACGACGGGGCCGGCGCCGCCGATGCCGACATGTTCGATGACGTCGCGCACCGTCCAGACCCGATCGGGGTCGGCGCGCGTGACATTGTCCATGGCGCTGCGGCCGGCGTCGTTCTGCACGTGGCGCACCTGCTGGTCGAGCTCGTAGCCGGAGAAGTCGACACCGGTCCATCCCGACATCAGCGCCAGCGCGCCCTCGGGGTTGATGTGCGCGCGATAGTCGGCGTATTTTGCCTTCGCCGCGGCCTCGGTATTCCCGAGGATGATCGTCATCATCGAGAACATCAAGATTTCCTGGGGATTGCGCCCGAGCTCGGCCGCCGTCTCGCGGATCGCCGACACGCGCGGCGCGATCACCTTCGCCGACGGACCCGACATGAACACGCATTCGGCGTGCTGTGCCGCGAACTGCCGTCCGCGCGGCGATGTGCCGGCCTGGTACAGCACGGGCGTCCGCTGCGGCGACGGCTCGCTCAGATGAATGGTGTTGTTGATCCGGTAGTTCGCACCGTCATGATTGACGCGATGAACCTTTGCGGGATCGGTGAAGATGCCGCGCGTGCGGTCGCGCAGCACCGCATCGTCCTCCCAGCTTCCTTCCCAGAGCTTGTAGACGACCTCCATATATTCGTCGGCGATGTCGTAGCGGTCGTCATGCCCGGTCTGCTTCTGCTTGCCGGCGCCGCGCGCGGCGCTGTCGAGATAGCCGGTGACGACGTTCCACCCGATCCGCCCCTCGGTGAGATGATCGAGCGTCGACATCCGCCGTGCGAACGGATAGGGCGGCTCGTAGGAGAGGTTGGAGGTGACGCCAAAGCCCAGATCTTTCGTCACCGCCGCCATCGCCGAGAGCAGCAGCAGTGGCTCGTTCGACGGTGTCTGCGCTGCATTGCGCAATGCAGCGTCGGGGCTGTTGCCATAGACGTCATAGACGCCGAGCACGTCGGCGAGGAACAACCCGTCGAAACGGCCGCGCTCCAGCGTTTTGGCAAGATCGATCCAGTAGGGCAGGCGGTTATACTCGGCGGTGCGGTCGCGGGGATGGGTCCACAGGCCCGGCGATTGATGCGCCACACAATTCATCGCAAATGCGTTGAGCCTGATCTCTTTTGCCATGCTGTCCCTCGGCGCCCTCAGCCCGGCGCTCTTGGAATGTTAGATGCAGCGCGAAACTTGGCGAAGTTCTTGCATTAGTCATACTCTTGTAAGTCATACTCTTGGCAAGAGCCAATTCGCACCCTCGTCCACTTTTGCGAGCCCGCGTAAGTCGTGAGACTTGCTCCAGACTGAAGCCCTGCTAAAGAAGGCAATGACCAGAGCCGACGCCATCGCCCGCGCCCGTCACGACATCACGTCCGGCGCCTTCCTCACCGAACTCGATCGCCGCGTCTCCTACAAGACCGAAAGCCAGAACGGGTCGCGCTCCGCCGAGTTGCGCGCCTATCTGGAACAGGAGATGCAGCCGGCGTTCGCGGCGCTCGATTTCGAAAGCCGGATGGTGGAATCCCCGAGCGGCAAGGCGCCGTTCCTGATCGCCGAGCATCGCGAGAGCAGTTCCGCGCCGACCGTGCTGATCTACGGCCATGGCGACGTCGTCGACGGCATGGAGGGCGAGTGGCGCGACAACCGCGATCCCTGGCGCACGACGATTTCAGGCGCGCGCGTCTATGGCCGCGGCACCGCCGACAACAAGGGCCAGCACAGCATCAACATGGCCGCGCTGCGCGCCGTGCGCGACGCCCGAGGCGGCAAGCTCGGCTTCAATGCAAAGTTCATCGTCGAGATGGGCGAGGAGATCGGCTCGCCCGATCTCGGCAAGGTCTGCGACGCCAATCGCGACGCGCTCAAGGCCGATCTGTTCATGGCCTCCGACGGGCCGCGGCTGTCAGCCGATCGTCCGACGCTGTTCCTCGGCTGCCGCGGCGGCATCCGCATCCATCTCGACGTCAACCTGCGCGATGGCGGCAACCATTCCGGCAATTGGGGTGGCGTGCTCGCCAACCCAGCGACCATCCTGGTGAACGCGATTGCGACGCTGGTCGACGGCAATGGCCGCCTTCAGCTCGATGCGCTGAAACCGCCGCGGCTGACCAACCAGATCAGGAGTTTCCTGGCCGATGTGAAGGTCGAGCCGACCGCGGACGAGCCCGCGCTCGCCGAGAACTGGGGCGAGGAAGGCCTGTCCGACGCCGAGCGGCTGTTCGCCTGGAATACGCTGGAAGTGCTGGCGGTGTCCTCGGGCAATATCGAGAAGCCTGCGAACGCGATCCCCGGCCACGCCAATGCCGTGCTGCAACTGCGCTTCGTCGTCGGCACCAGGATCGACGGGATGATCGAGGCGATCCGCGCCCATCTCGATGCGAAGGGCTTTCCGATGGTCGAGGTGCGGGCGGCGCAGAGCTTTGCCGCCTCGCGCACCGATTTTGACAGTCCCTGGATCAAATGGGCCGCGGCCTCGGTCCAGAAGACCACCGGGAAGGCGCCGGCGATTCTGCCGAATTTCGGCGGCTCGCTGCCCAACGACGTGTTTTCGGACATTTTGGGCCTGCCGACGATCTGGGTCCCGCACTCCTATCCCGGCTGCTCCCAGCACGCCCCCAACGAGCACATTTTGTTGCCCCTGACCGAGGAGGCGCTTGCTACAATGGCGGGCCTGTTCTGGGATCTGGGGGAGCTGCCGCGCCCGCTGGGTTAGACTTTGGGGGGAGCCGAAAGTCACATTCTAATCCGGCCCAATTTGTGCCAGCATCCGGCCGCACTATCCATAAGGGGAGAAAAAGTGAAACATTTCCGTAACGTAGGCCTCGCGCTCGCCGCCACCTTGGTCGCGAGCCAGGCCGGTGCCCAGGAGCTCACCGGCACCTTGAAGAACATCAAGGACACCGGGGCCATCACCCTTGGCTTCCGCGACTCCTCGATCCCGTTCTCCTATCTGGACGACAACCAGAAGCCCGTCGGGTTCGCGATGGACATCTGCCTCAAGATCGTCGATGCCGTGAAGAAGGAGCTCAAGCTCGACAAGCTCGAGGTGAAGCTCAACCCGGTGACCTCGGCGACGCGTATTCCGCTGATGGCGAACGGCACGATCGACCTCGAATGCGGCTCGACCACCAACAATGCCGAACGGCAAAAGCAGGTCGCCTTCACCAACACCCACTTCCTCACCGCCAGCCGCTACGTCTTCAAGAAGTCGAGCGGCCTCAAGTCGATCGAGGATTTGAAGGGCAAGACGGTGGTCTCGACCGCCGGCACCACCAACATCAAGCAGCTCACTGAAGCCAACGTCGCTAAGGGCCTCGGCGCCAACATCATCCCGGCCAAGGACCATGCCGAAGCCTTCCTGATGGTCGAGACCGATCGCGCGGTGGCCTTCGTGATGGACGACATCCTGCTGGCGAGTCTCGTTGCCGGCTCGAAGGCGCCGGGCGACTACGTCATCTCCAAGGATGCGTTCTCCAAGCCCGAGCCCTACGGCATCATGCTGCGCAAGGACGACGCGCCCTTCAAGAAGGTGGTCGATGCGGCGACCGCCGCGCTCTACACCTCGGGCGAAGGCGAGAAGATCTACAACAAATGGTTCATGGAAAAGGTGCCGCCGAAGGGCCTGAACCTCAACACGCCGATCTCGGCCGAGTTGAAGAACGAGTTCGCCAAGCCGACGGACTCGCCGAGCCCGGACGACTACAAGTAAGACGGACTCTTCGCCTCTCCCCGCTTGCGGGGAGAGGCCGGAATTCGCGCGTAGCGCGGATTCCGGGTGAGGGGGAGTCTCCACGAGGTCAACTATCACCTCCTTCGTGGAGAGCCCCCACGCCAACCCTCGCAGGGCGAGCTTGCTCGTCCCGACCCCGCACGCGGGGAGAGGGAGTTGAGTGCGGCCAATCTGGAGGGAATGGCCGGACATTTGCATAGACGATTTCGGTTTTTGTAATCGTCGCGTTCGCGTGGGGGACTCGTGAACTACAATTGGAACTGGAAGATATTTCTCGAGCCGAACCCGATGGGGACCGGCACCTATCTCGACCTGCTGTTGTCGGGCCTGGTGCTGACCCTCAAGACGGCGCTGCTCGCCTGGATCATCGCACTGGCCGTCGGCTCGATCGTCGGCGTGCTGCGGACGCTGCCCTCCCGGGGCGCCTACTGGTTCGGCTTCTGCTGGGTCGAATTCTTCCGCAACATGCCGCTCCTGGTGCAGTTGTTCCTGTGGTTCTTCGTGCTGCCGGAGATCTTGCCGCGCGCGGCCGGCCTGTGGCTGAAGCAATTGCCGAACGCGCCGTTCTGGACGGCCGCGATCGGCGTCGGCCTGTTCATGTCGGCGCGCGTCGCCGTGCAATTGCAGGCCGGCATCGGCTCGTTGCCGCGCGGCCAGAAGATGGCGGCGACCGCGCTCGGGCTCACCACCGTGCAGGGCTATCGCTACGTGCTGCTGCCGATGGCCTTCCGCATCATCCTGCCGCCGCTGACCTCCGAGTTCCTCAACACCATCAAGAACACGGCGGTCGCCATCACCATCGGCCTGATCGAGCTCACCGGGCAGGCGCGCTCGATGCAGGAATTCTCGTTCCAGGTGTTCGAGGCCTTCACCGCCGCGACCATCCTGTATCTCCTCGTCAACGCCGTCGTCGTGACCGCGATGCGCTTCCTCGAGCGCTACGTCGCGATCCCCGGCTACATCACGGGGAAATAACCAATGCTCGGCAGTTTCGATTTCGACGTCATCCGCCGCTCGCTGCCCTATCTGTTCTATGAGGGCATGACCTTCACGCTGACGCTGACGGCGCTCGCCGCTTTCGGCGGCCTGGTCTTCGGCACGGCCATCGCGCTGATGCGCCTGTCCGGCTACAAGATCCTCGGGCGCATCGCCGGCCTCTATGTCGACTTCATGCGGTCCTTGCCGCTGGTGCTCGTCATCTTCTGGTTCTACTTCCTGGTGCCCTATATCGGGCAGTGGATCACCGGCGCGCCGCGGCCGATCAAGGTCGGCGCGTTCGCCTCCTCGCTCATCACCTTCATCATGTTCGAGGCGGCGTATTTCTCCGAGATCATGCGCGCCGGCATCCAGTCGATCTCGCGCGGACAGCCGGCGGCGGCAAGCGCGCTCGGTCTCAACTATGCGCAGACCATGCGCTACGTCGTGCTGCCGCAGGCGTTCCGCAACATGCTGCCGGTGCTGCTGACGCAGACCATCGTGCTGTTCCAGGACACCTCGCTGGTCTACGTGCTGTCGATCCCCGACTTCCTGGGCGCGGCCAGCAAGGTCGCGCAGCGCGACGGACGTCTGGTCGAGATGTATCTGTTCGCGGCTGTAGTTTACTTCACCATCTCCTGTATCGCGTCCTTCGGCGTTCGCCGCCTGCAGTCGCGCATCGCCATCATCAGGTAGAGTTCTGGGTCATGATCGAAATCAGTCACGTCAACAAGTGGTACAGCCCGACCTTCCAGGTGCTGACCGACTGCACCACCAGCGTCACCAAGGGCGAGGTCGTCGTGGTGTGCGGACCGTCGGGTTCGGGCAAGTCGACGCTGATCAAATGCGTCAACGCGCTGGAGCCATTCCAGAGCGGCGACATCTCCGTCGACGGCACCAAGGTCAACGATCCCAAGACCAATTTGCCAAAGCTGCGCTCGCGCGTCGGCATGGTGTTCCAACACTTCGAGCTGTTCCCCCACCTCAAGATCATCGACAATCTCTGCCTTGCGCAAACCAAGGTGCTGGGACGGGGGCAGGACAAGGCGAAGGCGAAGGGCATGCAGCTCCTGGAGCGCGTCGGATTGAAGGAGCAGGCGGAAAAGTTTCCTGCGCAGCTCTCCGGCGGCCAGCAGCAGCGCGTCGCCATCGCACGCGCGCTCGCCATGGACCCGATCGTCATGCTGTTCGACGAGCCGACCTCGGCGCTCGATCCTGAAATGGTCAGCGAGGTGCTTGATGTCATGGTGGACCTCGCCCGCGAAGGCATGACCATGATGGTCGTCACCCACGAAATGGGTTTTGCCCGCAAGGTCGCCAACCGCGTCATCTTCATGGACCGTGGCGAGATCGTCGAGGACGCCCAGAAGGACGACTTCTTCGGCAAGCCGAGAAGCGACCGCGCGCAGAAGTTCTTGTCGAAGATTTTGTCGCATTAACTCCTCTGTCATTCCAGGACGCGCCCCTTGGCGCGGGCCCGGAATCCATCGGGCGGCAGTCCATGAGGTGAAATGGATTCCGGGCTCATTCGCTACGCGAATGCCCCGGAATGACGAAACGAGGGGTGTCGTGAGCCCCTAACTGGCGTATAAGCGCGCCAAATCCCCCTTCGCCCTCAGGAGACCTGCCTTGGACTCGATCGCCTACGTCAACGGCTCATTCGTCCCGCTCTCGGAAGCAAAGGTCTCGGTCCTCGACCGCGGCTTCCTGTTTGCGGACGGCATCTATGAGGTCGCGGCCGTGCTCGACGGCAAGCTGATCGACAACGCCTCGCATCTGGCGCGGCTGGAGCGTTCCGTCGGCGAGATCGCGCTGAAACTGCCGGAGACGGTTGCGCGCATCATCGAGATCCAGAAGGAGCTCATCACCCGCAACAAGCTGGTCAGCGGCCTCGTCTACCTCCAGGTCACGCGCGGCGCCGATACGGGACGCGACTTCGCGTTCCCCAAGAGCGGCGTCAAGTCGAGCCTGGTCATGTTCGTCTCCGAGAAGGAGATCGTGGATGCGCCGTCCGCCAAGACCGGCGTCGGTGTGATCACGGTGCCCGACATCCGCTGGGAACGTCGCGACATCAAGAGCGTGGCGCTGCTGGCGCAGGTGTTGGCGAAGCAGGCCGCGGCCGAAGCCGGCGCCGCGGAGGCCTGGATGCTCGAGGACGGTTTCGTCACCGAAGGCGGCTCGTCCTCGGCCTTCATCCTCACCCAGGACGACGTCATCGTGACGCGCCAGAACTCCAACGCCATTTTGCCGGGCTGCACCCGTAAGGCGGTGGTGGCGCTCGCCGAAGAACGCCAGCTCCGCGTCGAGGAGCGTCCCTTCACGGTCGCCGAGGCGGTTGCCGCCAAGGAAGCCTTCATCACGTCAGCGTCGGTGTTCGTGCAGCCGGTCGTCACGATCGACGGCAAGACAGTCGGCACCGGCAAGCCCGGCCCGATGGCCACGCGCCTGCGGGAGATTTATGTCGATTTCGCCAAGGCGACGGCGAGCTAGCGCTGCGTAGGGTGGGTTAGCCCCGCGACTGCGCGCAGCGCAGGCGACGCGGCGTAACCCACCTCTTTGGTTTCCGCGGTGACAGAAGTGGTGGGTTACGCCAGTGGACCGCGCTTCGCGCGGCCACGGGGCTAACCCACCCTACGGCTCTGCCGTTGCGGCGGCCGTGCCGCGCATTACGCCACCGACGCCTTCACCTTCACCGGATGAATCGCCCGGAAGGAAATTGCGAGCCTGTTCCAGGCATTGATCGTCGCGATCAGCATGGTCAAATTGACCGTCTCCTCCTCCGAGAAATGTTTGCGGACCTGCTCATAGACATCGTCGGGCGCATGCGTGTCCGCGATCAGCGTCACCGACTCGGTCCAGGCCAGCGCAGCGCGCTCGCGGTCGGTGTAGAGCGGGGACTCGCGCCAGGCGCTCAGCAGATAGATGCGCTGCTCGGTCTCGCCGCGCTTGCGGGCGTCCTCGGTGTGCATGTTGATGCAGAAGGCGCAGCCGTTGATCTGCGACGCCCGGATCTTGACGAGCTCGATCAGGGATTTTTCCAGTCCCGTGGACTGGATCTGCGTCTCCAGCGCGCTCAGCGCTTTGATGGTGTCGGGGGCGGCCTGGTAGAAATTCATGCGGGGCTTCATGGTCGTTCTCCTGTGACGGGTCGGGGTTGATGGTCTCAGTGTGCGCCACCGGCGTCGAGGTGGCCGGGCTTCTTCAGCAGCAGGGATGCGACGAGCGCGACGATCAGCGCGGCGCCCAGCAGGAAGAACATGTCGCTGAACGCGAGGATGAACGCCTGCTTCTGCACGATCTTGCCGATGGCGGCGATGGCGCGATGCACGGCCTCGGCATGATCGACCACGCCGTGGGCCATGAAGTACTGCGTCAGCTTCTCGATCCGGGTCTGCGTCGCCTGCTCCAGCATCGAGACGGACTGCATCAGCACGTTGGAGTGATACTGCTCGCGCTTGGTCAGCAGCGTCTGCAGCAGCGCGATGCCGACGGCGCCGCCGAGGTTGCGCATCATGTTGAACAGGCCGGAGGCCGAGCCCGCATTCTCCGCCTCGATACCGGCGGTGGCGACCGCCGACAGCGGCGCGAAGACCAGGGCCTGGCCGAGGGCACGCACGATGTTGGGCCAGAACAGCTGATCGGTGGCGTAGTCGTTGGTCATATAGATGTTCATGAAGTTCGACGCGGCGAACAGGGCAAAGCCGATCCCGATGACGAGGCGGGCGTCGAAACGCTGCATCAGCCGCGGCACCAGCGGGATCAGGAGGAGTTGCGGCAGGCCGGTCCAGGCCAGCACCATGCCGATCTGCTCGGCATTGTATCCCTGGATCCGTGACAGATAGACCGGCAGGATGAACACTGACCCGTAGAGCGCGATGCCGAGCAGGAAGTTGGCGAGGATGCCGAAGCCAAAGTTGCGGCGGGCAAGCAGGCGCAGGTTGAGCAGCGGCTTGTCGGTGGTCAGCTCGATCCACAGGAACAGGCCGAGCGCGACAGCGGCGATGACCGACAGCTTGACGATGAAGGGCGAGCCGAACCAGTCGTCCTTGTTGCCTTCCTCGAGCACGGTCTGCAGCGCGGACAGGCCGATCGCCATGGTGACGATGCCGAGCCAGTCGCCCTGGCGCAGCAGCGACAGCTTCATGGGCTTGGATTCCAGCGAGGCATACAGCATCGCGATCATGATGATGCCGGGGACGAGGTTGACGTAGAAGATGTACTGCCAGCCAAAGTTCTCGGTGAGATAGCCGCCGATGGTCGGGCCGATCGCGGGCGCAAAGGTCGCCGACAGCGCGAACAGCGCAAGACCGACCGGCTGCTTGGCCTTGGGCAGCAGCGTGATGATCAGCGTGAAGGCGAGCGGGATCAGCGTGCCGCCGGTAAAGCCCTGAACGGCGCGCAGTGCGATCATCTGCGGCAAATCCTGCGCGAAGGCACAGGCGATCGACAGCGCCAGGAACAGGATCGCGTTGGTGAGGAGATAGATGCGGACCGAGAATACCTGTGCGAGCCAGCCGGAGAGTGGGATCACGACGATCTCGGCGATCAGATAGGAGGTGGAGATCCAGCCGCCGTCATCGATGCCGGCGCCGATCGCACCCTGGATGTCGGCGAGCGAGGCGTTGACGATCTGGATGTTGAGCACCGCCATGAAGGCGCCGAGCGTGGCGCCGGCAACTGCGATCCAGGTTTTTGCGGAGACGGCTGAGGTCGCGGGCGCCGCAGGGGCAGGGATGCTTACGGCGGAAGCGGCGTTGAGGGTGGGTTGGAGCGTGCTCATGAGGGCCTCGTCTCGTGTCCAGAGACAGGATGCATCAGGTGCCTGAGTTCGATAATCAGCGGAGTTCTGGAAGCATCATCCGGCAGGACTTGATAATCGCGCCGGATGATTTGCTTTAGCCGCCGTTCGGCCGCGCGGCGGTGCCGGCGACGCGCTTTGCGGTTTCACGCTCGGCGATGACAGTCGCCTTGGTGTTGACGGTCGGCTCGGCCGACATGCCCGGGCGCAACAGGCCCTTCAGCCTGGTGTCGTCGAGTACGATCTTCACCGGCACGCGCTGCACGATCTTTGTAAAATTGCCGGTGGCGTTGTCAGGCGGCAGCAATGCGAATTCGAGGCCGCTCGCCGGCGACAGGCTGTCGACATGGCCCTTCAGCCTGGTGCCGTGGAAGCCATCGATCATGAGCTCGACGGGCTGGCCGTTGCGCACATGAGTGAGCTGGGTCTCCTTGAAGTTGGCGACCACATAGACCTGGTCCAGCGGCACCACCGCCATCAGCTGCGTGCCCGCTTGCACGAATTGTCCGACGCGCAGCGTTCGCGCGCCGACCGTGCCATCGACCGGCGCCTTGATCTGCGTATAGGAGAGATTCAGCTCCGCCTGCTGCTCCACGGCGCGGGCGCGTTCGAGCTGGGCGACTGCCTTGGCGCGCTCCGTCGTGAGCACATCGACCTTGCGCTGTGCGGCCAGGAGACCGGATTGCGAGCGCTGCAATTGCGCGGTGCTGGTGCGCAGCGCCGCGTCGGTCTGTTGCGCGCGCTGCACCGTGCCGGAACCGGTCTTCATCAGGCCGTCGTAACGGGTCTGCTCTTCCTGCGCGAACTTGAGATTCGCTTCCGCAGCCGCGACGTCGGCAGTGCCTTGTTCGATGATCGGCTGTTGAAGCGCGATCTGCGCATCGAGGTTGCGAACAGCGGCTTCGGCCGCGGCGACATCAGCCCTGGCCTGGCCGAGCGCGGCCTTGAAGTCGCGATCGTCGATCTCGGCCAGCAACTGGCCCGCCTTCACGGGCTGGTTGTCGCCGACCAGGACCTGCGCGATGTAGCCGGAGACCTTCGGTGCGATGATCGTGGAGTCAGCCTTCACATAGGCATCGTCGGTGGTCTCGAGATAACGGCCGTTGATCCAGTAGTCGTGGCCGTAATAGGCGACCGCAGCGGTACCGGCGAGGAGAGCGATCACCAGTGCCGCGCGCCGGGCCACGTTGCGGACCGAAATCGAGGGTTTTGGTGTTTCAATAGCGATTTCAGCGGCTTGCTGAAAGCTTGCGGTGCGGGGCATCTCGGACATGGTGGTCTCCTATCGGGCTTTCCGATAACATCGGCTTTTCTGGTTCGGACGATAATCAGTGAAATATTGGAAGGATTATCCATTCAGAGTGGATAGTTGCTCCTGTCATCGTTGGTCTCCTCTCCTGTGCGTGGGCACCGTGATGGTCTAGCGAGCAAGACCTCCGACTGCCCCAGAGCGATTGCCCGGACTGACGAGCGATTGCTGCTAACGGGCGTGACGGACTCATCTGAAGCTCCCGAATTCGAGGACGAGGCCTTGTGCGAGGCTGACGGCGGCAGCCGCTGCGATCAGCCGCCGCGACCAGAGCGCGAAGCCGATATCGGTCAGGGCATCGAGCAGGCCGCGGGACAGCAGGGTGCCGAGTACCGCCGCGGCGATGGCGAGCAGCACGGCCAAGGGAGAGATCCCGCCGTCTTCGATCAGCAGCAGCCGGCCGAAATAGATCAGCTTGAGCACGTGGCCGATCGACTGGATCGCGGCCTTGGTGGCGATGATCTCCTTCCGGCCGAGGGCCGTCCTGACAAAGAACAAATCGAGGATCGGCCCCGAGACGCCGGAGATCAGTTGCAGGCCTGTACACAGCGTGCCGCAACCGATCGCCTGGCTTGGAGCCGTGACATTGGGGGTCAGGCGGTGTGGCAAAGCGAGACCCGCGAACGAAGTAAGGCCAATGAAAATTAGGGCTACGGGCTTGCTTGGCGCGACCAGGCCCGAGGCCACGATCACGCCGGCCAAAAGCGCACCCGCCGTGTATCGCACGACCACCGGCCGCACGATGTGCTGCCTCAAGTTCCAGGCGCGGGCGAGATTGGCCGCGATCTGGGTGATGCCGTGCAGCACCATGGCCGGTGCCACCGGCATCAGGTAAAGCAGCAAGCTCATCAGGATCATCCCGCCGGCCATGCCGAACAGGCCGGAGACGAATGACGTGGACAGCACGGACGCCGCGAGCGCTGCGGCGAAGGGCATGCTGATCATGGCGACCTCCATGAAATGCGATGCGCCTTCATGGGCCGTTTGACAGCACGCGCGCAAACGGGTTTATCTGGGCCATAGGCTCAGGAAAACTATCCCTATGGTCAGCCGTCGCCTGCCTTCGCTGAACGGATTGCGCGCCTTCGAGGCGGCTGCGCGCCATGGCAGCTTCGTCGGTGCCGCCGACGAGCTGAATGTCACGCAGGCCGCGATCAGCCGCATGGTGCGGTTGCTCGAGGAGCGGTTCGGCTTCCAGTTGTTCGAGCGCCGGCCGAACGGGCTCGATCTCACCGCGCAGGGCAAGGCGTTGCAGCCGGGACTGACGTCCGCCTTCGATGCCATTGCCGGCATTGCCGAGCAGGTCGGCGCGATGCGGACGACACCGGTGCTCACGCTCGGTGTCGGTCCGTCCTTCGCGGTGCGATGGTTGATCCCGAAACTGCGCAGCTTCTATGAGCTGCATCCGGAGATCGAGGTGCGGCTCGCGACCGGCGGCGCCATCAATCCGTATCGCGACGATTGGACTTGCGGCGTGCTGCTCGGCGACGGCAACTGGCCCGGCTATGAGGCCGAACCGTTGTTCTCAGCCGATCTGTTTCCGGTGTGCACCAAGGCGATCGCGGCGCGGCTGAAGCAACCGTCGCAGCTAGCGAAGGAGACGCTGCTCCAGGTATCGCACTGGCCGGAGGACTGGACGCTCTGGCTGGCGGCTGCCGGCGTCAATCTGCGGCGCCGCGTCGTCGGGCCGACCTTCGACAATTACGCGATGGCATTGCAGGCCGCCGTCGACGGGGCCGGCGTTGCGATGGCGCTGCGTCCTTATGTCGAGGATGACATCGCGGCCGGCCGTCTCGTCGCGCCGTTTGCACTCTCGGTGCCGAAGGGGCGCGCCTGGTACCTCGTCTATCGCCCATTCCGCAAGGACGATGCCAATTTGTCGGCATTTCGCGCCTGGCTGCGCAATGCGTTTGCGGACAAGAACGTCGCCGGCAGAGGTGGGCGGGTGCAGCCGCGTGGACTATCTGATAGATAATCGCAGTGAATTTCTCGTGATTGTCGATCAGACGCGGATAATCCGGCGGACATGGACCGATTGACCAGCCTCGAAGTGTTCAGCCGGGTGGTCGAGACCGGCGGTTTCTCCGCAGCAGCGCGCAAGCTCAACATGTCCACGACCATGGTGAGCAATCACGTTCAGGCGCTGGAGGACAGGCTCGGGGTGCGGCTGCTCAATCGCACCACGCGCAAGGTCAACCTCACCGAAATCGGCAAGGCCTATTACGACCGCTGTATCCAGATCCTCGCCGACATCGAGCAGGCCGATGACATCGCGGGCGCGCTGCAATCGACGCCGCGCGGCACCCTGCGCATCCACATCGCCACCCACATGGTTCCGTTCGTCGCGCCTGTCGTGGCAGAATTCCTCTCGTCCTATTCGCAAGTGAAGGTCGATCTGCAGATGGGCGAGGCCAATGTCGACCTGATCGAGGACGGTTTTGACATTGCGCTCCGCCTGACGGCGCCGCCGGATTCGAGCCTGATCGTGCGGAGCCTTGCCACCTGGCGTCACGTGCTGTGCTGTTCGCATGCCTACATCGAGAAGCATGGCCGGGTGCAGGCGCTCTCCGAATTGGCCGCGCATAATTGCATCCGCCATGTGAACTATCCCTTTGGCGAGGAGTGGCGCTTCCTCGATCGCAAGGGCGCGCCGGCATCGGTGCGCATCGCGGGCAATCTGATCACCAACAGCGGTGAGGCCTTGAGGACCGTGGCGCTGCAAGGCGCCGGGATCTGCCTCGCCGCCGGCTTTCTGGTGCGCGACGATCTCGAAGCCGGCCACCTGGTTCGCCTCTTGCCGGAATACCGGCCGGTCGAGCTGTCGATGAACGCGGTCTATCCGCACAAGCACCATCTGTCGGCCAAGGTCAGGACCTTCATCGATATGCTGGTGCACCACAGCGCCGAGCATCAGAAGCTGATCAACCCCTATTCCTGAGGCTCAAGCAGCGCGTCCGGTCTCTTTGCCTTCCGCGAGATTGGCCTGGCGACTTGCCACCTCGGCCTTCACCTTTGCGATCGCGACGTCCTTCACCGGTCCATAGCCGCGGATCTCCATCGGCGCCTTGGCGATGGCGAGAAGCTGAGGCAACCGTCTCGCGTCGAGGTGGGCGAGCATCTCCTCGATCAGCGCTTCATACCAGGTGATCAGCTCCCGCTCCGCGCGCCGCTCGGCCGAGTAGCCGAACGGATCGAGCGGCGTGCCGCGCAAACCCTTCAATCGCGCGAGGAAGGCGAACGGCATCTGAATCCATTGACCGAAGGCGCGCTTGCGGGGCCGGTCGCGGGCGTCGCGTCTCGCAGGCAGGAAGGGCGGCGCGAGATAATAGTTGACGCTGAAGCCATCCTCGAACTCGCGTTGAAGCTCGTCGAGGAAGCCGGTCTGCATGTGCAGGCGCGCCACCTCGTATTCGTCCTTGTAGGCCATCAGCTTGAACAGGGCGCGCGCCACCGCGTCAGTCAGGGCCTCACTACCGAATGCGGCCTCCGCGCTGCGGACCCGGGCGACCATCGTCCGGTACCGCGCCGCATAGGCTGCATCCTGATAGGCGGCGAGGAAACCGGCGCGGCGATCGATCATCTGGTCGAGCGTTTCGGTCGACGGAGCGTTGTCGGGCTTCGGCAAAGAGGCGGGATCGGCCGCGGCGATCCGACCCCAGGCAAAGGCCTGCTTGTTGCGCTCCACCGCGACGTCATTGAGCTCGATCGCCCGCAGCAGCGCTTGCAGCGAGAGCGGGACCAAACCCTGCTGCCAGGCAAAGCCGAGCATGATGATGTTGGCATAGACGGCATCGCCGAGCAGGCGTTCGGCCAGCGTGTTGGCGTTGATGGTGGCGAAATTGTTCTCGCCAATCACGCGGCCGATGGCACGCAGCCGGGCAGGCGAGGCGAGGTCGGCGTCGCGCAGGCGCACGACGTCGCCGGTCGGCATCTCCGCCGTGTTGATCGCGGCGCGCGTTCCCTGCCGGTAGGTGCTGGAGGCCTTCGGCGAGGAACTGACGACGAGATCGCAGCCGATCAGCGCGTCGGCGGCACCCTGGTCGATGCGGACCTGATGCAGCGCGTCCGGACTAGCGGCGATGCGGATGTAGCTCAACACGGGGCCGAACTTTTGCGCAAAGCCCGTGAAATCCAGCACCGAGACGCCGCGGCGTTCGAGATGCGCAGCCATGCCGATCAAGGCGCCGACCGTGATCACGCCGGTGCCGCCGACGCCGGTCACCAGGAGATCAAAGGGCTTGTCGAGCGTTGCCGGCGTTGGCAAAGGCAACGCCGTTGCTCGATCCGGCGCATCGATGTCGCTTGCCGTCTTCTTCCGCCGCGTTGCACCTTCGACGGTAACAAAGCTCGGGCAAAACCCGTTGAGGCAGGAAAAATCCTTGTTGCAGGCCGAGAGATTGATCTGCCGCTTGCGACCGAACGGCGTTTCCTTCGGCTCGACGCTGAGGCAGTTGGACTCGACCGAGCAATCGCCGCAGCCCTCGCAGACGAGATCGTTGATGTAGGCAAAGCGCTGTGGATCGACCATCTGCCCGCGCTTGCGCCGGCGGCGTTTTTCGGTGGCGCAGGTCTGCTGATAGATCAGCACGGACACGCCGGGGATTTCTCGCAAGCTCCGCTGCACGGCGTCCATCTCCTCGCGCGGATGGATCGTGACACCACTCGGCAGGTCGGCCGACGAGAACTGCGAGGGATTGTCCGAGACCAGCGCAATGCGTAAAACGCCTTCGGCGCGGACGCTGTGGGCGATGGCCTGAACGCTGACGGGCCCGTCGACCGGCTGGCCGCCGGTCATGGCGACGGCGTCGTTGAACAGGATCTTGTAAGTAATGTTGGTGCCGGCGGCGATCGCCTGCCGGATCGCCATCGAGCCGGAATGATAATAGGTGCCTTCGCCGAGGTTCTGGAAGATGTGCTTTCCGCCTGTGAACTTCGACGAGGCCGCCCAGTTCACGCCTTCGCCGCCCATCTGGATCAGCGACGATGTCTCGCGGTCCATCCAGCTTGCCATGAAATGGCAGCCGATGCCGGCCAGCGCCTTCGAGCCCTCCGGCACCTTGGTGGAGGTGTTGTGCGGGCAGCCCGAGCAGAAATAAGGCGTGCGGGTTGCGCCTGCGACCGTGATCACGCGCTGGGCTTCCGGCACGAGCGAGGCGGCGCGGGTCACGAGATCGAGTCCCCTGAACATCGGATCGAGCCGCCGTGCGAGTACATCAGCCAGCGCACGCGGCGACAATTCGCCGATCCAAGAGATCAGCCGCGCGCCCGTCTCGTCATGCTTGCCGACCATGCGTTCGGGTTTTGCGCCCGGATAGTCGTAAAAATATTCCTTGAACTGGCTTTCGATGATGCCGCGCTTCTCCTCGACGACGAGGATCTCGCGCTTGCCCCTGACGAACTCCATGGCATCGTGCAGCGCAAGCGGCCAGACCATGCCGACCTTGTAGATGTCGATGCCGATCTTGCGGCAGGCCGCTTCATCGAGGCCCAGCAGCCGCAGAGCTTCCATCAGGTCGAGGTGGGCTTTGCCGGTCGTGACGATGCCATAGGTGGCGTTGCGAATGTCGTAGATGTGGCGATCGATCGGATTGGCTTTGGCAAACGCGTAGACCGCGTGCTTCTTCGCCTCCAGCCGCTCCTCGATCTGCGGTCCCGGCAGATCGGGCCAGCGATAATGCAGGCCGCCCGGCGGCGGCGTGAAGTCGGGACGCACGAACTGCCGTGGCGGCCGCAACGCCACCGACGCGCCGGATTCGACGATCTCCGAAATCGCCTTGAAGCCGACCCACATGCCGGAGAAGCGGCTCATGGCGTAGCCATATTCGCCGAACGCCAGATATTCGCTGACGCTGGCCGGATGCAGCGTCGGCATGAACCAGCTCATGAAGGCAACGTCGGACTGGTGCGGCATCGATGAGGAGACGCAACCATGGTCGTCGCCGGCAACAACCAGCACGCCGCCATGCGGCGATGAGCCATAGGCATTGCCGTGCTTGAGCGCGTCGCCCGAGCGGTCGACGCCGGGGCCCTTGCCGTACCAGAGCCCGAACACGCCATCGACCTCGCGATCGCCTTGCGTCTCCACCTGCTGCGAGCCGAGCACTGCGGTTGCGGCGAGGTCCTCGTTGACAGCGGGGAGAAATTCGATGCGATCGTTCGTCAACCGCTCCTTGATGCGCCAGAGCTCGAGGTCGACGCCGCCGAGCGGCGAGCCGCGATAGCCGGAGATGAAGCCTGCAGTGTTGAGACCCGCGGCGCGATCGCGCTTGGCCTGGTCGAGTGCGATGCGGACGATGGCCTGCGTGCCCGTGAGGAAGACCCGGCCCTCTTCGCGGTCGTAGCGGTCGGAGAGCTCATAGGGGTCGAGGGAGGAAATGGCGTCCATGGCTAGCCTCGCGACGGCATCACTGGCGGATGGGTCGAGGGTAGTCCCGGAGGGCTGGTAGGTCTTACCTATATTTCCCGCGCAGAGCCGAATTACGGTATGATTTTGCAAATTCAATAGAGATTTGGTAAAATCAACCGATTTGAGGGTTCCGTATGGTTGAAGACCAAGACGCGCAGATTCTCGCGCATCTCCAAAGGGATGGCCGCGCCACCAACCAGCAACTGGCTGACGAGGTGGGCATGTCGACCTCGGCCTGCTGGCGGCGGGTTCGCGCACTGGAGGAAAGCGGTGTCATCCAGGGCTACGCCGCGCTGGTGGCGCGCGAGCGTGCCGGCTTTACGATGTCGGCCGTGCTCCATGTTTCGCTGGAGCGGCACGACGCAAAATTCGTCGACGAGTTTGTTTCTCGGGTAACCAAACGTCGCGAGGTGCTGGAGTGCTTTGCGACCACGGGCGACGCCGACTATCACTTACGCGTCGTCGTGCGCGACATGGCGGCCTACAACAAATTCCTCGACGAGTTCATGTTCCGGATTCCGGGCATCCGCTACGTGCGCAGCAACGTGATCTTGAAGGAGATCAAGACGAGCGTGGCGCTGCCGTTCTAGGCTGCGGCGCAAGCTCTCGTAGGGTGGGTTAGCGAAGCAGCCCGGTCAGCATATCGCTGGCCGGGCTTTTGCGTCCGCCCTGTTCATTGCCTCTATATCCAGTGCGCGCTACACGTAACGGATGTAATGTATGATCGTATTTCTTAGATTGGTCAGATTGACAGATGTCAACAGACGAAATCGGGATTCTAAAGTCGATTTGGCGAAAGAATGCGGCGGGCGTTTGGGCTACGCACGATCTTTCAGGCATAGACCTGAAACCACGAAAGGGTTTCTCGAAGGACTATTTCAAAATCGATGATGAAGTGAATCTTATGACCCAAAGGCCGGGTCAGATCATGAATAATTTCTTCGCTACGTTTGGCACTACCGAATTTTTAGTTCGGCAGAGCATCGTGCCTATCGTAGCTTGGATTGACGGCGATGAAGAGATTCGATGCATTGGCACCGGTTTTTTCATTAGCGCGTCTGGCATATTGATGACCGCCGCTCACGTGCTTCGTGATCCGGCCGACGAAAATTATTCGAGTCTTACTCAAGTCGGCGAAAGGACCCACAAATTCAGCGAAGATTTGCACTTCGGCGCGTTGCTACCCACGAACCCAGCTATGAAAAATGCTCCGTTCCACATTCATCCGGTAATGCGGGACGCGAATTGGTTTATGTGCGAATTCGAGTGGGCGTATTATTGGGGCAGTGATGTTGTGAGTCCGCTTCTACATCAAAAGCCCGAATTTAAACCGCTACTCGATATTGCAGTCTGCAAAGTGCAGGAACACCCCTTGATTGGCCCATATCAGCCGTTGAACATCGGCTTGTACAATCTCAAACTTGGCGACCGCGCTGTAGCGATTGGTTACCCCGAAATGAGGAACATCCGACTTGTGGGCGACGACTATCAGCCTGAACTGGTTGTTTCCGTTGGCTCCGTAACAAACATCTACCCGGACAATATAACCGAGAAACAAAATTCAACGCCCGGGCCGAACTTTGAATTTGACGCCAAAATCCCTGGCAAGATGAGTGGCAGCCCCATTTTGGTTGGCGAGGGCATTCTAACGAAGGGAGTGGTCAGCCGCAGCTTGGGTAGCAACGACAATCACGCAAGCGGATGTCTGATTGTACCGATGATGGGCCTGCCAATAATCGAGAACAAAAGCCTGCTCGATCTCATGAGGAGCGGAAATGAGGGTATTGCGAATATCCAAGGAGCGGGACTCTAGGGTCCCAGCGCGGCTAGACGGACGGCGGGCTGAGCATCCTGTGAATAACCGGGACAAACGTCCCAGCCCTCGTGTTGCTACCTTGCACTGTGCCACCGTGATTATTCGTGATTCGGAAGAAGCGAGGCGCGGACGGGAAAAATGGCAGTTTGGGAACTTTACTCAAAGCGACGAAAGAAAGAACTCGGTCAATTGGCCGACGTTTTTACATATGACAGCATTCCAGCCGCTCTAAGAACGCAAGTCGTCCACATGTGGAACGATGCCATCGGCGTTGAGTATCGTTCGGGTGATGCTGAGACAAGGACAATTCAGAACACCTATCTCGAGATAGCTCAAATTCTCCGTCGTGAATACGGATTGTTCAGACTGTCTAATTCGCGCGATCCGCTGGACAAAAGAGAAGCCAGAGACGACCTTGTAGGCTGGTTTCTTAAAGAACAAGACAACGGCCGCATCCTTGATGCAATAGAATTAACATTCCGAATAATCGAAGTGTACTGTGGAGAGGATCACTATCTCTACGGTAGAAAGAACAGAGAGATTGCTGACGGCATCGTCGAGGAGTTGAACACCCGGTTCAAGGAGCATGGAGTGGGATATCAATTTACGGAAGGCAAACTTCTGCGAGTGGACTCGATGCTTGTACACAGTGAAGTCGTTATCCCTGCACTCGCCCTCTTGCATGGCGAGCACCTCGCCGGTGCGCAGGAAGAATTCCTGAGCGCGTTTGAGCACTATCGACATGGAAAGAAGGAAGAGGCGCTGGTGGACGCCTGCAAGTCGTTTGAGAGCACGATGAAGGCAATTTGCGATAAGCAGGGCTGGGCTTATGACAAGAACAAGGCAAGCGCGTCTGATCTGGTCAATATCTGCCTGTCAAACGCTTTAATCCCATCATTTTGGCAAGGCCATTTTGCTGCTCTGCGAACCGTTCTTCAGTCCGGTATTCCGACTGCACGAAATCGCCAAGCTGGTCATGGCTCCGGCACGCAAGCCAGACCCGAGCCCCCCGATGAACTGGTTGCGTATGTTCTTCACATGACGGCTTCAACGATCCTCTTTCTGTCCGAGTCGGAGAAGCGCTTGTGAGCGAACAGAGGTTCGCGTTAGGCGACAGCACGCTGAAGGTTTTGACCTTCGCTGGTCCTCTCCTCGCAAGTTCTTTGGCGATTACCTACGATGTTGGGTTTTTCGCGGGAGTCGGTATTGGCTATTTTTCGTTTTTCAGCTTGAGCGAACATCTCGTCTTTGCTCTGCAATCGCTGCCATTTGCGATCCCACCCGTTGCGGTTCTCTTATTCTGGTTTACTACCGGATGGTACAGTTATCGGCTGGGCTTTCACGATGCGACTATCTCCAGCGGTGACACCAACCCGAGAGTCAGCAAGTTAGGCTCCTTGATCCGTAGCTGCGTAGAATACGTCACACCGCGTCCATGGTTGCAGCGATTGTATGCTGCAACAATGATCCTCGTCATATTTGTCGAAGCCTGGGTTGGTCAATACGCCGTTGGTTTCCTGCTGGTTGGCCTGTTTGTCTACATGCTAAACGCTCCAGCCTTACACGTAGCGTGGAAAGGTCGTTCGCCCTTCTTGATGGTGACGTGTGCTTTTGCAGCGTTAGTCCTGTCATTCGTGATCGGCGCTCAACGAGCTCACTCCATTATAAATAGTCAAAGCGCATCCGAAACGATTGGCGCTGATGACAAGTTGATTCCCGCACGACTTATCCGAGGCGGCGATAAGGGGATTCTCTTCTTTTCGATGGATACAAAAAGGGTGCGTTTCCTGCGCTGGGACGCGATCAAGCAGATCGAAACGCTGTAGGCTTTGCTTCTTCGACGCCTACTAATCTGAAAGATCGGTCAACCATTTTTGCAGTTTCACGCCGTTCATCAGTTCGAGACGACTAGGAATCACCAGATTCATATTGGGCGCCTCGAACAAACGTGGTGCAAAGTCAGACGTCGTTGCAATTATGCCTTTGCTCGCGTTGGCCTCCCTGAAGAGCACCCCAAGCATCTCGTCAACATGGTCGCGGCCGACGAGGTGATCTGGCGCATAGGCTTTCATGGAACCAAGAATGCGGATGGTGCCGATCCCGTGCTTGACCGCGATCACATCGCGGCCATGATCGCCCGACCTCGGCGTAAGCGTAACTTCATATCCGTCTGCACTCATCGCGCCGGCGAGCATCTCCTCCCATTGTCGGGAATTAAGCTGAAATGCCAGGCTCCAGTCCTCGCTCAATTGCTGGGCGATCTCAATCCACGCAGCGGCGTAGGACCTGATCAGAACCCCTTCCGAAGTTTGCCTCTCCGGAATGATGAGGCCGCCCAGCGTAATTGACGCTATAGCCGTGGCATTGCTGAGTGACTCTATCGCCCGCTTTCGAGGGCTGCTCGCTCCGAGCTTCCCAAAGCCGACCCCCATGCGTCCGAAACCGCCGATCATTGGACAGCCTGCGCCAATATGCGCTGCAACACGCGGCCCTCTCCCTACTATTCAGGTGGTCGTCAGGATGCTTCTGCATGGCGCGAGTCGCAACATTGAAAATCGAACGTTCTGCGAAGCGTAACCGACCACTTCTGTCTCCGCGGAGGGAGAATGAAGAGGTGGGTTAGCTTCGCTAACCCATCCTGCGGCATCGTGCGACGAGCCCCCAGGAGGTCACGCCTGAGGCGGTGAATTTCAGCCAGCGCATGCAAAATCCCTTTGTTCTCGTTACTCGGCGGCGGCCGATGGCTGGGTCTTCCAAGCGCCGGCAGCGGGTCGCTTCAATCCGAGGTTTTCGCGCAGCGTCTTGCCGCGATAATCTTTCTGGAACAGTCCGCGGCGCTGCAATTCCGGCACGATATGCCGGACGAAATCCGCATAGGAGCCGGGCACGTAGGTCGCGGCGATGACAAAGCCGTCGCAGCCGCGCTCGACGAACATCTCCTCTAACTTGTCGGCGATCTCCTTGGGGCCGCCGACCATCGCGTCCTGAACCTGGCCGCGGCCGGAGAAGGTGACGAAATCGCGCGCGCTCGGATTGCTCTTGCCCGACATCTTCAGCACGCCGTCGCGGATGCCCAGAATGCCCTGCATGCTCTTCAACTCGTCGGTCGTCAGCGGCTCGTCGAGACCCTTGGACGCGAAATCGTAGTTGAGTGCTTCCGCGAGCAGCGACAGCGCGTCGATCTGCAGCGGCAGCTTGTTGATCAGCGCCATCTTGTCCTCAGCCTCGGCCTTGGTCGCGCCGCAGACCGGCGTCGCGAGGTTGCAGAGGAACATCTGGTCGGGATCGCGGCCGGCCTTGGCGGCCTCGTTGCGGACGGCCGTATAGCCTTCCTTGGCGCCTGCGAGATCTGCGCGCGGCGGTGAAGATCACCTCGCCCCAGCGTCCCGCAAAGCGCTGGCCGCGGCCGGAGGCGCCGGCCTGGATGATGACGGGATGGCCCTGGCTCGAGCGCGGCACGGTGAACGGCCCGCGCGACTTGAAAGCCACGCCCTTGTGGTCGAGCCGCTTCACCTTGCCCGGATCGGCGAAGCGTCCGCTGGTCTTGTCCATGATCAGCGCGCCGTCTTCCCAGGTATCCCAATGGCCGAGCACGACTTCCATGAATTCGTCGGCGCGGTCGTAGCGGGAGTCGTGCTCGGGGTGGGAATCCTTGCCCATGTTGAGCGCTTCGCCGTCGTTGAGCGATGTGACGACGTTCCACCCGGCGCGTCCGCCGGACATCAGGTCGAGCGTTGCAAAACGGCGCGCGACGTCGAAGGGCTCGAAATAGGTGGTCGAGCAGGTCGAGCCCAGCCCGAGCTTCTCCGTCACCACGCCCATGGTGGTAAGCACGATCAGCGGGTCCATCTTCACGCAGCGGATGCCGTATTCGACGGTGTGGGCGTGATCATTGCCGTAGCGATCCGGCATTGCCAGGCGATCGTCAAAGAACGCCATATGAAACTTGCCGGCTTCCAGGATGCGCGCGATCTCCTGGTAATAATCGGCCGACATGGAATCCTCGCGCGAGTCCGGATGCCGCCACGAGCTCGGCAAATTGGTGCAGTTCTGCGCCTGCAGGAAGCCGACTAGTACCATCTGCCGTGTCATGCCGTTGCTCTCCTTGTCCGGATCAGGCGAGATCGAGCTCTTCATCGAGCTTGTAGTCGCGGGCGAGGGCACGGAAGTTCTCCCACGTGGCGTCCTCGATCTCGATGCCACTCTGCCGGCGTTCGACTGCGCGCAGATGCTCGACTTCGCCGGGATAGAACACGCCCTTGCTGCCCTCGGAGGGCGGCGTCGATTTCAGATAGCGCGCGAACTCGGCGACCTCCTTCTTGAAATCCTTCAGCGGCCGGAACGCAGCGACGTTGAGCACCGCCATGAAGGTTCCGTCGTTGTGACGGCCGGTCGGCTCGACGCCGAAGCCGAGGCCCGTGAGCAGGCCGCACAGCACCTCGACCATCGCGGCGAGCCCGCTGCCCTTGTAGCCCTCGCTGCCGCCGAGCGGCAGCAGCGCGCCGCCCTTGCGATACTGGGTGGGATCGGTGGTGTGCCGGCCCTCGGCGTCGATGATCCACCCCGTCGGGATCTGCTCGCCGCGGGCAACCGCGAGCTGGACCTTGCCGGCGGCGACCGCCGAGGTCGCCATGTCCAGGTAGAACGGCGCGTCGAGATCGGAGGGCACCGCGATCGAGATCGGGTTGGTGCCGAGCCGCGCCTCGCGCCCGCCGAACGGCGCGACGTGCTTTGGCGAGCGGCCGGAGTCCGCCGTCGCGATTCCGATCATGCCCTCGCGCATCGCCATCAGCGGGTAGGCGGCGAGGCGGCCGACATGGCTCTGCCGGAATACGGTGCAGGCGGCGAGGTTCGCGGTCTTGGCCTTTTCGAT